>CACZEL010000058.1 GCA_902780235.1 uncultured Bacteroidales bacterium | reverse complement strand
AATAGACTGCGGGGTTGCTGTTCTCATAGTGCGCTGCGTGCTCACGAATTTCGTTCTTCGTTAATGGTTCTCTGTAGTTCATAATGCAAAAAATTTAGAAAGTTAATAAAATGTGATTAGTGCCAAACTTGACTTGTGTATTCAAAATCTTCGTACTCTTCGTAAATATCTCCGAAATCGGCTTCATTTGCGGTAATGCTGGAGCGGTGAGCAACCTTTACAAAACTTTGATTGTTGTTTGAGAGGCTTTCGAGTTCAATACCAAATGAAAAAGATAGCTGTGCCATGATTGTATGTGTTTTAGAGTTTAACATTTGCGTATAAAGCAGTTAGCGTTTGATATAACCTTTACGGTGCTTTACAAGTGTTCCGACGGACAGTTTGCAAGGTTTTCGTAACAAAATACTACCATCGGCGAAAGAACGTTCCGAAGGGACGTCTTGCGCCGGAATAATGGTGGAGATTTTTTTAGCGCCCATAGTAGCGGCGAAACGTGCTCCGACCTTTCACACAAGGTAGGCGGTAACTAACTTTGCGCCGGAAAGGATGTATCAGATAGACGCGGATCTGCTGCGTACAAATGTACTCGTGCAAAACACGTACATGGTGCAGCAATCAATTTCGGTATTGAGGGCGAAAAACAGAGCCCTCAACGACAAGCGAAAGAAAAGAAAAACTTTGGGTGGAAAAGGCTGCCATCACATGTGGGTGGATGCACTGCTCGTATTGCAAGGCGTAGTTTCGCCGGTACTTTGCAGGTGGGAAAACGGCGAGTCAGAACTGAACACTTGGAAGTCTGACCGCGAGACTTAACGACCAAAGCCTTGCCGTGGAGAACGAACGACAGGAGTGATGGTAGCCTGCAGCAGCATGGCGAGTCTGCTTAGGGAAAGAGAGAACTTGCGCAGTAGTACGCAAGTCAGGGATACTCTTTACTTAGCTACTACAAAAGCAGGTTTGAACGGTTCGGCAATTGTACCGAGATGGGCATCGTTGGCAAAGGTGAGGGCATTCACCGCTTCAAAGAGGTTCTTATAGTGCGCGGAGTAGTAACGAAGTGTGACCGATGACGGGTTACCGGTTACGGGAGCCGCGATATACAAGAAGAACAAGCCTTCTTGCGGTTGAGCCGTGCCGAGGCAGGTCTCGCCGGAGAACGCAGCCAAGAGATCGTTGTTATCAAGAACAAAGTCAGCAGCTGTTTCGAGGTACTGCGCTTTGAGATCCACCTTGACTACGGCGGTCATGGAGGAGCTCATATCACTCACTTCGGGAGCGGTCCACGTTGGACGTGCTACATTACCGGCAAGCGTTTCCGTCTGTTGCGGCTGAGTTTGTTGCTCCGGATCGTTCTTGTCCTTTTTGCAGCCTGCAAAGCATAATGCCACGACTGCCAGCATACAGATAAAATACAACTTTTTCATATATCTATTCGTTTATTAGTTTACCATGCTTTGACTTGTTCATCACCACCTTCGATAGGCGTAGTGCGGTCACTTCCGGCGAGGAGGGTTGAGGTGATCTGTACAGAAACTACGTCTGTACGCGGGGATGTGTACTGTCTCATAATTTCTGTCCGGTTATGGAGTATTGCTCTCCGTTTCTGTTAATAATAATTTGCCCGTCACGCAGTTCTTTCTGAACGCTGACTTCTAACGGCTTAATGCTCTCTATGTCCGTCGGGGTAGATACGATGCGGAGGGAGGCGGGCATATCTCGACGAATAGGAGCACCGGCGAGGGTATTTCCTGTTATTTGGAACCAGGCACGGAAGCCGAGCATCTTGGCATCGTCATTGCTTCCATCGGTCGGCCAATAGAGTTGGTTACCGCCTTGCAGGAAGAGATTGAGGTGTTGCTCACCGTCGGTGGCATCGTTGATATGTGTTTTACCATAGAAGCCGTGCAGTTTGACATTTCCGCTGGTAGACTCCGCATTGTTGTCACTATCCCATGCGGTGATACCGGAGAAATGGAGTCGCGTCATCACTTCGCCGGTACTATTCCACTGGATGAGATAAGGCGTGCCTGCAGAAAGGCTGATGGAAGTGACCTTCGCTATGTCAAGTTGCAGCGCACCGTCGAGAACCTCTGCGCCAACGAATTCATAGACCTCCACGTTATCTCTGCCAAGCGGTGATGCGGCGATGTCGGGTACGTTGAAGGGCAAGGTCAAGGTATTGAAACAACCTGCCTTGCGTAGCGTACGGAAGATATCGACGTCGGTTAGTGACGCTGTCCTGTACGCGTTAATCTTTGCCTCCGTATTCGATTGCTCATCGTTCTCATCGAGGAAGATACATGCTGTAAGTCGCGTTTCATCATCATAGTGACTCCAGTTTGTCTCGTTCCGATAGGTACCGAGTGCGGGTACGCAGATTTTCAGAGATGCGTGGCAGTTGGTAAAAGCATCCGTACCCAGTTTTGGTGCGTAATACCGTCGACAGAGCACGTCTGAAAGTGCCGAACAGCCTTTGAAGGCCTCTACACCGATACTATCCACCGAAGCCGGAATGACCACGTTGGTAAGTGCGGTGCAGTTTTCGAAGGCTTTGGTGTGAATCTGTGTCACATTATCGGGGATGATAACATCCGTGAAGTTCCCTTTATTCCTAAACGCCTGCGCATAGATTGTCGCCGCGCTATAAGGATTAGGTGAGGAGAGGACAAGCGTAGAGCCGTTCAGTACCCACTCCAGATTATTTCCGCATGGTGTGCCGGCAGAAGCTGTGCTTACTGCCCCGACGAGCAGGGCAGCAAGCAGGAGTGATTTATAATTTCTTACCTGTAACATCATAGCGTTCATTGTTGCGACGGACGGCTGGTCTCGCCGGGTTTCAGGATAATAGGAGCCTTTAACGAACCGTGATGGGCATCAGAGGTGTATCGTATAGGCTGCTCGGCACGAAGCGGTGTGCCATCTTCCGTCTCGAAGCGAAGTTCGCCCACAAAGTCAGAAGAAACGGTCAAGAAGTATAAACTATCTATCTTCGTTGCTACCCCTACGAGTTCGTCACCAACGAACGCCTTAACTCCTTCATTCGTTAACTCGTTCAGTCCTTCAACTTGACAGATCATCGTCATGTTCGTAGCGGCATTGCCGTTGAACTTCGGAGCGCGTTGCGGCGCGTTAGCGGGCTTATTGTAGAACTTGATCGTTACATCTTCTGCACCGAGGCGCTTGAACAGGTATCCTTCTCCCGGACGGAAGGCCGTGAGGTCTCCAACCCATTTGCGGTCGGGTGAGAAGACGGCGAAGCGGTTATGTGCCTTCACCATATCACCCGGAGTGGCATTGTCGTAATAGCCTGCGAAGGCTTCGGTGATCGTCGTCGCTTGCTGTAACAAGCACGGCATCGGACTCCATTTGCCATTACCTTTTATGGTGATCTCCATCTTGTCTTCCGGCAACGGATCACCACTGATATGCATCGTGTTAGCACCGGCGGCATAGAGCATATACATATCGCGGTAGTCAAAGGCCTTGATAGTACCGAGGAAGGCATCCATGACCTCCGAATAGGTGACGAACTGCTGGGTGGAGGGGTTCTTGATGAGGTCGCCTTCTTTCCACGGTTCGTTAGCCGTCAGCATATTACGAATTATACCTGTGGTTTCATTGAGGTTCAGATTGAACGATATCCAGTTCCAACCGGAATAGATGTCGATATTCTGTGTCTCA
>CACZEL010000057.1 GCA_902780235.1 uncultured Bacteroidales bacterium | reverse complement strand
CAGGAGTTCGCTCATTTCCGTCAGGAGCAGGTTCGTCGCATTGAGAACACGCAAGCAGAGATCGATATTCAGAACGACTTGCTGCAGACTAACAAAGCGAACAAACAGACCGCGTTGAGCAACAAGAAGAAAGAGCAGGAGAACCTCAAACGCGACGAGCGGAAGCAGCAGAACATGCTGAGTCAGTTGAAAACCAAAGAGAAAGACCTCAACAAGCAGATTCAGCAGAAGCAGAAGAAAGTGAACGAACTGAACAAGAAGATCGATGATCTGGTTCGTCAGCAGGCAGAGAAAGCGTCCAAGACGACGCTTACCAAAGAGCAACAACTGATCGCCGGCGGTTTTGAGGGCAACAAAGGACGGCTGCCTTGGCCGGTGGAGAAAGGTATGATCTCAGGTCATTACGGAAGACAGCAACATCCTGTTTATGAGCATGTGATCATGGAAAACAAAGGTATCTACCTTCAGACCGTTGCCGGCGCCAAAGCACGGGCGGTGTACAAAGGTGAGGTGACGAGTTGTTCGCTGATCGGCGGCACGTACGCGGTCATCATCCAACATGGTAACTACCGAACGGTTTATTCGAACTTGAGCCAGCTCAACGTGAAGCAGGGCGATAAGGTGGATACCAAACAGACAATCGGTACAATCTTCACCAACCCCGAAGAAGATCAGAAAACAGAATTATATTTCCAAGTATATAAAGACAGAGACATTCAAAACCCTGAATTATGGATCACAAGATAAAATCATTTACCATTTGGTCATTTACCATTTGTTCATTTATTTTGTCATTGAGTTTCTCCTCCTGCACGCAGAGTAATTGGGCGGACTGGAAAGTGGAGAACGAGGTTTGGTTGAAGAACAACAAACAGAAAGCCGGCGTAATAGAGACTGGGAGCGGTTTGCAATACAAAATCATTGCCGACCCGACGCCCAACGATGCCCGTCCGAACTCGACGAGCACGATCGTGTGCGACTATACGGTGAAGCTCATCAACGGTTACACCGTTCAGACCGGAAACCTGGTATCTCTGAGTCTCGCCAGCACGATCCCCGGTTTCACGGAGGGCTGCCGTAAGATTCATAACAACGGCGATATCGAGCTGTATATCCCTGCGTATTTGGGCTATGACTACGCCAAGTACCAGAGTAACGAATACGAGAAAGCGGAAGGTTTAGGTACGGAAGGTACACAGGGCTTTATCCCGCCCTACTCGACCCTCATCTATACGGTTCATCTATGCGGCGTTTCGGAGTAATTTTCTGTGGGCTGTTGGCTCTTGGCTCTTGGCTGTTGGCTTCTTGCGAAGGCACAACGTTTAAGAGCAGCGTTCCGCTGTACCCTGTGCGCGTAGTGATTGACACGCGGGCGGTGTTTGTGGATTTTATGCCGGAGAATACGAACGCATATATCACGGTCAACGAAGAGGGATACAAAGAGAACGGTCAATTCAAACTGGCCCTCTCCGTCTCGGACGCTTACGGATATGGAGGCGTGGTCGCGTACGTGAGCATGAACGGTTATACGGCCTACGACTTAGCTTGCCCGTACTGCGCCGCAAGAGGTCAGCGGCATCCCTGCCAGATGAATGGTATCTACGCCGAATGTCCGCATTGCGGAGAACGATACGAACTGAGTAGCGGCTACGCGTTGCCGCAAAAAGGCATCAGCAAAGAGGCGCTACATCGACTTAATATCAACCACTCGGACGGTCGTTTAACCGTCACCCAACAACAATGATCACAGAGAACGACGTTATTTCTATCGGCGTACTCAAACGTACGCACTATAAGGACTTGCCGGAGTTTATCTTCGTCAAGCGGGACGGCTTGTTCGTGCCGTTTCGGTCAGAACAGATCTCGGACTTGAGAGGCGAAGAAGGGTTTGTACTGAAGGGTGACATTGAGATCGACGAAGGCGAGATGGCATGGGTGGATTTTGAAGGATGGACCTTGCAGGAGGGCGAAAAGGACTTAGGAAAGATCGTGCGCGTTGATGACAGCACAATGAATATTTTCGCCGAGTTGGAAGACGGTCGCATGTTGCCTTTGCACGAAGATTTTATTATGGAAATAGACGAAGAGGCCAAGGTCCTTCGTGTGAATGAGCCAAAAACTTACCACCGCTGAGATGGGTCGCATGAATGTCGATCAGTACCGCGAGGCAGACAAACTGCCGCTCGTGGTCGTGCTCGATAATGTGCGCAGCCAACATAATGTAGGAGCTGTCTTTCGTACGGCGGACGCGATGCGGATCGAGAAAGTGGTGCTGTGCGGCATCTGTTGCTGCCCGCCGAATCAGGAGATTCACAAGACCGCGCTCGGTGCCGAAGAGTCCGTCGAGTGGTCGTATTATAAAGAGACGCTGGATGCCGTGAAAGCGCTGCAAGATGAAGGTTATACGGTCTATGCCGTCGGGTGTTCAGCAAGAAGTAGTAGATCATTGTACGCAATGCATAGAGATCCCTCAATATGGAACGAAACACTCGATGAACGTGTCGGTGACGGCAGGCATCGTGATGTACCGCCTTTCCGAGGCACTGCGTGCTCAGAAATTAAAAATTAAAAATTAAAAATTACGATTCCTCCTCTCCAAATACTAAGCCCTGCAAGAGATAAAACTGTTGCTTTCGCTGCGATACAGGCAGGGGCAGACGCGATCTATATCGGTGCGCCTGCTTTCGGTGCACGTCAGGCGGCGGGTAACTCGTTGGAGGACTTGGCGGAGGTGGTGACTTATGCCCATACCTACGGTGTACAAGTGCTGGTCACGCTGAACACCCTACTTCACGACGATGAGTACCCGCAGGCCGTCGCGCTCGCGCACGCGCTATATAAGATAGGTGTCGATGCCCTCATCATTCAGGATCTGCATCTGTTGGATTTCGACCT
>CACZEL010000056.1 GCA_902780235.1 uncultured Bacteroidales bacterium | reverse complement strand
TACACGCTAAATATACCAAATAATATGATACGCTTAAATTGCTTTTTTCAGGCCACCGATGGTGACCAGTACAAGGACGCTCTGCGTGCTGCAGTAGCTTTGACCGAGAAGTCCCGCAATCATGCCGGGTGCATCGCTTATGATGTATTCCAGAGCGCGACCCGCTCTGACGTGTTTATGATTTGCGAAACTTGGAAGGATCAAGCTTCGCTCGACCTTCACTCCGCAACGCCGGAGTTCAAGAAACATGTCGCCGAGATTGAGGCATGCGGACAAATGAAGTTGGAACGCTTTGAATTTTGACGACTATGATAGTTACCACTACACCCACCATTGAGGGGCACACCATTAAGGAGTACAACCTTGCAGCATTGCTTTATCCCGACGTTGTTAGACGGCAGATACATCGTGTATCGTTTCTTGTCGTTTCTGCCGTTGACGCTCATCCTCTGCTGGTATTATTACCGCAAGCGTAATCCACTACCTATCATGGTTGGACATGCGCTGATTGATTTGGCGACAGCAGCACAGATAGTGGCAACCTCTTTCATTCCCGGACTATATCAAACCATGTGTGGGGTATGATTTTATGAGAAAATAAATGAAATACCTACTTTTAGGGATTGCAAATATCGTAAAAAAGCAGTACTTTTGCACTCAAATTTGAAACACAACAATTATGGCACACGAACATCACCATCATCATACCGCCCAAGCGCAATCGTTGAACGGTATTTTTATCTTCTCTATCGTACTGAATGTCCTCTTCGTGCTCATCGAAGCAGGTGTCGGTTTTTGGCAGGACAGCCTCTCGCTACTCAGTGATGCCGGGCATAATCTGAGCGATGTATTCAGCCTGCTATTGGTATTGGTCGCTTTCCGTTTGGCAAAAGTGCACAGCAGCGACCATTTCACTTACGGCTACCGCAAGTCCACGGTACTCATCTCGTTGCTCAATGCCGTTATCTTGTTAGTAGCGGTTGGGGCAATCGTTATTGAAAGTATCCATAAGTTCAGCGAACCGGCACAAGTGAACGGCATTGCCGTCTCATGGACAGCGGGAGTAGGAATACTCATCAACGGTTTAACCGCTATGCTGCTGATGCACGGTCAGAAAAGTGACTTGAACGTCCGCGGCGCTTTCCTGCACATGCTGGCAGACACGCTCGTCTCGGTAGGCGTAGTGATAAGCGGTATTGTCATCTATTACACGGGCTGGAACATCGTGGACCCGATTGTATCACTTGTCATCGCGGCGGTCATCCTCGTCTCTACTTGGGAACTGTTAGCAGATAGCCTACGGCTTGCCGTAGATGGTATCCCCGAAGGTATCGACCGCAAAGAGATAGAACGCCTTTTGACCGAAGACGAGCAAGTACAAGAAGCACACCATATCCATATCTGGGCAATCAGTACGACCGAAACGGCGCTCACCGCGCACATCGTTATGAACGACCTGACGCATTGGACGCAGGTGTCGGAACATATCAAAAACGAACTTGCAGAACACGGCATCACACACGCTACACTCGAGCCGGAAACGCCCAATGCCATGTGCCATCATAAAGAATGCTGACTGCTAACCAAGTGACGTTTTAAAATAGACAAACTACAATTATGACACGCAAAGAAACAATCATAGCAGCCATACTGCTAATAGCTTTCGGAACAAGCATGCATTTTGTGCATCACGTACCATTCTTCAACCATTTTATGGGCTATATCTTCCCCGTGACGGAGAGTGTGATGGCACACATGAAGATGGTCTTTTATCCGATGCTGTTGTTGAGTCTGTATCTCACAATTAGTCGTCGCGATATTCGTGAAATAGGCGCTCCCGTCCTTGGAGGACTGGCTGTGATGCCGCTTATTGTCCTGGCATTCTTTTCTTATTGGGTGTTTGTGCGGCATGAATTGATGATGCTGGACATCGTCATTTATATCGCCTGTATGATTGGCGCCATCCACCTTGCCAAACGCTGGCGGACATCTCCGTTCGTGCAGAATAACTGGCGGCTATGGATAGTGCTCATATTGTGTAGCATAGTGGTAATTGGTGTGTTGACCTATCATTCGCCGGACTGGATAATCTTTGCAGATTTAGGGTAATAGATGATTGACTGATGAAACTAGAGGAAGCGATAACGTATGCCATCATGTCGGATGGTCATGGAAAGACGACAGACCAGATAGCCGCCGCTATCAACCGCAATGCCTGGCATGTACGTAAGGACGGCAAACCGGTTACCTCCGCGCAGGTCTATGCCTGCATCTGCCGTTATCCTTCCATCTTCACCAAAGAAGCAGGCAGGATCTGCGTAATGTTATAGAATATGGCATTTAGACCAATTTTCTAATGACCCGACGCACGATGTTCGTGCCAACCAAACTCATAT
>CACZEL010000055.1 GCA_902780235.1 uncultured Bacteroidales bacterium | reverse complement strand
CCATTCGAACAAGCGGTGAGGGCATAGAGCGTAATAAGCAGGTAAAACAGTGGATTTTTCATATCATAATTGCCTAATTGGGAAATCGAAATAGGTATCTGGGAAAGGTTCGTTGCGGAGGGTAAAATGCCACCACTCGCTGTCTATCGGCTCAAAGCCGTGACGGAGCATCGCCTTGCGCAAGGTGAGACGGTTCTCGGACTGGCGGTAGAGCTTGCAGGGGTAGTCCGGATGGCTCTCCTCGCCGAACCAGTCGAACGGCGAACCCATGTCGAGTTCCTTGCCTGTAGCCGCATCGATGAGCGTCAGATCGACCGTCGAACCGCGCGAATGGGATGAGCGCGCATAGATATAGCCCTGCTCAAAGAGCACCGATTTGTCCACCATGGGATAGAAAATCTTCTTCATCGCCGTGTCCTGCACGTTCTCCGCCCAGCGGATGAAATGGTTGACGGCGGTCTGCGGGCGGTAGGTGTCCCAAATCTTGAGGCGGTAGCCGTACGATTTCAGTTCGTCGCTGACGGCTTTGAGCGAGTCTGCCGCCTGGCGTGTCATGAGCGCTACCGGCTGCTCGTAGCCGTCGATGCGTTCACCCACAAAATTATACGTGCTGTAGTAGCGGATCTCCAAAATCGCATCGGGAATGATGTCTGTCAGATTGACAAACGCACTGCTGTCCTTCTCCGGCTCGGGAGCAGGCTGCTGTTTTTGGCACGAAAGCAACAGAATAAGGGACAAAGGGACGATGTACAATGTACGAAGATATTTCATATGCTGATGTATTATTTGGTCGGCATTCATTAAAACGCCGCAAAGATACAATAAAAAATGCATATATGCAAAAAAGAACTGAATGAGGACGAAAAAAAAGAGAGTGTGTTTGTGAAACACACCCTCCATCAGATTTAGCAGAACTACTTTGCTAGATATTAGTTTGCGGGAGCCCATTTACAACGAACGGGCGAAACGATGGCACCTTCTTTTTTGAGTTCAGCGAAGACTTTGTCCACCTCTTTGCGGTCTGCGCCGAGCGCGGTGGTTACCTCGCCAGCCGAAACCGGCTTGCCTGCTGCACGCATGGCAGCTAATACTTGCTCTTTCATAATTTATGGGATTAATGACCGCCCTTCGGGCTAAAGGAATAAGGAATAAAGACTTAAATGTTTCGTCTTGGAGTTGTGCTACTTCCGGCATTTGTGTTTAGTCTATTGTCCTTTAGCGTAGCGGTCCTTACTCCTTTAGCGAAGCGGTCTAAATTACATCATTTCGATGAGAAAGTTCTCGTAACCCAGCTTGTCAATGTAGTTGAGGTACTGCTTCTCCCAAGCCATGTGCTCTACCTCGCCGTCAATCCATTTCTGGATGAGTTTCTGGGTGGGGTAATCATCGGAGAAAGCCGCAGCCAGTTCGCTGAGTTCTTTGATTGCACCCTCGTTGTAGTCGGTCTCGATCTGCTGTTTCGGGTCATCGTAGAACGGGAACTCGATGGTCTTCATTGCCTCCTGCAACTCTGTCGGTTTGCAGCCGAGCTCTACCAGACGGTTGAGAACCTCTTCTGCCTCGTCCCACTCTTCCTCTGCTTCCTCTTTCCATTTGTCGGCGAGCTTGTTCCAGCCGTTCAGACGGTCGTACGCCGAGAAAGCGAAATGTTGTTTACTGTTTCCAAACCATACTGCGCCCAGATATGCCAGGCCCTTCAGTGCTTCTTCTTTTTCATAATTGTATAAATTTAAGTTATTTTTGTATTTTAGATAGTCCTTCTATCAGTTTATCAAGTGTGGGAATCATCGCAACGATCTCATCAGCCGATCCTATTTTGTCTGTGATTCTCGCGCTCAGGCAGTCCGGTATATTCACCATCTGCTCTCGCAGTTCCTTTCCTTTGGGAGTGAGCGAAACGATGCGCTGGCGTGTATCTTCGGTACCGCGTGTGCGGACGATCAGTCCGGCCTTCTCCATCCGCTGAAGCAGCGGTGTGATGGTATTGGTATCGAGCATCAGACGCTTTCCGATATCGCACACCGGTTGCTTGTCGTTTTCCCACAGCACGAGCAGAACCAGGTATTGCGGATAGGTGATTCCTAACGGCGCAAAATAGGGCTGATAGATATTCGTAACGAGCCTGGCTGCCGTGTAGAGACGGAAGCAAAGCTGGTTATCTAATTTTAATTGCTCGTACATATAATCTAATAAGGAATTATAAGTATTTGAGTACATCTTTCTCGATATCCTCGGGTTTTGTGGTCGGCGCATAGCGTCCCACTACGTTACCCTCGCGATCGACAAGGAACTTGGTGAAGTTCCAACGGATGTCATTCTCTTTCTTAAAGGTCTTGCTGATGCCTTTGAGCATTGTTGCTGTAGCTTTGGCTTTCAGGCCTTCGTATTTCTCCTCCGGACCATTCTCCTTGAGGTATGTGAAGAGCGGACTCTCGTTCTCTCCGTTGACCTCGATTTTCGAGAACTGCGGGAAAGATACTTTGTATTTGAGTTGGCAGAAAGAAACGATCTCTTCGTCCGT
>CACZEL010000054.1 GCA_902780235.1 uncultured Bacteroidales bacterium | reverse complement strand
TCGAACGGAAGGAGCCGCGGGGAGCGTTGCTCCGACCCAGACTCCATCCGGCGTTTGACAGGTCCCCCTATCGTTCTTTAGTACGTACGTTACCCCCCTCTATAGGGGGGCTAACAGTACTAAACGAACAGGGACCTCGTCAAAAAGTTTCTGCTGGCGTTGTAGAAGATATTCCCTCCGTCCATTCTCCCCGCATTGTATGCGGGTTCTAGTTCGTTTCCTGCTCCGCGTGACAGCGCGGAGGTACTCGCCGCCGCCATCAGGATCGAGTTAAGGTATGTCTTACCGCTCTTGGACTTACCGGTCACAGCCACCAACTCACCGCGTGCAAAGCACGGCACTCCGTTCCAGGTGTACAGAAAGTCATGCGGCGGAATCTCCGAACGGCTCGTGATACGCAACTGGTCCAACTGCTCGAAAATGCTCATTTGTTCCGTTTCCATAGTCGTCTAATTTTGGTGCAAAGATACTACATTTTCGGGGTTCGTGGAATTCCATCTGCCACAAACTGCATCCCAGTGAGAATCAGGGGCATAAAGGGCCTTGTCTCCGAGCAATTTGAAGATGCGGTCGCGAACTGAACGGCCCGGTAAATGGTGCTTCTTGTTACGCAAAAATAGCACGACAGTTCGGTATAACTCATCGTGCTATGTTCGCAATAAAACTCGTAATACGCCATCCATTGCGGGTAATAGGATGGCAAGCCGTATTTCTCTGATAAGAATGCTCAGTTCTCCGCTTTCTTTTTTTTGAGCAGAAATTGATACTTGGTCATAATGATTGGGATTTTGATGGGTTATTGACAAAAAAACAGACCCGCGAAATCATTCACGAGTCTGTCTTTAACCATTTAACGTTTTGCGAACTGCAAAACCATTTTAATTATTTAACGTCGCGTAGCGGCATCTTAACGTGCCGCATCAGCGCACCTCTGCGCCTTGGGCGTTATATACCTTGCCGTCGGGACGGATGATATACAGCGCGCCGTTCTCAATGACTTTAGTACTTGGTACTTGGTCACTTGGTACTTCCTCCACGTCTTGCGTGTCCTGCACGAAGAACGCGGTGAAAGTGATGTGTCCGTCTTCGGGTTCGTAGAGGAAGAGGTAGTCGTAGAACGTCTCGGCATCAAACGACGCGTTGGCTTGGAGCAGTTGCTCATAGACGCTTGAACGCGGGTCAGCGGCTTGCAGTTCCGGCCAGGTCTCCTGCATCATCGCTATCACCTTCTCCGGCGTATTCAGGTTCTCGTCGTCGCTCTTGACCATGTTGGTCACATCGACCCATCCGAGGAACTTGTAATGCGCAGCGGGTGTCGCCGCGAGGTTGAAGTTCAGCGTCTCGAACATGATATCATCGCCGGACATGTGGTATATCTGGCTTTCGGAGAAAGTGGTCATGCCGTTTGCCTCCGCGTTGCCCTGTGCGGGGTCGCAGGAAGCAACAATCTCGTACTGCATCTCCGGCGTAGGTGCGACCATCTGCATGTGCTCCTTGACCGTCGATTCCATCCGCGCGAAATGACGCATCGTATTGTCCCAATAGGTCCCTTCGGGCAGCAGGGTGATGCCGCCGAGTATGGACACGGAGGTAAAGCCGTTGTCCGCGGAAGCGATCGTCTGACCTGCCGGCGCATAAATGTCCGCATTGAGGTTATAGAACTCCAACTCCACATCGGCTGTACTCGGCGATGAGAACGGAGACAGCTTGGTGTTGCTCAGCGGCGTGATATTGAGCGTCATAGGATTACCGCCCTGACCGATGCTGATCTTGCCGGTGCCCGACATAAAGAAAGCATGGTTGCGGGGCTGGATATTCAGCGTACTCCCTTCGCCGGAGATCTCCACCGTGCCCCCGTTGGCAAACTGGAAGGCGGAAGCCGAATAGGCGGTGAAGGAGTTGGTGCCTTGACAACTGATGTTCAGCGTCTTGTAACTGTCGGAAGCGTCAAACCGCACGGCGTATTTGTCGGCGCCGGAGATCTCGATGTTGGCATTGTTGAACATTAGGGTGATGGTGGTCTTACGGACGGACACCACGGTGGTACCGTCGCCGAGCACGTCGTTCTTGTTGTCATCCGTCACTTGCACGTTCGCCACCCACAGCGGGTATTCTGCGGCGTGAAGAGCGCAGGCTGCACTCAGCAGCCATGCGCCAATTAAAAACATCTTTTTCATTTTACTTGTGCATAAAAGGTTTGTTAAACGATTTTAATCTTTGGGGAGAGCGTAGAGCAAGGCGGCGTGCTATACAAGTGCATAGCACGCAGTCGCACAAGCCTTAGCTTAAGCGAGGATTACCGCTTTTTGAAATGTAGTTATGTATTGACTGCTTAGTATAGGAAGCCGAACAGCCAGAGAGGGATCTTGTTGCCGAAACTCATTTCCGTATTATCGGTCACAACATAACTATCCGGGATATTCGCAATTTGCTTATATCCCTTGGCTCGTCCTCCCACTTCAAACAAAAAATGTTTATCTACCAGCAAATCTCCTTTTTGCGGCATGGCGATTCTATGACCTTTGGCTAACATAGAGGCACAGAAAGTCTCACGCATCGTGCCTACGTCTGCATTGGGTGACAGTGCGTACATGAGATTCGTATTGTCAAAAAGTATCTTCTCCGGTTTGTTGATCTGCGCCCATCCGTCATCGGTATATAACCGACGAATCAGAGCAGCCTCGTCTAACAAATCAATTAACTTAAGCAGTACATTACGCGAAGCGTTAAGCGTTTTCCCCAGCGCAGAGATATTCAGCGTGTACGGGTTTTGTTGCGCTAAAACTGCGAGTAACGGCTTTACTTTGTAAACCGATTCGTATTCCAAGTTTGAAACAGCCGGTATTTCGTTAAAAATAATGGCCTCCATGACTTGGCTCAAGCGTTCAAGATAATTTGTAGTCTTGTCCCGATAGAACGGATAATAGCCTTCTTTGATATAACGCTCAAAATAAAGCAAGACCTTGATATTCTTTTTGATGGTAATATCGATGCTTAACTTCTCATGATTCGATACGATATCTTCTAATGATAAAACAGGCAAGTCGGCTACTCCTTCCAATTTGAGATACTCGCGGAAACTCAGTCCATACATGGTATATACGAGGCAACGACGAGACAAATCATACTTCTGGCGTGTTATTTCCAGTGCGTTGCTACCTGTTATGACCACATGCAATCCAGGGTAAGAATCGTAGATGTTTTTGATTTCCTGCGACCAATTCTTATACTTATGAATCTCATCAAAGAATAAATGCGAAATATCATGCGTATAGGCGTAATCCGCCAAGTCCAGCAGCGTATGCGATGCAAACCATAAATGATCCACGGAGCAGTACAGCACCTTGCTCTTGTCCGGAAAAGTTCGCTGTATATGCTGCATGATCATGGTAGTCTTTCCCGAACCTTTAGGACCACGAATGAGAATCAACCGGTCATTCCAATGAATCTCGTCATACAAATAACGCACCTGCGTGAATTCCGCATAACGCTCTAACAAACGATAGAAATCTGCGATTAACTGTTCCATATCTTTACTTTTAAAAGGTTTATACGACATGTGTTTTATACTCTGAAAAGTAATACTTATTGCGTTTATATTACTTTCTAAAGTTAAAAATCCGCTGCAAAGGTACAATTATTTTTTGAAATATGCAAGAAAAATGTGCGAGTTTGAGCCAAAATTGGTTGTTTTTGTGCAACTTTGGCTGAAACTGATATACGAGTTTGAGCCAAAAGTGATCAATTTTATACAACTTTGGCTGAAACTGGTGATTTTTTTCGGTAATCCAATATGTCAAAGAACAAATCATTTACCATTTGGTCATGTACGATGTACCATTTGGTTATTTCCATCTTGGGGATAGCGCCCGCGTAGTAACCATGCAGGGTAGTCAGCCCTGCATGGCTTAAGGGCTTAGCGCACTTGGGTGCCTAAGATGTTATAAATCTTTCCGTCACGGAGGATATAAATCACACCGTCGATCATGACCTTGATATTCGGCACTTGGTCGGGTTGGATGTCCTCAATGCCTTCGTGGTCGTTATGGTACATCGCTACGATATACTTGTCTATCGTTACGTCACTGAAATCTTCGCTCCAGCCGAGGAAAGTGTATCCCTCGCGGGCGGGGTCTGCCGGCGCTTCGGCTGCCTGACCGTAATGAACCTGCTGCTCGCTGAGGAGCGTGCCGTCCCAGTCGTAGAAACGGACAGTATAGGTCTCATCGTAGTAGGTCGCAGTGATGGTGAGGTCGGAAACAACCCAAGTGTAGTCCTGACTGTCCCAACCGCGGAAGGTATAACCCTCGCGTACAGGGTCTGCCGGAGGCGTCACCATCATACCCGGACGGGTCGTCGTCTGTTGGAGGATCGTGCCGTCCCAATCGACGAAGGTCACCGTACACTCTGCCGGGGCGTCTGCCGGAGCCAGCCAGCTGGAGATGGAGAATTTCTTCCAATACGTGTCAGCGCGGTAAGCAGCCTCTACGGCAGCGTCATTCACCACATTCAGCGTTGCCACACACTGCGAGCCGTTCTGTATCTTGCTCCAGTTGAACACGTTGGCACCTTTCATCACCGGCGGGTTTAGCGCGTAGCAGTCCACAATCAGATCGCAGTCCCACACGTTGTTATAGAGCGCGTAGTCGCCCAACTCCAACAAGCCGGAGCCTAAGATGATAGCACGCGGTCCGTCCTCTTTCACCCAACCGAAGGGCAGACGATACGGCGTGCCCGCAGGCAGGCTTGACACCTCATTGCCGATACGGATCTCGCCGATGATATACGGAGCGTAAGGCTCTACATAGTCACGGAAGTTGTCAACGAGCGCACCCATCGCATTGATGGTCAGGTTACCGCTCTCATCTACTGTTCCGAAGCCGTTGTTGCCGATAGCAAAATGAATCGGGAAATCAAGTTCGGCATAGTCCTCGTCTTCATAGGTGAACATCTCCTCCCAAACGGGTGCACTCGAGTACGGACCGTCGAAAGCGTCCGGTACTATTACCTTGATAGACGACAGGGTGATTCCGCTGAACGCATTGGCAGCCGCCTCCGGAGGTGTCGGACATTGTACGTAGATCGAGTCAATGGAGGTATTGGCGAACGCTTCGCTGAGGATATCCTTCAGCGAGCCG
>CACZEL010000053.1 GCA_902780235.1 uncultured Bacteroidales bacterium | reverse complement strand
GCGGGAGAAGACACGGGCGAAGACGGTAGGAGACGAGAAACCGCATTGCTCCGCCACATCCTGCATCTTGATGAACGGATTGGCTACCATCACCCGTTTGGCTTCCTCGATGCGGTAGTTCGTGACGAACTGGTAGAAACTGCAGCCGTACTCGGCATTGATGAGTTGGCTCAAGTAGGTTCGGTTCAGCGGCAGAATCTGACGCAGATCCATGAGGCGGAAATCCGGATTCAGATACGGCTTGTCCGTCTTCATCCACTGCTCTAACATCGCACGGTAATCTGCATTGGATTCGATTTTCGCTTCTTCTTTTTCTTCTTCTACTGCTGCTTCATTGGTATAGATGATGACGAAGAGCATCAGCCATTGTTGGGTGAAAAGACGCGTGGGTTCGTCCGAGAAACAAAGATAGGTGTACGATATGCCTAATATCAGCGCCATCTGCAGGTAGCGAATCACCCATTTCTCATCAGTCTGCTCCACCGAGCCGTAGTTCTCCTCGGCGTACCGACGGTAGTCATGCAGATGCCTGAACAACAGGGCTACCCATACCACCGGAACGAGCGCCAAGAGCCATCTCAGATCCCATGGCACCAACATATCAATCACTCCGAGCGCTACCACCGGCAGGAGACGTATCAGACCGTTCTTCCACGTCAACCATCCGGGACGCAGCAGCTCCGACGGATAGGCCAGTATGAGCCACGCGAGCAGATCACCGCCTACCATCTCCCAGCCCTCAAAAGCAAAGATTCCCTTCGCCGGCAGCAACTCCACATTGGTGAACATACGATAAATGACACCTGCAATCATTATGACCGAAAACGCGGCCATGATCCTTGCCTGTACATACCGCACGCGGATGCCATCCGTATGACGCGCCATCGCCCAGGTACTGATCAGCGTCACCGTAATGATGGCTGTGTTCTGCACGGGAGAAATGAACTCATAAAACACTTTGTGCGGGATAAGCGGCGCAAGCCAATAACTCAACCCGACCAATGCAAGCAGTACCAACCCAAACAGGTACTCTTCTTTGTATTCTACAAGGAATTTACGAATCGTAGATAGTGTATTTTTATCCCCTTTCATGATTACCCTCACCAAAAAATCCTGCAAAGGTACTGCTTTTTTTTGAGATATGCAAATAATTTCGAACTTTTTGACAAGTCTGCGGGCGATTTTTCGTTTGAGGTTTGAGGGTTTGAAAGTTTGAAGTTTGAAGTTTGAAGTTTGAGGTTTGAACGACATCAAACAATCTCAAACAACATCAAACAATCTCAAACAAGGAAAAAGCAGTCAGTCGACTGCTTTTTCTGTTTATCTCTCTTGTTTGGCGGTCCACTCGCTGGGAGTCATGCCGACCTCGCGGGAGAAGATGCGGGCAAAGACCGTAGGCGACGAGAATCCGCATTGCTCACCGACATCCTGCATCTTCATAAACGGATTGGCTAACATGACCCGTTTGGCTTCCTCGATGCGGTATTTCGTGACGAACTGATAGAAATTACATCCGTATTCCGTATTGATGAGTTGACTGAGATAGGTGCGGTTGAGCGGCAGGATCTGCCTTAGGTCCATAAGCCTGAACTCAGGATTGCGATAGGGTTTCTCGGTATCCATCCAGTGCTCAAGCGTCTCGCGGTACTCGGCAAAGGAAATGGTCGATGTCTGTTCTTCTTCGGTCGACTCCTCCGCTTCCTGCGCACCCTCCTTCCGTAAACGAACCGTTTCCCAGGGGTCATTGCGGTAAAGGATCTGCTCGGTGCTATACCCGATGATCAGCAGCAAGAGCCACTGCTGGGTAAATGCGATCGGTACGGAGGCAAAGAAACAGAGGGCGAAGAACAAAGCGCCGTCCAGGAGATACATCATGATGTACCGCACAATCCATTGGACGTCGATATTATCCATGGACGAGTAGTTGTCCTCGCACCATTTGCGGTATTTGTGGATATGGGAGATGAGGAAACTGAGTAAGAGCACGGGGTATAGCGCCAGCAGGATGCGCAGATCGATGTGAGTGATCTCATCGATGGCAAAAGCGATCCAGACAGGCAGCCCTTGCAACAAAGCCTTACCGGGTGTCATCCATCCCGGACGCAGCACAAGCACCGGATAGAGGAAAAGCAGCCATAAGAGGAAATTGCCTCCCACGAGTTCCCAACCTTGCATAGAGACCAGCCCTTCCTTCGGCGTATCGACAAACGAAGTGACACGCATCAGCAACAGTGCGGCAAAAAAGGCATACGTCAGCAGCACACCAACCCAAACCCAGCGGACCAGCATCCCTTTCGCATGACGCGCCATCAACCATGCGCCGGCAATACATATCGTGACAATACATCCGTTCATGATCATGCTGAGCCGGCCGTACATAGACATAGGAATATAATGCGCTAACCAAAGGCTCACACCCACACCAACCAACAGCACCAAACCGAAAATAATCTCACGGCTGTAATCTGCACAGATCTGACGAATATTCATGGTATTCTTCTCCCATTTTTTTAAAAAACGACTGCAAAGATACAAAAATTCCGTCATATACACAATACCTAAAGGCATGTTTTTTACGCAGAGTTGAGCACTTTTTTACGCAAAATCAGATATTTACGCAGAATTCCTTGTGTATGTCAAAAAAAAGCAGTACCTTTGCAGCCGAAAAAAATAAGAGGTATGGAAGAGAGACGCTACGAAAAAGAAGATCTGCAGGAAGCGGTACGTGTACTGCGTGCCGGAGGCATCATCGTCTATCCGACCGATACCGTGTGGGGCATCGGTTGCGATGCGACGAACGCCGAAGCGGTAGCGCGAATCTACGCGCTCAAGCAACGCGAGGACTCGAAGTCGATGCTCGTGCTGCTGGACAGCGCGGCGAAGCTGAACTACTACATCACCGATATCCCGGATGCAGCGTGGGTTTTGCTTGAAGCAACAACTAACAGCCAACAGCTAATAGCTAATAGCCAAGAGCCTGAAACAAAGCCCCTGACGATCATCTATCCGAATGCGCGCAATTTGGCGCCGAACCTGATCGCCGAAGACGGCTCAATCGGCATCCGGATCACGAACGAAGCGTTCAGCAAAGCGCTATGCGCCCAACTGAAGCATCCGATCGTCTCTACCTCCGCCAACATAAGCGGCCATCCAACGGCTCATTTCTTCGCCGAGATAGAGCAGGAAATACTCGATGGATCCGACTATATCTGCCATTTTCGCAGAGACGATGACTGCCCTGCCGAACCCAGCAGCATCATTAAGATCAACAGCGACGGAAGTTTTAAGGTGATAAGGAGTTAATGAGTGAAGGAATGAAGGA
>CACZEL010000052.1 GCA_902780235.1 uncultured Bacteroidales bacterium | reverse complement strand
CGTGGCACCGAGTGCTAACCCCAATTGTCAGCGCGTGTACTCGTTTGACGCGGATCGCTACGAGCGCACCTCGCAGCCCAGCGCCGATGAACTCAAGGCACGTGCTCGTTTCGCAGCCGTTCGTGCGATGGTAGCCGAGCGTGCTGACGACCTGTCGCACATCTCGTCCGACCAGGCAGCGTTCATCGCCCAGAAGGACACCGCAGGCGGCAAGAAGACCATGCGTGCGTACCTCTGGATGGTCTGCGGCGCAGAGTACGACGCCGAGCACAGCAACGGCTAAGGTCGCTGCGCGACGTTTGAAAGTTTGAAGTTTGAGGTTTGAAGGTTTGAACGACATCAAACTATCTCAAACAATCTCAAACGACATCAAACAAAATCGAAAAATCGCTCATTTCGGGCGATTTTTCTGTTTTTTCTTGTGTATGTCAAAAAAAAGCAGTAATTTTGCAGCCGTTAATTAAAAAAGTGCCGTTTGAAACGATTCGCGGCACACAAAAAGGTCATTATTAATACAAAATTGAATATGAAACCATTAAATGAACTGACCATTGCGTTGGCAAGTGACCACGCTGGTTTTGGCCTCAAAGCTATGATTCAACTCTTTCTGGAGCGTGAAGGCGCGAAGGTGATTGATTTCGGTTGTGACTCGATGGAAAACTGTGACTTCCCGGATTTCGCTCACCCCATGGCAACGGCAGTAGAGAAAGGAGAATGTGACTTAGGTATCGGTTTTTGCTTCACCGGTAACGGTATGGCAATGGCGACGAACACCCACCCTCATGTACGTGCTACCATCTGTTGGGAGCCGCGTATGGCTGAGAACGCACGCCGTTTCTTCGACGCCAACGTACTCTGTCTTCCTGCCGGCTATGTAGCGCCGGACAAAGGGCTGGAGATCATTCACGCCTTTGTAACTACCGCTTATCAGGGCGGAGAGCGTTATGATCGCCGAATTCATCATCTGGCCAATCCGAATGAATACAAGATTGAGAATGGAGAGTGGATCTTGGTAAAAGAAGCATAAAAGTTGAAAGTTTAAAGAAAGATGAATAAATTTAACGTAAAAATGCATGTGTTGGCACCGCTGACCTTCTTGGTTGTGTGCCTTTTGTGGTTCTTACCGAGTAGTGCGTTTGGTATCGAGGGTTTGACGGTAGTTCAACAACGTACCATCGCTATCTTTGCGTACGCAGCCCTGATGTGGATGTTTGAGATCATCCCGGCTTGGGCTACTTCTGTCACCACGATCGTTTTCCTGTTAATAGCTGTATCGAACAAGGGTCTGACCAATCCCGATATGGGTTCGCTGGTCAATTTCCGCGAACTGATGGCATCGTTTGCCGATCCTATTATTATGCTCTTCTTGGGCGGTTTCGTCCTCGCTATTGCAGCCAGCAAGGTAGGTCTGGATGTCGTTCTGGCGCGTGTGATGCTCAAGCCCTTCGGCACGAACCCCAAATGGGTATTGCTGGGTTTCCTGACCCTTATCAGCGTCATGTCTATGTTCATGAGTAATACCGCTACGGCAGCCATGATGCTCGCTTTCCTGGCGCCGGTACTCCGTACGCTGCCTGTTGATGGCGGTGGTCGTGTGAGTCTGGCGATGTCGATTCCTATCGCAGCGAACATCGGTGGTCTGGGTACGCCTATCGGTACGCCTCCTAACGCTATCGCGATCGGTCAGTTGTCTGCTATGGATATCAACATCGGCTTCGGCGCATGGATGATCCGCATGGTACCTGTAGTGATCATCATGATCCTCTTCGCTTGGTGGCTCCTTATGTTCCTCTTCCCCTTCAAGGCGAAGGATGTGAAGATCGTCATCGAGCCGGATGAGCATCATCAGATCGGATGGGAGTTCTGGGTAGTAACCGTGACTTTCATCGCGACGATCCTCCTCTGGATGACCGGTGAGCTCACTCACCTCAACTCGAACGTCGTAGCCCTCATTCCGTTCGGCGTCTTCGCCCTCGTAGGAATCTTCAAACGCGATGATTTTTCGAAGATCGACTGGCACGTACTGTGGATGGTAGCCGGTGGTTTTGCTATCGGTACTGCCCTCAATAAGACTGGTTTGGCGGCAGCGTTGGTGGAATCTATCCCATTCGGAAGTTGGTCAGTTATTGCCGTGTTGGTTATTTCCGGTCTTTTAGGATGGTTAATATCCAACTTTATCTCTCACTCTTCCGCCGCGAACTTACTTATACCGATTTTAGCGGTGGTAGGTACCGCTATGAGTGAGCAGTTAGGTGCTTTCGGTGGTGTAACGACCTTGCTCGTCTGCGTAGCTGCTTCGACCTCGTTTGCCATGTTGCTGCCGATCTCGACGCCGCCGAATGCGATCGCTTGCTCGACCGGTCTTATCAAGACCAACGACATGGCGAAAGTGGGTCTTATCATCGGTCTCGTCGGTATCGCACTGGCTTATACAGTAATCATGTTATTCCCATTTTAAATGAATTGGTTCAGTAATTTATTCTTCGGAACAAGCGTCGCGCACTCTGTTTTTGTGTTGGCGCTTGTTATTGCTATAGGTATTTTCCTGGGGTCTAAACTAAAGGTCAAAGGCATCACCATCGGTATCACGTGGATCCTTTTCTGCGCGATAGCAGCCAGCCATTTCGGCATGACGTTGCATCCGCTGGTGGAGTCTTTCGCCAAGGATTTCGGACTCATCCTCTTCGTCTATTCGATCGGTCTTCAGGTCGGTCCGGGTTTCTTCTCTTCCTTCGGACAAGGCGGTATCCGACTTAATATCCTGGCGGCGAGTATCGTGTTACTCAGTTGTATCACGGCCTATGTCATCCATGTTCTGAGCGGCGTCGATATCGCGACCATGACCGGTGTGCTCTTCGGTGCAGTCACCAACACACCGGGTCTCGGTGCGGCGCAGCAGACTTTCTTTGACGTCACCGGCATGGAGAACCCCGATATCGCCTCCGGCTATGCGATGGCATATCCTTTAGGTGTAGTAGGTATCATCTTCTCGCTGCTTCTGCTTCGAT
>CACZEL010000051.1 GCA_902780235.1 uncultured Bacteroidales bacterium | reverse complement strand
ATCCGCCATTCTCACTGTTTAGGGAGTTCGTTGCATGGTTGATGGAGGCTGAAAAGCATTTCATTATTATAGGCAATATGAATGCAGCGATGTACAAAGAAGTATTTCCTTTGATTAAAGAAAACAAAGTGTGGCTTGGTAATGGTTTCCAAAGTGGAAATGCTTACTTCCGCATAGATGTTGTTCGCAATGAATATGCAAATGGCGTTTATGATGAAGCGACTGGACTTGTTAAATTCCGTAATTGTTGTTGGTTTACCAATATTGACCACGGGCGTCGCCATGAACCATTAAAACTAATGACAATGGCTGACAATTTGCGTTTTAATAAAAAAATGAAAGGTCGGACTGCATATACTCATTATTTTAACTATGATGCTATAGAGGTGCCGAATTTAGACTTAATACCATCTGATTATTATGGTGAAATGGGAGTGCCTCTTTCGTTTATCGGCAAATATTGCCCTGAACAATTCGAAATAGTGGGACAGAGTTTGCAACTTGCAGATATGAAAATTATAAAAAATACTTTGGGAAAAGCAGGAGGCGGTCCAAGATTTTATATTGAAGAAGACGGGAAACTAACTCGCTTATTTGAAAGAATAATTATCCGCAAAAAACAATAAGCCATGAAAGCGATAAGAAAGATTTATACCGTAGAAGAAATCTGCAAAGGGTTTACGTATAACGAAGCAGAAGGCAAAGGACTTTTCGGTCTTTCCGGCAAGCTCACCATTCAACCGGAATACCACGAAACTATCTGTACGCAGAGCAGAACGGTGCACGGGAAATAGCTGTCATTGAGTCGGTACTAAAGGGCTATCCGATAGGCTTGTTGTATTTCAATAAAGTGGATGACGAGCATCTGGAAGTATTGGACGGGCAGCAACGTATCACGTCGTTAGGTCGGTTCTTGACGCGTAAGTTTGCGGTGGTCATCAACGGCATGGAGCAGTATTTCGACTATATGGCGGAAGACCTCAAGAAGAAGATCTTGGAGACCGAGCTGTTAGTGTATGAGTGTGAGGGAACAGAAAGCGAAATCAAAGAGTGGTTCAAGACGATCAATATTGTCGGTCTTCCTTTGGAAGAACAAGAGATTTTGAATGCCGTATATTGCGGTTCGTTCGTCAATAAAGCTAAGGAGGTGTTCTCCAATTCACAGAACGCGAATGTCAATAAATGGGCTGCGTTCTTAAAGGGTAACGTAAAGCGACAAGCCTACCTGCATACTGCGCTTGAATGGGTTAGCAAAGGCAACGTAAGCGGTTACATGTCGCTTCATCGTAATGACGATAATATCCGCGAGATGCAGACTTATTTTGATTCGGTCATTGAATGGGCAAGTGGTGTGTTTAGCAATATTGAGAAGGAAATGTGCGGTTTGCCTTGGGGCGAACTTTATGAGAAATACCACAAGTTGCCCTACGATCCGGCGAAAGTTGCCGCCAAACAGCGTGAGTTGTACGAAGACTACTACGTTAAGAACAAAAAGGGCATCTATGAATATATCCTCTGCGGCTGTCAGGATACGCGTTTGTTAGAGGTGCGCTGTTTTGATGAGCCGACGAAGAAGTCCGTTTATACCCGCCAGACGGCTTTGGCGCAGGCGCAAGGTATCTCGAACTGTCCGCATTGCGTGCAAGAGAATGGCGCCAACAAGAGCAAGATTTGGAAGTTGGCAGAGATGGACGCGGATCATGTGACGGCTTGGTCGAAAGGCGGAGCGACCGACATTTCCAACTGCCAGATGCTTTGCAGAACGCACAATATATTAAAAGGAAATAAATAAGAAGGATGCCGACTATAGTCGGCGGAATACGAAGAATCAAAGGCGGCGGCAGAGATGTCGCCGCCTGTTTTGCGTCCAGGATAGAATCTCTGGAAACTGACGAAGGTGGGGGCCATGCGGGTGAGGCGGCGTTTTTCTATCCGCCAAGATTGGACGGATACAAGAGAAAAACGCCGAGTGTGGGAAGAGAAATATCGCGAGCCTGACGTCTCGCGCACATGACAAAGAGGAGGTGACGAAGAGGATCTACACATCGTAAAACGATGTACTTGCCAACAAAAAGACAAAAAATCACGCGCGGGCTTGCGTATGTCAGAAAATTGTTGTACCTTTGCAGCCGATTTTAATTTGGATAAATATTGTTTGTATGAAAGAAATAACAACTAAGAAGCTGATGGATACCATAATTGAGGGTATTCGAAATCGTAAAGGACAACGGATCGTGACGATTGATCTGCGCAAGATCAAAGAGGCGCCGGTGGAGATGATGGTGATCTGCGAGGGACAGAGTAACACGCAGGTTTCAGCGATCGCGGATGAGATCGATGATTTCGTTCGCACGACGACGCATGTTCACCCGCTGAGTGTAGCCGGACAAGAGAACGCCGAGTGGATCGCATTGGACTACGGCACGATCTTTGTGCATGTGATGCAACGTGAGCCCCGTGCATTCTATGACATTGAGCATCTTTGGGCGGACGGCAAAATTTCCGAGTTGCCGGAAATTTTGTAGTTTGAAATAGTTTGAGATAGTTTGAGATAGTTTGAGGTCGTTTGAGGTCGTTTGAAGATTAAACTTTCAAACCTTCAAACCTTCAAACACGAAGTATCAAACAAAAATTGTTTTTATATGGCAGAGAACAAGAAGCGGCGAGGACCGCAACAGATGAATAATGATCAGCAGCCGGGTAAAGGAAGACGATGGATAAGTCTGCTCTTTTATACTCTGGCTTTTGCGATCTTGGGCTTTTATCTCTTTGGTGACAAGGACGGTAATGGCGTGACCAAAGAGTTGAGTTATACAAAGTTAACCGCCTATATCGAAGTAGGTGCGATCGACAAGATCGAGGTGACGGACGACCTGCAAGCGAAAGCGACCGTGAAGCCGCAGAACTACACCTTGGTTTTCGGAACGCAGGGTGACGGCGAACGCTCCAAAGGACAATTGAGGACACAAGTGCCTTCGATCGAAGAGTTCGCGAAATACATGGACGGCGTCAATGCGACGCGTAAGGCGAACGGGCAAGCAGCGATCGATGTGACGTACGCCAAATCGCGCGACTATTGGTACTTGATCTTAGTCAATATCCTGCCTTTTGCATTGCTGATCCTATTCTTTGTATATATGAGTCGCGGCATCGGTAGCGCAGGCGGACCGGGCGGTATCTTCGGCGTCGGCAAAGCGCAGGCGCAGTTGTTCGATTCGAACAAAAAGGACAAGGTGACCTTTGAAGACGTAGCCGGTCTGTACGGCGCCAAACAGGAGGTGCAGGAGATCGTGGAGTTTTTGAAGAACCCCAAGAAATACACGGAGATAGGTGCTAAAATCCCCAAGGGTGCGCTGTTGGTAGGCCCTCCGGGAACAGGTAAGACCCTGTTGGCCAAGGCAGTAGCCGGTGAAGCAAACGTACCGTTCTTCTCGATGTCGGGTAGCGATTTCGTGGAGATGTTTGTGGGCGTAGGTGCCAGCCGTGTGCGTGACCTCTTCCGTCAGGCGAAAGAGAAAGCGCCGGCGATCATTTTCATCGACGAGATCGACGCGATTGGTCGAAGCCGCAGTAAGGGCGTTATGACCGGCGGTAACGATGAACGGGAGAGTACGCTGAACCAATTATTGACAGAGATGGACGGCTTTGGTACCAACTCAGGTGTCATCATTTTGGCTGCTACCAACCGTGCAGACGTCTTGGATGCAGCCTTGTTGCGTGCCGGGCGTTTTGACCGTCAGATCCATGTCGAGTTACCGGACCTGCAAGAACGTAAGGAAATTTTCCAAGTGCATCTGCGTCCGCTGAAGTTGGACGAGACGGTGGATATTGATTTCTTGAGCAAGCAGACCCC
>CACZEL010000050.1 GCA_902780235.1 uncultured Bacteroidales bacterium | reverse complement strand
AAGTGTCGCAGATAGACCGGATCATGGATGCCCCTATGCCTCGGGCAGGGCAATATATGGATAGTGTCCTGTCGCCTAACGCCAAACAATGGTTGAGCGAACATTCGCTGGACTCGCTTGATCAGAAGAAGATTCCCAAGATTGTTACGATGGGATTGTTGGTAAATGCAAATATGAGTCATTTCCTGATCACCGAACGGTGGACCGGTAAGTATCGTACCTCTTCTACCTATCTCCGTGCAGGCGTAGAAGTGGGAGGATTTATGGACTTCCTTGTTACCCGGCATTTTGCCATTCAGGCACGTCTGGTCTTCACCGCTTCGCAAAACCAATTCGGTATCAACAATACGGTGAATCACTTATGGTCCTTCGGCGCAGATATCCCTGTCCTCTTCCTGTACCGATTGGGAAATATGAGTAAGGGGTATTTCAATGTGGGAGCAGGTATCTTTGCGCACTTTACGTTTGCCAGTAACACAGGCGTTTATACCAATAACGAGTCCGGCGTGACGCCCTCTGAAGTGCCGGCTGACTACGTCTCGCTGCATGACAACCATGCCGGATTTATCGCGCATGTCGGATATGAGTTTCCGGTAGGGGTGCAGATAAACCTCAATTATCTGCGTGACCTTGATGCCGTTGCGCCCCCAGACGGAAGTGTTGGCGGTATAGGTCAGACGGCGGACGTAGTCGATACGTAAAAACTGGAAAATGTTCTCAAAGCCTGCGGTCAGCTCCATGTAAGGAAGCGCACCGATAGGCGAAGAACCTTCCGGGAAAGGATACAACCCGTCGCTCAACGATGGGTTGTTTTTTTGACTCAACCCACCGTAGATACCGGCGAAAGAAACCACGCCGCGCAGACGCAGCTTATTGATGCCGGGGATGCGGTTCAGGATCCAACCGTTGAAATGATAGGTCGTGTAGAGCGACACATATTCGTCCGTGATAAACTCCATCGGACGCATGAGATTAAAGCCTCGTGTGGCTAAGATGATGCCCGTCGAGGTCTTGGGCGTGTAGAGTTTGAGGAACGGCACCTTTCCCCATACGTAGCCGGCTTGCAGGCGCAGGTCCAACTGACCGAAAGCAGGGAAAGAGAAGCGTTTGTCGAAGGCGAACTCGGTGTAGTTATGCACGTAGCCGATGCCCCCTTGGTAGCGGTCGTCCATGTACCCGAACCAGTGCGTGAGCCGCAAGATAGGTGCGTCGTTACGCATGGTCATGGGGTTCTCCTGACCCATGCAATCCTGTGTGAAGGGTGCGCCCGGCGCATAACGCAGTTCAACCATCCCTTCGTAGTTGCGGAACGGGTTGAGGTATGCCAACTGACCCGTCGGTTCGTTATGACTGTAATCGAAACTCGTACGGACAGCAAGGCGGTTATTCCATTCCTTCATATACTCCATGTTCGCATGGAAAGCGTAGAGGTACTTACCCAGCGTGGGCTTGCGACTCGGGATCGAACTGATGATATGGTCGCGCTGGGCGAACTCTTCATTGCGACCGGGTTCTTCGACCTCGTACTTCGCCGTTCCCTGCAGATGATGGCGTATGTTGTCGTACGGATGATACTTATGTTTGTCGAAGGTATAGACGAGTGTCGCCTCCCATTTGGACCGCAGGTCATTGGTGCCGAAAGCGACATAGCCGCGGGCATAGATCTGCGGATGCAGTGCCGCCTTGGTCGTACCGCCCACGCGCAGACGTACGCCTTCTAACATATTCCAACTCAGGAAATTATAGATCGGTCCGAAATCGAACTTACTCTCGTTCATGCGGGCCGAAGAGGTAGTCGGGATATAGCCTGTGGACAAGGCATGCCCGAAGAGCGTCAGACTGTTGAACTGCGGCGTATTGAGAAACTCCTCCGTCAGCGCTACCACCGACGCTTCTGAACTCGTGAGCGGTTCAGGACGGATCGTGTCCCATGCCGCATGAGCGACGCGTACCGCACTCGAGTCATCGACCGCCGTCTCTTCGGCGGTCATGTCGGAGAAGATCGTCTTGTCAATCGGCGTCTCGGTGTCCCACGCGGTGTAGATCTTCGTCTGCTGCGCGACCACCCGATGCTTCTTGCTCAGAACGGAGAAAGACGCCTGCGTCTTCGTGCGGTCAGGCCTCCAGAGGCTGTCTTGCCGGATCATCGCCCCCTCTTGACTGTAACCGCTCACGAAATTGAGGTTCAGCTCCTCCGGCACGCTCAGCGTATAATGTTGCAGGCGATAGGTGGAGTCATTGGCAATATAGAGGTGCCCCGT
Source organism: uncultured Bacteroidales bacterium (assembly GCA_902780235.1). Taxonomy (GTDB): domain Bacteria; phylum Bacteroidota; class Bacteroidia; order Bacteroidales; family Paludibacteraceae; genus Colicola. Next base: position 1,517 of record CACZEL010000050.1, on the reverse strand, counting down.
GAAACCATAGCCCTGCGTGTTGTCAGGCATATAGAACAAGTCGATGCACGGTACGCCGTCCACCACCAGCGTATCGAGGATATAATAGCGATAGAAAGAGGTCGCAAGGGTAGAAGAGAGCGGCGAGACGAAGCGGTAGGAGAGCAAGTACGAATGGTCGGCGTAGATATCGACGTCGCGGAAGAGGGTGTAGGTCATCTGCCGAAACGAACCCGGACCTAACAGATCCTCCATGCCTACGATCCGTTTCTGACGGTTGATCGTCTTCTCCCGATGCGGGTCGTGCTGGTAATACTCATTACCCGTTAACTCCCGCATGCTGATCGTCAGACGCGGCGTCGTGTCCGTTGTGTCGATGTATTTCTCTGCGAAAGCAAAAGGTCGCCAGATCCCTTTCTGAAAATTGATGCGGATATCATCCGCTGCAAAAGAAGCGCGCGAATAGGTGTCAGCGGTGTAGAAGTCCTTGGCGCGAACAGAAGCATCGTTCTTATGCGCAATGACCTGCTTGATCAGTTCGATCGCGGGATTGTTCTTGCGCTTGTAGTCCCTCCGGCGGTACGAAGGCGTGACAATGATGTCCTGCAGCGTGTCGCCGTTCACTACTGCCCCCGAACCGTACGTGCGCGTGGAGTATCTCTCCTGCGCAGGCATGGGAACAACGAACAAGGAGCAAAGCAACAAGATTATTGCTGTTGTTTTAAACTTTGTTCGTGAATACTGTCCCATACGCGTTTTATAAATTCTTCCGGCAGACCGAGCCTTTCACCTTTTACCTTTAACCTTTCACCTATCATCTGATAGCGTTCCGGCTGTAAGGGGGCGACTCCGTGCGCTTTCTTCCATGCGCCGATCCGTTTGCTGACGTCCATACGTGCCGCGATCGTCTCCCATAACTGCTCGTCCAACTCATCGATCTCCGCCCGAAGCCAGTTTAACTCGACATTAGCTTTTGGCTCTTGGCTATTAGCTAACAGCCAACGGCTAAGGGCTAACGGCGTAACTTGCTGCGCTTTGTCTGACAAAGCGGCAGCAGGGTTACAATGTACCTCTATCATCGCGCCGTCCAGACCCAATTCCGATACCTTTGTCATCAGTTCCGGTACTTTGGCGGCATCGCCGCTGAGGTGACTCGGATCGAGCAGCATCGGGATGTCGGGTCGTGCCGAACGCACGGCGTGCGCCATCATCCAGCAGGGCTGATGGTTACAACCCCGATGAATCGCCATCACCGGTACACCGGTCTTCTCCAAGCGCTCGATATTGCCGATCCACAACGCTGCATCCGCATTCACCGGGTTCTTGATCAATAGGGCTTTTGGCTTTTGGCTGTTAGCTGTTAGCGCATCTGCGATCGTCTGTACTGCAATCGGATTGGCAGAAGTTCGCGCACCGATCCACAGATAGTCGATACCGGCATTCAGCGCCAATGATACATGTTCGGGTGTCGCTACTTCGGTCGCTACCGATACGCCGAACGTGTCCTTCACCTCTTTCAGCCACGCCAAAGCCTCTTC
>CACZEL010000049.1 GCA_902780235.1 uncultured Bacteroidales bacterium | reverse complement strand
TTTCTAATTACGCTACAAAGATACAAAAAAAATTGCACATATGCAAGTTTTTGCTTACAAAATGTGCAATTTCTTAAAAAAAGTTTTTCAGTGCCCTCGCCGTAGTGCGGATATTCAGACCTTTGATCGGGTTGATATTGATGAACACGTTTCCGAACAAACGCCAATAGGTGTATCGGTTGTCTTTGTTGCGCTCCAGAATGGAGAGAGGATTCTCACGTTGCGGGAAGCCGCTGGACGAAGGAGCCTGCGCCAGATCGCCGTTGGTCGTATAGACCGGCAGCAAGGGGTTGTATTGGAGCACGCTCTCAATGTAACCGCCGGGAGCGCCTACCTCAGAAGTGCGGTTAAGCGTGAAGTTTTCACCGATAGTCACAATATCATTCAGCATCTTATAGTCGCTGTTAACACGCGCCGAAAAACGGTCGAAGTTAGTCGTCTTGATGATACCGTCGTTCTTGTAGTAACCCAAAGAGAAGAACGCGCTACCCTTCTTTCCGCCATTGCTGACAGAGATATTGTAGTTTTGGATTACACCGGGACGGGTGGTCTCAGCGAACCAGTCTGTGTTGCTTACGGGTACTGTTCCGGCAGCATCAAGGTACTTATTGAGCATGATGTTGTTAAGAACCGGTTGACCTTGCTCGTTATAGCCCCAGTCGTAACGGTAACCAAGCACGTTCGTATTCGGATCCGCCGTACCATCGTTGACATATGCCTGCCACATAGCGCGACCGAACTGTTCGGAATTGAGGACGTGCATACGGTTCACGTAGTTCTGTACGGCTACGGATGCATCCAAAGAGACACTTAACTTACCCTCCGAGCCTTTCTTGGTGGTAATGATGATGACACCATTAGCCGCGCGCGAACCATATATACTCGCGGACGCGGCGTCTTTGAGCACCTGGATGGACTCGATATCATTCGGGTTGAGCTCATGCATACCCGAGGTCGTCGGTACGCCGTCGATGACATAAAGAGGATCGTTGGAGGAATTCAAAGAACCTGTTCCACGGATACGTACCGTTGCTGTTCCTGAAGGGTTACCATCCGCAGAGATATTCATGCCCGGCACCTTTCCTTGAAGGGCTTTCATCGGGTTGTTTTCCTGCTGTTTCTCCAGATCTTTCGCCGAGATAGCAGAAACAGCACCGGTCAGGTCGGCTTTACGCTGCGTCGTATAACCGGTTACTACCACTTCCTCCAGCACCTCGCTGTCCTCCGCGAGGGAGACTTTCATGTTCGCCGATGCAGCCAAATGCTGGCTCTGATACCCCACATACGAAATCACCACCTTGGCGCCATTGCCCACAGGAAGCGAGAAATTACCATCGAAATCGGTGATTGTTCCGTTCGATGTTCCTTCCTCCAGTACCGATGCACCGATGACCGGTTCGCCCGTAGCAGCATCCACCACGACACCCGTAGCGGTCACCTGCGCGTACGAAGCCATCGTGCAGCATACCATCAGGAGAAAGGCTAAGAACACACTTTTTTGTTTCATGATATGTTAAAATTTAAATAAAAAAGTCAAGCAGCGAAACCGAGTCAAACTCAATTCCGCTGCAAAAGTACATCTATTAATACACATGCGCAAATAATAATGTTGCAAAATATGCTACTGATGTTTCACTGCAACAAATGTAACATATTTTGCAACAAAATTAGTATTTATAAATGTTTCATTTTAGCGCGCACTGGGCAGGTGCCCGAAGTACTCCTTAAAGCATTTGGTGAAATAGCCCGGGCTGGAGAAACAGAGTTCCAGAGCTACTTGCTGGATGGTCATATCGGTCGTGCGGAGCAATTCGTCCGCGCGGATTAACCGCCGCTCACGGATATAATCCAGCGGTCCCTTCCCGGCTACCGCTTTCACACGACGGAAGAGCTGCGTGCGGCTTAGTTGTAACTTACCGCCTAAGAACTCTACATTCAGATTCGGGTCCTTCAGATAGTCGTCCACAACTTGTCGCAGTCTCTCAGCAAAGGCCTCATCTTTCTTGCTGAGCTGGATAGCCTCCTGCACCTCTTCCAACTGGGGAAGGATATCCCGACGGATCTCTTTTTGCATTTTCTGCTGATTGAAGAGGATGAAGGATAGTGATACGACAAAGAGCAGGAAAAAGAAACATACGCAGCATACTAAGATATTCCGATCCAATTGCAGAAGACGCCATTTATTATCCAGTCTCACTTGCATCACGTGGAATGTCTCCAGATCACGCGTGATAGCCTCGTCCTGCTTGAGCATAGGTTTCGCTGCTGTGATATCTACGAGCGCCGTTTCCAACACTGTATCGCGCACGTACGGTTCCTTATGGATTATACGCGCAGCAACATCAATTATCATATCGCCGCGGGAAGAGTACGTGGCGGAACATTCTATTTTACCATCTACGATCGCCTGCAAGCCCGGATGGATGCCGTCCACACCCATGATAGGTATCTGTACCCGGTGGTGTTTCACAGCCTCGGCAGCCCCGATAGCCATAAGGTCGTTATGCGCCACGATAACATCAGGCAAGGGGTGATTCTCCAGATAAGCAGAGACAACCTCATAGGCATTCTCCTGGTACCATCTTCCCATCACGCTCTGCACCTCTACTTTAGCCTCTAACCCTTCGCCTTTCGCCTCTTCGATACCATCCATCATTCCTTTATGGCGAAGCGTAGCAGGAGTTGAACCCGGCAATCCGGCAACCTCCAGTACGACGAACGGCTTCCTTTTCGCCTTTGATCCTTTGTCACTCGCTTTTCCTATTACCCATTGCGCCATCAGTCGGCCTACCTTGTAGTTGTCGCCACCTATAAAGGCAGTCCACTCGTCTCCGGGAACACGGCGGTCGGCAACAATCACCGGGATGCCTGCCCGATAAGCTCTCGTCACAGCAGGTTGTACCTGCTCCGCCTCATTGGGGCTGACTATCAGCAGATCTACGCGCTCTTTGATAAAACTGTCAATCTGCGCACACTGCAACTCATTGCTGCCGTAGGCAATACGGCGCGAGAGAGACATGTCCGGATGGAGCAGCAACTCCCGCTCCATCTCATAGTTCATCTTCTGCCGCCAAGCATCATCCAGACACTGGCTTACGCCGATGCGGTACTGCGGCTGACGCGTACTACAACCCGTTAGAAATAAGAGCAAAACAAAGGTACTGATAATGATGTTTCTCATGGTGCAACATTTTTTGACGTTGCAAAATTACAACAAATATTTGGAATACACAAGGATTTTGGCAAGAAAATGCAAATTCATTTGTATTTTAGGGGCTTTAGGGGCTGCACACAAATAATGAAAGCGCCATTACTGACGCTTCCATTGGGCAAAGCCCGATTAGTGGTTCTGATCGTACTCTGCGCCACAAACAAGCCATAAATAGGCACGCATGGTCTTTTTGCCGCCTGCGGTGTCCTTCTGCGCGATGAAGGCTGCCTGGTCGGACGAGATGTGCGACAGGTCGTCCGCACGCTCGGCTACCATCGCACGAACGGCTGCGAAACGAGCACGAACCTGGAGCTCCTTGGTGGTCGGT
>CACZEL010000048.1 GCA_902780235.1 uncultured Bacteroidales bacterium | reverse complement strand
CTCGTCGCCATGGAGGCGGAAATGCGCGCTTAAGAGCAGTAGTTCGTTAGTGACAGAAGCCCGCGCGATGCGTAGTTCATCGAACGCTCCGGAGAGCCCTTCACCGATAGTGACGAAATCGCCAAGACGCGGAGTCGTATTACCGTCCACGTACTGATAGACGACGCGTTCGTCCAAGATGACGGAGGTAAAGCCGCTGCGACGCACATTGAACGCAATAAAATGCCATGTGCCGAGCGCAAACGGAATGGTTTTGCGTGTCACCCCGCTAATGGCAACGGAAAGTTGTGCATCTTTGACGGAGAAGACAAGAGTGGTGTCTCCGTTTCTCAAGATAGTGCCGTCCGAAGTAGCGTTCACCCAGAAATCAAGCTCATAGTCATCTTCGGCAGCAATACCCACTTCGCTGACAGGAACACGCAGTGCGTTACTGCCGTCCAGCACAGCAGAGTAGTTCTCGCCGGCTATCCACCAGGCGTTGTTGCCTGTCGCTATGTGGCGTGCATGGACATGTTCCTTAGCCATTGGTCCGTATCCCTCATCCATCGGCCAATAAGCCATTAAGCCCGGGGTAGAAGGTACTTTGGAGCGGCTACGCTCGCTGAGCGAGGTGACCATGCTGCGTGCCACAGACCAAATCGTCAGATCGTGCAGCGTGGCTATTGCAGAACCACCTCCCAGTTGGAGAGCGGCTTTGGTATTAATACTCGGTACTGCAGTATCAGTCATCAGCGAATCCGTCACCTCGTCGTAAGCGATTGATGGAGTTTGCCGTCCTCAGTAAGCGAGAGGCGGAACTTGTCGCCGCCAATGTTCATCAGTTCACCGGCTTCGGAATAGTTGAGCCATGTCTCGATGGTGAAGTCGGATGCGCCGAGCCGCAGGGTAGCCTGCGTAGCGGCTTTCTGTCCGCCGAGCTGCAGACCTACGGAGTGACGCAGGTCATGTCCGTTCAGTTCGCCGGTAACAGATATATTCGTTTCCAGCACGCGTGCGGGCTGAATATCCTTGGTGAAAGTAACGGAGATATCATCGCCGTTACGCAAAACCCCATCAGCAGGTGTTGGCGTACTGATCGGCTCAGGACGAGCCACATCCTTGATGACGGTGAAGGTCTCGGACTCCTTGCAAACCTCCTCTTCGGCAGCAGGTCTGCAAACGGTGACCGCGCGTACTTGGTAGGTGCCGTCGGCGTAGTCTTTGTCGGGCATTGGTATATTGAAGCGGAAATGCTCGGCATGCGGCATCGGGTAGTTGCCTTCTTTGTCACGTACAGTTATACCCTTTCTCCATGTGCGGAGCGTACTCCATTCGCCTTCGCCGCGTTTATATTGCAGGCGGACGCCGTATAGCGCACTGTAATCCGGCAGCAGGCCACTTATCTCACCGCTCAATTCCACCGTGTCCTTACCAAGAATAGACTTGGCCTGGGTGTTGAGCAGCGTGTTATCGAGCGTGAGGTTGATGTCCGAGCAGGAATAGCGGTAGCTAACGGTGAGCCATTTCTCCGAGCGTCGGGTCGGGTCGCAGTTGCTGATGAGCTCCAGACCGATACTGTCGTAGCGCATCACCTCAGGATTGGACTGATAGACACGCAGGGAGACGAAGGTGGAGTCGCCTGCCGGCAGCGCATAGGTGATACCGGCAGAGGTAAGCGGCGTGCCGTTGACCTCAAGGACTGCGCCTAATTGCTCGCCCGAATGTTTGTCTATCGGGCGGAGTTTATAGACTCCGGCACTATTGGAGACGGACGACTGGTTGGTCATGCCGAGCGTGAAGTACGCCGAAGCACCTACAGGCAAGTCGTTCTGCATGGAGCTGCTGCCCTGACGGAGATAGAGGTAGGGTTTGTCTATCGCCGTCGTTTGGGTAGCCAGTAAATGTCGTCCGGGCTCGTAATATTTCGTCCGCTCCTCGTCAATGTAGGGACAAGAGGTGGCACCGCCGCGGATGAAGAAAATCGGTGCAAAGCCGTCCGGTGCCGCGTACATATCAAACGACATGGACGAGGTAGCGTTCATGGCAAGGGTGATGTTGGAAGAGAAAGATTCGTTTGTATCCGAACTATTTGTTGCCGTTGTGCCGCCGCCGGCATTGGCATTGCCTTCGAACACTATACCGAACTTGGCAAACTTGTGAACAAAACCGCCACCAAAGGTGAATGCGCCGTCATGTGTGACGGATACATTGTCGCCATGCGATACGGCGTTGGTCTTACCTAACACTACGGACGCGCCTGGACTGAGCGACAGGTTCTGCATGTCGGAGATGTTCAGACGAAGCGTGTCCAGGCTTTCCAGTTCGAGTGTATCCAGCAGCTTTTTCTCCTTCTTCTCGTTATCCTCATAGGTCTTGATGAGGCGCTCTACCTCGCCTTTGCTGAAGCCCATGTATTGCTTTCCGTCGCCGTACGAGGTGCGATTGTTGAAGGCCTTGAGGCTGTCGATGTTGTATTGCTCCACACCTGCCTTCTTATCGCGTGCCTCGGTCAGCGCGCTCATCACTTCACGCAGACGAGCTACTTTCTGTACCGCCGCCTCATATTGGTCGGCCTTGAACGATCCGCTTCGCTGCAGACACATTACTTTCATCTTCTCGTTGTGCGCCAACAGTTTCTTCCACTGCTTGACTTGCTCGTTGTAGTAGTGCACCATATCTTTCAACACGTGCAGTTGTCCGTCCTCAGGCAGTTTCGGCGGTACGGCCTCATAGGTGCTGTCTGCACCAAAGTTCGGATCAGCAGCCGTCAGTGCGGTATAGTACTGCATCTTGTCGGTGGTGTTGACAATGGCCGTTGAGTCGCCGCTTCTGTAGCGCTCAATAGTGGCGGCATCGATGGTCTGCAGCAGCGCGTTGCGCATACGCAGATAGTCCGGCATCACTTTGTTCTCTATATGGCTCTGCGTATAAGCGAACTGCGTACCAAACTTCTTGCCCAATACAAATCCGTCAAAATCGCCGATGATATAGCGTGTCGAGTCAGCCGGGTCACGCTGTATATCCACGCGGCGGGAGTTGGAGAAGACATCATTGGTGGCTTGACCTACAAACACATCGCCGCCGGCACCTTCCGAACCAGGCGTGGTGCTCACGGTCTTCGTGAGGGTATTCACAGTGGTCTGTGTTTTCGACCACGATTTATTACCGGTGTAGGTAGCATTGCCTCCCAAGTGGAACCTCTCGCCCATGAACAACAGTGAAACAAATCCGATTGCGGTCGGATCCACCATCAGATTAGCCGTCTGGGAACCGAGTGAGAACTTTAAATCAACCGCTGTGCCCCAGTGTGCGGTCGAGGTGTTGTTGCTGGTTTTGGTGAAGGTAGTACCTTTGGTGGCAGAGACGGTGGAGGCACCGCCCGGAGCGTTACGGAGGATATAGAATATATCATCCGGTCCGCTGGTCAGAATATCCGATCCGTTGGTAATCGAGCCGAGTACCACGCCGTAGAACTTGCCGTTCTCCGTCCATGAATAATTGCGTGTGCCATAGACGTTGCGGTAACTGATATTCACACCAAGCGTGTAGGGCTTGGTCAGGTTCGGGTCAGAAGCGCGGAACTGGTATATACCCATTCCTGTGGAATCGAGGGCAATCTGGTTCTCGCCCAGAACAATAGTTTCTCCTCTCTTGAAGTGGATCATCTCCGTCGAGTCTTCGCCTAACGGCATGATGGTATCACGCTCAGCGGCTATACGGTTGCCCAGTTCACTCTTGACAGTGACTATACCATTCTTCCATGGCAAAACGGTGGTGACAGGGTGGGCGGAGTTATCTTTATTAATGTAGGTCTCGGTTATCTTAAGTCGCCAGCGGTAGGCTCCTCCTTGACGGAAGAGCGGATAGGTCATGCGGTAGTCCGGTTTGCCCGTAGCCGAGTCGACAGTAAAGGCGGGCACCATGTGCTGTTTCTCCTGTTCGTCCACCCATGGTAGCCACTCTTCGCCGAAGGCAAGGTCATGGCGCATGGCGTCTGTGACGGTGAGCACAGGTTGTACATAGTATGGTGCATCAAACGCCATATGGTATCTGACACGACGGACGGTGGTACTATCGAGCCGCAGGGAGTCCTGCATCATTGACTGTCCTGCGCATGCGCCTAACTCAATCGGGTTGTACGACAACGGATTGAAGCGGTAGTCCTCGTTCGACGGAATGACGATACTCTTCACCTTGTAGGTCAGCGGCGGCAGCAGGGCGGTATATTCGCCCGTTACGGAGTCGGTGTAGATAACCACATTGTGGCTGAGGTCGGTGCCCGAAGCAGCAGTCACTACGCGTCCTGCGGCTACGATGCTATCGGTCGGCATGGGCCATACGCGCTCGACGGAGTCGGTGTTGAGCGAATAAATCTCCGAGGCCTGCAGCGTAATGATGGCGCGGCCTATAGTAGCTTTGCCAAGATGCATACCGTGCGGCTTGTGCATTTCTTCGTCACCACCGGCTACTCGACCCACGAGCAGTAGTTTGGTGTTGTCGTAGAAACGGAGGTCGTTTATGTCGTGCAGGAACTCATGGGTTACGCCCGCGTTGCCGGGATCCTCGGGGTAGCGGCCGTTATACAGGAAGGTATGCCCCTTCTTCGTCGCAGTGATATAATGTTCGCCCATCGGCACGAGGATGGAGAACTGACCGTCTGCATTGGTGAGCACTGGCACACCGCCTACGAGACACGGAGCGCCATCGACACTGAGCAATGCACCCTCTACAGGGTAGTCCGTGCCCTCGTAGTAGATTGCACCCGACACGGTAACCGATGTGCGGTCAGTGAAGTTGACGTTGTTGTGGGTGTTGGTGTTGTTGTTGAAATAGAGCGGACGGTTAGCCGGCGCGAACTCATGCGTGCCGAGCGTAGGAACGACCTTGTAGTACGTACCCGCTTCGCGGTAAGGAATACCGGTGATGACGTATGTACCGTCGGCTTTGGTGTACGCCGTGTAGTTAGCGCGCGTTGAGTCGTCCACCATCCGGAATTGCACTTGTGGAGGCATCTCTTTTGTTGTGAGTTCATTGAAACTCAAGCCGCTTATTTTGAGGTGTCTGCCGTGACCGGAAAGGTCGTGTACTTCATTGCCTTTCTCCATCGCGGAATAGTAGAGTTCGAGACCAGGCTCATCGCCTTTGAGCGGAATAGTGAGAGCGGAGTTGCGTATCTCCGTGGAGTCCATGCGATAGTTGTATACGCGAATATCTGCCATCTCGTATCCTTTTGATTTATAATCACCTATACCAAAGATAGCCGGATAATAATCAGGGGTATAGGGATGCTTTCCCTCATATTTTCCGTTCAGATATATGTATGCAGTATCTTTCGTATAGCTGACCGCTATATGGTACCATTCATTCAAGGCGAGTTTGGATGAGTAGAAACATTTAGGATCACTACTATGTCCTTCAGTCCATATTCGCCCATCATTGGTTAACCGTATAGCAAATCTCGGTAGATTGAATACATTCGTATGGTAACTATCTCTAATATATTCAGAGACGCGGATCCAGAACATGGCAGTTCCTTGGGTACCGTAATATTTAGAACTACCAACATGGTTTCTATCTGTGGGTTTTAGTGAACGGATATTGAGTGCTCTTAGTCCTTGTTGTACTGTATCGGCAAATACCTTCTGCGGCACGGGGACTTCGTCTTCGGTGGTGGCAGTGACGAGCACGCCCGGTACGCCTTGGCGACCGTCGTAGGTGATTTGTCCGGTTATAACGCCGTACGGCAGTGCGAAGCCTGTCTCAGTGAGCGAAGACATAGGCGACACATCGCCGTCGCACTCGCGATAGCCCGTTACGGTATAGTTGTAATACGTACCGAGTTCCATCGAGTTATCTTCGTAACTAAACGTTGTGAGCGACTTGTTCATCGGCATCTGCGGCACGAGTGTGGTACCCACGCTATCCCCGCGCACGCCGCGCTTAATAGTAAAAAAGGAGAAATCGTTTTTGTCCTTAGGTACCGTCCATTGCAGCCGCACGCGGTTGTTGGAATCGCCCTTGGTAGCCGTGAGCGAAGTGATAACCGCCTCACGGGTGGGAGCCATACTGATAGGCGCACTGGTCATCGTACTGATTGTACGCATTGCCGTGCACACCTGGACGGTGTATTCAATACGTTGGCAGGTAGGTATGCCTTCGGTCAGTTCGACGGATGTGAGGTTGCGGTCCGAGTAGTCCTTTTGATAGGGCGTGCCGTTCACATTATACTGCACGCGGTAGAACATATCCGAGGTCCATATACCTTTGAAATCGCCTGCATGCGACCAGTTCACTTGAATCTTACCGCCTATATCGGTTGCCGATACCGAACCAATCTTTCTGAGGTCGGTATTGATGCTAATCTCTTGCGTTATGCAGGTGGTGGCGTGATTCACGAACTCGCGGCTAAAGCGCACATAGAAAGTCTTGCGTCCTTGATTGAACATTCTCTGCGGTATGGGGAGTCCGAAAATCCTCGCGCACCGTTTCAAACGAGCCGAAGTTCGGATCGGTCGAATACTCAATGATGATGGCGGATTGATCCTCTTCTTCTCCGTACGCCTTCTTGGGGATCTTGAAGGTCGTATAAATGGTGTCGCCACCCTCATGAAACAAATCGATCTCCTGGGGCAGATAAAGCGCCGGAATACGTATCGTTTTCCAGTCTGATTGCGGTCCTACAAAGGGCGAACGGGGACCTCCGTGTGTACCGTCATAGTACGAGGAATTGAGATCGGCATAAGCGCGGCGTGATACTTTGAGTACATAGGGAGGGGTTTCCCGACCCATGAGATTGAGTTGGGCGGGCGTGAGATCGGCTACATCGGTGCGCTCACGGTTGAGACTACCGCTTCGGGGCACAAACGAAGATATACTATCATTGATACCACGCCCCGTAGCGCGCTCATAATACTGGCTATTATATACATCACCTACAGTAAATGAGATTGCGGTCTTGCCGTCATTGCTCCTCGTCCAACGGAAATTATCAAGAGTCGGGTCGAGTACCGCCGGTAAGATGTCGTTCAACTCGCCCTGTTCAAAGAGACGGGAGTTGTCATAGTTATTACCATCCCACCACACATTCAAACGCAGACCGAGGCCTTTGTTCTTGTTGTTGTGGATATAGTTAAACACCGTCTGGCTATATACGATATTGAAATAGGCGTACTGGTCGTCGCCATCATTCACTTGCCGCTTCTGCAAGAAATAGGCGGTACAGTCGTTAAAGGGCTCCACACGGTCGAAATGGCATTCATACTCGAAGGTCTTTTTCCATCTCTTGTAATTGTTTGCGTCCTTCATGTGAATGGTTACCAAGGGCATATCATTCTGTCCGTTGGCGGTCAGATAGACCGTCACCGCTCCGGCAAGGTAGTTGTCACCGGTAGGCAGATTGAACTCGTTCCACGCACGGAAACTGAAAGCAATGATACCTTGTGCTCGCTGAAAGCCAACCATACCATCTCCGTACGTGTTATCATACGCGCCGGCGTTATAAAACTCAAAGGCATGGTCAAACCGGAAGTTGTCGCCCCACTTACAATACTTGTCGTTCGGTGTCCAGCCGTTGCCGGCATACAGGGTTCCCACTGCACATACCAGTGCAAGGAGAAGAGTAGATAATCGTTTCATTGTATAGCTATTTTAGTGATTTTCTTTTGTCAGTTTCAGTCCTGTAGCGACTACGTACTCGCCCGCAATGAGCCGAGCCGTAGCAGTGCCGGTGTAGATATTCTCACCGCTTTCGAGGCTGAAGGAGTACGTTGTGGCAGTTGCTTCGGGGAAGAGTGCCACATAGACCTTCTCCGGGTTGCCCGTAGGGGCGACAGAGAGCGCATAGCCGCCTGCCGATGTGCTTTTTTTGTCCGGCGTCACGGTTGCCGTAGAGCTTGTGCCCTGCGTCACAGTTACGGTCGCTGTCTCCGGGTACGTGCCGGCATAGTCACCGTCGCCGTAGCTGATACTAAGCGATGAAACAGGGAGCGGAGTGGCGGGATGAGTCTCATCCACAAAAGAGAACTTGCAGACCGTCAGCAGGTTCTGCATCTTCGACAAC
>CACZEL010000047.1 GCA_902780235.1 uncultured Bacteroidales bacterium | reverse complement strand
CGCTGTTGTCACAAACAATCAACCTTATATAGATGGATTTGTATCATCTTATGCGTAAAAATTAATTTTTTATTAAATTTTTTATTATAGTTCGTTAATGATTTTTGCCGCAAAATTACAAAAAAAATCCCACATACGCAAATGTATGCAAGATTTTTTTTGATTTTTAGTCGAAAGGTCTATTCGGCGTAGTAATAAAGGAGTAGTATTCCTGCTACTATCAGTTGTGCAATCAGGATGGCCGGTACGCCGATGGTAAATTTCTTGTGCTGGGTCTTGTGATGCCATGCTTTCATGCCTAAGAGAGCCCCTATACTGCCGCCGAAAGCAGCCCACCACAGCAAGGTCGATTCCTCGATCCGCCATTTCGACCGCTTGGCTTTCCACTTGTCAATACCGTACAAGAAGAACGTCACGAGATTGACAACAGCCAGATAGATCAGCGCAATAGTCATCCCATTTTCGACATCGATGTAACAACTAATGCATCCCACCATCGGTCGGGCAGAAGCGTATGGAGGAAGACCATGAACTTAGCGCCCCGACCGGTACGGTAACGCGTTCCGGGGCAGCGACAAACGGCTGCACGGGCGATCTTACGGCTGATAACCTTGGGGTCGGTAGGGATCTTAGACAGATACATCTTTCTTAATCCTTCCGCCATGCGTGAAGCGGTCTTTTCGTATGCTCCGCCTACGGAAGAATCGCGCAGATGGTCCGCTGCGATGATACCCCAATTGGTACGGATGGCACCGGGTTCGATGATGACCACATCGATGCCGAAGGGCTTGACCTCCATGCGGAGCGCGTCGGAGAACGCTTCCAGCGCATATTTGGTCGCATTATACCACGCGCCGAAAGCGAGGGTGACGTGTCCGGCTACGCTGGCTAAGTTGACGATACGACCGCTGTGTTGCATGCGCATATAGGGTAGCACCTCTTGCGTCATACGCGCAAGACCGAAAATATTGACCTCGAACTGATGCTTGGCATCGGACATCGGTACATCTTCGATTGCGCCGAAATAACCGTAACCGGCATTGTTGATCAGTACGTCGATGCGTCCCTCGCGATCGATGATCGTCTTGACGCAGGCGATGATGGAAGCCTCGTCGGTGATGTCTAACGGAAGCGCCTGCACGCCATAGGACGCGAGTTCTTCTATTTTCTGCACACGTCGTGCGGCACCGTAGACACGATGTCCTTGTTCGGCAAGGATTCGTGCGGTCTCATACCCCATGCCGCTACTGGCGCCTGTGATAAGAATGATTTTCATATATTTTCCGAATGTAATCATGTTTATCGCTTATTTAACAGTAATCCTTTCTTCCAATTGAGCGTGGGGTAGGTCTTTTTGAGGTACGCCTCTGCCTCTTCGATGCCGCTTGATCCGCTGGTGGCAAACGGGATCATCGTCTTGCCTTCCAGTTGCGGCAGGTTATTGTCGAGCCACGAGTTGATGATACGCGGGCAGATCCCCCACCAGATCGGAAAACCGACATAGACGGTGTCGTAAGGCGTAACGTCCGTACAACGCTTGATGGTCGGGCGCTCCTCGGGATCGTTCATCTCGAGCGACGAGCGGGACTTGTCATTCCGCCAATCGAGGTCGGCAGCTGTGTAGGGTTCTGCGGGTTCGATCTCCCATAGACGGGCGTCATGCTGCTTGGCGAGCCGCTCGGCTGCGGCTTTGGTAGTACCGGTGGCAGAGAAATACGCCACGAGTGTTTTTGCTTCCATACTTGTCATACATGCGGCACAAAAGAGTGCCAATAAAATACGTTTCATTATATCAATATTCTTGTTTGTTTGCGGTATTCGGCATAGCCGGGTTTGTTAGCGAGTTGGCGCTTCTCCATGAGCGGGATGGAGATACCGAGGAAGAGTGCGGTCATGGCGATCGCGCCGCCGATAAACATATCGATGCCGTTGAGGGACGCGTACATGATCCATATACCCCACCAGAATTGAATCTCGCCGAAGTAGTTCGGATGCCGACCATGTTTCCATAGACCCACATTACATACTTGACCGGGATGAGCGGCTCGGAAATCATGGCTCTGCTTGTCGGCAATGAGTTGGATAGTTGCCGAAGCGATACAAACGATGCAGCCGAAGATTAATAGGCAAAGGGTTAGTGGATTAGTGGTTAGTGGGTTAGTGGATTCAAACAGTTTGAGTCCGGGCAGCATAGCTGCAAAGACAACGAGGGTAGGCATCATGTTGAGACCAAAAAGATTGATCGTATGGAAGACCAACGGATGCCGGTCACGGTACTTGGTATAACGCCAGTCCTCATGACCGATCCCTTTGAACGTGATGGCCCAGTTACGTGTGAGCCGCCAACCCCAGTACCACGAAGCGATAAGCAGCAGGATAACGGGCAAAGTCCATACACCGGTATAGAAAGCCCACAGCAGAAAAGCGATCGGCGGGAAGACGCTCCAATAGGGGTCATAGACAGATACGTTCTCAAAGAGTAAGCCGAATGCCCAGACAACAACCGTCGCCAATACGTCGGCTATGAAAAGACGGATGAGGGGATGAAGGGGTGAATGAGTGAAAGGATGAAGGGTTAAACCTTCGAACAGCAGCCATCCGGCAACACCTGCGAGCACGTAGATGGCCGCTATCAGCGCCACGCTAGACCATTTGGAATAAGTTCTTTTCATACGTATTCAATAAATGTTAATACTCAAATGTTTCCTTTGGTTCGCGGAGAGCCATGTAAAAACCAACTGATAAAATAGCGGATACCCGCAATAGATAGCGCTGTACCCAGTCCTGGATAGAATCCTGCAAAAAACTCAACCGGCATGCCTGGGATGAATTTCAAGCCAATGCTCAAACACATAAAGAATGCGATCATGATGTATCCATGAGCATCAAAGAACGCGAAGAGCGATTTTTTGCGTTCAGGAAAGTTGAGAATGCGGGCAGTGTAACGCTTAATGAAGTTATTGAACATCAGCGAGAAAGTGATAGTGACCATAATGGCGATGAGCGTAAGCCACCATACTCGTTCAGGATGAGTAGTATTGACATACAGCATGGCTTGTATGCCGGTAGTTAACACCTTTATACCGGGTCCAAGCCAGCACAGTACTTGCATAAGCAGCAAATGCTCACGATTCACAGGAAGAATGCGGTCGGTATTCATGTAAGTGCCTATTTTTGATATTTTGTAAAGTTATATTTCTCGCGTAATTGCTTTTGCTCTTCTGCCGGACGAGAGGTAAAGTACGCTTTCCATCCCGGACAGAAATTGATGTGCCATCTCCAGAAACGACCTAACGCAGAGTTAGGTTTTGCATCGTAGTGTGCACGAAACTTACAATTTTCACATGCGTGTGCCATATTAAAAGATATTTGAAGTTATTATATCGTCTTTTGGTATGCCAGGCGTTCATCGCCTGAAAGTAAATAAATGTATTATTTCATTAGCGATTTGACGAGCAGCCCGAGGAACAGGCGTTCGTGCCAGTTGAGCGTCTGGATATGTCCGAGCAGAATGACATCCAGCGCCGCAAAGCGTTTGCACTCGGCGTTGAAGGTGTCCAGATTGTCGGGACCGTTGTACGCCAGGGCAAAGGTTTTCCAGAATTGTACCATCTGTTTGTCGGTCATGTGGGCGATATCCTGCACACGTTGTTTCTTGCCGAACAGATTGCAGAATAGCCAGAAATGGCCGAGGTCGAACATCGGCAAACCGTGCGTGGCACGACCGAGATCTATCCAATAGGCTTTGTCGGTATCGAGCGAGAGAATGAGATTACTGAATGTAAAATCGCCATGCAGCAAGGTGGGAGCGTCTTCCATATTTTGTACAAAAGCGATGGCCTGTTCCAGTCTTTTGCCGCTGAGCATTTTCGTCTCAGCCAAGGCTTCCAGCATCAACGTTTTCATCGACGGAATAGCCGTTTGTGCGGAGGTATCGGTGCTGTGAAACAGCTTGGCAAGTTTTGCCATACGCTCCGCCAGATGGTCGATATGCGCAGGGCCTTCTCCGCTGATGCGCGCAAAAGATTTCTTGTTGGTGACAGCCTCGCAGATGATACCTTCGTTTTCTCCTAAGCGCACCATTTCCTTCATTTCGGGCGTAGGCAGACCGAGGTCATACACCGCTTTGCTGCGGGTGAACTCATCGGCGAGGGTTTCTGTAGCGCCGTCTTCAGCCGTGTAGTTGCTCACTTTGAGAATGACGCCCGGTTGTTCGGGGCAGGTATAAACGCTTCCGTTTCCTCCTTCTCCGACCTTTTCCCAGCCGGCTAGATCAATTTGTTTGTAAGTAGTCTTTGTCATAGTTGACATGTATATTTAATGATGCATTTTTTTCATTATACTAATTGATTTAGTTTATCGTCTCGAATGATTTTCGGTGCAGACTTACCTGCCAAAACCAGGATCTTTTTGCCGTCGCGGTAGATATGCAACTGCCGCGAACGAACCACGGCTGTTAACGTCGGGTCGGTCTCTATCTGCACAAGGATCGCACGATATTCGCCGTCCGGGGAGAACAGTTTCCGCTGCAGATGACTGCACATATTAGTGGTATCAATTGTCATTTTGCTTTTCTTGCGAAGTCAAACAAAGCTTTGGGCAAGTGGCAGTATCCGTTCGGATGTTTGTCCAGATAGTCTTGATGATACTCATCAGCGGGATAGAAATTGCGCAAAGGCAGTTTCTCTACTGCGAGAGGTTGGTCGTATTTGGTTTGTTCCTCCGCATAGACTTTGTCTATCGTCGGCATGTCCTCTGCGTCCGTATAATAAATGCCTGTGCGGTAGCGGGTTCCTTCGTCGTGTCCCTGCTTATTCAGGCTCGTCGGGTCGATGGCAACGAAGAACATACGCAGCAGAAACTCCAGACTTACCTTGTCCGGATCATAGGTCACATGCACGGTCTCGGCGTAGCCGGTCGTGTCCGTATAGACCTGTTCGTAGGTCGGATTGTCCGTCTGTCCGTTCGCAAAACCCACTTCCGTCTCAACGACTCCGGCTATCTGTTTGAAG
>CACZEL010000046.1 GCA_902780235.1 uncultured Bacteroidales bacterium | reverse complement strand
TTCGTCTATTGCGGACGCCAATACGCCGAACTATGCCGTACGCTCCATCTCGACGAGGAAGCGCTACGGGCGGATGAACATGTCTCTGCCATGTGTCAATCCGTAGAGCAATACGGTTGGGACGGCGAATGGTACCTGCGTGCCTATGACTTCTATGGCAACAAAGTAGGATCTCACGAGAACGAGGAGGGACGGATTTTCATTGAGAGCCAAGGTTGGTGCGGTATGGCGCGTATCGGTGCGGAGCAAGGCATGCCTGAAAAAGCATTAGACAGCGCAGCAAGACTCCTGGACAGCGAACACGGTATGGTACTCAACTATCCCGCTTACACCACCTATCATATCGAACTCGGAGAGCAATCCACTTATCCTGCCGGTTACAAAGAGAACGGAGGTATCTTTTGCCATAACAACCCGTGGGTCATTATCGCTCAGACAGAAGCCGGTCGGGGCAATGACGCATGGAATCTGTACCGCAAGATCTCGCCGGCGTGGATAGAGGACCAATCACTCCACCGCGTCGAACCCTATGTCTATTGCCAGATGGTCGCAGGCAAAGAGGCGGCACGACCCGGAGAGGGGAAAAACAGCTGGCTCACCGGCACCGCTGCATGGAACTGGCTCGTCATCAGCCAGCATATACTCGGTATCCGACCGACTTACAACGGACTGATGATCAATCCCTGCATCCCCTCCAATCTGAAAGAATACACAGTCACTCGAAAATGGCGGGAAGCGGAATATGTCATCTCGGTCAAGAACCCCAACGGCAAAAACCGTCCTGACCAACCGACTATTCTACCCTATGAACCGGGACACCACGAAGTGGAAATCATTTTATAATCACCAATCACCAATTACCAATGAAAAAACTTCTATTCATTATTGTAAGCCTCGTATTAGGTTTAACCGCCTGCGAGGCACAAGAGAAAAAAACACGTCCGCAGGATAACGAAGCGGTACAGTTCGCCATGACCATGGGAATCGGATGGAACCTCGGTAACCAGATGGATGCCCATTACAATGGTTGCTCGTACGAGGAAGGATGGGGTAATAAAGCCGCTACCCA
This sequence comes from uncultured Bacteroidales bacterium, assembly GCA_902780235.1. Lineage (GTDB taxonomy): Bacteria > Bacteroidota > Bacteroidia > Bacteroidales > Paludibacteraceae > Colicola. The sequence goes on along the minus strand of CACZEL010000046.1, from coordinate 14,764 downwards.
GCAGACTTTCAACGGTGTAGCCAAGGCAGGATTCAAGTCAGTTCGTATCCCTGTCACATGGATGGGGCACATCGGTAACGCACCGACTTACACCATCGAGAAAGGATGGTTGGATCGCGTAGCGGAATTAGTTGACATGGCTCATAAGGCAGGACTCAAAGCGATTATTAACATTCACCACGATGGATTTGGCGCGTCCGACACGCCGAGCAAAGGTTACCACTGGATAGACCTGCCCGGTGCTGTGAAGAGCGAAGAAACAAACCAGCGTATCAAACAGCAACTCACGATGGTGTGGCTTCAGATAGGACAGCGTTTTGCCAACTACGGGGATTTCCTCATTTTTGAAACCCTGAATGAGATCCAGGACGGCGGTTGGGGTAACGGTGCCAACCGTACGGACGGCGGTGCGCAATACCGCGTGCTGAACGAGTGGAACCAAGTGTGCGTCAATGCAATCCGCGCAGCAGGAGGAATGAATGAAACTCGTTATATCGGAGTGCCGGGCTATGTGACAAATCCCGACTTGACAGTTGAGAACCTCGTCCTGCCGGAAGATGTGGTGGAGAACAGGTTGATGGTTGCTGTGCATAGCTATGACCCGTGGGATTTTGCAGGCTCTGCGCAGTATCAGGAATGGGGGCATACCGGCAAGGATGTCGTTCCCGGGTCGGATGAAAACGCGTATGTAGGGATGCTCAACCGGCTTTATAACATGTACGTCCGCCGAGGCATTCCCGTCTATTTCGGCGAGTTTGGTGCCGTGCGTCGCGCATCGGCGGCAGATGAGCCTTTCCGTCTCTATTATTTCCGGTATATATGCAAGGCGATGCGTGACCGTCGCATACCTGCGCTCTATTGGGACAATGGAAACAGCAAAGGAGGCAATGACGGATTCGGCGTAATCAACCACCAGACAGGGAAATATATAGGCAACGGAGAACAAGCAGTACGCGCTATGGTTGATTCATGGGAGAACAACGATCCGAACTACACCCTGCAATCTGTTTATGAAACAGCTCCACAATCAAGTAGAAAATAATAATCTTTTTTATTAACTTAACAAACTTATTCACCAATGAAAAGAATTTATTTGGTATTAGTGCTCGCTATTGTAGCACTGATGAGTCTTTCGGCTGCAGAAAGAGATTTATGGACCGGTAGTTGGAGCGTCTCATGGGATTATCCCGAAGGAGACGAACACCGCGAATGGAAACAACTGGGACAAAGCGATTTCGCCGCTATGGAAGCAGGTACAACACTCTATTTCTATTTCGAGATAGAAACAGAAGCGGCATATCACAAGTACAATTTTGACAACTACGCATGGACCGCACTGCCCGGACATGAAGCCGAGCACGATTCCGATTTCGGTTTCGGCGAAAACACCAAGGTGACTTTTGTGGTAACCCAAGGCATCAAGGACGCAATCGCTGAGGGTGGTTTTGCTATCCACGGACACGGATTTGAGGTGGTTAAGGTCACTATCCTCGAGGAGGATGTTGAACCTGCAGAAGGAGTTATTTGGTCTGGCAACTGGTATGTCTCTTGGGCGCTGCCGGACGGCGACGAACACAAGGAATGGAAAGGTATCACTCCGGACGATTTTGCCGCTTTCAATGTCAATGACACCCTTTGTCTCTCCTTGGAGATCGTGCCGACAGACGAATACCATTCCTACAAACTCGATGACTACGGATGGAACGCACTGCCCGGACAAGCACAAGTCAATATCACTGCGAATACTGAAGTGAGACTACTTATCACGGATGCGATTAAGAACGCAGTTGCTACCGGCGGTTTTGCCCTGCACGGACACGGAATCAATATCGTACAAGCCCGCTTAGCTGCTATGGTTACGCCAACGGCTATTGAGAATATCTCCATTCGCAACAACGGTATTCGGTATAATATTCTCGGACAACCCGTTGATGAGGATTACAAAGGCATCGTAATCCTGAACGGCAAGAAAATGATGATCCATTAATTTTAATTTTCAAATACCATGAAAACTTGTTTCAAGTATGTCTTTAGCCTTGTAGTTCTCCTCGTAGGAACTACAGGCTTGGCGTTCTCGCAAAACATCGTTACGGGTACGGTCGAAGATGCTGACGGTCCGCTGATCGGAGCCTCCGTACTTGTCAAAGGCACCACCGTCGGTACCATTACCGACATGGATGGTCAGTTCTCTATCGAAGCCAAGGTAGGGGATGAACTCGAGTTCTCCTACATGGGCTACACCTCTCAGACCGTCAAAGTGACCGGCAAGACACTCAATGTAACAATGTCGGAAAACACCGAGGTGCTCTCCGAGGTCGTAGTAACCGCTATGGGTATCAAGCGTGACCGTAAGGCCTTGGGTTATGAAGTAGGCGAGGTAAAGGGTGAAGAGCTGACGAAAGCCGGTAACCCCAATGCCGCCACCTCTATGGCAGGTCGTGTAGCCGGTCTCGTTGTATCCGAGACAGCAGGTGGCGCGTCCGGTTCAACGCGCGTTGTGCTCCGTGGTGCAACCGAGATGACCGGTAATAACCAGCCGCTTTACGTCATTGACGGTGTGCCGATGGATAACACCAACTTCGGCTCTGCCGGAAAAGAAGGCGGATACGACTTAGGCGATGGTATATCCGCCATCAATCCCGACGATATCGAGTCTATGTCTGTGCTCAAAGGTCCGGCAGCAGCAGCTCTCTATGGTAGCCGTGCCAGTCACGGCGTGATCCTCATCACCACCAAGAAAGCCGCAACCGGTGATTCCAAATGGGGTGTTGAGTACAACGGAACACTCACTTTCGACTCCCAATTGAGCAAGTGGGACAATGTTCAGCAAGTCTATGGTATGGGATCCAAGGGTCAGTACAACATAGATGCTGTGAGCAACACGAACAAGTCTTGGGGCCCGAAAGCAGACGGCGGTCTGATGCTTCGTTATTATGACGGCCAGGAGCATCCGTTCAATATCATTCCGAACAACACGGCGAACTTCTTCCAGTTAGGTCTGACCGCCACCAACACGGCCGTTATCTCTATGAATACCGGCAAGACGGGTTTGCGTTTTGCTTATTCGGACATGCGTAACCGGGACATTCTGCCGAACTCTAACATGAGCCGTAACAACCTGACACTGCGGGCGAACACGAGTCTTGGTCCCGTCGATTTGGATTTCAACGTGAACTACGTGCATGAGAACGTCAAGAACCGTCCTGCGTTGGGAGATGACAAATCGAACGTCGGTAAGAACCTGATGACGCTGGCTACTACATACGATCAGTCCTGGTTGAAGAACTACCAGACAACCAATGGTGAGTATCAGAACTGGAACGGCATGGATCCGTATAACGTGAACCCGTATTGGGATATTTATAAGAATAAAAACCAATCCTACAAACACTTGCTCCGTATGAACGGAAAAGTGGTGTATAACATCCTTCCACAATTGAAAGTGCAAGCTACGGTAGGCGCTGAGTTGAACCGCTTTGAGTTCTCGGATTTCAAGTATCCGACCACACCGGGTTACGAGTCCGGCCGTCTGCAGAACAGTTATTTCAATAACCGCATGATCAACGCCGAGTTCTTAGGAATCTATACGGACAGTTGGGGAGATTTCGATTTCACGGCTACAGCGGGCGCCAATGTCTATGACGTGCATAACCAAACGGTTATCAACACCGGAACGGATATGGGAATCCGTGAAGTAGTAGCGATGTCGAGTTTTGAGGAGCAGTCGGTAGAAGAGGCAACATATAACAAACGTATCGTGTCCGTGTTCGGTTCTGCTAACTTAGGATGGCGTCACATGCTCTACTTAGACGCTACGGTTCGCGGCGACAAGTCCTCGGCTCTCGCGAGAGGCAAGAACATCTACGTCTATCCCTCCGTCAGCGCTTCGTGGGTATTCTCGGAGTTGATCAAGACCAACCGCAAAGTGCTGCCGTATGGTAAAGTACGATTGAGTTGGGCGGAGGTTGGTAGCGACACCGACCCGTACCAGTTGAGTCTGCGTTATACGAAGTCTCAGTTCGGTTATCCGGGTTATACGATCGGTTCTATCTACGGCAATACAATCCCGAACACCGATCTGAAGCCGACGCGTACGCGTTCGTGGGAGACGGGATTCGAGACCAAATGGGCTAACAACCGTATCAGTCTGGATTTCACATTCTACCATCAGACATCGCGTGACCAGATCATCGGTATGGCTGTTTCGCCTACCAGCGGTTACGATTATCGTATGATTAATGCCGGCGCGATCCTCAACCAAGGATTTGAGATCACCTTTAGTGCGCGTCTGGTGCAGACCAAAGACTTCTCTTGGGATTTGGGTATCAACTGGTCGAAGAACAACAACAAAGTGCTCAAACTGACCGAAGGGACGAGCGAGTTGGAGTTAGCGAAAGCGACGTGGTGTAACGTATATGTAGCAGCCCGTGAGGGAGAGGAATACGGTGCTATCTGCGGTCCTGCTTTGGCACGTAACGCCGACGGCAAAGTGATCGTCGATGCTACCACCGGTCTGCCCACCTTCACCACCGAGTCTGAGTACCACCCTCCGTTATAAGATGGTCACCCTCTCTGCACTCTTTGATGTGAAAGTCGGAGCTGACATCTTCTCGATGTCCGAGCGTTCCGCTTTCGAGACCGGTAAGGCGAAAGAGACCCTTGCCGGACGTGCCGAGTGGTACGCTTCGGAAGAAGCGCGCAAAGCATCCGGAGTCACTGCCGGATGGAAAGCTACAGGCGGTTACCTCGTGGACGGAGTCATCGACAATGGAGACGGAACTTATCGAGATAATGACATCTACATTAACCCCGAGGACTATTGGTATGAGGTGTCGCGTAAATCGCCGGAGCTGTTTATCTACGACAACTCGTATATCAAGTGCCGCGAGCTCACTCTGACGCTGGATTTCCCGAAAGAGTGGCTGGACAAGAAAGGCATAGTGAAACACGTAGGTATCAGTTTCGTAGCGCGTAACCCGTTCATCGTATGGAAGAATATCAAGGATATCGACCCCGATGCGCAGTACAACACCTCCGGATTGGGTCTGGAGTACGGTTCGCTTCCGAGCCGTCGCAGCTATGGTCTTAATTTCAATATCAAGTTCTAACCTCGTAAATGGAAAGGATAATTATTATGAAAAAGAATCTTTTATCTTTGAGCGCAAGCGTTCTTTTATCTTTGAGCGTAACGGTCTTTGGCCTCGCTTCTTGCTCGGACAAGGTTTACGAGGAGATTAATACCGATCCGACCAAAGCCTCCCGTATCAACCCTGCTTCGCAGTTGAGTTATGCCGAGTTGCAGATCTTCGGCGATATGAACTACGTGGACGTCCATCGTCTCTACACGTATGCGTTCACGCAGCATCTGATGGGTTGCTGGAACACGACCAATTACGGCGGTCAGCATCGTATGGATGATAACGAGATGTCCCGTCCGTGGGCGAACCTCTATGCCGGCGCTATCCGTAACCTCACGGATGCGATCGAGCAGACCCAATCCGACCCTAATCAGGTGAACATCAACGCTGCGCTGCGTATCTTCCGCGTCTATATAGGCGGGTTATTGACGGAGTTCTACGGCGATATCCCGTTTACGGAAGCAGGCATGGGTTATTTCACGGGCAATACGCAGCCCAAGTACGACAAACAGGAAGATCTCTACGCGTTCTTCTTTACCGAACTGAAAGAGGCTTCTGCTTTGTTTAACGTCAATGCGAGCGCCATCATGAGCGATCCGATGCTGGGCGGCAATCTGGACTCATGGCGTCATTTCGCCAATTCGCTGCGGTTGCGCTATGCCATGCGTTTGTCGGATGTAGCTCCGGAGTTAGCCAAGAAAGAGTTTACCGCTGCGCTGAGTGACGGAGTCATGGCGAGTGCCGCTGAAAACGCATGCGTCAAGCACATGAATGTGACCTATAGCTTCGGCCAAGAGTCATTCCGTGATTTCCGCGGCAATGCTATGTCGAAATATTTCTATGGCAACGACCCCGCCAACAACCCTTCGTTTGTCTGCGAGACGTTCTGGAACCAGCTCTATGACAACAAAGACCCACGTACAACGCGTATCTGCCGTTTCTATATCGACGACTATATGTCTCTCTCGAGCGCAGACGGCCGTATCGATGTGACGGACGCAGTGATAGCCACTCAGGAAGCGAACCCGGCAGCGACAATCATATCACTTATTGCACCGGGTGAGTTCTCTTGGGACAACTGGCCATCTTATACGGAAATCTCGGGTAGCCCGCTTGCTACGAAAATTGCAGAGATTCAGAGCGCTCATCCCGATTATAATCCCAGTGGTAACCCGCGTTGGCTCAAACCGAAGTTAGCCAATAATTTCCTCCGTTCTGATAATCCGGGCGTAATCATGACGTATGCAGAGGTTTGTTTCCTCCGTGCCGAAGGGGCTATTCTCGGGTGGAGTTCCGATGATGCCAAAGCCTATTACGAAGCGGGTATCCGCGAGGCGATGAATTTCCTGTCGGATCAGTACGGATGTGCCGGCATCTCGGATGCAGAGTACGCGGCGTATAACGCCCAACCGGCTATTACTTTCGGAAGCAGCAAGGAACAGCAGAAGATGCAGATTAACACGCAGGCATGGATTCTTCATTTCCACAACCCCGCCGAAGCATGGGCCAATCTGCGCCGTTCGGACTGTCCGAAGCTCAAAGCCCCGAGTACCAAGAACCCGCTCATTGACGGTGCCGAAATCCCTGTTCGTCTCTGCTACCCAGTGAAAGAGGAAACGTACAGCAGGGATGCGTACGAAGCGGCTAAAACACGTGTTCCGGGCGGATACTCATGGCATGCTCCACTATGGTGGGATGTAAGGTAACGAATAATGATTAATGAATAATGAATATTAATATGAAAGCGAAATATTTATTGCTCTTGGCAGCAATGACATTCAGTTTTATCGCCTGCGAGAAACAAACTCCGTTTGACACCCAGTCTCCGGACGATGCACCGCTCATTTTAAGGCCCTATAATGAGTCTGGTACAGGTTCGTTCACCTATACATTAGCGAACCCCGATACTCCGCTCTCAGACTCAGTTACCGTCACTCCGTCTAAATTTACGACGGTGAACTGGTACCTCGATGGTTCTTTGGTATTCACCGGATTGAAGATAGAGATGACTTTCCCTGCCGGAAACTACGAACTCGTGATCGAAGCGGTAACGCAAGCAGGCAAACGTACGGAGCGTAAAGGTTCTGTTACTGTAAACCCGTATGACACCGATCCCACGTCCGCAGCCCCGTCAGCCGGTCGTCACTGCGTGCCGGGTAATCCGACTGTATTAGAAGGAAAGAACCTGAACAAAGTCAATAAGGTGATCATATCCAAAGATCTCTATGCGAAGGAAGTGGTACATACCCTTTCTCCGGAGTCTGGCGCTACCGATACGCAATTGTCAATCAGTCTGCCGGAAACGCCGGACGGACGATACTATGTGCGTTTCAAAGATGCAGAAGGCAAGATCTACGGTGCCGGTGAGATCCATGTGCACAACGCTTCTGTGGCGCTGGACGGCTATGCCTCATTCGTGCCGGGTGCCGAGTGGACCATCAACGGTATCAAATTTGAGAACGTAGCTTCGGTCAAAGTGGACGAGACGGTAATCACTGAGATCACCAAGACCGCTACCTCCATCACTTTCACCGCTCCGAATGCAGAGGTGGGCGACCATAAACTCTCGATTAAGAACACTGACGGTTCCAGCGTTTATTTCATCACGGACGAAGGTCTGGTAGATGTAGTGACGACTACCGTGAGCGCAGAGACGACCATCTGGGAGGGTTCCTGCGTCATCAATTGGGGTGATTCCAAAGTAGAGGTGACGGCGGATATAATGAAGGATGTAGCGGTAGGTTCGACTATCTACGTCTCTTTCAATGTACCGGAAGCCGAGTATCATGCGCTTCGTATCACCGATGATTGGTGGAGCCATGACATCCTGCCGCAAGTCGATGGTATGGAAGGTCAACCGAACCCCTACACCTTCGTCTATGAAGAAGCTGACAAGGCGGCTGTTGAGCAGACAGGCAAAATGCTTATCACCGGTTTTGGTCTTGAAATCACCAAAGTGACTTTCAAATAAATCGTAAATCATCCAATCGTCAATCATTATGGTTTCTATACGAGAAAAAATCGGATATGCTCTGGGTGATGCCGCTTCCGGCGGCATCACCTGGAAGATCATGTCCATCGCGTTCCCGATGTACTTCACCCATGTGTTCGGTCTGACTTTCGCGGATGCGGCAGCGCTGATGCTGACGGCGCGTATCTTCGATGTGTTCACGGATCCGCTCATGGGGTCTATTGCCGATCGTACCCGGTCGCGTTGGGGCACGTACCGTCCATGGCTCATCTTCGGTTCGATACCCTTCGGGATCATCTTCGCCTTGCTGCTTTTCACGCCGGACTTGGGAATGACCGGCAAACGGATATGGGCGTATGGTTTTTATCTGCTGATGATGGCGGTCTATACGGCGGTGAACGTGCCGTACGGTTCGCTGCTCGGTGTGATGACCACGGATGATGACGAGAAAAACCAATTCTCCGCCTATCGTATGGTAGGAGCCTACGCGATGGGGTTTGTCACCCTGCTGGTTTTCCCGTATTTGCAGAAGATGGTGGGCGGTACGGAACAACATCAGTACGCGGTGCTTGGTGCCGGATTCGGGCTCTTGGCGGCTCTTATGACTTTCGCCTGCGGTATGCTGACACGTGAGCGCCACAAGCCGGTTATCGCCGAGAAATTCAGTTTTAAGCAGTTCGCGGATCTGTTCCGCAACAAACCTTGGGTGTATATGACCTCGGTGGCTTTCTGCTCGAATTTCTTCAACGGTTTCCGCTATGCGGTCGTGGCGTATATGTTCACCTATTGCGTGGGCGGAGATGTGACGGTTGGGCGGTTTATCATCAATTATACTGCCTTCATGGCGTTCAGCGAAGTGACTTGTATGATTTTCGGCGCTGTCAGTCCGGTGTTCACCCGCAAGGTAGGCTCGAAACGGATGGCGTTTGTATGGGCGTCTGTCATTTGCTGCGTCTTCTCCGTCCTGTATTTCTTCATACCGATGGAGAGTTCGTATATATGGCTCATGCTCGCAGTGTCGATGCTAGCGTCCGTGGGCGCAGGTCTGTACTCCCCGCTGATATGGTCGATGTATGCCGATGTGGCGGACTATGCTACCGAGAAAAACGGGACTTCCTCAACAGGACTTATCTTCTCTTCCGGAACGATGGCACAGAAGTTCGGCGGTGCTATCTCCGGCAGTCTCATCGCCCTTCTGTTAGGCTATGCCGGACTGGTGTCCGAGACGAATATGCTCACCGGCGAGACCGTCGTCACCATTACCAATGAGGAATCCGTACGGACGATGGTCTGGGCGCTCTTTAGCCTCTTCCCCGCAGCAATAGCATGTATCATGGCATTCCTTGCATATAAATTCCCGTTGAAAAAATGAAAAACTACACCTCCCTACATCGTCCTTGGTACTTTGTCCTTGGTACTTTGTCCCTTTGTACTTTCCTTGTCAGTTGCAGCCATTTCAACCCCGACAACGGTCCTATCCGTCTGAACCAGGTAGGCTTTGCGCCTCATCAGGAGAAAACGGCAACAATCGATATCTCAAATCTCAAATCTCAAATCTCAAATTGCTATATTTTGAATATAGCCGGTGATACCGTATGGCGCGGACAAGCATCCGAAACAATGCTCAACCCCGTCTCCGGCAAACCCTGTCAGATGGTCGATTTCTCGGACTTGACCGCTTGTGGCGATTACACCCTCTATGTGGAGAATGATCAAATCTCCAATCTCCAATTTCAAATCTCAAATAGGCCTTATCGTGAATTAACACGGAAGGCGCTCCGTGCTTTCTATCACCAGCGTGCCTCGATGGCGACGGAAGAGCCATACGCAGAGGGATACGCGCGACCTGCCGGACATCCCGATGACCATGTGCTCGTCCATCCTTCTGCGGCTACGGACGGACGCTCGTCCATCCTTCTGCGGCTACGGACGGACGACCCGCAGGAACGGTCATTTCCTCACCGGGAGGATGGTACGATGCCGGAGACTATAACAAGTATATTGTCAACTCCGGCTTCACCATGGGAGTATGGCTCATGGCGTACGAACTCAACAAAGCCTATTTCGATACCCTCCGCCTCAACATCCCCGAATCTCAAATCTCAAATGACAAATGTCCCGACATGTTGTCGGAAGCGATGTACAACCTCTGCTGGATGCTGACGATGCAGGATACGGACGGCGGTGTATATCATAAGCTTACCGAACCGGCTTTCGAGGGATTTATACGTCCTGATCAGTGTCGTAAACCGAGATATGTGGTGATGAAAACCACCGCTGCAGCACTCGATTTTGCAGCGACGATGGCTCTCGCTACACGCGTCTATGCGCCATACGATCCGGATTTCTGTGAACAAGCCAAAGAAGCCGCAATACGTGCCTACGATTGGGCAGTTGAGCACCCCGAGGTCTATTACGATCAGCCTAAGATGAATGAAGATATGAAACAATGCGGAGAGGTAGAGATCACCACCGGTGCGTATGATGATTTTGATGTGAACGATGAGTTTTATTGGGCGGAGGTAGAACTGTATCTGCTCACCGGTGAAGAACAATACAAAGCCAATGTAAAAGACCATGCCGGTGCTATTGCTAACACCCTTACCAAAGACGGCAAGTATTATCTTCCGGCAACATGGGGCAATGTAGCTGAATTGGCGTACCTCGAGCTTCTTCTGCAAGGAAAGACCGACGCCGACGCTCTTTTAACTTACCTTGCGCCTTATCTCGACGAGGCAGACACCATCTCCGTTTTCCGTTCGCCGTATGGTAACCGCGAATCGGATTTCTTCTGGGGCTGCAACTCCGAGGGATGTTGCTGGCGTGGGGTGGAGTGCCTTTATGCCTACCGCCTTACGGGGGATGAGAAATACCTCATCAACGCAGAACGCTGCCTCAACTACGTGCTCGGACAGAACGCAACCGGCTTCTGCTACGTGACGGGCTTCGGTACTCATCCCACTAAAGATCCGCATCACCGGCTCTCGTATTCGCATCCCAAAGGTACCTTGCCGGGATTCCTTGCCGGAGGACCAAACCCTGCACGGCAGGATGCGGCTACCGATGGGGTCAAGTACCCCAAGAACGTACCCGCCGACGAGAGCTATCTGGACTATCAGCCATCTTATGCCTCCAACGAGGTCACCATCAACTGGAATGTCACCCTCTTTGCACTCTCTGCCGGTATAGATGCCCTTTTCGAAAATGAGTAAGTCTAATACTTCATAATACCTATCCCATTTTTTCTGTGTTTTTCTTGCCTGATTGGTGCGTTTGTCGAAAAACGCATAAAATCGGTCGGAAATGTATTAGTCCATGTCAAACAAAAGCAGTAATTTTGCCGTTGATTTTGGATAGGCGTCCAAAAAGACCCAAAACGATCCCAAAAATCAATTATAAACTATATTTTGTTTAACTAAAAAATCTAAAAAGATGAGAAAACTATTTACATTTCTCTGTGCCGCGCTCATGAGCGTCGGCATGTTTGGTGCAACGGTTCAAGAGAACAAGTCTCTTGATGCATCCGTATGGTGGGGCTGGAATAGTTCCCATATAATTCTTTCGACCCGAATGCGAGTGAGAATGTTACCATGAGCGGGGAACTGGGCATAGAGGGGCATGATCCTCACGAAACCAATTACGTTGTGATTGAATTTGCTTCCGTTCCTGAGGGATTCGATATTACCAACGTAAGTCAGTTGGTTCTCCAGAGTGCGGCAACAGGTTCCTTTACCGTCAGCCGTATCTTCTTGGAGAAAGGAACTGCTCAGGATCCGGTAACAGAGGACATTACTCTCGATGCATCCGCATGGTGGGGCTGGGATAGTTCCCATAAGAACGTCGATGGCAAATTGTTAGGAACAGTGACCGATACATGGGGTGCTATCGCTACCAATCTTGATAATGCCGATTGGAGCGGATGGAACAAACTGGTCGTTGTAGTGGACAACATCGAAGGCTAATTCTTTCGACCCGAATGCGAGTGAGAATGTTACCATGAGCGGGGAACTGGGCATAGAGGGGCATGATCCTCACGAAACCAATTACGTTGTGATTGACCTGACTGCCGTTCCTGAGGGATTCGCTATCACCAACGTAAGTCAGTTGGTTCTCCAGAGTGAGGCAACAGGTTCCTTTACCGTTAGCCGTATCTTCTTGGAGAAAGAGGTGCCCGATCCCGAACCGGAACCCGAACCGACTCCCGAGCCGCAAATGCTAACAGAAGATATAACTCTCGATGCATCCGCATGGTGGGGCTGGGATAGTTCCAAAGAGAAGTTTTGAAAATGCCAATTGGAGCGGATGGAACAAACTGGTCGTTGTAGTGGACAACATCGAAGGCTGCGTAGGTGAATATTGGTACCTTAAGGCGGAGATCAGAAACCCGGGATACGAATACCCGACGAGTGTTACTATGAGCGGGGAACTGGGCATAGAGGGGCATGATCCTCACGAAACCAATTACGTTGTGATTGACCTGACTGCCGTTCCTGATGGATTTGATATCACTAATGTAGATGCGTTGGTTCTGCAGAGTGCGGTAACAGGTTCCTTTACCGTCAGCCGTATCTTCTTGGAGAAACCCGCTCCGGCAGAGGATGTAAACATCACCCCGAACGTAGATCCGGATCATGCAGGCGTTTATTACAGCACGTTCTTTGACAGCGCGAACAAGTACGCACTGCCCGCAGGCGTAGAGGCATACGTAGCTACCCGCGACGGTGCGAACCTCTTGCTCTCGAAGATCGCAGACGCAGGTCAGACCATCCCGGCAGACAATGCCGTTATCCTCAAATCGAGCGTTACGCCGTTCACCCTCACCCCGAGCGATGCAGAGACTGTTCCTGTAAATGCAATCAACAGCCTCAAGGGTACCGATGTCGCTATCGCTACTCCGGCTAACTGCTACGTACTCGGTGGCGCTGACGGCGTGGTAGGTTTCTATAAGTACAGTGGCACTAACCTCAACCCGCACAAGGCATATGTGGTATTCAGCGGTTCGAACCAAGCTCCGCGCCGCATGCCGTTCATCTTCGATGCCGCTACCGGTGTTGAGAATGTACAAGGCAATGTACAAAGTACAAAGGTACTCCGTGACGGTCAGCTCATTATCATCCGCAACGGTGTTGAGTACAACGCAAACGGTATGATGGTTAAGTAATATGTAAAGGTTGAATGTATAACAATTTAAATAGAAAGGAAACAAGTTATGGCTAAGACATATTTTCAACCGGAAGTAACCGTAGCGTTGATTGCATTGCAATCCAATCTCCTTGCCGGAAGTGCAGCGCCTGCTCCTACCGGCGACCAGATGGGTCTGAGCAGCACCATCACCGATGAGCAATGGTAAAGAGTAGCCTTTAGGCTCATTGTATCGCAAGAGGCGGTTCACGAACATCGTGAGCCGTCTCTTTTTTTCGTAAGTATGCCGGAGGCACACTCTTGGACACGTCGTCCCTGAGCATTCCCGCCGCCGGTGTACTTTATGAATAATTATCAGTTCTTAGTCTCAGAGCGCGAGCAAGGTAGGTTTGATGAATACATGCGTCGCGGATTGATTAGTTCCAATCTTTTTACGTGGATGGATGTGTATACTTTCCATCTTCTCCATCCCAAAGTAAGTACATGGTTTGTAGCCAATACATTTGGTATAGACCAAAAACATGTGCGCAATATTTATGCCTACATGGAGAGCGGTGAAAAATTGTGAGGACTTTTTTGTCCTCGGTCATGTCGTGAAAAAGCAGTACCTTTGCAGCGTCTTTCGAAAGAAAGTGAATAAAGAAAAAGTAACCAAAAAGAAAATTTAAAAATGTACAAAAGGGTGTTACGTACTGCGCGTACACGTAGCACCATATGTAACACCTTTTTGTAACACCTTTTTGTAACACCAATAAAAAAATTATGAATGATTTTCAACAACTATGGGTGCTGCTCCGCCAGCACGGTTCTAGCGCCAAACGGGAAACCGAATGTGCGGCAAAGTGGGCAACCTATCCGCCTGAAATGCAACAACGCATCTATAACGCCATTCGCTCCAAACTGGAGCAAGGCAAGTTCGTCCATTACGATCCGGTCCGTGCCTTGGAAGAGAATGCTCGTCCTCCACGCCAACAGACCCTCTCTTATGCGGACTACTATGCCCGCTATCACACTACCGAACCCCGTGACGGTTGGCAGATGGCGAACCCGACCGGACAAAAAGTCATCTATGTCAGAAACGGATAAACCTCCTTCCATTCCCGTCGGATTCTATCCGACAATTATATTAACCCATCCGCCTATGCATGGCGGATCCAAAAACCTGTATATTATGGCAAATTGTTTATTTCCCGCCGGAATTGAACACGTCACCGGCACACTCACAAAAACCACCATCGTCACCTCCAAAGGTGTCATCACCAAGCGCGTTGTAGCGCAAGTTCGTAACGGCAAGCAGAAACTCTACATCCGCGAGGACAAACCTCGTCGTTCCAAACCCACCAACAAAGAGCTTGCAGCCCGCGCATCCTTCGCTTTCATTGCCTCCGAAGTGTCCCGAAGAATACTTGCCGGCGACAACCGTCCGCGCAAACTCATCTGGGCAGAAGTCAAAGCCGAATTAAAGAAAGGAACAGCCCCATGCAAGTAAAATCAAAAGATGGCTCTATTGTGG
>CACZEL010000045.1 GCA_902780235.1 uncultured Bacteroidales bacterium | reverse complement strand
GTAGGCAGCGAGTGTGCCGGCAGGTACATAGAGGGTAGCTGTCTCGTGCGGGTCGTTGTACCAGTTCTCAAATGCGCCTTCTTCGAGCACGCCGGCAGGATTCTCGATAAGCGAGGTGATGAGCGTAAGGTTCTCCAGATTCATGAAACCATATTGGGATACATGTTTGAGGTTAGCCGGCAGAGTGATCGAACGGATACCGTACAGTTCGTTAAACGACTCTTGCTCAATAGAACGGTGTTGGCAGGGTTGACGGTCAGTTTAGCGATATTGGTTCCTAACAAAGCCGATCCTTCGATCTCAATGACTCCCGCGGGGATCTCCAGTGAACGGAGCGGACATCCACGGAACAGACGGTTGTTCAATACTTGCAGTGATGCCGGCAGATGGATTTCCGTCAAGGCTTCGCATCCTGCGAAAGCACCCGGACCGATGTATTCTACTTCATCGGGGATGATGATGGTACGCAGGGCTGTGCAGCCGAAGAAGATACGGTCTTGGATAGCCGTTGTTCCCGATGCAAAAGTCGCTTTGGTGAGGTTCGCGTTATCCTGGAAAGCCGCATCGCTCTCTAACCAGTTCGAAGACGAAGCGGGGATAACGATCTCTTTGAGTCCCGTACGGGCAAAAGCGAGCCATCCTACTTCCGTTACGCTGTTCGGAATGGTGAGATAGTGCAGTTTGTCCGTATATTCGAATGCCTCCGTGCCAATGAATTTAACGGTATTGGGGATATGGAGATCCGTGAGGTTCGACGCACCGCGGAAACAGTAGTCGCCAATTGCTTCTACTTTGTATGTAAGGGGTTGATAGACACCGCTTTCCTGTCTGCCGGAATAACGGTCTGTACGACCATCGTACCAATGGTAGAAGGTGACGGAATCGGGGATGTTGACAGAGGACTGTTTGTACGGGAACTCGGAACTCCACTGGCTGACATAGGTGCCATCGGGGTTGAGGTACCATACCTGCGGAATCACAACAGCGAGGTATTTATGGTCGGGATCATTTGCATCCTGCCAGATCTTGAAGAACAGACCATTCTGCTCAAAATCAGTATAACTGGGTACAAACACAATGCCGTATTGTCGCGAATAATCCATCTCCTGTACGTTGAAACGTCCCCAGAAAGAATGTGCCAGATAGGTGTCTCCGAGACCTTCGGGTACATAGAGGATGATTTGTGAAGCGTCCGGTTGAGGTCTGTCCTCATCCAAGAAAGCGAAAGTACGTACACCCGGCTCGAGCAAGGATGCCGTGTTGATCTGTACGGACTGCAAGCCGCGGCAGTAGGGACAGAATGCGAGGGGCAGTTCGGTCACTAATTCGCCGATGACAACGTTCTGAATGGAACTCCAAGTATGGAAAGGCGGTACACCGCCGTTATCCGCCACATTACGACCGAGGTAGAGATAGGTGCAGGAATAAGGGGTAGCACCGATGAACGAACTCTCGGACATAGCGATAGGTGTTGAACTGTCTTCGAACTTCACTTCTGCGATGTAGTCGGAGCCGAAGGTAATAGCCGAGCCTATGTTTTCTACCGAACCCGGAATGGTGATACCGGTCAAGTTCGGACAGTTCCTGAAGGCACTATCACCGATAGCGGTAACAGTGTAGTCATAAGGATTGTAGTTCTCGTCCTGATAGTAGAAAGTCCTCGGGATGATGAGACGGCCGGCATAGGTGCCATCTTCTTCTCCGTAGGTTACTGTGGCTGTGGCATTCTCCTCATCGAGGATGTACCAGATACCATCCACTTGTGTTTTTGCGTTTACGCTCAGTGCGCTAACGATGAGCGTGAGAGCAAAGATAAATAGTTTTCTCATAACGATTTGATGTTAGTTTACCAATTTGCGCACAAAATTACTGCTTTTTTATCAAAAAGCATTCGCAGAAGGTAAAAATACACTCTCAAATCGTACAAAAGTGTTATTTTTGCAGGTTTTGTTGGCGGAATTGGAGTGGAGTAAGGCCGGTGATGTCTTTGAAGACGCGATAGAACGTTTGGTCGGAGGCAAAGCCGCTGAGTGCGATTGCATTGGTGAGTGCCTCGTGGTCAGAGGTGTATTGAGGGTCGATCAGAATGGTCTTGGCGTGCTCGACGCGGTATTGCGCGACGAGTTGGGAGAAGCTGAAATTGGAGCGTCGGTTGATACATGCGGAGACGTAGGTACGGTTGGAACCCACAGCCGCAGCGAGGTCTTGGATGGTGAGGTGCGGGTTGGTGAAGAGTTGTTGCTCACGCAGGGCTGTCGTGATCTTGATGAAGAGTTCGTCTGTCTCGGCGGTGGTAGCGTGATCCACGAGGGGATCTTCCTCCTGCGTGACCGTTTCTTGCGGAAGGATGGTATGAGCGGCGATGTAACCAAGGCTGAAGAGCAGCACGGACATCAGAACTGCTGGGATGCCGACCAGAAGGCTGCCGTCGAAACGTTCGCGACCGAGGATATTGAGCAAGGTGGAAACGACAGCGGTGATACCGATGAGGATGAGTAGCAGACGCGTAGGGTTCAGAAGGTGACTTCGATAGTCGGTGTAGGTGTTATCGAGTCGTTGCTGGGTGCTTTGCAGCAAACGGAATCCGCGTACCCAGACCCAGATGACCTGGAAGGCAAAGCATGCTCGCGTGCAGAGCAGCACGATGTCGCTCGCGACCCATGCATAACGCGTGTTAAGTGGAAAGAAGAGGGCGATGAGGGCAGCCGGAAGGAGCAGAAGGGACACCTCGTAACTGATTCTCGTGCGCGTGAGTGCGCGCAGGTACGCAAAATATAAAGGATATACGCACAGGTTGACGATCATGTAACTCCATTCGCCGAGGAAACTCGGATGGTCGGAGAAATAGAGCCAGTGATCGGTGTAGAGGATGGTGGAGGCAATATAGAAAAGGTAAATCGTGCCCGTGACACGCGGTTCTTCGCTGCCATGATGGAAACGCACAGCGAAGAAGATGCACCAAAAGAAGCAAACCATCATCGGAAGCGAAATTATCCAGTTGTAAAGTAAGTTTGGCACGGTATTTGTAATAGTAAATGTAGAAAGTGAAAATCTCCGGGATCTACCCGGTTTATAAATAGAGATTGTTTGTTATTTAAGGGAAAGCTTCGTCGGGAGACGAGGCTTTTTTAATTATCAATTAATAATTAACAATTAACAAAGATTCCATGAGCCCTTTGTACATTGTACATTGTTCATTGTACATTATTCTGTGACTTTTCGGTATTTGCCTTCGATGAGGAGCATGCCGGGAAGGATCTCGCCGCCGGCGGTCTTGACGAAGGTGGTATAGGGGAGGGTAGCGCCATCGGCTTTTTCGAGCACGGCGTTGTAGCGGTTGTCCCAGACGAGGCCTTTCTTGGGCTTGACGGTTGCGATGTATTTGTAGGTCGTCTTTCCGGTATTGGGGTCTTGGATGCGTTGTACCACTTGGAACTTGGAGTTCTCGTTGATACCTTCCTTCATACCGATCTTGGCAGCATAGCCTTCGATCTTGCCGCGCTCGTTGGTGAGGACGGAATAGACCGGGGTCTTGACCTTGAAGTCCTCGTACTGCTTGGCAAGTGCGACGATATTCTTATCCATCGAACGCGCGCAGATGGTACGCACGAGTTCAGTACGCGTATATTGGCCTTTGAGCACAGATTTCTTGTCAAACTCATACTCATGGGCAACGTACTTGAGGCGGTAGGTGGAGTTGTCGTTGAGGAAAGCCTGCACTTTGGCGGGATCGGGTTTGTCGGTGTAGTGGAACTGATAGAAGACCGCTGCAACGGAGTCATTCCAATCGAGTTGGTAGAGGTAAGAGTGGGTCTTGACGTTAAAGCCGGTGAAGCTGTCGGCGATCGCGCCCGCGGTTTTTGCCATCTCTCGTCCGCCGCTACCTCCGGTGAGACCGTCCAAAATACCGCCGATGACACCCAAGGCCAGTTTGGCGGCTGCGGCTTCCTGCTCGGCGGTGACGTAGGTGATGTCGTTGACGAGGACGAAGGTGTTATGCAGCAGTTCTTCGCCTGCATCGGAGAGGGCAACGAGTCCGCGTGTGGTCTGCAGGGCAAGCGCGATGTCGATGTCGTTGGCGTTATACTGCCCGCGGGATTGGATGAGTTCGGTGTTGAACGTGGCGTCCTCGACTGTCTCGCCGCTGAAGCCGAACCATTTGGCTACCATCTTCTTCGCGATGCCGGCATCGTTGAGGAGTCGCTCAGTATGAAGGGCGTTCTTCTGGATCTCGGCTGCGGTGAGTGCGTGACCGTAGGTAGCTTTGTAGTAGCCGTTTTGGTTCCGCTGTACGCCGCTGATATCCTTATTATCTATCACGCGCGCGCCTGTGATGGTATGGTCGTCGTACTTGTCGGGGATGGGCAGGGAGTCGAAGGCTTTGTATATCTCCGGTCCGAACTCATCTTCGGGATGATAGACCAAGACCGAGGCAAGGGAATTGCGGCGGTAGGATAATTGCTCTTGTGCCTGTGCGGCAATGACCGCACAAGCACAAAGCAATGTTAGAATGGTTTGTTTCACAAACATTAAAGGGTTAAGATGGTTTTACTTTGTAAAACGTTAAACGGTTAGAGTAACGTTCTGAGGAACTCGATGGAGGTGTTCTGGCTGGGCTGATGTCTTCCGTACTCCACACCGACCTGACGTGCTGCATCGATCTGCAGTTTCTGGATATCTACACCATCCTGGTATTTCTTCATCTCGAACTTCCAATCGTCGAGCACCTTACCCTTGATCTCATTATAGAGTTGCATGGCATCGTCGTAACAACCGGCATCGGGGAGGATGTTGGCGAGGAACTCACCTGCGGCGTACGCACCCTTGGAGTTCTGCTCCGCTGCCCAAGCCTGACGAGCCGCTGCGAGGTTCATGGCGCACTCATTGTCAAGGTACATCTGATAGATGTCGAGACCTGCAGCCAAAGCGGCATCGTAGTGCTTACTCTGCTGCGGAATGAGGGCGATGATAGACAGTGCCTCTTCGTACTGCTTCTGCTTGGCGAGGAACTGTGCTTTCTTGATCATCGCCTCTGCCTCATGGTCGTAGTACTCGATGATTTTCTTCTTACCGTCTTGCACGAATTTCTCCATCTGCGGGGTCTTGAGCGGCATGTGGCTGATGGCGTTGAGGTAACATTTGTTCTCGGTCTCACCCAAGCCGCGAACGGTCATGGAGGTGGAAGTGAAAACGGTCTTGGCGTACGCGTCCACGATATAGAGGTTCATCTCCATCTTCTCCGAGATCTTCATCGGCGGTCCGGGGATGACATCCTTGTCGAGCGGGGTGGTGGAAACGGTGAGAACGAACTGACCGAGGTAGTCGATGCCGGCTACGCCGTTGAGGGTGAGCAGCTGGGTTAACTTATTCTCCACAAGGTCTCTGGCTCCCTGCGGGAAATTCTCGGTGTTATCGGCTACGTACACGGAAATCGGCAGATACTCCGTCTCGGCTGCCAACATTGTGACGCTCATGAGAGCGGCAAAGAGTATAGAAAAGATCTTTTTCATAATGGTTGTCGTTTGTCGTTAGTCGTTAGTCGTTGGAAAAAGTCCAATTACCAACGACCAATGACCAATTACTAATTTTATTTTTCTCCCAAAACGATCACGGCGCGACCGAGACCTTTGACAAGGACTTTGCAGGGGATGTAGAAAGGTTCGCCTTTCAGTTTTTTGGACAGCTGTTTGGCAAAACCGTTGGCATCGATAGCGCGTCCGCGTTCGTCATAAACGGGGATACGAACTTGCGTGAAGCGGGCTACGTTCTCGCTGGAGTACTCGCGGGTGAAACGACCTTGCACGGTGTTGAGCTGGAGCCAGTTCTCGATGACATCAACCAGTTCCAGACCGTCGCCGTTGAGCTCGCTCTCGAGGTCGATACCGCGGGAGTTGTTGGCGAACACTTTGATCTCCAAGGTGATCTCACGACCGATCTCGTGCATCTCCGCGAAATGGTCGGTAAGACGGTTGGCGAGGTTGTCCATGTTGGCAACGAT
>CACZEL010000044.1 GCA_902780235.1 uncultured Bacteroidales bacterium | reverse complement strand
TCACCAATAACAACAAAAAAAGGATTGCAACAAAAAATCATTGCAATCCAATTTGTTTTATGTATTTTTAACAAAAATACATCGTTTTTCAGTGCCCTCACTACGGCTGGTATCGACTATGCGCAAAAGAGACAGCGATTCTTTACTTATCCTATTACCGAAGGCGTAGTAGCCAACGATAAGAATGCCGTTGAGGCAAAGCAGGAGCACTGGACGAAGTGGATGTGGAATGCCATCATCACCTATAATCTGGAAAAAGGCAAGCACCGTGCAGACTTCTTGTTGGGAACGGAGCTCAATAGACAGATAGATGAGTGGTTCTCTGCTTACAAAGAGGACTTCATTGTGCTCAATCCTACCTATATGTGGCCGTCAGCAGGAACGGGTACAGCCCAGGCTTATGGAGGCGGCGGCAGTTTCTCGCTGATCTCTTTCTTTGGAAAGGCGAACTATAGTTACGACAACCGCTACCTCGTATCTCTGACGATGCGCTATGATGGTTCAAGCCGTTTTGGTAAAAACAACCGCTTTGCTTTCTTCCCCTCTGTTTCCGCCGGTTGGCGTATCAGCCAGGAGAAGTTCATGGCAGGAGCCAATTCGTGGATGGACGATCTGAAACTGCGTGTTTCGTGGGGTCAGACGGGTAACCAGGACATCAATGCTACCGCGCGTTATACTATCTACGACTCCAACTATGGTGTGAACGAGAACGGTGGTCAGTCTTATGGTACGTCGTACGACATCGCCGGCACCAACGGTGGCGGTATTCTTCCTTCGGGTTTCCGCCGCACGCAGATCGGTAATGACGATATCAAATGGGAGACTACGACCCAGACTAACGTCGGTCTCGATTTCTCTTTCTTCAAACAGACGTTCTACGGTTCGTTCGACTGGTTCTATAAACAAACGAAAGACATCCTCGTGCTCATGACCGGTATCGGTGTGATGGGTGAAGGCGCATCGCAGTGGGTGAACGCCGGCGCGGTGGATAATATGGGTGTTGAGTTCCAGTTAGGTTACCGTAACCAGACCAAAGGCGGCTTCAAATACGATATCTCCGCCAATATCTCTCATTATAACAATAAGGTAATCGATATGCCTGCAACAGTAGCAGCCAGCGGTGCCTTTGGCGGCAACGGCGTACAGTCGGTAGTCGGTCACGCTATCGGTTCCCAGGTTGGTTACATCGCCGATGGTATTTTCAAAAGCCAGGATGAGATAGACAACCACGCTTACCAGGAGGGTGCAGGCTTAGGCCGCATCCGCTACCGGGATATCAACGGCGATGGCGTAGTCAGCGAAGCAGACCAGACCTGGATCTACTCGCCGATCCCGGCAGTAGCATTCGGCGCGAACTTCTATTTTGAGTACAAAGGATTCGACCTGACGCTCTTCTTCCAAGGCGTAGGAGGCCAGCAGGTTATCACGAAAGACTTCAAACAACAGACCGATCTCTGGTCGGGCGTGAACGTAGCGAATCTTAATAAAGGTACGCGCGTGTTAGACGCATGGAGTCCATCCAACCCCAATAGTGATATACCCGCTCTGTCCACCAACAATAATAACAATGAAACCCGTGTCAGCACCTATTTCGTAGAAGACGGTTCGTTCCTTAAACTGCGTAACCTGCAGCTGGGTTATAACCTGCCTAAGAACGCGTGCGACAAGATGAAAATGCAAAACTGGCGTTGGTTCGTTTCGGCGCAAAACGTATTCACTATCCACTCGGCGAAGTTCACTGGTGTCGATCCAGAGGTGCCTACGTTCGGATATCCGATCCCGTTAACCGTAACCTTGGGTACCAAAGTAACGTTCTAAGTTGAAAGTTTAAAGTTGAAAGTTTAATGAAGTTTAAAAGTTTAAAGTAGAAAGTTATGAAAACATTCAATAAAATAGCCTTTGTACTTTGTAC
This sequence comes from uncultured Bacteroidales bacterium, assembly GCA_902780235.1. Lineage (GTDB taxonomy): Bacteria > Bacteroidota > Bacteroidia > Bacteroidales > Paludibacteraceae > Colicola. The sequence goes on along the minus strand of CACZEL010000044.1, from coordinate 12,995 downwards.
ATTGTTCCTTTGTACTTCCTGCGACAGTTTTCTGAACCAGGATGTGCCGCAGGCAATACTGAGCGAGGAGCAGGTCAATGACCCTCTGTATATCGACAATATCTGTATCTCCGCGTATGCAATCTTCATCTCTGCGGAGGATATCAACTCGTCATTCTCGATGTGGAACTTCGATGTCCGCTCCGACGATGCTTACAAAGGCGGTATCTCGGAGAACGACGGTGATGTCTTTCACCAGTTAGAGGTGAGCCAGGGTATATTGACGACCAACTGGAATATCAACGACATGTGGGTGCGTCTGTATAACTGCCTGAGCCGTGTGAACGCCGCCATCGCTGCATTGGACGCCATGGATGACAGTTATAAACTCAAAGCGCAGAGACTGGGCGAGATGAAGTTCCTGCGTGCCTATGGACATTTCCTGCTCAAACGGTTGTACAAGAATATCCCCTTTGTCATGGATCCGCTGATGAAACAGGCGGACTATAACGAGTTGAGCAACACCAAATATACCAATGACGAAGGATGGCAACTTATTGCCGATGACCTTGAATATGCGTATAGCGTATTACCTGCTACCCAGGCGGACAAAGGCCGCCCGACGCAGGCGTCAGCAGCTGCATTGCTGGCGAAGGTGTATCTGTATAAGGCTTACCGTCAGGACGATCCCGCTTCGCATCAGGTGACCGAGATCAACCGTGACGATTTGGCAAAAGTGCTTCAATATACCGAGGAGGGTATCTATACCGCCGGCGGTTATGGCTTGGAGGATGATTTCCATAATAACTTCCGTCCGGAGCCACAATATGAGAACGGCAAGGAGAGTCTTTGGGCGATGCAATACTCGACCAACGACGGTACGAACTTAGGTAACTGTAACTGGTCTTACGGCTTGATGGTACCGGGTATCGAAGGCGTGACGGATGGCGGTTGTGATTTCTACAAGCCGAGTCAGAACCTCGTAAACGCTTTCCGTACCAACGCCGAAGGGCTGCCCTTTATTGACGACTTCAACTCCAAGGACTTCGATCCGGCCACCGACAATGCTGATCCCCGTCTGTGGCTGACGGTAGGTATAGCCGGTTTCCCGTATGAGTTCAACCCGAACCTCATCATGAGCCGTACGCATAACTGGAGTCGTTCCAATGGTCTGTATGGTTATCACGTGACTCTGAAACACAACGTGGACCCGGAGAGCGGTTACCTCATCCGTTCCGCCCTGTGGTTCGGTACGCCGATGAACCGTATCGTGGTTCGCTACGCAGACGTACTGTTGATGCGTGCGGAGGCCATGGCTCAACTGGGACGCGACCAAGAGGCCATCGAACTGGTTAACCAGCTCCGCAACCGTGCATCGCGCAGTATAGGCATGCTTGCCGGGTATGACACCAACTACGGAGCCAAGATCCGCGTCAAGCCCTATACCGACTATTCGAATGCACTGGCCAAAGTGAAGATGGAGCGTCGTCTGGAGCTTGCGATGGAGAGCGAGCGGTTCTTCGACCTCGTTCGTTGGGGCGAAGCGGCTCAGGTGATCAACAAGTATTACGTAGAGGAAGCAAACGACTGCCGTATCTATACCTCTGCTTCTTTCACCGCCAACAAAAATGAGTATCTGCCTATCCCTCACGAGCAGGTATCCGCCTCCAATGGCCATTACAAACAAAACATAGGAGGATGGTAATAGAGATTTGAAAATCCCGACATATCGACATATCGAAATATCGAAAAAAAGAATCCTTATGAAAAAGTTACATAACAATATAGTAGGTTGGGTAGGAGTTTTGGCATTTTGCGCCATGTTCCTCTCCTGCCAGAAGCAGGACAACCCGTTTAACGTAGATGGCGAATGCCTTATTGACTCACTGGTACTGGATGAGATCTATCCGGGCGTAGTGGATCATGCGTCGGCTACGGTCACAGTAGCTGTCCCTGAAGTACACGACGACCATCTGATGACCCTCACTACGCTCCGTCTCTCTGCGGGAGCAAAGGCTACGCCCGCTCAAGGCGCTCAGGTGAATATGACCTCTCCGATTGTGATTCATGTGGAGAACGGCAATGTCTATCGCGACTACAAAGTGCGCGTTAAGCATGATGAGGCGCGTATCCTCTCTTTCATGCTCAACGAGCTCTATGTGGGCATCATCGACCAAGTGGCTCATACGATCACCGTCTCTGTGCCTATCGGAACGGATATCAAGACCCTGATTCCGAATATCAAGACCACTGAAGGCGCAACCGTATCGCCGCGCTCCGGTCTGCCTTGTGACTTCACCAACCCGGTGGACTTTACCGTGACGTACAACACCGCTTCTACTACGTATAAGGTAACCGTTAAGGAAAAGGGCAACCCCGTTGTGCTCTATTTGGGTTTGGCTCAAACGGCTGCGCAACTCAACCCCGAGGAGCAGGAGGCAGTCAATTGGATGCTTGCTAATGTGGAGAACTCCGACTATGCTTCCTTCGCTGATCTGGCTGCCGGAAGGGTGGTGATGACGGATTGTAAGGTAATCTGGTGGCATTTCCATAAGGACGGAGGTCTGGAAGGCAAGGGTCCTTTCGAGGCTAACGCTCCCGAAGCAGTCGATTATACCGTGCTTGACAAACTCAAAGAGTTCTACCATGCCGGTGGATCGTTCCTGCTGACCCGTTATGCGGTGAACCTGCCCTACTATTTAGGCGAAGCCGAGTGTTTCCCGAATAATGCATGGGGCGGTAAGGAGTCCGAAGCAGAGCGCGTAGGCAGTCCGTGGGAGTTCGCTATCACCGGTCATACAGACCATGCCCTCTGGCAGAACCTGACCATGAACCCCTCAGCGCTGGATCACGTCTATACTTGTGACGAAGGGTACAAGATCACCAACTCTACCGCGCAGTACCATATCGGTTCTGACTGGGGCGGATATGCAGACCGCGATGTGTTCCACGAGAAAACCGGCGCTTACGACATCGCCGGTGGCGCGGACGCAGTAGTGGCTTGGGAGTTCCACAAGACTGCTGAACACGGTGCTATCATCTGTATCGGTTCCGGATGTTACGACTGGTACACGGCTGCAGACCCGAGCGAGTACATCTCCTACTACCACGAGAATATCGCTAAGATAACCGAAAATGCGTTTAATTACCTAAAGCAATAATACGTTATGAAAACCAAGAAAATCATATCCTTTGTACTTTGTACAATGTTCCTTTGTACCTTCCTGACTTCCTGTCAGGAGAATATTCCGCAGGAGCAAAAGGACTGGGAGAATATCACTACCTATTTCAATGCGTCCGATGAGGCAGGAACGACTACCTACTATATTCCTTCCGCAGGTTCTGTAGGTGACCCGTTGCCTTTCTTCGACCCGGTGGAGAAGGAGTACAAGATCCTTTACCTCCATAATTTCGAGCAGAACCTGGAGGAGACCTTCCACCCCTTGTGGGGCATCCGTACTACCGATTGTGCTACCTATACCTCTATGGGCGAAGTGCTGCCTACCGGTCGCGCCGGAGAGCAGGATGCAGCCCTCGGTACCGGTTGTGTAGTCTATGACGAAACGCAGAAACTGTACTATATCTACTACACCGGCGAGCGGTACAAACCCGCTGCCGATGAGGACCGCCAAGTCGTCATGCGTGCCACTTCTCCGGACTTTAAGACATGGACCAAGGATCAGCTCTTCCGTCTGCGCGGAGGGGACTACGGCTATAGCACGCTCAATTTCCGCGATCCGTATATCTGGAAGATGGAGGACGGCTATCATATGATCGTTGCCACCAAACCAATGCCTGCGGGTTCGCGTGCAGAGGACAAAGACGGTTGCTTCGCAGAGTTCTTCTCTACCGACCTGCAGACCTGGGAGCACAAAGGTAAGTTCGCCAAGATGATTTGGGACCGCTTCCTCGAGTGCCCGAACGTATTCAAGATGGGCGACTGGTGGTATCTGACCTACAGCGACATGAGCGCTTTCGAACGCCGTGTGCACTACCTCAAAGGACATACCATCGATGAACTGAAGGCGGCTACTAACCCCACTTGGCCGGACAGCAAAGAGGGCGCATTGGACGGTCGTGCTTTCTATGCCGGAAATACTGCCTCCGACGGTACTGACCGCTATATATGGGGGTGGTGTCCCGAGCGCCGCGGTAAGGACAATACAGATATCAGTCCGGATGCCGAGCCTAAGTGGGGAGGTACTATGGTTGTGCATCGTCTCATGCAGCGCGAGGACGGTACGCTCTATACCGCAGAGGTGCCTGCTATCCGTACCAAATACAACCAAACGGCTACTCTCAATGTTTACTCCATGAAGGCTTATAGCTCCGTCATGTTCAACACCCTCGGCTACCACAACCATATATCCATGACCGTCACCACCGCTGACAAAGCCGACCGTTTCGGCATCTCCTTCGTCCGCGGCGACCGCAAAGACGGTGACCAGACCTACGAGAAATACTACAGCATCATGGTCTGCCCCGACGGCAATAATAACTATATCCGTTTCGAAGAGGAGCAGGGCAAATGGGAACTCAAAGGTGGCGGCAGCTATCCTTTCCCGATTCCTGCGGACAGAACGTATAATATCAACATCTATACCGACAACTCGGTTCTGGTGATGTACATCAACGACGTGCTTACATACACCCAGCGCATCTACGGTATCCAGCGCAACTGCTGGTCCGTCAACTGCTACGAGGGCGCCATGACCGTCAAAGATATCCAAGTTAAACAATATTAACCACTTAATCTTTAATCATTATGAGAAAAATCTCTTTATTGATGCTATTCGCCTTGGCGTTCTTGTTCAACGCGAAGGCAACGGAAATCTGGACGGGTAGCCACGCCGTTACGTGGGGTTCTGCCCTGAATCTGAATGCTGCTACTTTTGCGGGCGCTCAGCCCGGTAATGCGCTGAAAGTGTTCTATACTGATGCCTCGGATGGTATCGAATTCAAGGCAAATGGTGTCAACATTGCCGGATCGCGCAAGAATGCGTGGATCAGTGGCGAGGGCGCATACGAACTGTACCTCACTCCGGGCGCTATAGATGCCATTAAAGCGCACGGTTTGGATATCGTTGGCAATCATTTCACGGTAACAAAAGTGGAACTGAACGAAGTAGCAGGTCGCGAAGGCATGACTACTATGTGGAGAGGTCTCTATTGGGCAGACGGATGGGGTGAGATGCTCTTCTATCCGGCTATCGCATCGGTAGTGGATTGGAGCGACTATTCCGCTATCCGTGTGTATCACGAGGCAGGACGCTCGGATTTTGATGTGAACTTCAAGAAATCTTGGGCTGGAGGTGACCAAATCGGCGGTATTGGCGATATGACCGCCGGAGACGGTTATGTAGAGTTGCCCTTGACCGACGAAAGACGTGCCCTCTTGGCTTCTATTGACAATGAGCTTATCGTGCAGTTCTATAAGGGCGATGGCGAAGGCAAAGATCCGTTTAACGTAACGGAGATTGCACTCGTGGAGAAACCCTATCTCTGGAAAGGCAATCAGCATGTAGATTATGGCGAGAGTTCGGTAATTGCATTGGATAAGGAGCTCTTTGCAACCGCAACGGCAGGTCAGAAGCTTATCGTTAAATATACTACCGATGCTGAGAAAGAGATTGAACTGAAAGTGAAGAACGAGCATTTTGACCACCTTGCAGGTAGCCGTGAGCAAGCTAAGTTGAATGGAAACGGCCGTTTTGAGCATTTCCTGACCCCTTCGGCTGTTGATAGTCTTAAAGCATATGGTTTGGAAATAGGCGGTAATGGATTCAATGCGTTGCGCGTTGAGTTAGAGGACGGCAAGGCTTCCCTGCCGGAAGGTATCAACGTATGGACCGGTTACTTCTGGGCAGACGATTGGAACACGATGTACCTCTATTGGAACGGCTATCGTTATGTGGATTTCAATGATGTCAAGGCAATCCGTTTCTATCACCAGGCGAACCGCTCGGATTTCGTGCTCAATGTACGTGATAACTGGGAAGGCGACGGCGGTGTAGAGATCGCCAATATCGGTGCCATGACTGCCGGTGAGGGTTATATGGAACTGCCGCTGACGGATTACATGCGCGAGAAGATCCGGGATTCGGAACACTTGCTGGTACAATTCAACAAAGAGGGTGGGGCAGCCTTCAACGTAACCGACATCGTGCTCGTTATGGAGGAGCCGTACACCCGCACGGTGACCAACGGCAACTACGGAACTATCTGTCTGCCGCGTGCTTCGTCGGTTATCGAGGGCGCCACGATGTACCGTATCGTAGGCGGCAACGCTTCCGAGGGTATCACCATCGAAGAGGTGGCTTCGATGGAAGCCGGCAAACCCTATATCTTCCAGGCTACGGCTGACCAACTCACCGTCACCATGACCGGCGCTCGTAAGGACGTACAAGAGGCTAACGGTCTTATCGGCAACCTTGGGGCAACGGCGATGGATGTACCGACGGATGCCTATGTGCTGAAAAATAACCAGCTCTACTTGGTGAACAGTGACGTAACTATTGCTCCGAACCGTGCCTATATTGACATGAGTGCTATTTCTACTATAGCTCCGGCACAGGGTGCTAAACGTCGTGTAATTGCTACCTATAACCAAGCAACAGGCGTAGAGAATGTACAAGAGGGCAACGTACAATGTACCAAACTGATTCGCAATGGTCAGCTATTGATTCTTCGTGATGGTCAATTCTTTAACGCCATGGGCGCGCCCGTCAAATAATGTATAACAACTAAATGACACAACTATGAGAAAGAATTATATCGTTCCTCAAATTGAGACAGCGCAAGTTAATCATTTGGCTGCTATCTGTGCAGGCAGCGATTCTGCTAATATGATTGGCGTGGGCGGATCTACATCGGGATCCTCTATCACGGATGGAGATTAACATAAATCAAGTATAGCGTTTTGCGCTCTGCTGAGCAAGTGTGCCCTGCAGAGCCGAAACACTGCTTGTAATTTTTAAATCTTTTAATATTAAAACATTATGAAAAAAATTTTTCTCTTTATTGCAGTAGCTGCTATGAGCATCACTGCATCGGCAACCGACATTTGGACGGGCACTAAACACGTATCGTGGGATGACGGAGGTGTTCAGATTGCAGCGGATCAGTTCACAGCTGCTCAGCCTGGACAGAAAATCGTCGTTTCATTCAACGGAGCTTCCGACGGTATCGAGTTCAAAGTGATGAATGCCAACTTCGACCACCTGGCAGGCAGCCGCGAGGCAGCTTGGATCAGCGGCGACGGCGCTTTCGAGCAATTCCTCACACCCGCTGCGGTGGACAGTCTCAAAGCGTACGGACTGGAGATCATCGGCGCTAACTTCAACTGCACGAACGTAGCTCTGGAGGATGGTAAAGCAGAACTGAAAGACGGATACACCGTATGGACCGGTTTCTTCTGGGCGGACGAATGGACCACGCTCGAACTCTACTACAACGGCTATGCAGGTGTAGATTGGAGCAAAGCAACCGCGCTTCGTATCTATTCGGAGGCTGGTCGCACCAACTATGTAATCAATATCAAAGAGAACTGGGACGAAGGCGGACACATTGCTGACAAGGGCCAGATGACTGATGGCGAGGGCTATGCAGAACTCGCTTTGACCGACGAACTGCGTACCCGCCTGGCTAACGCCGGTCGCTGGATGATTCAGTTCAACAAAGAAGACGGTGATCCCTTCAACGTAACCGACATCGTGCTCGTTGGCGATTTCCATTCTGATATCTCCAACACCGAGGTTGAGAACAAGGCAGTTAAGTTCTTCGAGAACGGACAACTCGTGATCATCAAGAATGGTGTTAAGTACAACGCGCTGGGTGCGCAATTATAATCCCCGCGACGGTATAGGCGGCTGAAACCCGCCTATACTGACTAACAAACTAATAAAAATACATTCTATGAAAAAACACCTTCTTTTTGGATTGTTGTCGGCTGCCGTGTTCTTGGTGGGCTGCGCTCATCGCCCTGCTACGCACCCGACCGACGAACCTTTCCGCTCAGTTTATCACCATTCGCCGGAGGCGAACTGGATGAATGACCCGAATGGTATGTTCTACGACGAGGCGAACGGCGTATGGCACCTCTACTACCAGCACAATCCCTTTGGTACTACCTGGGGACCGATGCACTGGGGACATGCTACTTCAACCGACCTCCTCACTTGGGAGGAACACCCCATTGTACTTTATCCGGATTCTATCGGAACGATCTTCTCCGGCTCCGCAGTGATTGACAAAAACAACACCGCCGGATTCGGGGAGAACGCTATCGTAGCTATCTTCACTCAGTCCGAGCGTATCGGGCAACATCAGTCTATCGCGTATAGCACCGACGGCGGTTATACCTTCACCAAGTACGAAGGCAACCCCGTACTCATGGGCGACATCGCAGACTTCCGGGATCCGAAGGTGACTTGGGATGGTGACCATTGGCTGATGACCCTTGCCTGCCAGCAGGAGATCCGTTTCTACGCCTCCCCGAACCTCAAGGAGTGGACTTATCTCTCGTCTTTTGGAAAAGATCTCGGTGCACACGGCGGTGTCTGGGAGTGTCCCGAACTGATCCGCCTTAAATGTGAAAATGAGAAAATAGGAAAATGTGAAAATGAGAAAATAGGAAAATGTGAAAATGACAAATACGTTTTGCTCGTTTCCATCAACCCCGGTGGACCATTTGGTGGCTCCGCTACCCAGTATTTCGTAGGTGATTGGGACGGCAGGGAGTTTAAATGTGAAAATGGTAAATGTGAAAATGAACAAATGAATTGGCTTGACTACGGCAAGGACAATTACTCCACTTTCACTTTCCATAACTCCCCTGATGGCCGTTTGGTAGCTATCGGATGGATGTCTAACTGGCAGTACGCAGAAGTCGTTCCTACTGTCGCTTTCCGCTCGCAGAATACTATCGCCCGCGATCTCTTCCTCTTTACGGATGACGAAGGCGAGTTTCGTCTGGGTTCTGTACCCTCTCCGGAGTCTTTGGCGCTTCGTGGCGAGGAGACCAAATACCTGCCCGATGCCGGGATCGTCGAACTGGAGCTGGACGGCAAACAGGATGCGCTCGTCACTCTCTCCAACGACAAGGGAGAGAAAGTGGTCATGAACCTGGATGTGCACCGCCGTACCTTCTCCATGGATCGTACCGCTTCGGGCGATTGCTCTTTCTCCCATGATTTTGCAGCACGTACGGTAGCGCCGCTCTTCGTCAAGCGCGATACATATAAGGTTCTTCTCTTTATCGATCATTGCTCCATCGAGGCGTTTGATGCCGAAGGTGCTTGGTCGATGACCAACCTCGTCTTCCCTTCCGAGCCATACAACCATCTGGATGTACAGGGTGGCGAAGCGAAAATCTACAATGTAAAAATCTGAATTGTTAAATGTCTAAATAAATGAACAAATGGAAAATGACAAAATGGTAAATAAATGGGCCCTTTTGCCCGTGATGCTCTGTTTCTTCACCATGGGCTTTGTGGACCTTGTGGGTATCGCTTCCAACTACGTGCAGCAGGACCTCGGTTTGACGCATGCGCAGGCGAACATCATGCCCTCGCTCGTCTTCTTCTGGTTCCTCATCTTCTCTGTGCCGACGGGAATGTTGATGAATAAGATCGGTCGCAAGAAAACGGTGCTGCTGTCCATCATCGTGACGGTGCTGTCGCTGATCCTGCCGCTGTGCGGCGAGAGTTATGCGCTGATGCTATGTGCTTTCTCACTCCTCGGTATCGGTAACGCCCTCATGCAGACTTCGCTTAATCCGCTGGTATCGAATATCGTGACGGGTAACCTCTCCTCGACGCTGACCTTTGGTCAGTTCGTCAAGGCGATCGCCTCTTTCCTCGCGCCGTATATCGCCATGTGGGGTGCTACGGCGGCTATTCCGAATATGGGCTTGGGGTGGAAAGTGCTCTTCCCGATTTATGCGGTGATCGGTGTGATTGCCATCCTCGCCTTGGCGTTCACCTCTATCCACGAGGAACCGGTAGCGAAAGGTTCGTCTTTCGCGCAGTGTTTCAAACTGCTTGGCAATCCGTTTATCCTGCTCTGTTTCTTAGGTATCATGTGCCATGTGGGTATTGATGTAGGTACCAACACGACGGCGCCGAAGATCCTCATGGAGCGTCTGGGTATGGACTTGGCGGCTGCCGGATTTGCTACCTCGCTCTATTTCATCTTCCGTACCATCGGTTGCCTCTCCGGTTCGGCTATCCTGCGTCTCATCCCCGAGAAAGTGTTCTTCGCGATCTCCGTATGCATGATTATCGCAGCGATGATCCTTCTCGCCGTGAGCCATTCGCAGGCAGCTCTCTATACCGGTATCGCCCTCGTGGGATTCGGTAACTCGAATATCTTCTCTATCTGCTTTGCGCAAGCGCTCAACCACGACCCCGAGCACAAGAACGAGATCTCCGGTCTGATGATCATGGGTCTTTTCGGAGGAACCATCTTCCCGCTTTGCATGGGTGTTATGTCCGATCTCATGGGCTCCCTCGGCGCAGTCCTCGTGATGGCTGTCGGTGCCGCATACCTCGTGGGCTTCTGCTTAAAAATGGCTAAATGACAAAATAAATGACCAAATGGTAAATGAACAAATGAAAAAATACGTTATTGGTATCGGTGAGGCGCTTTTTGACTGCCTCCCGGAAGGACGCAAACTCGGTGGCGCGCCCGCAAACTTCGCTTATCATGTATCCCAATTCGGACTCAACGGATGTGCTATCTCCGCTATCGGCGCGGACGAACTTGGTGATGAGATTGTAGATACTTTCGAGAAAGTGCACCTCAATCATATCTTACCCGTCGTAGAGCAACCTACCGGCACGGTCAAGGTCACCCTCGACGACAAAGGTGTACCGCAATACGAGATCTGTCTCGGCGTAGCCTGGGATAATATCCCCCTCACCAACAGCATGTTAGAGGTGGCGCATCAGGCGCAGGCCGCTTGTTTCGGTTCACTCGCGCAGCGTTCTCAAACCAGCCGGGAGACCATCCAGGCTTTCCTGGACGCTATGCCCGAGGATGCACTCAAGGTCTTTGACATCAACCTCCGTCAGTCTTGGTACACTGCCGAAGTGATTGCGGAATCCCTTCAGCGGGCGAATGTGCTCAAGATCAATGACGAGGAACTCGATGTCGTGGCTACCATGCTTCTCGGCGAACCGACCATTTCCGGCAAACTCATCGCCGAGGATCCTGAGAAGACCCGCCGTATCTGCCGCGAACTCATCGCCCGTTACGAGCTGGCGGCTCTTATGTCTTCACGGCTTCCAAAGAGAGCTATGTCGCTACGCCCAAAGTGCAGGTGGCTGACACCGTCGGTGCCGGAGATAGCTTCACTGCTACGTTCGTAGCCCAGCTCCTCCTCGGCAAGACCATCCGCGAGGCGCATGAGAAAGCCGTAGCCGTCTCTGCCTACGTCTGCACCCAGCGCGGCGCCATGCCTCTCCTCCCTGCGGAACTCAAGGCATAACCCCATACCCCGCAACCCATTCAGGCTCACTTCGTAGTGAGCCTTTTTTTATGTTTAATAACTTATCAAAAAAACAATCATTATGACTAAAAAAAAGAAATCACGTGCAGAGCACAACGCCTGGACTATCGCAACGCCTTGATTAGGGCGTTTTTTTTTCATCTGACAGCCAATGAAAAACATTCATTTTGGGATGCCTATGTGTTTTTAGAGAAAATTTTCGGCATTGACGAGCGCCAAATTCGAAAAATCGTACGTTTGCCTCAAAAAGTGGAACTCAGTTCCGACGACTTAACGAAATTAGCAGTAATTTTGCAGCGGATTTTGAAAGATTATGGCAAATTCGAATAGACAACAGATCGTATGTGATTACATACAGGAGAACCTTGTGCAGTTCGGGCGGCTACGGCATGATGTGATTAGTAATAAGGTACAGATCAGGAAGCCCCTTCCCGACCTTCCCCTTGAGGGGCAGGAGGAAGGTTTCTGTTGGCGGGATATCACGACGAGCGACATCAATGACATCGTCTGCGATTGTTCGGCGGAGAGCGGGTTGCAGATTACGGCGCGCGAGGTGCTGGCGGTGCTGCAGTCCCATCGCATCCCGGACGTGCATCCGCTGCGGGAGTATGTGCTTAACTGTTCCCCATGGAAGGACGGGCAACCCGATGTGTTGAGTTGGTTGGCGCAACGGGTGACCGTAGCCGGAGGCGAGGCGGAACAGGAGTTATGGCGCAAGTGCTTCATCAAATGGTTTGTAGCCATGGTAGCGAGTTGGCTGAAGGACGAGGTGGTGAACCAGCAGGTGCTTGTGTTGGTGGGCAGACAAGGCATCTTCAAAACAACCTGGTTGGAGCACCTGCTGCCGCCTGAACTGCGTGCTTACGGTTGTAAGATGGCGAACAGCACCCAACTCAACAAAGACGAACGGCTACGTATCGCTGAATACGGGCTGATTGCGCTCGATGAGATAGATGCGATGGGGCCTAAAGAACTGAACGTGATGAAATCGGTCATTACCGCTTCGGACGTGTCGGAACGTGCGGCGTACGGTTATACCAAAGAGCGTCGGATCCGTCTGGCTTCCTTTTGCGCGAGCGGTAACAAGCAGGAGTTCCTGACTGACCTCACCGGTAACCGCCGATGGTTGCCGTTCCAAGTGGAGGCTATCGCCAATCCGTTCTATATCACCCTCCCGTACGAAGCGATCTATGCGCAGGCGCGGTATCTGATAGAGATGGGCTTTCAGTATTGGTTCGATCTGGATGATATCGATGCGCTGGAGGTGCATAACGATGATTTCCGGGCGCAGGAGAACGAGGAACAGCTGCTGGCTGTTTATTTCGACATCCCTGCCGATGGGTACGGCACCTTCATGACCACCGCCGAGATCAGCGACAAACTGGTCATCAAAGGCAGTATCAAGAAACCGATGCCGCTCAACAGACTTGGAATGATAATGAAGAAGGCAGGGTATAAAGATGTACGGAGAGGAGCTATGAATACCCGAGGATGGTTGGTAAGGGAA
>CACZEL010000043.1 GCA_902780235.1 uncultured Bacteroidales bacterium | reverse complement strand
ATGCCTTTTTCTAATTACGCTACAAAGATACAAAAAAAATTGCACATATGCAAGTTTTTGCTTACAAAATGTGCAATTTCTTAAAAAAAGTTTTTCAGTACCCTCCCCGAAGGACGATTTTTCTTTCGCTTTCAGCTACTTAACGGTGTCTTTCCGTCTATTAGCTGTTGACCACGGCGCGAGCCATCGCGTCTTTGTAGTACTTCTGATCTACGAAGACATCCTCCTTATACGGGTTGATGTGACGTGCCTTGGCTTGGTACATAATGTAGCCGAAAGCAACGATGTTCGTAATGAGCGCCAAAGCGGAGATGACCAGCATTGCTGTCGGATTAGCAGCCGTAGCACCTACTGCCTCGATAGTAGTACCGGTTGCTGCAGCCTCGCCGCCAGCCTCTGCATAGAGAGCGGTGATGGTGTCAAAGCCGTTGACGTACTGCGTCGGCAGAACAACCCAGCTGAACTTGTGAAAACCATCTTTGAAGACCTCTTGGAAGAGCGGGAATACCTGTGCAAACATACACCAGATAGCCAGAGTGTTAGCACGGTTCTGAATCCAACCGCCACGGTTCCAAAGGAGAGCAGCTACTGTCGGAGCGAGCAACAAAGCAATACCGCAATACCAGCTGTGTGTCGGCAGGCAGTTGTACGTGTACGCGAAGTTCCAGATGTCATAAACGAGGATATAGACCCAAGTCATGTCCGCCCAAATCATATCTTTCTTGTCCTTGGACGGATACACATTCCACCATGCGGTCATACAGAAGATGTTGAACAGACCGGCAAGACCATTGAATACGTTGTGCCAACCGCCATACAACCATACACCTTCGCTTGACAGCCACCATTTGTTCCATCCCATGATAGCGGACTCGAAATCCGAGGCCACGGCAATCAGAATGTTAATAGCTACGATGATGAACGGGAAGGGTTTGAACCAGCGTTTTGCGCCAATTCCCCATTCGTACTTGATCATCATAAAACCAATACATCCGGTCAAGGCAGCATACAGCTTGGCATAGTGGAACCAACCGTTCATGTACAGATGAGTCTGGTTCGTCAGCGCCCACTCAGCACCCATACGGGCACCCACTGCGATGGCAATGAAATAAATCGTCAGTGCCAGCGGAATAGCGAAGAACGTGATAGCACCGCCGAGTTTCGTACGGCGAGCAAACTCATTGAAAAGGATTAAGCCCACGAGGACAACTAATAGCATTCCCCATTGAGCAAGGGCATTTGCCCCATACACTTCAAAAAACATAGATTAGTAATTTTTAAGATTAAATGATTGATATTAATCGATTTATCGATATGACGATATGTCGATATGTCGGGTTTCTTTATGCGTTAACAGTTTTGCGCTCTTTGGCGTAAGCCCATATAGCCCATGCAACGGTGACGATTACCGACATCGGTACACCCACGGTCAGCATCTCTTTGAGCATCACCAAGCCGCCGCCTTCGGTCTCCAAGGCGGTAAAGAACGGGTACATCCATGTCACCTCGCCGTTGAGGATATGATCCACTATCAGCATCAATGAACCGCCCCAGAGCATTTTCTCCAGAGCCGGTAGATGCTTGCTGAGCGCATGGTAGTTACTTTGTGCAGGCTCAACCTGCGTTTTCTCCATACGTTTGCGGTATGCCGTTGTTGCCACCGCTTGTACTAAGGGTACAATAAAACAAGCCATATTATTTACTATTTTACGATTTACGATTTACGATTTATTGAGGTACTACGATTTCCTTAATCTCCACTTCGTTCCCTCGTAGCAGCCAAGTCTTCTCGCTGCCGCAATGCGGACAGATCTTTCCATGCGCCACCGTGGGGTACTCCTTGCCACAACCGTCGCAATGCGTCACCGCCTGTATCGGTTCGATCTTCAATTCGCAGCCCCGCAGCAACTCTTCCTTATCTGCCGCCCAACGCCAACAATCAGTCAGGTATTCCGGCACGATGGTGGAAACTTCTCCGATGTTCATCACCACCGCCGAGACATGCTCAACGCCATGTTCTTGCGCCGCTTTCTTGACATCGCGGATGATATAAAAGACAATCCCAAGTTCGTGCATCAATTTTTCTTGCTTAGCCCCGAAATCAATATCTTTCCGCCTCTTTTGAGCATATACGGCAAAATGCCATCAAACTTGTTCTCGGAAGTGCGCATGACGCTGGCTTCCGGGTGCTCGCGATGCAGATGAATGGCGTCGAACGCGCACTTGGTGGTACAAATACCGCAGCCTATACAGCGGTTCTCATCCACTACTGACGCGCCGCAACTGAGGCAACGGGCAGTTTCTTTCTTCACCTGATCTTCGGTCAAAGTGCCGTGGTATTCCTCGAATTTCGTCTTCGTCGGAATGACTCCCGGGTCTTGCCGGCTGCTGTTATCGTATTGCTCCACCAGAATATCCTGCTTATTCAGTTCGATGAAATCACGGCGGTTGCGACCGATAGTCATGTGTCCGTGCTGCACGAAGCGATGCAAACTCTCTGCCGCTTCCTTGCCTGCTGCTATAGCGTCAATCGCGAACTTAGGACCGGTGAACACATCGCCGCCCACGAAGATGTCGGGTTCGGCGGTCTGGTATGTCAGTTTGTCTGCTACCGGATATACGCCGCGGAAGAACTCCACTTTCGTATCTTTGAGCAGATCTTTGAGCACTACTGTCTGACCGATAGCAAAAATCACCAAGTCCGCCTCCAGCGTAATCGTCTCGTTCTCATCGAACTTCGGCGCAAAACGATGCTGTTCATCAAATACCGACACGCACTTCTTGAAGGTGATTCCTTTCACCTTTCCACTTTCACCTTTCACCTCCATCGGTCCCCATCCGGGGTTGATGAACACGCCATCCTCACGGGCTTCCATGCGTTCCTCGAGCGATGCCGGCATGATATCTTCGGTCTCCAGCGACAGCATCGTCACTTCGCTTGCGCCGCTGCGTTTTGCCACACGCGCTGCATCGATAGCTACGTTTCCGCCGCCGACAACAACGACTTTTCCGCTGATCTTCTTGCCGCCGCAATTTGCCTCATGCAGGAAATCAATCGCGGTCATTGTGCCCTCCAAATCCTCTCCCGGAATGCCCGGCAGACGACCACCTTGGCAACCTATAGCTACGTAGAATCCTTTGTAGCCTTGTTCGCGCAACTGGGCTATCGTGATGTCCTTGCCCACTTCCACGCCGGTCTTTATCTCCACGCCTATCTCACGCATGATATCTATCTCGGCATCAATAACCGCCTTGTCCAGTTTGTACGACGGGATGCCGTAGCGTAGCATACCGCCTGGCTTCTCGTTGCGTTCAAATACGGTCGGTTTATAACCCATCGTCGCTAAATAATACGCACAACTCAGACCCGCAGGTCCGCCGCCGATGATGGCGATTTTCTCCTCCCAACGCTCCTGTACGTTCGAGCAGATATTGACTTCCGGCACAAAACGCGTCTCGGCATGCAGGTCTTTCTCGGCGATGAATTTCTTCACGGCGTCGATCGCTACCGCGCGATCAATCGTGCCGCGTGTACAAGCGTCCTCACAACGGCGGTTACAGATTCGTCCGCATACTGCCGGGAACGGGTTCTCGCGTTTGATCAGTTCCAACGCCTCGGTGTATTTGCCTTCTGCCGCTTTTTTCAGATAACCCTGCACGGCGATATGTGCCGGACATGCGGTCTTACACGGCGCCGTTCCCGTCGGGTAGCAGTTGATCCGGTTCTTGTCGCGGTAGTCTTCCGTCCATTTGTCTTCGCCCCATTGGGTTGCGTCAGGCAACTCCTGTTTCGGGTAGGTCTGCGGACCATGTTTGGTACATAGTTTCTGCCCCAACTTGACCGCTCCGGCAGGACAATACTCCACACATCGACCGCACGCCACGCAGTTTTTCGGATCCACTTCAGCCACGTACGCGCTACGAGACATATTAGGTGTATTGAATAGCTGCGATGTACGAAGTGCGTTACAAATCTTCACGTTACAATTACAAATCGCAAAGATCTTACCCTCTCCGTCGATATTCGTTACTTGGTGTACAAAACCGTGATCTTCGGCTTTTTTGAGGATCGCCATCGCCTCGTCGTAAGTGATGTCGTGTCCACGGCCTGTCTCACGCAGATAATCTGCCATGTCGCCCACGCCGATACACCAGTCGCGATAGTCATCCGCGCAGCCTTCATCTAATTTCTTGCGGCCGTAACGACAAGAGCAGATGCCGACGCCGATATGTCCCTCGTATTTCTTAAGCCAGTAACTGATGTGCTCGATATCGACACTCTGATTTTCCATCGAGATGGCTTTCTCCACCGGAATGACGTGCATACCGATACCGCTGCCGCCCATTGGAACCATCGGTGTAATCTTCTCCAAGGGCAGGAATGTCATTCGCTCGAAGAACATCGCCAGCTCCGGATGACGATCCATCAGATCGGTGTTCATATTCGTATATTCGGCACTTCCCGGCACAAACATCGGCACCCAGTAGATACGGTCCTCGCGGTTGAATGTCGTACCCTCGTCCGGTCCCTGACCGTTGGTATAATGATCTCCGTAATCGTATTCCAGCATGCCGAAATAGGCGAGTTTGTCGAGCAGTTCATCAAAACTCTTATCGTCCGGCGTATAGTGCTTCTCGGCGTTCATCCCGTGCAACTGCGCGTACGTATGGTGCTTGCGAACCTTAAAGAAATTACCGGGCAGCATATCTAACAGCAGATCCAGCGACGCCTCACGGGTCACTGCATCCATTTCATCTTCGAAGATACAGGCGAGACCCCAATACTCCGGGGCGTCTGTGGTCATCTTGATCTTTCCGGGAATACGGTCCGTGACATGGCGAACGAACTTCAACAATTTCGGATTAGGGTTCTTGTCCCCTTTGTGTTTTGGGACAAACTTGTCTGACATTTGCGGCATAGTATAGATTATTTTCGTTATATCGTTATCTCGTTATGTCGATATGTCGTTATATCGACTTCCAATTCTTGACTTCTGTCAAGAGCCACTCGGCAAAAATATCCACGCCTTCTCCTGTTTTGGCGCAGATAGGAATGACGGTCGCTTTCGGGTTACGCATATGGATGTACTCCTTGCATTTCTCCATATCGAAATCGAAATACGGCAGTACATCTATCTTATTGATTACCACCACATCGCAAATGGAAAACATCAACGGATACTTGAGAGGTTTGTCATGTCCTTCCGGCACAGAGAGGATCATCGCGTTCTTCACGGCTCCCGTATCAAACTCCGCAGGGCACACGAGATTGCCCACGTTCTCCAAAATCACAAGGTCGGGTCTTCCCTTTGTACCTTGTACATTGTCCCTTTGTACATTGTTCAAACCCTCCAATCCCTGTTTGGTCATCTCCGCATCCAAATGGCACATACCGCCTGTATGCAACTGAATGGACTCCACGCCGGTGGCTTCCTTGATCTTGATCGCATCGACATCGCTGTCGATATCCGCTTCCATGACGGCAATACGGATTTTGTCTTTAAGACGATTGATGGTCTGAATGAGTGTTGTGGTCTTGCCGCTTCCGGGCGAAGACATCAGATTGAGCAGAAACACGCCCTTGGTCTTCAACTCACCGCGCAATTCATCCGCCGCACGGTCGTTATTCTCGAAGACACTCTTCTTAATCTCGATAATTTTAACGTTTTCCATGGTATAAATTTCTACTTATTTCGAAATCGACTGCAAAGGTACAACTTTTTTTTGACATACACAAGAGTTGAGAGCATTTTGAGCAAAATTGCTGTATGGCATAATTTTTGTAGTATTCTATTTGAAAACATTTTTACCTACAAAAACGAACTATTATGAAGAAGAATTTATTTGTAGCGCTGCTTGCGCTGACATGCTCCTTCACTGCTTGTGCTAAGGACCAAGTGATCACTTTCGACCAAGTTCCCGAACCGGCTAAAGCCATCGTGGCTGCCTATTTCGATGCTACGCAGGTTGCGTATGTCACGCTGGATAAAGAGCTCTTTGATGATGAGTATAAAGTTCGTTTCAATGATGGTCGCACCCTCGAGTTCAACAAAGCCGGTGAATTACTGAAAGTAGATTGCAAACGGATGGAAGTACCCTCAGCGCTTGTTCCGGAACCCGTGCTGACCTATGTCAAAGCCAATTTCCCGAACGCTTTTATCACCGAGTGGGGCAAAGATGACCGCGGCTACAAAGCCGAACTCAATAACGGTCTCGATCTGAAGTTCAACCGCCAATACGAATTCGTCCGCATTGACGACTAAAAGATGAATATCCTATCTGTCATAACCGCCGTTCTAACGCTCCTGGCAGGCATCGGAGTCTTTCTGATCGCCTGCACGATGATGAGCAGTAACCTCGAATCGGCTTCTTCCAAACGGCTCAAACGTCTCTTTGCCAAGACGGGCGACAACAAATGGCTCGGTGTGGCAATCGGCACTATCGGCACCGCTGCTATCCAGAGTAGTGGTGCCGTTACTGTGATGGTCATCGGTTTTGTGAACGTGGGCATCATTTCCCTCGCACAAGCGGCAACCATCATCTACGGCGCAAACATCGGTACAACGGTCACGGCGCAGTTGGTGGCGTTGGGTATGTTCGGCACCAACAGCCTCTCCACCACCCTCATCTTCAGCGCTTTTGCAGGTATAGGTGCATTTATCATGCTCTTTACCAAAAGCGACGCGTGGAAGCAGGCAGGAGGTGTGCTCACCGGCTTCGGAATGTTGTTTGTCGGTCTAAGTATGATGTCGAACGCCATGGATGAGTTTGCGGCCTTGCATTCCGTCAAACTCTTCCTCGCCTCGATCAGCAATCCCCTGTTATTAGTGCTCATAGGCGCCGTTCTAACCGCCATCATCCAGTCTTCGTCCGTCATGACCTCTATCGCCATCACGATGGTTGTGACGGGGCTGGTGACGCTCGACCAGGGTATCTACCTCACGATGGGTAGTAACATCGGTTCATGCGTGGTAGCGGTCATAGCAGGTCTGACCAGCGGAATAGCTGCCAAAAGGACGGCAATGATCCATCTCATTTTCAATATCATGGGTGTCGTGCTCTTCCTGCTGATTGCCGGAGCTATGAGTCTGTTCACCGCCGGTGTATGGACCTTCGGTACGCTCTTCGAACATCTTCTCCCTGCAGCGCCGCAACTCCAATTGGCGATGTTCCATACCGTCTTCAATGTCTGCACGATGCTCGTAGCCCTGCCGCTCACCGGCGCACTGGTAGCGTTGGCGTGTAAGATTATCAAAGACCAGCCGCAGCCTGCCGAAGACAAGCCGCATCTCTATTTCCTCGACGAGCAGATGCTCCGCACGCCGGTGGTAGCCGTACGACAGCTCAAAGCCGAGATTGAACACATGGCGGAGATGGCGGTGGCTAATTTCAACCGTTCGATACACATCGTCAAGACGCTTGACACCGGCGAGTTGGATGTCTTCAACAAGACCGAAGAAGAACTCAACTTCCTCAACCGCGAACTGGTTCAATACGCCGTGCGGCTGTCAGACAAACAGCTCAACCGTTTTGACCACCAGTATCTCGTTTCCACCATCCGCACGGTCAGCGATCTGGAGCGTATAGGCGACTACGCGACGAATATCGTGGAGTACGCCGAGAGCCTGCAGCAGCACGACGTGCGCTTCTCCGAATACGCGCTCAAGGAGATTGACCAGATGAACGACCTCATCGCCCAACTCTACGAGGCAACCATGCAGGCATACCACAAGATGGACATGGAAGCCCTTGGACACGCCAACCAGATAGAGGACGAGATTGACCGTCTGACCGATGAGATGGAGCGCAATCATATCCAGCGTCTCTCGTTGGGCATCTGCGAACCGCAAGCCGGAACAGAGTATATCTCCCTTGCCCAGAACTCCGAACGTGTGGCCGACCACCTCATCAACGTCGCCAAAACCATCCGGCAACTGCAATAAGGACATCAGCGGAAGCCAACATGTTACGCAGGGTCTCAATTTCTTCCTCTTTCTCCAAAAGCAGCCGTTGACGGCGGCGATACAGATAGACGAACAGTAGGATTCCGCCCAAAGTTACAAAGAACAGCATAATTATCACAATCATCTGCCGTTGGCGGCTGATGGTCAGGTACAGATTACGTTCACGCAAGTCACGGATAGAACGCTCTTTGGCTTCCGCTACGCGGTAACGCAC
>CACZEL010000042.1 GCA_902780235.1 uncultured Bacteroidales bacterium | reverse complement strand
TCTTGAACAGGTAGTCGGACAGGTCATATTTGGACGATCCGTTGAAATACTGGTAGCACTGACGCGAGGGGATGGCATAGGCAGCGCTGTCCTTAACGTTCGCGCACATATAATCGACGATGTTTTTCAGCGCCGTCCATACAGCCGGCATCTTCGCCATCTCCACCACTGCAAAATCGACGTTCATCAGCACTTTGTCATTCTCATTGTCTTCCCAGTCGTTCTTATGGTTGATGGCATACACGTCCGCGTAGTTGCTGAGCGCTTTTTTCAATCCGGCTTGTCCGGCAGGAGCGTCATAGAGCTCTTTGAGCAGCGAAGCGTAGTCGCCTCCGTGGGTCGTATGGCCAGAACCGAGGGTATAAGTCGTGACGTCGGTCAACTCGGACAGGTACTCGATACTGTTCTGCAAACAGCAATCGAAAACAACCGCGCATACAGGGATACCGGACTGCTTGATACCGTCATGCAGCTCTTTGGCTGTGATAGCCCGTTCGTCGAGGAAGGCATCGGTAACGGTCGATTTAGGAGCCTTTCTGGGAGCGGGGTAATCACCGTCCTCGTCCGGTTCCCATCCGGAAGCGTGACCTGCGAGAACGAGGATGTAGTTCTCCGCCGGCATGTTTTTGGCTACGTCCTTCAGCACCGAGGCCATATACGCCGGATCATACATCGCAGCATCCGAATGATCCACGATCCATTTGTCGGGCAAGGAGAGGTATTGAATGGCTTCCTTGTTCTCGAAATTGATGCAATCCGGTCGGTAAACAAAGGCCTCTCCGAACGGAGAGGTCTTCTTTCTTCGTCGCGAGGAACTCGGCAGCACCTGCTATATCCCGCTCCTCGGAGTCTTCCAGGTTCTCACCGCCGTTCGCATAAATGAGAACGGTGTACTTGGCCTTTTCGGTCGGATCGGCCGGACCGGCAGGCTCGTTGTTGCTCTTCTTACAAGCATTCATGCCGAACAGCAATACCATCACCGGCATGATAAACACAAATGTTCTTTTCATGTGTTTAATAATCCAATGTCATTCGTTAAAAAATAGAGAGTGCGCGAGGGTATCAGCCTCGCCCACCCGATGCCTGCCGATTAACGGCAGTCGCTTTTGCTCTTTCCAAATCAGGAAATACTTTTTTCATTCTTACATTGATTTATTAAATGGGTTATTCACCTTTCATTAGGTTAGTTAGCCACCTTCCATTGGGGGGCATAAGGCTTAGAGACGGAGCCGATGATGGCATCGTTGCCGTAGGTGAGCGTCGTACTCGCCGTGAAGAGGTTCTTGAGCTTCGCCGAGTAATACTTGAGCGTCACTTCCGAACCGTTGGACGGAGCCGTCACGTAGAGGTAGAACAAGCCTTCGGAGGGCTTTGCCATACCTATACATTGATTGCCGTCAAAAGCTGCTAACAGATCGTCTTCCTCTACGGTCCAACCGGTTGATTGCACCTGATCGGCGTAGGTGAGCGACAAGTCCACGCTCGCAATGACCGTCATGGACGAGGTCATGTCATAGTCGTCCGATACTGCCCATGAAGGGGTTGACACATTGCCGGTAATAGACTGCGTACCCGGAGCCGGCGACGGCTCGTCTTTGCCCGGAGCGTCCTCCCGTTAACGCGGGAGGAGCGGCCTCCGCCTAGAAGGGTACTATAATTTAGTACCAGTGATGCTATATTTCTCATTGTTTCGGATTATTACTACATGGTGGTTTTCGATGCGTTTATAAGGCCTATCCATCGGCTTCAGTACGATCGGAGCGCGGAGCGAGCCGTGGTGACTATCGGCAGAGTAGTTGATTGTTCCGCAAACAGGCACATAGGTCTCGCCGTCCATTTCGAAGCGCAATTCGCCAATTTGGTCGGACTGAATCGTGATGAAGTAGAGAGCCTCCTCTTCAATCGTGATTGGGGCAGCCACGGCTGCGAGTTCATCGCCCACATAGACCCTTAACTCCTTCACTCCTTCATTCGTTAACTCGTTAAGCTTCGCGATCATCGTCATGTTGGTCGAAGCCTTCGGGTTGGTGAACAGGTCTGTGTTCTGTGCTCCGAGGTCATCCTGGAAGCGGTCTGTTATCTTCTTCGGTGCCGATGCTTTATGCGGATAGAAGTTCACCGTTACGGTGCCCTCTTCCATGCGGCGCATGAGATATCCTTCGCCCGGTGTGAGGGCCGTGAGGTCACCTACCCAACGATCGTCATCCGAGAAGACGGCAAAGCGGTTTTGCGCCTTGATCAGGTCACCCGTCGAAGCATGGTCGTAGTAGTCAGACATCGCGTCGCGCAGCGTCATCACCTGGCTGAACATACAAGGCAGTGCGTTCCACTGACCGTTACCTTTCAGCGTGATGTGCATCGAGTCTTCCGGCAGGGTAAAGCCAAACAGGTGCATACTGTTCTCCTCGAACGAATTGACCATATACATCTGCCCATAATCGAGGGTCTTGAGCGATCCGACGAACTTATCTGCAGTCTCGCTATAAGTGCAGAACTTGCGTGTAGCCGGATTCTTGATCAGGTCGCCTTCCGTCCATGGCTGCTCTGCCGTGATCGCCGTGGACAGGGCGGCAGGTATATCCAGATAGGTAGATATCCAGTTCCATCCCGGATTGAGTGCGATAGTCTGCATCTCGCTACCGCCGGCCTGCAGTTGTACGGGATCATCCTTGCCGCAACCATAGACAGCGCCGTGCGCAAAGAGGACGAGCGTATCCGGTGTGAGGTTATAGACCTTACCCGTAGCGGCTTTCCACAGTTGGAAGCGGATCGGCTTGTTAGTCAGTTTTTCGCTGCCGTGAACCGTGAGATAGAGTTCGCCATTGTCGGTGCAATGGGCTGCGCCTACACAATCATTGTTGTATATAGCGAAGACATAATCCTCGGGTGTGGTGTTGACTATCGTCTTGTCGGTCTTGTTCAGGATCACATTGCCGCACAGCGACATATTGAGCGGATAGCGATTCAGATCCACGTCGATGTAAGGCGGTTCGGTCTCCTTGGCTATCTCGAGCAGTAGCGGTTCAGCCAAGCCCTGATCGTCGGTGAGGTAGATCATCTGCTGGTGCGTACCGATCTTGAGTTCGGCAGCCTTGATGGTGAAAGTGACGGTCTTCTTCTCCTCCGCTTCGAGGGTACCTTGTGCGGGCGATGCGGTGAGCCATTGGGGCAGGTTCTCGATGGTGAACTGGCGGGTCATGCCGGTGGTATTGGTGATGACCATCGTGAATTGATGTGTCTGCTCGTCGTCCGTCAGTTTCTCGCGGTGGTTCCGGTCATTCCAGATGACGCTGTTGAGGTCCACATATACCGTCCATGTCACGGGCGATTGCAAACGGTTGCCGTTGAGGTCCTCCACGTCGCGCACGGTGAGGTACATCGTACGTTTGTTGATCTCGCGCGGTTGCGACTTGATATTGATCATGAGGTCGGACAACTGGTAGTTCCACGTGAAGGGCAGTTTGGTGAGCTGACCACGGTCACGTACCGGCGCACTGTTGCTCTTGTCCGCCTGTGCGCTGAGATCGTCCATCAGCAGCGGTTGCACTTTGTTCACCGTATTGCCGTTGGCGTCCTTGAAGACACGCTGGTTATTGGGTGTGAACACGAGTTCCATCACGCCGGATGAGTTGCGCTTTACCTGGGAGAAACAAAGCAGGTTGATCAATCCCATCTCCTCGCCATTGGGCGACTGCAGATAGAATTCATTCACCACTTCGGACGGCAATGCCTGCTCGAACAGACATACGTCGTCGAGGTTTCCTTTCATTCCTTTGGCGAGCCATATCTTGGTACCGCTGAGTGCGCCGGTCTCCAGTGCGGGGAAGAGGAGCACTTTCTTGCCGTCGATAGCAATCGAACCGTTGTTAAAGGTACGGGAGATGACGAGTGCGCAGTGATGCCAGTTGCCATCGGTGAGGTTAGCTGTAGCCATCTTATGCTCGGTGCCGAACCGGAACGAAATCTCGCCGTCGTGCAGCGCTATCTCCATCGTGGTCGAATCGTTCATCGACGTACCGAAGAGCGAGACGGAGTCTTGCTTGCTATTGTTACTGCGGAACCAGAACAGCAGCGTATAGTCTTCGGCTGCGCTACGGCTGAAGAGTGTCGGTTGCAGCAGCACGGGTGAACCGTTGGTAGCCAACGACAGGCCTTGCGGACGCGTCCAACTCAGTCCCCGGGCAAAGAGGGTTGCGCCGGTAGCCAAGTCAGACAGCTCGGAGCCTTTGTTCTCGTTCATGGGATAATAATCGAGCAGTCCGTACTCGTATCCGGTGAGGCGGCGCAGATGGGTGGTGCTGATCTCTTCCGGGCTCATGGCTTTGGTCCATACGCGCAATTCCATTAAATTGCCTTGGTAGAGGCTGGTGCTGTCAATAGTAGCACCCACCATGATGGGAGCGGCAAAGTTCATGAGCGACCATTGCGTGGACGGGTTATCCGTGATATCCATTGTTCCAGCATAAAAGCGCACCGTCTTTTTCTCGGAATCGTACACCATGATGACGCGTGTGAAGTCGGTAGTAGACAACTGACCCATGGGTTTGGACTGCTTGGTCTCTGCCACTTTGTTATCTTCGACCACGGTCAGTTTGAGACGGTTGTCGGCGGTCAGGCTGAGGGAGAAGTTATACTCCTCGTCTCCGTGCGAGAAGAGTGCCATCTCGCGTCCCTTGACGGAAGGCTTGATGAGCATGTCTATACTCAGGTCGGTGAGAGACAGTTCGCGCTCTGCTTTCGTGCGGGCATAATGACCGCTCTGTCCATCGAAATAGAGCGAGGTGGTCTGCGTGATACCCGTGTTGTTGGTTACGCCGAGGATCTGGAAGTTATTGTCCTCGTCCAGCCAATTACCGGCGATGGGTTCGCTAAAGCGCATCGATATATTGTCCTTGAGCGTCAGGATACCGTTGGCGGGACTTGCCTTGCCGAACAATACGGGCGGACGGGTGTCTTTCGTACCGCTGATGACAGGCGAAGCCTTGCTGACGAAGCCCGAACCGTAGCGGCAGTAGGAGACGGCACGCAGGTCGTAGTTCAGTTCTTTCGGATCGCGCTCGCCGTAGAAGCGGAAAGCTTGGATGCGGCCGTTCTCTATCTTGGCTTTGTTGCCTGTCGCCTTGTTATACAGGCTGTCGTCGGCATAGAACGAGCACTGGGTTACCCATGCGTCGTTATTCTCCGTCGAGAGCTTGTACTGGAACTCGATATGATCGAAGTTCTTATGATGGATATTGAAGCCATCGATGGTAACGGGCAGGTAGTAGCCTACCGAGTCGCGTGCCGACAGGGTATTCATCACCCATTTATCGCGCGGATAGGCGATGCTGACGGGCGAGGACTCCGGCATATAGTGGACGGATAGTTTCGCATAGGCACTGATAGAGGTACAGGTAGTGGAGGCCAACTTCAGCGTCAGGTCCTCGTAGTCATCCACTATACCCCGTTGTATCTGCAGAGTCTTGACGATGGGCACTCCCGGTTCGCAGAAGAAGGTGAGCGTCGAGGAGGAGGTCAGCGGTTCGCCGTCGATGAGCAGGATTGCTCCTTTGGGGTTGGATTGGGGTTCCACCGAGAGCGAAAACACCTGTCCGCGTGCGGGTCGTCCGTCGGTATTGAGGTTGTCGTTGACCAGCGTGAGGCGGAAGACGGCAGCCTGGTCGGCAGGCACATTGCTGATAGAGTACTGGTCGAGCGTAATCTTCGGGTTCTCCATCGGCAGGGTGGCATTACCCAGCACAAACTGACCGGGATAATACCACTGCGTGCGTGCTTCGCCTTCGTAGGGACAATGGCTGGTTCCACCCTCCTGGAAGAAGATGAAGCTACCGTATTTCTCTTTCTGTGTAGGACGGGTAATGAAGTTGGTGAGTTCTGCCAGTTTCTTCTGGAAGAGGGAATCCTGCTCGGAGCGATAGACGCTGACGGTCGTATTGGCAAAACCATCGGGCGCGATGGTAAAGCCTATCTTGCGGGATGCGCTTTCGTTGTCCCATGTGCCGGAACCGTCCAACGAGAAATCTAACACCGGACTCCATTTGGTCTTCCATTGTGTGCCGGCCGCTTTGCCTTCAACGGAGGTACTATTATTCTTGTCTTCGGTGTATGTTTTGCCTGCGGAATATTTCTCAATAAGGTCTGACAAAGCCTTGAAATATTCATTTGTAGCGCCATTTGCTTTATTGACAAGCGCATTGCCGGCATTGCTAAAGAAGCCTCCGAGATTGGCCATATCCATACCGAAGGAGACATTACCGGACGCGGAGAACTCGCCGGAGAAGGTCTCGCTATATTCGCGGCTGGTACCTCCGCTGACGGAATAAGTGCCCACTTTCTTGCCTGACTGGATGGCGGTGACTTTATCCTTCTCATTGGTAGCGAGGATAGCCACCCATTTGACGAGTACGGCATTGATGGCACTAATGCGGTCGGGTTCGTTGTAGTCGGGTTTGTTCGTCGGGGTGATAAAGCGATACACGGTGCCTATCTCGTCGTCCTTGGTAGCACGGTTCCAATAGACGGCTTTGCCTTGTTGGTTAGCGATGCTCTGAGCGGTAATTGAGTCAGGCGCATCAATGAGCAAGGAATTCCGTTCGCGGATGAGCTTGGGAATCAAGGTGTTGGCAATATAGTCCTGCGTATAGGCGAACTGTGTACCCATCTTTCCGCCGAGTACGGTCTCCTTGGCGATGACAAAGTGGTATATTCGTCCGTCGGTACCGATGGCAGAGGCTACCTCCTTGCAATACCCGGCTGTGAAGGCGGGTTGACGCAGCAGGTAGGTACTGTCGTCAATGATGCGCACAGCACGCACGGTACCGTACAGCGCCTCGTTGGTATGGCCGATGAACACATCGCCCGATGCACCCACGAAGGATGGGGAGGAACTGGTGGAAATCTTCTCGGTCGTGGTATACGTACAGGTGTTGGTTCGGCTGTATTTTCCGGACAGCACAAGCGGCAGGGTGAACTGATAGGATTTGCCCACAGAGCTGATGAGACCGGAATAGGTGGTAACCGCTATGACACCTACTGACTGGTCGTAAGAGGTACCGATGGTAGCATCGCAGTTCGTACCTATCTTAAAGGCAATGGAGAATGTAGCGGAGGACTTATAGGTAGCGCCTTTCTCCAGATAGCAGCTACTGCCGCTTCCCGGCGGGTCGCGCAGGATATCCAGGATTTGGATGTCAGATTGTATGGCGCGTATGTCGCCGTTCTCGACATTATTACCGGTCACAAAACCGCGCAGGGCGCAATAATCGGTGTTGCTCCCTTCTCGTTCCACCGACAGGTCGAGTGCACGCAGGGCGTTATCGCCGGTAGCCATGAGGTTGAGGTTATCCACCTCCACATTAATCAGCGCTTCGCCCTTATCATCCAGGGGATAGGTTTCGGTTGCCGTATTTTTGCCGGACTTGAAGCCGTTGAATACCTTCAGCGTTCCGCCACTAAGGCGTACGCGGTCGCGCGCGTTCAACTTGTTATTGTTATAGAAATAGTCCTCGTACGCGCTCACGCGGAACTGGTAGGTGCGTCCCTGCTGGAAGATAGGATGACCGAACAGGTATTGGACGGTGCCGGTCGAGTCCTTGCTGTACAAGCGGACGGTATGGCTCTGGTCAACGATACTGGATACACCCAGTTTCTCTTCGCCCATTCCGTCTTGCGCCATTCCGTACATCAGCTGTATCATACCTACCTGCATCGGATTGCGGTAGATGCGGTCGAAGCGTGCATTATAGGTAGCATGGCGCCCCATCGAGTCGGAGGTGAGCACGGTCAGCGGCGCATTCGTCAGGTCGAATGTCGGCACGCCCGCCTGCACATCCAGCAGCGTGGCATATCCCGTAGCGGTGGCTTGCGTCACTTTGTACTTCACGGGGAAGAGATCCACCGCGTATTCACCACTGCGTATGTTCGGACGGATAATGATGCGTTTCTGCTCGTAGATGATCTGCGTGCTATCTACGGTGAAATGCAGCGTGTCTTGCGTCAGGTCATCAGGGTTATGCACGATATGGGCGGTGTTGTCGCCTTCGAGTTGGAGCACGAGTTGCAGGTTATCACCGAGGTTGTTCGTACCAAATCCCAGAGCAGGTGGCAGGGCTTGCTGGTCCAGGCCACCGGCTACGCGACCTACGAGGCGCACCTTGGTGCGGTCATAGAAGCGTACGCCGTCGAGCGCTTTGACGAGCGAGAAAGTCGTATCGCCCTCTGTGACGAACAGCCATCCGTCGTTGGTGAAGGTGTGTCCCGCTTTGGCCACCTGCAGGCGGCAGGGCATGGACTTGGGCAGCGTAAGCTCAAAATTGCCGTCAATACCGCTGGTATAGATACCCCCGCCACGACGGATCGTATCGCCGTTGAGGATAAAGCATACGCCGCTCACGGGAATCGTACTCTTATGGTATAGCACGCGGCCGCTCAGACGCGCACAGCTCGTGTTGACAAAGTCAATGCCTTGCTGTACACAGCCGTTGGCAGCCAGCGTGACGGTAGCCATGCCGGAGGAGGTGCTGTTATAACTGAAGGTGCCGTACTGCGAGGTAGGCGTGACGGTATATTGCGTGCCGTTGCCATAAGTCAAACTGTCGAATAGGAACGCACCGTCGGCACCTGTGACGAGCGTCTTCAGGGTCTGTCCGTTGGCGGAGAGGCTGACGGTCACGCCGGCCATACCGCTGTTATCGGTCTGGCGGATAGAGCCGCTGATCTCGCCGTAAGGCGTACGCCAACCTTCGGCGGTAGCCGAGTGGTCGGTATGTACGCTCTTGCATTCATAGTGCGTGACTACCGTATATTCGTAGTGCTGTCCCGGCACGGCGGAGGTGTCGAAGTAACTGTTGTCCATGCCGCGATAGATCGTGTCCGGCGAGTTGGTGCTGCCTACCGGCAAGCGCATCAGGATATACTGATCCACCGCAGCGGAGGTGGGTATCCATTGCAGCAGCACGCCGCTCTTCCTGTCGCGTGCGGCATCGCCTTTGCTCGCGGTGAACGAGGCGATGCTTGCCGCCTCGTTGAAGTAGAGCGACGGGCCGTTGATCGTTACCGGTTGCAGCGAAGCGGGGTTCTGGAAGCGAATGGATGCGGCACTCGGGTCAATACGAACCTTATAGCTGTAGTTGGTGCATGCCATATTGGCTACATCGGTGATATGGGCAGTCCACGAGCCATCGTCATTGCGGCGGATACTATCCTGCGGCACAACGAGTTCGATGGTTGTGCCGGTCTCCTGCAGGGTGCGCATCAGGATGAGCTGTGCGCCTCTGTCCCACATACAACGCCCGCCTGCAGCGGAGGGAAGGACGCTGCGCTGCATGCTGTCCACCATCTGCCGGAATACCGAGTCGCGCACTGCCGCCCAACGCTCCTGTACCTTTTTCATCCGGCTGGCCGGACCTTGGTTCTTGAGCGTACGATAAGCCGATTTATAGATATGTTGCGTACCTCCACGTACTTCATGAAGTGTGCTGTATATCTGTATCACGCTGCCGTCCAGTTCGTCGACGTGATCCTGATCGCAGTCAATGGAGCACAAGGCGAAAGACTCCCAGTGGTCGTTGTATATCACATTCTGTCCGATGTGTATCCAGACCTCTAAACGACCTAATGTCACAGGAAAAGTATACACGTTCTTTCCCGCATGCAAATAACGCACTAAAGAAGTTCCGGAAGGACGGATACTCATACCGACGGTCTGGTCATAGGATTCTTGCTCGATGTCGATCGTGAAAGTAATGGAGTCCGAGGAACCTCTGAGGGTCTTGAAGGTAGGCACCAGTTCGCAATCCTGCGGCAACACCGTACCTTGATCCGGGATCAGCGCATTGTCGATCTTGACATTGAAATGTACCTTATGGTTGGTGGCAAACTCCGGATCCTTGGTGTAGTTCGCCTGCGTAGCTGCCAACGGAGCCAGGAAATTGTGGCGATACAAGGTGGTAGCCTGCGCGAACGGGTGGCCCCATCCCCAGGCGCCGGTCGAGGCACGGCGTACACGGTAATAGACCGGTGCGGCCGGCAATACCTGCGATTTGGCAACCAGTTTCAGGTCCATATCGCAGAGCGGGTCGCTGTCCTCCGCGGAGAGCATATAGTCGTTCCACACCATTTCGCGGCATACCGTTGTGGTGTCGAGAGGAATACCCGAATCGGTGTTGCGCGTATTATCCGTAAACAGATAAGTGCCTTTGCCGGCTGCCATAGGCTCCAGACCGATGCTCGTCGCATCGCTGTAGTCCGCCTTCATGGCGCGCTGGATCTCAAAGTAATCCGTAGTCATCAGGTCGGTGGCCTGCGGGTTACGGATCGTCCACGACAGTTGGTTCCGGCCGTTATAACTCTCCATCTCGTCTTTCTGCTCCGTCGCGCTAAAACTATAGATGCGGTGGAATGCCGGGATATCGATGTGGTTGGTGCTACGCGTGGTGGTGGTGGTCACATCGGCATTGGGCTGCACGGTAAAGGTAGCCTTGAAGCCGCTCTGAACACTGTCAGTAGCTGGCACGATGATCGCGCCGGCGCGGTTGGATATGTTCACCGGTGTCGAATTGAGCGTAGTGGTATAGGACTTGGGCGTCTGATATACGACATACGGAATAGCCACTTTGCCATCTTTCATGGGCGAACCGCTCTCGTCCAGCAGATACAAGTACGGTGACTGCAGCTCAGGCGCCATCAGTTGATCCGAACCGTCCAGACGGTCGGGGAATATATACCGGAAATTCTTATATGCATTCTTTGTTTGGGTATCGTCGGCTTTGTACTTAAAGATATATACATCTATACCTACATAGAACTGCTGGTTGGTCAAGTTCTCCGGCAGATACCAGTCGAACTCCAGATATACCACGCGGTCAAAACTGCCGTCCAGCGATCTCTGGGCAGGCAGGGATACGGAGTGGTTACCCGATCCGGCATCAATCTGCACGGTGCCGCTGGTGGTGCGGGTGATCTTAACGGTACCCATTCCCGCACGCAGATCGACATCGGCGGAACTGTTCACCTTCGGGTCACTGCAGTTCTGCCGATCTGTACTGCGGAAGTACATAATCTGTGAAGAGCCGCTCCCGGACTGGTTCATGGAGTACCATACATGACTGCCAATACCTAATCGGTAGTTGTTCTGCCAACCGTACGACCAGATAGGGATCTTGAAGCGCACTACGCCGTTGCCCATAGACATCGCGCTGTAGTTGTTGATTTGCTCCAGGAAGTCGTTGTTGGCGTGTACACTCATCGTACACAAAGCCATCATACCTAGTACGAGAGCTACAAAAAATCTGTTCTTCATCATATCATTATTTAGTAAGAAGATGTTTCATATGCGATTCGATTCCCGCCTGCTTTTATTCGTTGGTGTCCCCTTCATCGCCTATCGGCGGGTTGTTATACGGCATGACGGGGTTGAGTTTGATCCAGCGACTCCAGCCGGTCTTGGCATCGAAGAC
>CACZEL010000041.1 GCA_902780235.1 uncultured Bacteroidales bacterium | reverse complement strand
GGTGAATCCACCGGATTTCTTACTATCGTAAGAGAAGTAAGCCTGGCAGTATTTGTCGGTCGTGTCACCGATGATCTTAACCGAGTTCTTGTTAGCACCCACGGTACCATCTGCACCGAGTCCGTAGAACTTAGCCTGGAAGAGCGAAGCGTCACCCATCGCGATCTCCTCGCCAACCGGCAGAGAAGTGAAGGTGAGGTCATCGTTGATACCCACGGTGAAGTGGTTCTTCGGTTGCGGCAGAGCGAGGTTCTCGAAGACAGCCAGCATCTGTGCCGGAGTGGTATCGTTCGAACCCAGACCGTAACGACCGCCAACAACGAGCAGGTCCTTGAGACCGAGTTCGTCGAGAGCGTCTTTTACATCGAGGTACAGCGGTTCGCCGTTAGCGCCCGGCTCTTTGGTACGATCAAGTACGCAGATACGTTTAGCGCTCTTCGGCAGTGCCTCCTGCAAGTACTTGAGGCTGAACGGACGATAGAGGTGTACGTTGATCAAACCGAGTTTCTTGTTACCCTTAGCTGCCTCATAATCAATCACTTCGCGGATAGCCTCGCAAGCAGAACCCATACAGATGATGATGTTCTCTGCGTCAGCAGCGCCGTAGTAGTTGAACGGACGATACTCGCGACCGGTGATCTTCGAGATCTCCTTCATGTAGTCGGAAACGATGTCGGCTACGCCGTCGTAGTAACGGTTGCAGCTCTCGCGGTGAGCGAAGAAGACATCGGGGTTCTCAGCCATACCGCGCATCTCAGGACGCATCGGGCTGAGGGCACGCTCACGGAACTCCTGGAGTGCCTTGTAGTCTACTAATGGACGGAGGTCCTCCATATCCATCGCTTCCACCTTCTGATACTCGTGGGACGTACGGAAGCCGTCGAAGAAGTTCAAAAATGGTACGCGGCTCTTGATAGTAGCCAAGTGAGCAACACCTGCGAGGTCCATTACCTCTTGTACGGAAGCCTCAGCGAGCATAGCGAAACCGGTTTGACGGCAAGCCATGACATCCTGGTGGTCACCGAAGATACAGAGCACGTGGGAAGCGAGCGTACGAGCCGATACATGGAAGACGGTCGGGATCAACTCACCGGCGATCTTGTACATGTTCGGGATCATGAGGAGCAGCCCCTGCGAAGCCGTGAAAGTGGTGGTCAGCGCACCTGCGTTCAGCGAACCGTGAACAGCTCCTGCTGCACCGGCCTCAGACTGCATCTCCTGCACGAGTACGGTCTCGCCGAACAGGTTCTTGCGACCTGCGGCAGCCCACTCGTCCACGTTCTCCGCCATCGGAGACGACGGCGTGATAGGATAGATAGCAGCTACCTCGGTGAACATGTAAGCCACATGCGCCGCAGCTGCGTTACCATCCATGGTCATAAATTTTTTCTCTTTTGCCATAAAAAACAGTTATTTATATTGTTTGATGTTGTTTGATATCGTTTGATGTTGTTTTTCGAAATCTCGAGATGTCGAGATGTCGAGATCTCGATTAATATAAAAAGCCTAAGAGCCAAAGCGGGATCATGTTGCCACGACCGAGTTCGAGTTCGCCGACAGCGGTCGGACGGATGGTGTCGCGGGACGATGATTTCTCTTTGACATCGAAATAATACTGATTATCGACGATGAACATCGCCGAGCGCTCGGTAGCGTTCACCTTATGTGCGCCATGCACGAAGGTGTAGAAGCAGGTCTCATACAGATCCATGGGCTCCATCTGGCGGGTGAAGTTCATTCGGGCAAGGTTGGTATTATGCATATAGACCTTAGTCGGCTTCATCGGGAAGTTACGTCCTTCCGGATAGAGCAGATTGATCAGACGCGAGTCCTTGAGGTACTTGATATAGTTCATCGTCGTCGCCCGACTCAGACCGATATCATCGGCTATGTTACTGATATTGAGGGCACATGGAGCGTCTTGCATCAAGATATAGAGCAACTTGCGCAACTTATGCAGGCAAGCCACATCAATCTGTTTGATCATCAGCACATCGACCTCCAGCTGGGAGTTCATCACCTTCAGCAGCGAAGCCTCAAAGGACTTGGACTCGAGGTAGGACGGATAATAACCGTGGTCGAGGTAAGCCTTGAAATAATCGAGCGGGCGAACGCGTTCGCAAATCTCACGTGAGATGGACGAATGGCGTTGGATGATCTCCTCAAGCGTATAAGAGCGGAAGCGCAAACCGGTCTGCAGGTTCAGGTACTCCCGGAACGAGAAGCCGCGCAGGTTGTAGGTCTTGACGATATCCTTGAGATCGTTATTATCCTCATCGATCGGCATAACCGGCGTTGCACAGAAGACCACATGCAGGTCCTTGTACTTGTTATAGCAACGCTTAAGTTCGCGTGACCAGTTCGGGTACTTGAACAATTGGTCGAGGAAGAGGTATTTACCGCCCATGCGCACGAACTTAGACGCCAACTCCACCAAGGTGTGAGTGGTGAAGTAGAAATCATTCATACTGACAAACAGGCAAGGACGGATCTGCTTGGTAGAAGCGTTACGGCGTTTAGGAGCCAGCTTCTGCTCTTCTTCTAACTTCGCTTTCCATTCCGTCTCAATCTCTTTGATGCGGGTAAGCAGGAAATCGGTCTTCCCCACTCCACGACCGCCTTTGATGGCAATCAATCGGTCATCCCAATTGATCTCGTCCATTAACTGCCTACGGATAGGCATGGTGGAATGCGCCACGAGGTAATCGTGAATACGGAAGAATGCGCTTAACATGGGAGCTTTTTGCTCTTTCAATTCTTCGGTTTGTGCTTCGTTTTTTTCCATTTTCGCCCAAAAGTTTGAAAATACGCCGCAAAATTACAAAAAAAAATCCATATTTGCAATACCCACCTTACATTTTTTAGAAAAAAATGAGGATCCACCAGCGTGAATCCTCAAAAATACACATTTTTAGTTAAAAAATGCACTTTTTTTGCAGTCTCTTAGAGGGAGATAGCACCACTCGGGCAAACGTCAGCACAAGTTCCGCACTCGGTGCAAACGTCCGGATCAATCGAATAGTGTTCGCCTTCAGAGATAGCGCCCATCGGGCACTCATCGATACACGTACCGCAAGCGATACAATCGGTAGAAATTTTGTAAGCCATAAGTCAATTTATTTATTTGTTCATTTACAATTTTCTCATTTGTTTGGCCGCTCGGTCAATTCCGCTGCAAAGATAGTGCTTTTTTTTGACACTACCAAATTTTAGGGATAAAAAAATTAAAATTTTTAGTCGAAAGTCAAAAGTCGAAAGTCAAAAGACATGTTCTACTTCTTTTTCTTGGCAGTTGCCAAGGCTGCAGCGAGTTGGGCAGCAGGACCTGTTAAGCCTTTGTCGGTCAGACCTTTGCGCTTGGCGTAGGTAGTCCAATCTTTGGCGCCGCCTTCGGAGACCGGCATCCCTAATTGTAGGTAATGGCAATAAGCGATACCGAGGGCGTCGGTAGCATCAAGTTTCTTGGGCATCTCTTCTTCGGGGATATGGAGGAATCGCTGGAGCATGCCGGCTACCTGTTGCTTGGTCGAATGACCGTTACCGGTGATCGCCATCTTGATCTTCATCGGCGAGTACTCATAGATCGGTACATCTTTGGATAAAGCTGCCGCGATAGCGACCCCTTGGGCATGGACGATCTTGATCATCGTCTGCGGGTTTTTATCGACGAACTGGGTCTCGATGGCGAGGCAGGTGGGATGGTACTTATCGATGATCTCCTGCAGGAAGAAAAACTCCTTCTGCAGGCGCGGATATTGCCCTTCGAGTTTATGCACGTCGTATGCGCCAAACTCCAGTATTTCAACCTGTTGGCCCACCGTGTGCAGCACCGCGTAGCCCATAAAAAGCGTACCCGGATCGACACCTAAAATGATATGTTCCTTGCGGACGGAGTCCTGCATAATTACGAATTAAAAATTAAGAATTAAAAATTATTCTTTTTCGTGGTTTCTCACAAAGCCGCGGATAACAACGATGACGGCGCCGGCGATAAGGACGTAGTCTGCGTAGGGTTCGATTTTGGCAAGACTAAGGGCTGCGCCTGCGGCCAAGATAATCAAACCAATTATCAATAAAATATTACTCAACTTCATCGACTAAATAGATATCCTCGTTTGTATTATGCATATAATAATGTTCGCGCGCGTATTGCTCGAGGCTGTCGGGATGATTGAGGGTCTGGATCTCCCGTTGCGCTTTGTCGGTACCCTTTTGGTACATCTCGCGCTGCTCCTCCAGATGTCGTATTTCACGTCCGCGGCGAATAAACTGTATCAGACTCTGCTCGCCGATGAACAGAAAGACGACAAGAAAGAGCAGCACCGTAATTGCGTACTTCCCCCACTTCGGTATCTTCATCGATGTCCAAAACTCTCCAAAAGTCATAGCTTTTATAAAAATTTTGCGCAAAGTTACAAAAAAACTTGCATATATGCAAATATTTTAGTAATTTTGTAGCCGATTTAATACAAATAGCGATGAAAAAACATTTCTCGGTACTGATTATTCTGTTCTTTGGGCTGTTTGTTCAGGCTCAGGTTCATATCACAATAGACGATCCGGAGACGTGGTCGGGTAAAGCCTTGGAGCCGTACATCGGACAGACGGTTATTTTTGACGTGCCGATGATCGTAACTGCCAACGAGGGCGGAAACTACGTCGTTTCCCCTTGGCGTAAGTTCCAGCCGGAGAGTCACGGATTCAAGGGCACGAAAGAGTACAACGAGACGGTGCGTATCAACGGCAGTTGTATGTTCAGCATCGACAATGTTCCTGCTCCGACGGCTAAGATGAACGAACCGATCCATCGTTGTGGCGAGCGGATCATCGGCCTGAAAGCGAAAGTGAAAAGCACCGCGAGCCTGACGTGGCAAGGCGGTACATGGGAAGGAAACACGCGTGCAGACCTGGAGAATAGTTTGCCGGACTTGGGCGACTATCGTCTGTTGGTCTGCGGGTTTAACCTGGAGAATTACTTCACGTCCGTCGGGTGTCAACTTTGTCCCAAATCTGCGTCTGCTCACAAGGATCAGCGCGAGAAAATAAGCAAAGCGCTCAAGCGGATCAATGCGGATATATACGGTTTGGTAGAGGTGGAGCACGGCAACTCGGCGGTAGATGAGATCACAAAGGACTTGAACAAGAACCTGCCCGGTCGCAATTATACTTATTTCAGCGACGGTCTTAGCAGCCAGACGCAGAAAGTGGAGTTTGTGTATGACGCCAACGTGGTAGAGCCGATCGGTAAACCCGTAGGTACGGACGCTGAGATCGCGAACCGAAAGAAGATGATCTGCTTCCGCGAGAAAGCGACCGGCGAGAAATTCATCTACTCGATCAACCATTTCAAAGCGATGAACACAGGTGACAATGAACGACGCGTGAAGGAAGCGAGGGCGGTAGTGAAATTGTATAACAGTTACCGTCAGGACCGCAATATACTGGACAACGACGCGCTGATCATGGGCGACCTGAACTGCTACGCGTTCACCGATCCAATCGAGACGATGCTTAGCACGGGTCTGATTGATCTGCACCGTGCTTTCCATGCAGACACGAGTTACAGTTACATGTACGGCGGTTTGGCGAGTTATATTGACCACGCGATATGCAGCGAGCAGATGTACCGGCAAGTGACCGGTATGTCGGGCTATCATATCAATTCTGATGAGGACGACAACTATCGGTACGACGGCAAAAAGAGCGACGAGACGATGTTCCGTTGTTCAGACCATGACCCAGTGCTGGTAGGACTGAAATTAGACAGCACGTTGTCCTTGAATCTGGATCCATACATCAATTCCGGTTCATTCGGCGACAGCCTTACGTTCTATTGCATCTACACGGACGAAACGACCGATCCGGTGGTTTATTTCGATATCTATACGATCAACGGTACACCGGTTTGTTCGCCGACAAAGATGGTGTATGAAGGAGATATCTTCGAGAAACATACCAAGTACTACACCCTTTCGACTTCGAACCCGAATCTGCCGAACGAGGTGAAGAATTTTCTGCCTTTACAGCCGGGTATGTACGTGCTGCATTTTTACCACAAGGGAGCGATCAGTTCGCATAAGTTGCTGATACGATGATGGATCTGTTTAGCGAAATAGAAGAACCGGAACGCGAGGAGTTACGTGCCTTGCGTAAGGAGTTGGAGGAGGCAAACTATAAGTACTATGTACTGAACATGCCTACTCTTTCCGACCGTGAGTTCGACGAGAAAATGCATCGTCTGCAAGCGCTCGAGGCACAATTCCCCGATATGTTTGATCCCAAGTCCCCTACCCAACACGTGGGTAGTGATTTACAAAGGGACAATGTACAAGGTACAAAGGGGAAGGGTTTTGAGCAAGTCAAGCACAAGTACCCGATGTTATCGTTAGCGAATAGTTATTCGCGCGAAGAGATTGAGGAATGGGTGCGCAAGTTACCTTCGGGTGTAGAGATTGTTTGCGAATTGAAATACGATGGACTTTCTATTTCTTTATGGTACGAGAAGGGCGTGCTGGTGAAAGCGCTGACACGAGGGGACGGACAGCAGGGCGATAACGTGATCGATAATATCAAGACGATCCCTTCTATCCCTTGGAAGATTGAGCGAGAGGATGTACCGGCGTTCTTTGAGTTGAGAGGCGAAGTGTTGCTGCCTTGGGAGCGGTTTGAAGCGCTGAACAAAGAGCGAGAGGAACAGGAAGAACCGCTGTTTGCGAATCCGAGAAACGCGGCAAGCGGTACATTGAAGTTGCAAGATCCACGAGAGGTAGCACGGCGAGGACTGGATGCGTATCTGTATTATATGTTGGGCGAGAATCTGCCGGGGAATACGCATTTTGAGCGCTTGAGTACGGCGAAAGAATGGGGATTTCATATATCCGACGCGATTAAGGTGTGTCACTCGGTGGATGAAGTGATGGCTTATATCGCTTACTGGGACACGGAGCGCAAGAATTTGCCGATAGCAACGGATGGTATCGTGCTGAAGGTGAATAATTTGGCGCAACAGGAAGAATTGGGATATACCGCTAAGACACCTCGTTGGGCGATTGCGTATAAGTTTCCGGCGGAGAAACAGTTGACGCTGTTAAAGGAGATCACGTATCAAGTGGGCAGAACGGGTGTCGTAACGCCGGTAGCGAACTTAGAGCCGGTTCAGTTAAGCGGCACGATGGTGCAACGGGCGACGCTGCATAACGAGGATTTCATCAAATCGTTGGATATCCGACCGGGAGATAAGGTATGGGTTGAGAAAGGGGGAGAGATAATTCCTAAAATCACAGGGAAAGAACAAAGTGACAATGTACAAGGTACAAAGGAATTTGCATTTCCTGATGTTTGTCCGGAATGTGGAACTCCATTAGTGCGTGTGGAAGGTGAAGCGGCATGGCGATGCCCGAATGAGACGGGTTGTCCGCCGCAGATAAAGGGTAAGATCGAACATTTCGTGAGCCGCAAGGCGATGAATATTGACGGTCTGGGTGAAGAGACGATTGATCTGTTCTATCAAAAGGGCTTGTTGCATAATATCGCAGATCTATACGATCTGAAGTTAGAGGATATAGCGGCACAGGAACGGTTGGGCGAGAAGAGTGCGCAGAATATTTTGGACGGGATTGAAGCGAGCAAACAAGTGCCTTGGGCTCGTGTGCTGTTTGCCTTGGGTATAAGAATGGTGGGCGAGACAACGGCGAAGAAGATTGCGAAGAAATACAACACGATCGATACACTTATGTGGGCGACCGCGGAGCAGTTATGCGCGATCGAAGATGTCGGTCCGCAGATCGCGGAGAATATCGTGAAGTATTTTGAGGACATCCGCAATTTAGAGCTTTTGGATCGTCTGCGCAAAGCGGGTTTACAGATGGAAGGGGAAGCCGCACCTGAACCGACAAGCGATAAGTTGGCAGGAATGAGTATTGTGATAAGCGGTACTTTTGCGCATCACAGCCGAGACGAGTATAAAGCGATCATCGAGCAGAACGGCGGTAAGAACGTGGGATCGGTGAGCAAAAAGACGAGTTTTATTCTGGCCGGCGAGAACATGGGACCGGAGAAAAGGAAGAAAGCGGAGGATCTCGGAATTCGTCTCGTGACCGAGGAAGAATTCCTCGAAATGATGAATTGATAAAATGATGAAATGATGAAGGTGAAATGATGAAGTTGAAACAATATATATTTGAGTATTTGCGGAAGCGGATGCCGGAACGGGAGGTACGTTTTCCGCATTTTGATGAGCCGTTGAGAATCATGCTCATTTATGAGAGTGACTATCTGGAGCGCAATGATGCCATTAAGACGATTCGTCAGGATTTGTTGCGCAGACAGATGGACGTGACCATGTGGGGTTATGTAGAAAGGAAAGAGGTTCAGACGCTTATTCTGCCGCAGAGTCGTATTTTGGGTTTGAGTGACTACAATTTCTTCGGCAAACCGCGTGACTACGTGCTGACCGATCTGCAAGCAGAACATTATGATCTGCTGATCGATCTGACCACTCGTCCGCTATTACCGCTTCGCTATTTGGCGATGTACACGGACGCAGATTTTAAGGTAGGAATGAACTTAGGCGAAGGGATTCATGACATGTTGATTTCCCTACCCGATCTGAGTCCGGAACAAGGGGAAGAGGCGGAGATTGAGGCTTCCTGGCTTTACCATCAGATGATACAGTATTTAACGACAATTAAAAGTAAGGACTAATATATGCTGAACTTAAAAAACACATTAGGCACCGCGCTCGTTACTCCGTTTACCGAGCAGGGCGGTCTGGATTACATTGCGTTGGAGCGACTTCTGAGAATGCAACAGGACGCAGAGGTGGATTACGTGGTAGTGCTTGGTACGACCGGCGAGAAAGCGACCTTAGATGCCGAAGAGATCGAGAGTATTCAGGACAATATCATCGCTTATTACAATACGCAAGTGCCGCTGGTGATCGGTTTTGGCGGGAACAACACGGCAGAAATGTGCAAGACCTTGCATGACCTCTCTTACTCGCCCTTGGAGCATTGTTTTGATGCCATGCTGAGCGTTTGTCCGTACTATGTCAAGCCGACGCAAGAGGGCCTATATCAACATTTTATGGCGCTTCACGAAGAATCTCCGTGGCCTACCATTTTATATAATGTACCCGGACGCACGGGCGTGAATATGTTGCCGGAAACGGCAATGCGTCTGTGGCAGGACAGCGAAGGCGGAATTATCGGTATCAAAGAGGCCAGCGGAAACATGGAGCAGATCAAGCAACTCATCCGCATGCGTGACGAGTACATGGCGGAACATCCGGACGCACCGTATTTCGGTATCTTGTGCGGCGACGACGGTTTGGCATTGGAAGCGATGAACGCCGGTGCAGACGGTTTGATCTCCGTAGCCAGCAATGCTTTCCCGAAAGATTTTATGCGGCTGATTCATGAGAAAGACAGTGCTATTCAGGACAAATACGCCGAACTGATCAAACTGCTGTTCGCGGAAGGAAATCCGGTAGGTATCAAAGCCGTTCTGGCAGAGTTGGGTATCACGGACGACCAAGTTCGTTTACCGCTGGTTTCGGCAAGCGACGAGTTGCATCAGAAGATCAAAGCCGAACTCCGGCATATCGGATACCGCTTAGGATAAAAAAAAGAGCTCGCAACACTGCGAGCCTTTTTGTTTGTAAGAACGGGATAATCCGCCATTCATGGCGGATACGTTCAACGCAATTACTTAGCAGCTTTCTTCTTTGCTTGATCAACGACTGCCTTGAAAGCAGCGGGTTGATTCATAGCGAGGTCAGCAAGTGCCTTGCGGTTGATGACGATACCTGCTTTCTTGAGGCAACCCATCAGTTGGCTGTAGCTCAGACCTTCGAGGCGAGCAGCAGCGTTGATACGCTGGATCCAGAGAGCGCGGAATGTACGTTTTTTGTTCTTACGATCGCGGTAAGCATACTGCAAACCTTTCTCCCATGTGTTCTTTGCTACGGTCCATACATTAGCACGACCACCAAAGTTA
>CACZEL010000040.1 GCA_902780235.1 uncultured Bacteroidales bacterium | reverse complement strand
GCTCGTAAGTACGGTAACTTGGACCAACTTTCTGTTCGCGCAAAAGCAGGTGAAGGCGATTGGCTTACTTTGGAAGTTTCTGCATGGCCTGATGGTTCAAGCTGGGATTTCGTAAATGCTACCGCTGATATGGCTGATTTCGCAGGAGAAGCCGAAGTACAAGTTGCATTTGTTTACACCTCGAGTACTTCTGCAGGTGCTACATGGGAGATTGGTACCGTAGCTATTTCCACCGAAGGCGGTGATATTGAGCCGGAAGTAACTCCGGAAGTTCCGGAAGGTGTATTCACTTGCGCTGGCGCTGTGCTGTATGCTGCAAATGCTGCTGATCCGACCGCTGACAACAAGAATGTAGAAGTAGGCGCTGCTACCATCCGTGGTTTCGTTACTTTCGCTTACGATGCTAAAGATGAAGAAGGCGTTGTAAAACAGAGCGCTTGGATCGCTGACCTCAAGAGCGCAAGTGCCGGTGTGGTTCAGGGTTATTATCTGCAACTCGAGAGCATGGAAGCTGCTGTTGTTAAGGGTGACTACGTAGAACTCGAAGGTACGCTCGTTAAGTACTTCAAGGCTGAGAATAATATCATTCTCGAGGTTACCAACGGTACGATGAAGAAAGTGTTCCCGATGGGTATCGAGAACGCAACGATGAGCACGAAGGCTACCAAGATGGTTATTGACGGTCAACTCTACATCGTTCGCGATGGTAAGATGTTCAACGTGACCGGCGCTCAAGTTCGTTAATCGAATAAGCACATATTCCTAAAAGAGTCTCTTCGGAGGCTCTTTTTTTTGTAAAGTCCAGTTTACAAGGAAACTATAAAAGTGAAAAAAGTTTCCATTTCTCTTGCATATGTCCCCAAAATGTTGTATCTTTGCAGCCGTTTTGAGTCAAGACCAAAAATGTCATATTATTAAGACGGCCGGCGAACTCTTCTTCCGCCTCGGTATCCGCTCTGTTTCCATCGACGATATCTGT
This sequence comes from uncultured Bacteroidales bacterium, assembly GCA_902780235.1. Lineage (GTDB taxonomy): Bacteria > Bacteroidota > Bacteroidia > Bacteroidales > Paludibacteraceae > Colicola. The sequence goes on along the minus strand of CACZEL010000040.1, from coordinate 9,193 downwards.
CGTGAATTGGGAATGTCGAAGAAGACGTTCTATGTCCATTTTGCGTCCAAAGATGAACTGATCGAGCAGATGTTACAGGCCAATTTGGATTATATGGCTGACAAAATGAACGGTTTGTTGGCTTTAAAAGATTTCCGTCAATTGGTGAAGGTGTTTATCAAGCGTCAGGAGTCGGAGAAAAACGATGTACGTCGTGTGCCGCAGTTGGTGTATGACCTTAAGAAATATTATCCCCGTCAATTTGCGGATTTTCAATTGAAATGTTTTGAGACCCAAAAGAAATTTATCATGCAATATCTTGAATTGGGTGTGGAGCAGGGTCTCGTGCGCGCTAACCTTAATATAGAATTAACAGCCGTTCTGTTTGCAAAGATTCATAGCGATGCGATTCGCGATTTTGAAGTCATTGAGGCCCACAATCATAATATGCATCAATTGGCTCACACCGCCATGGATGTATTCGTGCGTGGCGTGCTCAGCGAAGAAGGGCTGAAGCTGTTTGAGAATTAAGAATTTTAAAATGGAATTAATATAATGAAGAAAGTATTTGTTATTTTATCGGCCGTGCTGTTGAGTACTTCGTTGTTCGCGGAGGACCATGTGATGGCGGCTACGAAGAGTTACTACCATACACAGGACAGCGTACCGTCCTCGTTGAGCTTGAGCTTGAGAGATGCGCAGAACTATGCGATCAAACAGAACCGTAGCCTGAGGAATGCTTCGCTGGCAGTGCAGGAGGCCTACGCCCAACGGTGGCAGACCATCGCTTCGATGCTGCCGCAGGTGGACGGATCCTACGCCTATAGCAACTACCTGGGCTATAGTGCAACGATGAGTACCGCCATGGGGTCGTTTAATATCAACATGCCCAACCAGGGAGCCCTCGGTGTCACCGCAGCGGTAGGGCTGAACGGACAGGGTATCGTAGGTGCGCTGCTGAACAACGTAGCGATAGACATGAAGAAGATTGCGCTTGAGAAATCCGAGTCCGAGCTCCGCAGCAGTATCATGAGCGCGTATGTATCCGTGCTCGCCTTGCAGAGTATCTCAAACCTTTTGGACTCCAGCCTGCTGAATATTCAGAACCTGGAGCAGATTACCCAGAATACCGTCAATGCCGGTGCAGCCGAGCAGACCACGGCGGACCAGATACGCGTGAGGGTGAACACATTGAAGAACTCCATCAACACCCAGCGCCGTAACGTGGAGCTGGCTACCAACAGCCTCAAGGTGCTGCTGGACGTGCCGGTGGAGACCGAACTGGTGCTCACGGAGCCTATTGACGAGGTCCTCTCGCCCGAGCGTGTGCTGAACCTCCTGAGCCAGAACTTCTCCATTGAGAACAACCTCAACTACCAGCTCCTTGCCAAACAGGTGGAACTGGCTAAACGCAATGTGCATATGGCGGGCTGGGCTTACGGTCCGACAATCGCGCTGGCTTATAACTACACCAACCAGCAGTACTACGGCGAAGGCGGTATGCGTATGACGCCTCCGAACGTCATACAGGTGTCGGTGAAGATGCCTCTCTGGTCGTCCGGCAAGCGTGCAGCGGGCGTAGTGGAGAAGAAGATAGCCCTTGAAGAGGCGAAAAACACCCTCTCCGAGACTACCGACAACCTCGCTATCCAGTACCGCCAGTTATGCTTCAACCTCACCAACGCGTATGAGACCTATATGAACGAGAAAGAGAACATAGAGGTCACGCAGCGCGTCTTTAACTCCGCTACGGAGAAATTCAAATGGGGTGCTGCATCGAACCTGGAGCTGACCAACGCCTCCAATGACCTCATTAACGCGCAATCGACCTACGTGCAGGCAATGCTGGAGCTGATCAATGCGCAGGCTGAACTGGAAGAGTTTTTGAATAAATAATATTAGTTATATATGAAAAAGAACATTATTTTTGCACTTGCAGCCCTGGCGCTTATGGGCTGTAGCAGTAAAGAGACAACCGCTACGCAGGAAGACGAGCGTGTGGAGCAGGTACGCACCATCGTTCTTCAGCCGCGTGAGATAGAGCGCGAGATTTCTGTTTCCACCAACCTCCAGGGCTACCTCACGCAGAACGTGGCACCCTCTCTCACCGGAAAGATTGAGCATATCTACTGCGAAGTAGGGGACAAAGTGAGCAAAGGTACCGACCTTGTTCGCATGGATCAGACCCAGTACAAGACCACCAAGATCTCGATGGCGAACCTCGAGGTGGAGAAGAACCGTATTACCCAGCTCCTCCGTTCCGGTTCGGCTACGCAGCAGCAGTACGACCAGATCACGACGCAGTACAACTCGACCAAAGAGCAGTTGGAGTTTCTGGAGACCAACACGTATGTGAAAGCTCCGTTCAGCGGCGTAATCTCGGCGAAGAACTACGAGGACGGCGAGCTCTACGGCGGTCAGCCTATTCTGGTGCTGACTCAGATAGACAAACTGAAAGCGCTGGTGGCTGTTCCTGAGACCTATTTCCCGCTCCTCAAGAGAGGTATGAAGCTGACGCTGACGTCGGAGATCTATCCGGGCAAGACTTTCCCTGCTACGGTGGAGATTGTTTATCCGACCATTGACCCCTCCAGCCACACTTTCCAATGCAAGATCGTTATCCCGAATGGCAGCAACCTGCTTCGTCCGGGTATGTATGTGACGACAACCATCGGTCTGGGCAAAGCGAATGCCATCGTAGTGCCTTACCAGAGCGTGGAGAAACTCGTCGGCGCCAACGACCGCTATGTCTTCATCGTGGAGGACGGCCGTGCCAAACGTGTTGCCGTTACTCTCGGACAGCGTTTCGACCAGGATATTGAGATCATCGCTCCGGAGATCAAAGAGGGTGTCGAATTCGTCACCACGGGCCAGCACAAACTCGTGGACGGCGTCAAAGTGAATGTAGTGGAATAATTTACTAGTCTGCTAGAAAACTAGTCGACTAGACAACTAGGAAATCCTATGAGCATTTATAAATCAGCAATCGAAAAACCGGTGACCACCGCCCTCATCTTTGTGGCGGTCATCGTCATCGGTATATACAGTTTCCTGAAGCTGCCGATTGACCAGTTCCCGGAGATGGACCCGCCGTATATTACGGTCATGACTACCTATCCGGGTGCATCGGCTTCCGAGATGGAGACCAACGTGACGAAGATCATGGAGAACGCCCTGACCTCCGTCGATCACCTCAAACACATCACTTCGCAGAGTAAGGATAATATCTCGATGGTCGAGCTGGAGCTGGAGTGGGGTAGCAACATGGACGAGGCGGTGAATGATGTGCGTTCGTTCGTCGATATGGCGGCGAACAACCTGCCGGACAACTGCGCCAAGCCGGTTATCTTCAAACTATCCACCTCCTCCATGCCTATCTGTCAGTACTCCATCACGGCGGATGAGACCTATGCGGGTCTGGACAAGATCCTGAACGACGAGGTAGTGCCGCAGTTGAACCATATCGACGGAATCGGAAATATCTCCCTTTCTGGTGCGCCTGACCGCTATGTGTATGTCAATATCGACCAGCAGAAACTGGATGCGTACGGCATCACGCTGGAGCAGGTGGGTCAGGTCGTTTCGGCGAATAACCTGAACCTCTCTTCGGGTACGATCAAGATGCCGCAGGAGCAATACCAGATGCAGGTTCGGTCCGAGTATATCGAGTCCTCTGAGATCGAGAATCTGATGGTAGCTATGACGCCGCAAGGTCAGCAGGTCTTCATTCGCGACATCGCGACCGTCAAAGATACGATCAAGGACCTCTCGCTGGACGAGAAGACGAACGGTCGTGAGGCGGTGCGTCTGATCATCGCCAAGCAGACAGGAGCGAACACCGTGCAGGTTTGTAAAGACGTGCGCAAAGAGTTGGCGCAGATCCAGAAACAGCTGCCTTCGGACGTGAAGATCGAGAAGATCTACGACTCGTCGGAGAACATCCAAAACTCCATCAATTCGCTGGAGGAATCGGTGCTTTACGCGCTGTTATTCGTGGTGCTCGTGGTATTGTTCTTCCTTGGCAAATGGCGCGCAACGATCATCATCGGAATCACCATTCCTATTGCCCTGATTGTGGCATTTATCTACCTCGGAATGGCGGATTCGAGTCTGAATATCATCTCGCTTTGTTCGTTGACCATCGCCATCGGTATGGTGGTGGATGATGCGATTGTAGTATTGGAGAACATCACCCGTCACGTGGAGCGTGGCGAGGATCCGCATGAGGCGTCTATCTACGCCACCAACGAGGTATGGGTATCCGTTATTGCGACGACCCTGGTGCTCGTAGTGGTGTTCGTGCCGCTGACCATGCTCTCCGGTATGGCGGGAATTATGTTCCACGAGTTGGGATGGATCGTGACGGTAGTCTGCTGTACCTCCACCCTCGTGGCTATCTCGCTGACACCTATGCTCTGCTCTAAACTGCTGAAAGCCAAGAAAGTGCATGTTGATGAGAACGGCAATCTGGTGGACGACGAGGCTGGCAAGAAAGGATGGTACGAGCGCACGGTGGTACACATGCTCGATGTTATTGACGAGTATTACGCCAAGTCGCTGGGTTGGTGTCTGAATCATAAGGCGCTCACGCTGCTGATCCTGTTTGCATTCTTCGTCGCTTCGCTCACGCCTGTCTTCATGGGTAAGATCGGAACGGACTTTATGCAGGAGCAGGATAATGGACGTCTCTCTGTGACGATCAAGTTGCAGCGCGGTACGCGAATCGAGGAGACGCTGAAGACCGCCCGTGCGCTGGAGGCGCGTTTCGTGGCGCTCGTGCCGGAGATTGAGCTGATCAACACCTCTGCCGGTTCCAACGACGATGCTACGATCGCGGCTATGTTCTCCTCTACGATGAACAACAAGATTCAGATGACTGTCCGTCTGCCTAAGAAATGGGAGCGTGACCGCGACATCTGGACCATTGCCGAAATCCTGCGTCAGGAAATGGCAAAATATCCGGAGATCAACGAATACCAGTGTGCTGTTTCATCTGGCGGTCCAGGCGGCGATATCACGGTGGACTTGGAGATCTACGGTTACGATTTCGATAAGACTTCGCAGATGGCAGAGCAATGCCGTCAGTTGATTTCGCAACTGCCGGGCGCGCGCGACGTGAATATCAGCCGTGAGGACGACCGTCCGGATATCAAGGTTACGGTGGACAAAGAGAAAGCTTCGCGTCTGGGTCTGAGTTCGGCAACGATCTCTACTTATCTGCGCAACCGCGTAGCGGGAATGTCGTGCGGTTACCTCAAGGATGATGGCTCGGAGTACGATATCGTCGTTCGTCTGGAGGAAGATGACCGTAACTCGATCTCGGATATTCTGGATCTCTCTATTCCGACCGCAATGGGTAAGACCGTTAAGTTGTCCGAAGTGGCTTCTGTGGGCGAGTATTGGGCTCCGCCGACGATCGAGCGTAAGTCTCGTCAGCGTATTGTTACGGTTAAGGCAACGCCGTATAACACGACCCTGGGTGAGTTGGCGAAAGCGATTGAGACAGAGGTAGTGCCGCAACTCGACATCCCTGTCGGCTACTCTACCCATATTGGCGGTGACTACGAGACGCAGCAGGATACGTTCCGCGACATGGGTCTGCTGATGGCGCTGATCGTGCTGCTGGTTTATATCGTTATGGCGTCGCAGTTTGAGAGCCTCCGAATGCCGGGAATCATCATGTTCACTATTCCGTTTGCCCTTTCGGGCGTCATCATCGCCCTTTGGCTCACGGGCCGAAGCCTTGATATGATCGGTGCGCTGGGTCTGGTGTTGCTGGTGGGTATTGTGGTGAAAAACGGTATCGTGCTCGTGGACTATATCAACCTTATGCGCGAGCGTGGTCACGAACTGAACGAGGCTATCCAGATGTCCGGACGCAGCCGTATCCGTCCTGTCCTCATGACGGCGTTCACGACTATCCTCGGTATGATTCCTATGGCGGTTTCTTCCGGTGAAGGTGCCGAGATGTGGCAGCCGCTGGGTATCGTTGTGATCGGTGGTCTGACTGTCTCCACCTTCCTGACGCTCTACGTAGTGCCTGTGCTCTACGGTGTTGTGTCACGCCACGGAGATCGCGACAAACAGGAAGCCCTCCGCAAGAAATTCATCTTCATGGACCTCAAAGTAAAGAAAGGAGAAGAGAAATGAAAAACGAAGTTAATCGTGCCCAAGGGGCTAAGAAATCTGTTATGATCGTATTCAATCAAGCCAATACCGGCCGTGTCGAATATATGTTGGATGTACTGGGTATCAAAGGCTTTACGTTCTTCGAGCAAGTGCAAGGTCGTGGTACCAACGGCGGCGAACCCCGCCGCGGTACGCACGCCTGGCCCGAGATGAACTCTTGTGTCATCGCTGTAGTCGAAGAGGAGCAGGTGGCGCCGCTCCTTGAGTCCGTCAAAAAACTCGATCTCCGTAACGAAGAAGTAGGCGTTCGTGCCTTCGTCTGGGACATCGTTGCAACCGTATAAATGACAAAATGACAAATTTGAAATCATAAATGTACTATCCTCACCCTTTAGACACCACGGATGTTCGCCTGCCTGAGTCGCTGAACGAACTCATGGAACAACTGGCGCGTAATGTGCACGAAGTATGGGCGGCCGGTCGAATCGCCGACGGTTGGAAATGGGGCGAAGTACGGGATGATGAACAAAAACTCCATCCCTGCTTGGTCTCCTACGACGAACTGCCCGAGATCGAGAAAGACTACGATCGCCGAACGGCCTTGGCAACGCTCAAGACTATTGTCAAATTAGGTTACACCATAGATAAACAAGAAGTATGAAACGTATCGTCTATTGGCTCTATTGGGGCACCGCTCTGTTCGTGCTTGTAGCAGGCTCGTTCGCTTACTACGACCTGTTTAACGTTTATGGTGAGACCGTCAGCCACCAACATACTGAGTTGGAACTCGTTATGCGCTCTATCTACGGCGCGATCAACCTCTTCCTCTTCAATATCGACACCGACGCCGTGGTGGGGTGGTTGGAGAATGACAAAGGACTTTCAGACGCGCCTGTACTTTGGTTACATGCCCTCTCTATTGTGGCGGGTCTGTGGACCATCCTCTTCGTAGCGTGGATCTTTGCCAAAGCGTCGTGGATGAATTGCAAACGCTTCTGGAACAGCCTCTTCCGTCGTCCCAACCTCTATATCTTCTGGGGCATCAACAGCCGTTCGGTGCGCTTGGCAAAAGAGTTGGAGGCTGCCGACGCCTATACGCTCTTTGTCGTCGGGCAGACCGAAGAAGAGGATGATCTGGATGACGGGATGGACTCGATCCTTCATCAGGGACGCCGCCGGGTGCAGTTACACCGCGCCCTCGAAGGAGCGAACGCTTCCGTCTTCATCGCCGAGAAAAAACTGATTGATACCGACCTCACCCAACGCGCTTGGCGTGAGATGGGAATAAGTCTCTTGCGGCGGTATGTGGAGCATAGCGAAAATGTACATTTCCTCTTGTTGGGCGACAACGAGATGGAGAATATTTACACCGCTATGCGCTTGTCCGACAAGCAGTTATGGGGCGATATAAGCAGCAAGATCACCGTTCATTGCCATGCGCGCAGGAACAATATCAACCGCGCCATCGAGCATCAGGACGCCCATTATCCGATCACCGTCATTGACTCTTCGCACCTCTCTGTCGAACTGCTCAAGAAAGATGTCAAGAACCATCCGATTCAGTTCGTAGACATATCGACTAAGAACCCGGGTACGGTCTCGTCGGACTTCCGAAGCCTTATTGTCGGTTTCTCCGAGAGTGGTCAGGACGCCCTGCGTTTCCTCTATGAGTTCGGCGCCTTCGTGGCAGATACCGACAAGGACGGAGACCAGCGCAGTGCTTTTCATTGCGACATCGTCGATCGCCATTTCGGACCTTCGGCACAACGTTGGATCAACCATGCTACCAAACTCTTCGACAGCCGCAATGACGACAAAGAGAAATCGCTCCGTATCACCAAGCACGAGGCGGACTATCGCTCGAATGAGTTCTACCAGCAGATCCTCGAACCGGCTCTCAAACAAAACCTCAATTATGTGGTCATCTCCTTAGGTGACGATCAATCGGGTATAGCCCTTGCGGTAGATATACTGCGTTATGCTTCGGTAGTAGGACGCGTGCAGATGGACGCTCAGGAAGGCGATCAACCGACGAGCAAGCGTTTCCGGATCTATGTCCGTTCGTACGAAGGAAGCATGTACGACTATCTCTGCCGAATCGCCGAGCGCTACAAACCTTATATCGTCGTCTTTGGCGCAGAGGAAGAGATGTACACCAAGCGAATGCTTATCGACAACGAACTCAAGCAGAACGCCATGAACTATTACTATAACTACGAGAAGACCGTGGCAGAACATATGCATTGGAACTTCGATACCCAAGAGACGCCAGAGTCCCTTTGGGAGAAACGTCGTGCCAAATTTACCAAGGATGACTCCCTGGAGAAACTGCTTGATTTGCGTCGTAGAGAGAGTCAGGACTATGCCAACGCCCTCCATGAGGCGACCAAGAAAGTGCTTTATGCGAATGGCGCACCCGAATTGCGTCTCGCGCAGACAGAGCATCTTCGCTGGCTTGCTGCTCATGAGATCTTCGGCTTCCGATATGGAGAGAAACGGAATATTCTGCGTTATGTTCACGATGCTATTTTACCTTGGAGTCAACTCTCTGATGAGACCCGCCAATACGACTATCTGACACTCACCAACGTCATCAAAAAATAAGCATGATCCGCATCGAACATATCAACAAATCCTTCGGCGCACAGCAAGTGCTCAAGGATATCAACCTCGAGATCCCTGCAGGACAAGTGTTAGGGCTCTTAGGCCCCAACGGCGCCGGCAAATCGACGCTGATGAAGATCCTTATCGGTCTTTGGAAACCCGACAACGGCTCGGTCTCCGTGCCCGCTCACATAGGCTATCTTCCCGAGAACAATCCGCTCTACGAAGAGATGTATGTCACGGAATATCTCCGCTTTATGGCGGAGATGACCGGTATCTCGACATCTCGAGATCTCGAGGTCTCGACGCTCATCGAGAAAGTGGGCCTAACCCCTGAGCGTCACAAGCATATCCGCGAACTCAGCAAAGGCTACCGTCAGCGTGTCGGTCTTGCGCAGGCCCTGCTTGGCGACCCCGAGTTACTCATCCTCGATGAACCCACCACCGGTCTCGACCCCAACCAACTCGTCGAGATCCGTGC
>CACZEL010000039.1 GCA_902780235.1 uncultured Bacteroidales bacterium | reverse complement strand
GCATGGGGCTGTTCCTTTCTTTAATTCGGCTTTGACTTCTGCCCAGATGAGTTTGCGTGGACGTTTGTCGCCATTAGCCATGCGGCGGGTTACTTCTTGCGCCATGAGAGTGAAGGATGAGCGTGCGGCTACTTCACCTTTGGTGGGTTTGCTGCGACGCGGTTTGTCTTCGCGGATGTAGATCTTCTGTTTACCGTTTCTGACTTGCGCTACGACGCGCTTGGTGATGACACCTTTGGAGGTGATGATCGTGGTTTTTGATAGTGTGCCGGTGACATTAGCAATTCCGGCGGGAAATAAACAATTTGCCATAATTATTTGTAATTTAGCGGTTTGACATCTTTTAGTTGGAACGCTTGGGCGGCTTTGAGGGTGTAGACTCCGTAGCGGTCAAAGTACTTGGCAGAGACCATTTTGAAGGACTTCATCATGGAGTTGATATGATCAGTGCCGTTCCAGTTGAAGGGTATGGGGACACAGTCTTTGATGGCGTAGTACGGGTGATCTTTGATCTTCAGACCGCGCATTTTCTGTTCCCAGAGTGTGACCCAAATCTGCCGCTGGCGTTGGAGGGGGATGGCGTTCCATTGCTCTTTGGCCGGTCCTATCATGTGCCTGTTTTGGGGCGCGATGTAGGGTTTTAGCAATTCGAGCATAGAGGTCCAACTGTCCCGCTTGATGATAATGTCGTCTAAGGATTCCATAAAAATTTTTGAAAAAGTAGTGAGAGAGACTACAGAGAGAGTATTACTATGCAGAGAGTCTCTCTACTACGTTTTTTCTTTAATCTTTTGGTTCTTTTCTTTTTCTTTTAGTCGATGACCTTTACTGTCAGTTTGATTTCGTCGGGTTCTTTGTCGGGGTTGAGTTCGACGAAGGTTTTGAGGAAACCGGCCATACTTGCAGTACAACCTTTGACGGCTTTCTGCGCTTTGATTTTCTTCTTGGCTTCTGAACGCCAGTTGACGGCTTCTTCGCCTTTGTACTTGTTGTAGTCAGCGAGATTAAAGATATCGGTACGCTGTAGTTGGAAGGTTCCTACTCCATCGACCTCGAACTCACCGCGGTCTTGGCCTTTTTCGGCAAGGATGGCGACGGCTTCGTCAGCGGCTTTGGGACTGATTTCGTCTATACGTGCTTTGAGAGCTTTTTCTTGGGTGCGCAGGGAGCGCAAGAGGGTTAAATTTTCGGTTTTAATTTCAGTTGTGTTCATAATTGTTTTTGTTTTAGGGTGTCCAAATACAATTTGGACGTAATTAACGAAGAATCTTTTTAGTAAAAAGGACCAAGTGGGCAGCTAGATCTCACAATGGTGGGTCATGTCCCATTCGTTTTTGTCGAAGGTCGGGTCGCGATGATACTTGGATATCATCTGGTCGAACTCGTCTTGCGGCATCATCAACCAGCGTTTGAAGTCATCGGGATTGAAGACGGCAAAGAGAGGATTCAGCAGGCCTCGAAGTTTCTTCAGACGCGAAGCGAGGACGGACGTGTCTGAGATGATCTTCTTGTTGAGGAAGACATCCAGAATCTTGTATGGTACTTGCACTGGGTCAATGTCAATCGATCGGAGCGCTTCGAGGACGTATCGTCTGCGAGCGTTCTCTTTTCGGGACACCCATTCGAGGTTGTCGTTGGAATAGTCCGTGACACAACCGTTTTTGTGGTCGCCTTCGAAAGGAATGCCGTCGTCACCGATAGGTCGTGGTCCTTGGAATGTAAGGAGAACGATGGTGTGGCAGTTCCATGAACCAAACTCACGCATCAGCGGGTACTCGTTACCGCGTTTGCCGTTGTGATTGTGTCGGCCATGGATTCGTTTGCCCGGTCCAAACCGGTCGAAGACCTCTCCGAGTTTGTCGCGGGTGAGCGTGAAGAAATGCCCTTTGCCATCTGAATAGAGAGGGCACTTGCATCTGCGCTTTTCCGGGACGACACATTTGGTGAGGGTGAGCTCTTCCTTTCGCGTTGTTCGTGCATGGATGATACGCGGGTCATAGAGATCGTGCGTGAACTCCATGATGCGGATCTTGGGTCGTCTAGTGCAGCACATAGCAATCGGGAATTTGGGTGCCGAAGAGAGCGGCCGCGATGAAACACAGTACTGAGAAGATGGTCAGCACGATCACTTGTTGGTAACAGATCCATGAAAGCGGTAAGTCACGCAACATTCGGAGAAGAAAACCGTAAAAGGCGAATGAGCCGATTACGAGGAATAGGGTCAGAAAGACACCTGATAATAATGTATATAACATAAGCACGCACGATCGAAAAGGATGCGGGTTCCACAATGCGTGGAGTTGCCGTTTTTTCGAAAGGCGGTGCAAAGGTAGAGGTATTAGAAAGGAGTGCCTATTATTCCTATTGTTCTTAATTAATTAGGAATAAACAAAAAACGGGCAGTCCTTTCGGAGAGCCCGTTAATACAGGGGAAACGCGGAATTAAAAAAATGAATTAATTCCTATTATTCTTATTTAATTCCGGGAAATAGGAATAAAGATTGTCATAAATCTCAGGGTCTTTCTTGCCGGAATTGATGATCTTACAGATGACGGTTGCAAAGGCTTTTGGCATAACGCTGCACTCCAGTCCGCATTGATTGGTGAAGAAGCGATATATCGCTGCGCCTTGCGGATCTTCATCGACCATATCGAGTTCGTACCAACGATACCAGAAACATGCAACCATGAGGTTAAGCTTGCTTGAGGTCTTGCTATCGAGTTGGTACTGCCCCATCTTGTGGTCAGCGATATATTTGCGTACGCGCTCGGCTTCGTAGGCGGAGCGTTGGGTATCTTCATTGCCGCGCGCATCGGAGAAGAGGTGTTGGGTTCTGGGACCACGTTGGTTGCGGGATTCCGACTGACAGTCGGAACAATTCGAAGAAAAGTCATCCTTCAGACGGTTGTCCGAAGCAGGGGACGAAGATGAATGGACATCAACTGTTTGTTGTCCATTGGATTGATGTATAGTAACGGGATTACCGTTGATGAAATTTATGATACCCCCAGGTTGATTATTTATTGAAAGTTGCATTAGGGATGATATTTGTGGTTCCTTTGTTGTCAACGTATATATCTGATTTTTTATTAATGGAATCTATCTTCTTGATTATGGAAGCAGATAGCCATCCTTCTTTATGTGTCGCAGCCCATAAGAGCATTGCTTGAATGGATTGCGCTCCATCAGAATTGACTTTTTGTACGTATTCAATCATCTCGTCTAAAGAAAGAGAGAGTTCGGGTTTCTCGCGTTTTGTTTTCTTGCGTTCCTCAGCAGCTTGTTTAGCCAGCTCTTCTTTTCGGGCTTTTATTTCTGCTTTATAGGTATCCCGCCAATTTTTCCATTTAGGAAGGCTATTGCGCCTATCAAGATAAGCGACATTATTAATCAGATGGTTCAGTATATCCAAACATGTCTGCGGTTCATAAATGTTGCTCAAGAATGTATTCAGACGATTCGGATCAATGTAATTGAAATTAAAAAGGTATCTCCAATCGACGTTAGTGGGAGATTTGAGCCAGCCATCGTTAAACATTTTTGCCAAACCCTCATAGGCACAATAATAATCATCTGTATAATCTGTATCTGAGTTGATCGACAGCCACTCTAACTTTTTAATATCATAATCAACTTTGAAATATTTTGCGCACTCTTCAACACCTACAGGATTGGTTACATCGTATCCGCAATTATATTCTAAGTACTCTGTTCTTTCTTCTTCATCTTCCCATTTGATGAGACAATCTTTTAAATACCGAGGTCTTTCGTTTTCCATTATGTACAAATTCTTATTTAGTCAATTTTTGATATAGTTCAAAGAGGTGGGCTACGCACTCGGATTCGGACATTTTGGTAGAGAAGCCGTATGCAGCCATGACGGCACGGTCATTCTCTTGGTGTGCGCGGCGGAGTTCTGGCGGCATTGCTACTTCATCGTAGAGGTCGGCAAGACTGCTGTCAGGGTATTTTGCGCGAGCGTCTAAGATGGCTTGGGCTGTAGCTTCGATGCGGGCACGTTGCTCATCGGTTGGTGTCGGCCACGGGAAGTTGTTATAGACGATATCTTTCGAATAGCGGTAATCGGATTTGAGACGACCACAGACAACTCTCATCCACGCCATGTGTACGTTTGAGGTAAGGATGCCAAAGTGATAAAGGGAGGCATCGGGGATGATTTGAACCGCATCACTCGCTATAATATCCGGAGAAAGAAAGCCCATTGGAACATACCGCCGTCTTTCTGAAGATACACGTGGAACAAGTAGATAATTGCCATTAGGCTGGCGGTTTTCGCCAAACAAGGTTGGGTAATCCGCCATTTTACGCGTGCCCGGACGACTGCTGGCAGCACGTGATTCACGTACATTTGCAATACGATCCGTGACAAGAGGGCATGCACGTAATACGGAAGGAGGACAATCCACCAACCATAAACAATAACGCTTTTTATTATTGATGAATTCTTCTGCGCCCAAGAACGATTTAATATAAGGTTTTATCTGAGGATATTTGCCTATGAACTCATCTCTTTCATCCAACGAAAGGATCAGATTTCCACCATCGTTTGCCATACTTCCAAATACCATATCGGGCACATCACCGAGCGGTGTTGTGCGCGACAGTATCCATATATCGGGCGCGTCCAGAAGATAGCTGTTGATGTTGGAAGCATCGATGGTTTGCGCGTCGGAGAGGTAGATCTTTTTGAGCGGCGATTGACAATCGCCTGCAACAGAAGAAAATCCTATGATGACACAATGGACGTGGGCTTTGATGTCGGCTTCGGAATCCCAACGGAAAGTACGATAAGCAAAGTCAAAATGGATATTGTATTGCTCAAAGAGAGGTTTCCAAAGGTTAGCAACCTGCTCGCCTTGAGTGATAGAGTTCGTAGAAACGAGAGCAGCACGGATAGCAGGATTGGCGGCTATCATCTGAGCTGATTTGAGATACCAACCGCATACATAGTCCATGTTTCCGAGGTTTTTCCATTTCTTGCCAAAGATCTCCAGGAGGTCGTCTTTTTGTTCGGAGGACATCAAACGTGCGCCCACGAACGGCGGGTTGCCCATGATGAAGTTGAGGTGATCGGGGGCGATAACCTCGGACCAATCGAGACGGAGGGCGTTGCCTTCGTGGATGTTATGGTAGGATTTGAGAGGTAGCGGATTGACGTTAAACGAGACTATCTTCTGTGTCTCTTGGAGCATCTGTTGTTCGGCAATCCAAAGGGCAGTCGTGGCTACCGAGACAGCGAAGTCGTTGATCTCGATGCCGTAGAACTGGTGGATATCGACCTTAATGGGATCGGCGATGTCACCGAAGGTGCCTTGCCCTTTGTTGCGCAGAAGGATGAGTTGGTTTTCGAGCCGACGGAGCGAGACGTAACTTTCCGTGAGGAAGTTACCGGAACCGCAGGCGGGGTCGAAGAACGTGAGAGAAGCCAGTTTATCTTGGAAGGCATCGAGTTTCTGACGCTGCTGTTTGTCATTCGTGATAGCTTTGATAGCGGCGAACTCGGCTTTGAGGTCGTCGAGGAAAAGCGGGTCGATGACCTTGTGGATATTGGCGATCGAGGTATAGTGCATACCGCCGGAACGACGTGTCTCAGGGTTGAGGGTCGATTCGAAGATGGCACCGAAGATAGTGGGCGATATTTCCGACCAATCGAAGTCATCGGAGGCTTTGGATAGGATGAGTTCTTTGAGTTCGTCCGTGAATTGCGGAATTTCCAATCGCGTGTCGTTGCTGAACAGACCACCGTTGACATAGGGGAAGGATTTGAGCGCATCTTCCAAATAGGGGTCGCGCTGATCTTCCGGTGTGTCAAGTGTCTCGAACAGGTCTTTCAAGGCGCGACGTATGTCTTTGGCGGGGTACTGGGCAAGGAAATCATGGAAGGCGGTACGGCTGCTGAACAGACCGGCATCCTCGGCATAGAGACAGAACACGAGGCGCACGCAGAGGATATTGAGGCTGCGGAGCGTTTCGGGGTTCTCCGGCTCGTGGTATTGAGCAAGCAAAGCATCATAGATGAGGCCTACCAGTTTGCCGGCTTCTTCGGACACTTTCTGTTCCTGCTTGATATGCTCGTTGCCTTCGTCCACAAGGAACTGGAGACGGTAGTATTCTTTTTCGAGGTTTTCAAGAAGGATCTTTTGGGGCTCGCCGTTTGGCTGCTCCATGTCATAAACCCAGAACTCGCGGAAGTTGCATGTGACGATCCAACGCGGACGTTGGCTATACGGCAGTTCTGCGGCATATCGTTTGGCCTGTTGGAAAGGATTGAGGGGAGTTCCATCGGACTGCTTGATGGGTTCACCAAGGTCTTTCTTGATACTCTTCTGCTCAATCATGACGTGAGTTGACGGGATAACCGCGTCGATAAAGGATGTATGATCAAGGTGCACTTGTTGCTCATAGAGCAAGAAGGTATCCACGTGCTCAACGCCGAATACCTCGGTCAGAAGCGTACTCCAAAAGATCTGGCTCTCGCCTTTCTCGTAGCCTTTATCTTTCCATCTCTCCGCAAATTCCTTTGCGGCTTTTTGTTGCTGTATCGGGGTCATAGTATTTTGAATTTTCTTAGTATTTCTCCCGACTGTCAGTCGGGGCAATGGAAGAAAGGGAACATATTTCTTCCGCCATCTGATTCATCGCGACGCATTCAGCGCGCGTGATGCCCCGCTTTTTTGGGTCGTACGGCCACGGACTCAGGATGAGAACCTGTTTGTTGGCGACCGCATCAAAGAGACCGTCCGAGGGTTTGTAATAGTCGCCGAAACCGTTATCGGCGAGATAGATAGCCTTGCCTCCTTCGGCCAGGACACTATAGAGCACCTCGCGTTCTTTCTTGTGAATGAACGGCGATACGAGCACCGCACCTTTCTCAGCCGCAGCGATGCAGCTATCCATATAAGCATTGAGGCGATTGTCATCGCCATGTGCCGCCTCGTCGAGCATAGTGTGCCGCACATGGACAGGCATATGGTGCGCTGCCTGTAACAAGTTCGTATTACCTACACCGCAATATATCCGCCCGGCAATCTCAATATTGTCCTGTACACGGAAATATTTCGGCATGAGACGCTTGGTAGCCAGGCGCTGCGGATTCATGTCGATATAGCGGAGCGTAGCGGGCAATTGGCGCCGCTGTCCCATGGGACGGATATGCGGCATCTCGGTGAAGATAGGATACAGGGCATAGTACGCATCATTGCTCAGTTGCTTGCGTAAGGTATTTTCTTGGTATTTCTCCCGACTGACAGTCGGGGCAACAGAAGAAAAGGTAGCCTCGTCATAATACGAAAACGCGCGACCGAGCTTTTGAGCGGCAGAACGAAAACCGGACACTACCATGCGGATGCTTCTCGGCATCGCCTGCCGTACATACCAGATCATGTGCAAATGGTCGGGCATAAGGCAATAATGCAACACTTGTATCTCGGGATGATAATTGGGGAACTCACGGAGACATAACAAAAGTGCATCGCCAAGGGGCAAATGCTTAATGTAGGCTTGCGTGGGGTCGTTATCGGGGATGACCAGATCGCCGAGCAAGGGTTCACACGTAGGAATCTTGAGCGTGATATGGTATAACCCGGAGCCTTTCCATGCTTTGCCGGGTTCCTGCCATTGCCATATGTCGTGATCTTGGGTCATGCTATTTGGGATGTTAATTGTATTTCAGATTGGTGCATGACGGTCTGGAAGTCGTCCTCGTTGAGCGTGAACAGGTTCCACTCGATATGCTCGACCGCGTTGTCGATATAGAAACGCAGTTTCTCGAAGTTGGAGATGACAACATAACGCGTGTCCTTGTGCTGGCTCTTATAGCCGAAGGCTTGCCGCTCGACATGGCTGAGGTCGGTGGTCTTGTGATCTTTGAGTTCGATGACACCGATGACCTTGTCGTCACGGAGGATAGCGCCATCTGCTTTCTTGGCATCGGTCTCGTTCTTCTGCTCGGTGATGAGGTTGAAGTTCGGCGAGGGGTTGAGGGTATAGCCGAAGACCTTCACGAAGAGTTCGCGGAGGAAGCCCTCTTGGAACTGCTCCTCTTTGCTTGAACGTATATTCTCCTGTATCTCCTTGTTGAGGAAATACGCTTTGTACACTTCCCATGCGGCTGTTACTTGCTCGGCATTGAGCGCCGCGAGGTACTTCTTAATGACACTATTCTGAAAAAACATGGTGTTAGTTATTTTGGTGGTGTATAGCGGACTCGAAAGGGAGGTGAGATGAGCTAATACCCCAATTAGTGAGACACGTCTCACATTTTACTTAATAGTTCATCGGTGGTTAGTTCCATGCGATTGAAAGCGAACCATTTTTTACCAAGATCTTTGAGAGATGCACCGATGTGGTAAACGGTATCGTCGATGCATAAGAACCTGTCGTGTGCACGGTCGAATTGCTCTACATCAATTGGTGCGTATTGGGCGTTATGCTTTTTGATATCAATCGGCAACTGCGGAGTCCAGAATTTGGTATATACCTTTGCGGAAACATCTTTCGCACGCTTGTCCAACATCTTCAGCACGCTATCATCCACATAGTTATCTATCAGCACAATGCGTTTATTGGCTTCACGAATACGATCGTTGATGAACGAATAGGCATCGAAGATCTGACCGTCATAGAAGATAACTTGCTTTGTCGCGGCGTTACCTTCATCCAAACGACGGAAGACTTCTTCGAACTTCTTATCTGTATCTTCTTTGTGGGCAACTAAACTCAATTGCGTATGCTCGATTATTTCTAGGCGTTGGAACACTTGAGCATTAGAAGCGATGAAATGGCGCATCGTTGTGAACGCGCGCATTATTTGGATATTGATGTTAATGGCTTGCGGGGAACGGAGGACACCGCTCAACATGGCTACGCCGTTTTCGGTGAAGGCGTAGGGCATATATTTTACATGCCGACCACGCATGTCTAAGGTCACAATTTGTGATCTTAAACCATTGCCCTCATTTTCTATGGTCGCAATTTGCGACCTTAAAACGTTATTGTCTCCATTTTCTATGGTCGCAATTTGCGACCTTAAAAAATCTACCTCGTCTTTAGAGAGTTGGAACATAAAGTCCTCAGGGAAACGATCCATATTGCGTTTCACCTGCTCATTCAAACGCTTTGTCTCAACACCATATAAGCGAGCTAAATCTACATCAAGCATAACTTGCTTGCCACGAATGACATGGATGAGGTTCTCAATGTTCTCCAACGGCTGTAATGATGCCGATTCTGCTTTTGCTATTTCGTTTTTCTTAGCCATAGGCACGATTGTTTCTTAGCCATACTTTGATTTATAACTGGTCACAAATTGTGACCGGTTCGTGACCGGTTCGTTTGATGCACCCAAATCGGGTGCAAAGGTACAAAAAATATTTGACATACGCAAATAAATCTGCATAAAATTGCAGAAAAAGGACGAAGAGATGGATAGACCCGCATACAATTGCGGGAAAAGAACGAAGAAATGCGGCGCGCCCACAAAAGATATGATAATAACATTAAAGACAGCGTACACACGCATACGAGAAAAAGCACCGCAGGTATCCCCCTTAAATGCCAAAAAGGTTCCTCACATCGATGCGATGTATTCCTTAATCAGCGGAAATAGTATTGTTTTGCCTAAAATCCGCTGATTAAAGAACCCAAACTCAGCCAAATCGATAGTTTGTTGCTCTAAAGCAGCGTAGCTGACGTTCCTTGATGATTCATGGATGAGCCGGCATTTGAAGATCCGTACACAAAAGAGTCTAACGGCTTTGGACGCACTGAGCGATGAAGCGGGCGACTTGAAGGGGATCCAAGCCTGTGACGTTGAGTACGAGGTCGTAGTTACGGGCATCGTAACGAGTCTTGCCGCTGAAGGTTTGGGTGAAGTTTTCACGCGCCTCATCGACTTTGTCGATCAGCTTGTCGGCACTTTCTTTGTCGATATTGAGGCGGCGGGCTACTTTATCGAGACGGAAGGCTCTGTCTGCTCGCAGAAAGACTTTAAACGCACGCTCGTTCTCGCGGAAGATATGGAAACCCGTACGGCCGAGGATGACGCACGATTCTTTCTCCGCCAACTCGCGCACCAAAGTTTCCTCCTCGTTGTACAAATCTTGCGATACATTCTCGTACCACCAACTTGGTTTGACGGCTTTGATGTGATCCACCTCTTCCTGCGTCAGGTTATGTTCCTCGCGGATAGGTTCCAACAACTGGCGGTCGTATAACTTGACGCCTAACAACTGAGCCAACTCTGTGGCTATCTTACGTCCGCCGGTACCAAACTCCCGGCCTATCGTAACAATAAATCTTTTTTCCATGATTTTTGCTTTTACTGGAATTCTGACGCAAAGGTACAACTTTTTTGCGAGATGTGCAAGTGAAATTGCTACCCAAAGATTGCAAAATCAAAAAAAATGAAGAAAAAATGCATTTTCTTTAGAAAATATTTGGTCATATCAAAAAAAAGTAGTAATTTTGCAAGCTTTTTCGTCCGAACCGTGCCAACATGCACGCGTATATAATAGAAAAAGCAGGAACATTTATTAACAAAAATCAATTAAACAAAACAACAAAATGCCTACAATTCAACAATTAGTTAGAAAAGGAAGAGCAGAACTGGTGGACAAGAGTAAGAGCCCTGCGCTCGACAGCTGTCCGCAGCGTCGTGGCGTTTGTGTACGTGTTTACACAACGACCCCGAAGAAACCTAACTCCGCGATGCGTAAGGTTGCCCGTGTGCGCCTGACGAACACCAAGGAGGT
>CACZEL010000038.1 GCA_902780235.1 uncultured Bacteroidales bacterium | reverse complement strand
AGATGCAGGTGCAACGGAACCCGCTTCTCCTTCTATCTGGAGTATTGACGATCCTGTGCCTTTCAAAAGTGGCGGGAAAACCTATCCAATAGATGGTATAGCCTATACTATGTGGAGTACCAACCCGGGAGGCGATTCCTATACCTTAGTGTGTTCTCCTAGTAGTACGTTTATGTACCAAGGCTACTTGACCAGAGAGGCAGACCATGCCAACATCTGTAACGCCATCTTTGTTGTGCCGACCGACCGCGGCGATAAGGTGACCTCCTTTGACCCGAATAACACGATGGGCAGAGGTACTAAGTTCAACGGCGAGAAAGGATATGGTTTCTTGGACATGCCTTACCGCGAAGTGTATTGGCTCGATATACCCCGAGGCAACGCTCCTTTATCTTACACCAATGCTTCGGTGGTTAGTTTCAACACCACCTTGTCGGATTATAAATACCCTACGGATAAAAAACAGACCGCCAAGCCCGGCCAGGCTATGTATGCGTTTGCGGATGACAAACACAAACCTACCAAACGTACCATCTTCCGTCTCTATGTCTTGGACGAACCGGTTACTTCTACTTGCGCGGATTCGTATTTCTTTGCTTACGACGAGCAGGATTTTGTAAAGTACAATAAAAACTTTAACGACAATAAAGCTGGCTATACCACTGAGAAGAAGATCTATACCATCGACCGTCTGGTTTGCATGGAGCGTCTTGGAGAGACCAAGTACTATGTAAGCGATTATATGTTTGTTCCGATACCCGATAGTACGTATTACTACGTGGGATATAAGAACAAGTATTGCCATACGGACCGAGGTGACGCGTTTAACTCGCAGTTCAAGAAGATAGAGACTTTGCCGATTCACTATTTGGGTCTTCCGGCTCCACGAGGTGCGTACGGTCAGATGATGGTGGATACGACGCAAACGGGCGAACTGAACCTCGGTGTGGAGTTCCAACCGGGCGGTTATTTTTTGCGGACCAATACCGGCCGTAACATCCAGTTGCGTCCGAGTGATGATTACAAGACCTGGACCTGCGAGGAGATGTGGCATATCACGGCAGAATACGCCGCTTTGACCATCAAAGCTACGATGTTCACCGGCTCCGAATATGACGAACACGACGAGGGCGCGGATATCCCCGGCTGGAGTGTGATGGTACGTGGTACGGATGTGCCCGTTGTAGGCGGACGTAGTATCATCGACTGCGATGGTTGGGCACGTATTCACATTGACAGTACAGACCCGAACGGCGCTATCGAGTTCGTGCCTGCAAACCCCGATCGGCATATTCATTATAACAACAACGGTTGCACAGGTGATACTATCGCAGATCAATATCCGATGTACGGCAAGACTAAAGTCGCCGCTCGGGATGCGCGTCTTGTGAAAGGATTTACGTTCCATGGCTGGGCAACAAGTCCCGATGGGGATGTCTTGTATCATCCGGGCGACTCAATCGACTTGGTACCAGGCACGACGACACTCTACGCGAAAGCTACTTATACCGGTACCATCCACGTGGCGCTCTCGTTCAAGAAAGCGGACGGCAAGCGTTACTTCCTCACCCATCCGGGCTCAGATGCTCCGCGTTTCTCCCGTGCACGGCACATCGACGAATGGACCGATGCCTACCAAGGTATGGCGAACGCGTACAATGTGGATAACCGCTATATCAATACCTTCAAGGTGCTTACCCATCCTGATCCCTGTGCGGAGTGTGCAGCCGACGAAGTGGTCCTCGATCCGCGTCGCGAGATGCGTTATGGCGCCGTGGACTCATTGCTCTTCTACGAGAACTTCGCTCCGGCAGAGGAAGAGTACCTCGGTCTCTATTATACTGACCCGAATACGGTCATCGCAAACCATACGTGGGCGGGTCTGTTCAAATCGACGGGTGCCGGCGGCCGAAACGGATGGCCGGACTACACCGTGGCGGATGTTCAGAACGTCAAGCTATCTTCCACCCACTATCTCGGAAGAAACGGCGAAGGGAATATTACGCGTTATGAGCGCTCCAACCACGATGCGCCGTGGATTAAATATAATGCTGCCGATAACCAATTTGACGGCGACGCTTCGGAAGCAAACGCAACCGTCTTCCAGATCTCCCGTGTTCGCGTGGCGGATGAGCATTATGTCGTCATACCCGACACAACGGAAGAGTGGAGAGACGAAATAGTCTTCGGTATTCACCAGGGCGAGCAGACGGAAGAAAGAGTATGGTCCAAACTCATCGGCAAACAACTCATGGCAATGATGAAGTTGGATGACGACACCGTCTATTTCCACCCGAACCCGAATAAGATCATTACCGACTACATGACGATGCGTCTCAACGCCAACTACCGCTTGGAGGAGACCTTTGAATTTATCCGCGATGCACGCGTGGAGAGCTTGGGAACCGTCGCCGATGAAGACAAACCCCACATGATCGGCGACCGGTTGGACAAGAACTACTTCGGACGCCTCATCCAAAGCGGTTTGAATACCCCGGTTGATGTCATTTATGAGGGTGAGTACATCGACATCGTCGATACCCTGCGTATCCGCCTCAGGACACTTGGACCGGTAAAGATCAAAGAGTACTACGGCCGTTGGAAAGAGGGCGCGCCCGGACTGCATGTCCTTCCCGATGGCTCACGCTACAGGGACATCATCATCCGTACAAAAACGGCTCACCACGGAGCTGTGGAGACCAAACTGGTTTTGACGCCTGAGTATCCGGTTTATAACTTCAACCCGCTGGCGGGTGACTCTAAACGACTGACCTTCACGCTCGCGAAAGTTCTTTCACGCCAGTTGCTTGATACAGACGGCAATGTGCTCGGCGAGGAGATATTGAACACCGTTGATGTTACTCCGTCGCTCAAACTCGCTCAGGGACACTGTACGTTCACAAGCGGATCTCCTTCCGCCTATTTCAGCGTCAATGCCGCGCAAACCATCAACGACCATGTGACGCTCGTGACGAAATCCGGTAACAGCGAAGGAATAAACTACGACACGCTCCGTATCAACTCTACCGCAATAGTAGAAGGAGTGACTTATCCGGTGACCGGACGTGTGCCTTTGATGCAATCCACGATGAGTGATGCGGAGCTGGTTTGGTCCGCGTACGCGAACGGAAACCGTTATTATATCATGGCGGGATCAGGGGGCCTCATCTTCCGTCAGTACGAACTCAAAGGATCAACGCTCTATAAGAAAGAAGACGGAAAGACACAACTGGTAAAAGGATCTGCAAATGCGGAGAACAGTGATACCAAGTATATCACGCCGTGGAAATATGACTACGTCGATCAGGCTGCTCAACAACTCACACTCGAGACAGAGTATGGAGTGGATCGCTATTTCGTCATTAACGGTTCTTCCGAACCGGACGTAGCGACCACCGGTCCCGCTACCTTGACCTATGTGTATGTCAACGAGTTAGTCAACGAGAATGCCAACTTTGAGGAGCAAGTGAAACTCAAGTATGGAGAAACCAATTGGCTGAAATTTACAGCACCGGGTGGTGTACCAACGCTCTCCTTGACCACGAATGAAGAGGAAGCTACCACCTTCTCGTGGAGCTATCTGCAACAGGAGTACAACCTCCTCAACAACCGTGATTATCCGAACTATGACGAGTTGGTGTTCGGTTACAATACTACGAGCGGTGCCTCAGTCCAAACGCGATACAAAGCATACCGCATCTATTCGATGCTGGTCAACAACACGCTGACATACTGCGGTCGGGAAGACGAGAATGATATCGCCGACCTTATCTCTGCCGGCAATGACTGGAAAACGAATTATACCATCGACCTTATCTCCGACAGCCGCTTTAGTCCAGGAGCCAGCGGCCTGAGCAAATCGACGAATACCGGTAACCTTACTACCACCGTTACCCCTGCCGGAGACAGTCCGACGGATATTCAGTACGGCGGCAAGTATGTCAATATAGTCGATACGCTGGATGTGCAGATTTCGCTGCAACCCGGAGCACCGACATATCGCTTCAAAGATAAATGGAGCAGCTTCACTTCCGTCAACGACGCGCACCTCAAGATTCCGCTCATCCGTAAGACGTATCACGAGGCACCATTCGACTCGTTGATTTGTTATGTTGATCGCGATGAATATAACTATGTCTTCCCTCCGGAAGTCACGGGAGCGAATGATACACATACCTTTACGTTGGGTACCGAACATAAGATAGGTACGAATATACTGGATGTGGATGGCAATGTGGTATCTTCCTCTGCTACTTCGGACGAGCATACCGATGACATGCATTTGGACGATCCGGCTTATGCGGATATTCGTCTGGCCGATGAGTATGGTAATGCGCCGGATTGGTGTGAAATCAGCGACCTGGGCACTAATACAATCACCGTGCATTGTAAGGGCAATGGTATCCGTGCACCGCGTTCGGCAAATATCAACATAGCCTATGTGATAAACGTAAAGGGAACATCTCGTTATATCAATTTCCGCCTCCAGGTGGCGCAATCCAGCCGCTTCCAATACGCAGGTAACCAGAACCTCGTGCACTCCAAAGGTGCTTCGGGTGCCGATCTGAAGGACGGCGTACAACAGGTACATGAGAACAAGACGATTCTCTATTATTACAACCCGTCCAACGCCGCCCAATCGACCGACCAGCGTGTCGAGTTGCCCATCCGTGAGCGTAACTTCTACGGCTGGTGGCGTTGGTATTCGCTCCAGCCGGGCGAAGAGGATACGGATATACCTGCGGAGAGATGGCAGACAGAGCCGTCCAATACAGGTAGATGGAACTTCCCGTTCCGTATCATCGGAGACTCGGTGCCTGTAGATCCGGAGGATCCTTCCAAAGGAAAGAAACTCGTGACTCAGGGACGCTATACCGTTTTCCATTATCCATCGGCGGATTATAACGCCCGTAAGGATCCTCCGTCCAAAGCCCCGATGCTCTATCCGCCGCAGAACAAAGATACTGAGACCTACGCGGTGGACCTCAGTGTCTATTACGACAACCTGCCGTTGTCCATGAAGGATGTGAACCAGGTGGATATAGCGAAATTGGATACCATGCAGAATATCCCGGAGCCGACCCTCTCACTCCGTGAGATATACGAACTCCACCCGTGGACAGAAATGGCGGAACGTATGGAAGGTTATAAATATGCGTTAGATGCGGCGTATGAAGGTCAGAGATATCTGGAGGACCATGTGATGATGGCTCCGTTAGGTAATCGTCTGCTTCTGAAGACCGATCATCGTTATAGCTATGATAATATCAAAAAGGGAGGACACTCAGAGTCCCTCTTGGGATACTACATGAGGGACGATAATTGGGCTACAGCCGGTTGGTCAGACGCCCGTAAGGACTCCATGATCTGGTGCGGAGGATGGGATGCCCCATGCCAATGGTACACCTATAACCCTAAGACGCAAACCTATACTTCGTGTTCATACTCCGTTACAGAGGCAAATGACTTCCTGTCCGTGCCTGAAAAGACGAGTATTCCTGCCGGAAAGGATGCTGATACAATTATATATTGTTTGCGCGCACGCAGCGTGAAAACGGCCACTGCCGGTACTCCGGGTGATCCCGATCCGAAGGATCCGGTAGCAGGAGATTATTGGTTCAATATATGCCGCTATAAAATCATCTATCACCGTGTGAATAAATACGGTCCGAAGCTGGAGGCGAGAGTAGGCGGTGTGGACAAAGCCATCATTACCAATGATGAAATTGAGCAACACTACGAGGTGTTGGAGCGTCTGAACTTCGACTACAACCAACCCGGACGTCACTATACCGTCTATCCGAAACCGTTGCCTTGGGCGGATGCTTCATACGGATTTGCGTATCCGCGAACGGCAGCCCTGCCGGATAACCGTCCGCACAACAAGAATGGTTTGGAAAACCTGGCGAATATGGGTGAGTATAACCTCATCAACCGTATTCCGGAATTTGGTCAGTATTGGCATAAGATGGAGCAGCATGGCAGTGCCGAAAATGGATATATGATCTTCTGCGACGGTATGTCATCTGCCGGACAAGTGGCGGCACTTGAGCTCGACACTACGCTCTGCGAAGGACAGAAGATGTACTTCTCCGGTTTCGTCGGAAACCCATATAACCAAAATGGCAAGACCTGCCCGAACTTCACCTTTGCCGTGCAAGGTTCGCTGGATGGCTCTGTTTGGGAGGACATCACTTCGTATATGACCGGTGACCTCCCGGCTGCTAACAAGTGGTATCAGATCTATTTCCCGATAGAGCAGAACAAAGAATATACGAAGTTCCGCGTACGCGTATATAATATGGCGGCGAACGATGATGGTAATGACTTTATCATCGATGACATGTGCATCTTCGCTACCAAACCGCCGTTGATGGTTTATCAGGCAAACACGACCTGTAAGAACGAGAACGAAAATGACTCGCTCACACACGTCGTGTTACGCGTGGACTATCAGGGATTTACAGAGGATATATATAACTTGGGATCGGAATATTATACCGTTCAGGATATCTCAAAATCCAATGACACTACCTTCTTGAGACTCGAGGACGGCTATGACAATGAGGTTACCCGGCCGGCTATAGCTCCTTCCACAAAGGATACCGTCTATGGCAAGATTAACTTGCCGAACCGCCACTACACACCGGCAGAGGGTAATGATTCCATATTCCCGAACCTTCAGGAGCTGGTGGATAGGTTTGAGCGAACATTCGAAGCACATAAGGATGATTCTTCCAAACCTGTCTTCCGTAAGGGATACGTCTTTGAGCACCTCGATGACTCCATCCGTCCGGTATTCTATGTCATACATACGGCGAAGATGTCGTCGCATGACACCTACATCGTGCACATGGCGGGGGCTTCTAGTCAGTTGCTATCCAGCCAGTGTGCCCTGACGCGTAAGGTGAAAGTACGAAACCGTATGATCCTCACTCTCAATGGCGATGAGATGCCGGAGAAGGAAGTGCAGAATATGTGCGCCAATACCCTCTATGATGTCTCGTTGCACGTCAAAGGTACACTGCTCATGGATAATACCGCCCCGGTTGAGGTTACAGGTACCTGCTCGAACGACTGGCTCCTTTACGGCGATACCACGAAGGCTACCAGCGCAACTACATACGGCTATGACTACGAAGATATCGTGAAGGTGATACAAATCC
Source organism: uncultured Bacteroidales bacterium (assembly GCA_902780235.1). Lineage (GTDB taxonomy): Bacteria > Bacteroidota > Bacteroidia > Bacteroidales > Paludibacteraceae > Colicola. Next base: position 3,749 of record CACZEL010000038.1, on the reverse strand, counting down.
TACGAGCCGATGGCTTGTATGGCGGGGATCCGAATGCCAACCAGTTCGCACGCTCGCTCGCGGACGTAAATAAAGTGGAAATGGAGAAAATACAGACAGCTTTGGGAATAGTACTGTCCGTTTCCGAAGAACCATACCGCATCCTTACTCACCTGGTGAACAACGGATACCTGACTCTCTATCAGTCGAACATGACAATCGTCACACCCGTGAACGACTCGGTGAAATATACCATCTTCCCGATTTCGGGTTCGGGATCCGAAGTAATGCAGGATTTGAATATCGATGTGTGCCCGACACCGGTACATATCGCCCTCAAATCCAGTCTTGGACAGGGCGTGCCGATGATCATCGGTGGACTCAACCGGTCCGAAGAAGAGTCCCAATACCCGATCGTCGTTCTCGCTGATGTGGAACATGCGAACTCCGAGTTGGCGATTCCAATCGACTCGCTGATGATGTTCCCGGGAACGGATGGTCCGAAAGTGGCGATAAAACAGATTGATTTCATATCCACCAATGACCCGGAATTCCATGACGGAGTGGACCGTATCGTGCTACAACCGGATAGAAACTGGAACCTGGAGGGCGGCGAGAATACAGGCTATTACCGAAACGGTAACGATACACTGCTCATTGAGCACACTTCAGAGACGACCTATCGTATGCGTGAAGGATACAGCTATACCTTCGGTATCGAGATGATGTCCAACCTCGGTGAATCCGGATGGGGAGGATTAGGCGACGACTGTCCGATAGGTACGATCCCGTTCACCATCAGCGTCGTACCAAAACACCTACGATGGGCCCCGGAGACCGAAGATAACAGATGGAACAACCCCGATAACTGGATCGGTATTAACTCATCAAATACCGCCCTGATACACGAGAATGCACGGTTCGCCCCGTTATCAACCTGTTATGTGGTCATACCGCCGATGACGGACGGAAAACCGTACCCGGTGATGCCGGCTTCCATACTATCCGCTGACTCCATCCAGAAGGTAGGATTCCAATACAACACCTGCCATTCCATCCGATTCCTGCCGGGTGGCGCACTCAGCCAGCAACAACGACTCGAATACGACAGCGTGATTGCCGACCTCAGCGCACCCCATGACAAGTGGGCACTACGCTCTGCCCCGATAGAAGGACTCCTATCCGGAGATATCTTCATGGCCAACGCCGACATCACAGGGGAGATATCCCCGTGGGCAATAGGACCGTTCGACGCGGATGGACGTAACTATAATACCGGTAACGCCTCCTTCTGGCTCTCTCTCTACAGCCGCGATGCTATTCATCAGAATCATACCGCTACTGTGGATACAATTGAGACGGAAGCCGCTACCTGGTCCAAAGTAACCAACGCACTCTCGCTCGAACTGCAACCGGCTCAGGGATGGGCGGTTTATACACGCACCCGTTCCAATGGTGACGCTGCGGTGCGCCTGCCCAAGAACGACGATACCTACTATTACTACACCAAATACGGTGATAAAGTTTATGACCTCTATGAGTCCGGACTTCAGAAAAAACGTGAAGAGATTGCCGGCGGTGCGGACAAGGTCGGTAAGATGGCGTTCTATCCCGGCAAGGCGGCTACCGGCAGAAGTTATACACTCTCCAACGGAGTGGCCGCTTCCTCATTCGTCTTCGGTAACCCCACCATGGGATATATCGACATCTGGGGATTCATCGCCGATAATACGTCGCTTCTGGAGGACGAAATCGGTTATATGAATGCTTCCGGCAATTATCTGACGATTACCAAGGGCGCACTGGAGGAAGCGGACGCTATCAGCTCCTTGACGCGCTACCTGCCGCCGATGCATGCTATCGTACTGACAAAGAAAGGCGACGCTGATACGTCCCTCGAGGTGACACTCAATACCAACCGTATCGTCACCGCCGCGAGCCAGATTACCCGTCCTCTCCCGGAACCTGCCTCTGCGCCTAAAAACTATAAATCATCAATCATAAATCATAAATCATCAATCCAAAAGGGTATCATGACCGTCACCGCCGTTAACCCTGCTTCCAAGCGCTGCACCTCGCGTCTGCTGCTCGGACAAGGATTCAACGAAGCCATCATACGAGGCGAGGACGCTACACTGACGACCATCAATATTGATAACTATACCGCAACATCCGCACCCGCCACGCCGTTTAATATCTACGCCGTGGAAGGAAACAGCGGACTCAGTATTGACCTGCGTGACGTCATCGTCAATGTGCCTATCTCCTTCTATAATAGCGAACTGCCATTTGAGCCGATCTCTTATCTCTGGTTCACCGGCGTCAATAATATAGATGGCGAACTCGTGCTCTACGATGCACTCAACGACACCGAAAGACTGATCCTCGATGGTATCCGACTCGAAATAGAAACACCCGAAGTCAGCCATCAGACGCGTTACTTCATCCGCCGTAAGGGCTTCAACCCCAACGGACAGGGTAACCAGGATGATCCGATAGCTACAGGATGGGATGATATCCGAACCAACGATATGAAGGCCCTGAAACTGATCAAGGACGGACATGTACTCATCATACGAGATGGACATGTTTACACAATGTATGGACAACAAATCAGATGAGGAAAGGGGGAAACGAAAAAATGAAAAATAAGTTTGTTTTGATAAGGTATGTTTTAATGCTGTGGATGTTGTGTGGCGTGTGTCACACGCAATCCGTCGCGTATGCTGATAACCGGACCCCGCAGGCTGCTTCTTCTTGGGGCTATAAACCGCTCAATAGCGTTTCTGCCTCGCAAGTCCACGGTGTGGGAAGCGGTGGCGGCGCAGGAGGAGGCATTGCCGGAAATGGCGGATCTGCATACAGAGCCTCCTATTCTCCCGCATCAGCCTCGGTGGCTATGTCATCAATGCCGTCCTATAACTTCCAGACTACCTCTGCATATAGGACCACCGCAGGAGCAAGCGCACAACCCGTCGTCTTGGCGGAGGGTGCCGCGTACTCATCGCCGTTTGATCCTACGGATGAAGATGACCCTATTGGTACGGTCACTCCGCAGCCCGTCGGCGATGCTCCGTGGCTCGTCATGCTCCTCTTCGCTGCAGGATTCATAGCCTTCCGCTATTCCCGCCGCCGCAACGCCTAAGGCCTACCGCCTGACTCGAAAAAGGTCATTTCTTCGGAAATGATCTTTTTTTTGTTTGCGTATGCGCACATGTGCGCGCTTGCGCGCGTTCCTTATATATAAAACACGTGCGTACACGTACGCGTGCCTTTTTATATAATATAGCATATTCTGCGTTTTTCGCCTCAAATACCCTCAAAAATGCGTATTTTGTAACTTGCTTGTTTTCAGTTCATTACAAAGAAAGTGCATTTTTATTGCATTTTTTTTGCAAAAATATTTGGTCATATTAAAAAAAAGTTGTACCTTTGCACTCGCTTTTGAGAAACAAGTGAGTTTCGATTTTCTACCGCAGGCGCGGACATTAAAATTCAGATTCTCCTACGAGGACCTAATTTTTTTGCGCCAAACCGAAGAAAACATCTTTGAAAGATTGATACAATTAGTGTAGTACAAGAACTGAAAAAAATAATTCATAAATTTGAAATCATAAATTTGAAATCATAAATATGAATTTGGTTCCCTAAAATTTCTACACTTGATAAATTCGATTATTCTGAGCTATCTTATAAATTTCTTTTACAACGAAGAGTTTGATCCTGGCTCAGGATGAACGCTAGCGACAGGCCTAACACATGCAAGTCGA
>CACZEL010000037.1 GCA_902780235.1 uncultured Bacteroidales bacterium | reverse complement strand
CGAGCTATTTACCTGATTTTCAATAACTAAGAATCCTCGTGCACGAGTCTTCCCTAAACGCTTGGATACATATCCCATGGCGGACATCACTCTCCCTAAGGCACGCAAGTCCATCGGGTGTTTGATGTGTATTGCAGGAAGCTCGCTCTCAATTAGCAAAGCATATCAATTCCACCATGACCAAAGCATATTGGCAGATAGGCAAGTATATCGTGGAATATGAGAAAGTTTTATCTTATGTATCCAAAAAGCCAGACAGTGTCTGACATTTTCAGTTGGTCGCATATCTGTTTGTTGATGCAAGCAGGCCGAGGACGCCAAACAATAAACATCCTCATCTAAAGGTTACTTTTGGCAAAGGGAGGACATTAAATTAATAAACCCTTGACCGACCGATGACCGACTCACAACCGAGAGATGACCGGGAGAAAAACACCAAAAACAGCATGAAAAAATGGAAATTATTGTGATTGTAACCGAAAAAATGCCATAAAATTTGGTGGTCTCAAAAATTTGTTGTACTTTTGCAGCATGAAAAAGCCAAGTGACTTTTGGCTTTGAGTCTGAGCACCGTGGGAACGGGTATTGCGAAGACATAGAATACCATACAAAAAAGTTATGAATACACAGGAGATTAAACGCGAGCTTGCATCCAAACTGCAATCGCTCAGTTCGTTAAAGAAAATCATGGTTATTCTCGGTCCTCGTCAAGTGGGCAAAACGACTCTGTTGCACCAACTGACCACTGACCAGCCGGATGTGTTATCCTTTGACTGCGACAATATGGACGACCGTTTAGCCTTGGAGAACCGAACCAAAACGGAATTGGCTGCGTTGATGGGACGCGCGTCCACGATCATCATTGATGAGGCGCAACGCGTGCGTAACATAGGTATGACTCTCAAGATGCTTGGAGACTTGCATCTGGATGCACAGATCTATGTTACCGGCTCGTCCTCGTTACAACTGGCAGACGACATCAACGAGCCTGCCACGGGACGGTTGCTGGAGTTTAATCTCTATCCGTTTTCGCTTTCTGAGTTAGCGGCACACACGTCAGAGCGAGAGGAGAAAAGGCTCTTGGAGTTCCGTATGATTTACGGTACATATCCAGAGATAGTCAACCACTCGGAGCATGCACGGATGTTACTGCAAAACATCGTTAATAGCTATCTGTACAAGGATTTGCTGGAGTACAAAGGCATCAAGAAACCGGACGTGCTCCGTAAACTCGTGACGGCATTAGCGTTGCAAATAGGCAATGAGGTTTCCTATAACGAGCTGGCAAACCTGCTTGGGGTGGACAAAGAGACCGTGGAGAATTATATTGATCTGTTGGAGAAATGTTTTGTAGTGTTCCGCATGGACTCGTTCAGCCGTAACGCCCGCAATGAGATCAAGAAAGGCAAGAAGATTTATTTCTTTGACACAGGCGTGCGCAATGCAATTATCAATAATTTCTCGCCTCTGGAGATGCGTAATGATGTGGGCGCGTTGTGGGAGAATCTGATGATGGTGGAGCGTAGAAAACGCCATGCTTATTCCGGCAAGTTTGTGCAGCAATATTTTTGGCGCACAATCAAGCAGCAGGAGATTGATCTGATTGAGGAGTGCGACGGACAAATTTCTGCCTTTGAATATAAGTGGAAAGCCGGTAAAGTGGCTCGTCTGCCTTTGCCATTCAGCGAGGCGTACCCCGATGCCACTTTCCAAACTATCACTCCCGACAACTATCAAGAGTTTGTTTGAAATTTGGAGGGGAAACCCTCCATTTTTTTGTGACCTTTTTTTATTTGGCGTCCCTATATACCTCTGCAGATCCACTCATCTCCAGAGCTACGTCGGTCGGGCTTTGCAGGGGGTCACAAGTTCCGCATTAGTAACTAATACCGTAATAATGACGCAGATGCCATTTAGTCAACACTATACGATTCTCTTTTTGCGCGAGCACCCCGAATGGGCGGAGCGTGCAGCGGCTTTCTTTGCGCCGCAATCGGAATTCCCTTATTTCTGTTCCTTCTTTACTCCACTTGGTAGTGCAAAACACGGCAACGGCACGGATTCGACACGGAATGGGGTAAGGGGTAAATGCATACTAAATAGGGGGACAATCCCTACCTAACAACCACCTGTAAAACCCTTCCTGGCTTTACTATCGCGCAGATACACAAACAACAAGCCGGTAATTGACGTCTATGGAGATGACCAATTTTCTGGAATATAGCGAAAGGGCGCAGTTGCGCTCGTGGCTCATGGCAAATCATGAGCTCCACACGATTGCTCGCAACGATTGCGAGACCGCCGCACAAGTCTATTCCGAATGAATTCCACGTGCCGAGCAGGTAGATGTATCGGTCCGTGCATCGAGGAAATAGCAATTTAATTTTTGTTCCATATCAGCAAGCGAAAAGAGCCCGTTAATTCCGGGCTCTTTTTGCGTAATTATACATGAAAACAAGAAAAAGAGATTAAAAACTTGCATATATGAAAAAAAAATAGTAATTTTGCGCGCAAAATTCACGAGATAAGCTTATGGAACAATCAAATAAATCGGGTTTTAATTCCAAATTGGGTGTCATATTAGCCGCAGCGGGCAGTGCTATCGGTTTGGGAAATATCTGGAAATTTCCGTACGAGGCAGGTCAAAACGGTGGCGGTGCCTTTTTGATTGTGTGCCTGCTCTGTGTTATACTATTTGGTCATAATCTCTTTGAGTTAAGCGATACCCTCGTTACGACCTATATGATGCCATTCGGCGCGTTAGCGATGTCGCTGTTCATAGGGTGGTTTATGCCGTTCCAAGACAATGACTTGGTACCACATAGCCAAAAACGATACAAACAGTGGCTTCGTCCGGCGTTCGTCTTCGCACTCCGATGGCTTGTACCCATCGCTATCGTACTCATTTTTTTGAACGGTCTCGGCATATTTAAATTATGAAACGATTTAAGTATATCCATATCTTAGCAGCCCTTTTCCTACTTCTCGGTATGGGAGTGCAATCTTACGTGTCCTACAGTAGGGCGCTTTTCCGTTTGCAGGAGAAGATGGATCTTGAGATGCAGATTGCGCAAGAGAAACTGCGGTTTGAACTATTCGATGCGCTGGATGCCAGTTCTCAGATAGCAGAAAAAGTGAAAAAGTGCCTGGAGGACCCGGATGAATTGTACGACAAGACAAGCGAACTCCTCAACCGCTATCCGAATTTTTATTCCTGCTATGTAGTTTTTCCACCGTATTATTATCCTGAAGAAGGGAAGTGGTTTGGTTTGACATCCTATCGTACGAAGGATTCGATTATTTCCCGTCCTTTTGGTAATGCGGAGCATGATTATTTTGAGCGTGAGTGGTACAAAGGAGCCGTACAAAGCACTGAGGGTTATTGGAGTACGCCTTATAGGGATGATGATTTTGATGAACCAATCTACACCTATTCAAAGGTCATGCGGGATGAAGAAGGAAAACTGATTTGCGTCATTGGCATCGATTTCAGTTTGAACTGGATACATAATCTATTAGAGCAATTCAAGCCATTTGAAGAGGCAGTGTTTATGCTCTATGGTTCCAACGGGACTCTTTTGGCAATGAGTAACGGGGCACCTGCGGACGGGTTTGGCAATCGTTGGATCATCACGAGCAAGACCCTTCAACCAATCAACATCAAAATGGTGACTGCCGTTCCGAAACGTCATATTATTCAATCTCTCCGTTTAGGCACTTTGTTGCCGTTCGGCGTGTTTGTGTTAGGTATTCTCGTCGTGGGACTCTTGATTCGCCGCATCACGCGAGACGAACAAATGAACGCACGCCTGGAGACGGAGAAAAAGGTGCTCTCGCACGAGCTGGAGATCGCCCATGACATCCAGATGGGCATCCTGAAGGACGAGAACGAGAAGAAGCAAGCCCAAGGCAACGGCGATATCGAACTGCAAACACTCTTGGTTCCGATGCGCGAAGTCGGAGGAGACCTCTTTGACTTCCATCGCGAAGGAGATGAGCTATGGTTCATCATCGGCGATGTGAGCGGCAAAGGTGTTCCGGCAGCTATCTTCATGAGTGCCGCAGTTAACCTCTTCCGCGCAGCAGGAGTGCGTGCTACTTCTCCAAAAGAAATCATGGAAGAGATGAATGCTATTCTTAGCGAGAATAATCCCTCCCTGACGTTCGTGACGGCTTTTATCGGATGTTTACACATTCCTACCGGGGAACTGCTTTTCTGCAATGCCGGTCATTGTGCGCCGCTCATCAAACATAAACTGTCCGCTGTCAATCAGCATTCAGCCGTCAGCATTCAGCCGTCAGAAGTCAGATGTTTGCAGATGGAGTCGAACATTCCGTTGGGTTATGACGGCCGATATTGTTTTGTGGAGCAGGGGTGCATGCTCGGCGAAGGAGATACCCTTGTTCTTTATACGGACGGAGTGACCGAAGCGCATAACAGCGAGCGAGAGATGTTAGGCCTTAAGCGATGGTCGGACATAGTGGCGAAGAACGAGGACTTGCCAAATGCAATCAAACACTTTATAGGTCAGGCGGATCCCACAGACGACATCACTCTCATGACTATTTGTAAAAAGAGCCCCGTCCTACCTATGACGATAAATGTGCCTTGTCGCGAAGACCAGTGGCCTGTATTGCGAAATGCCATCCATTCTTTTGGTCTATGCATCGGAATGGAGAGAAAAGCACTCAAGAAATACGAAGTGGCCGCCGAAGAAGCTATAGTGAATATCCTTCATTATTCGCAGGCCAACGATATAGAAATAGTGCTCAGCAGTCAGGATTCGGCATTCACTATTCAGTTAATGGATGACGGACTGCCTTTTGACCCTACGGAGCATACTCCTAATAACAAAACAATCGACGAACGTCAGATAGGAGGAATGGGAATACATCTCATCCGACAGATTGTTGATGAAATGCATTACGAGCGAAAGAAGGAAAAGAACATCCTGAGGATGGTTAAATTGTTAAATCGTTAAACTGTTACAGATATGAAAATCAACATTCAACCCAATGACCAAGAGACTCGTGTTTGCCTCATTGGCGAACTCGACACTACCGCGACTACGAACCAAGTAGATGAACTGAACCAAGTGTTGGCAATCGCTGACAAAGCACTGGAGATCGATTGTGAACAACTGGAGTATATCTCTTCTGCCGGTTTACGGTTCTTCATGCAACTCAAACGCGAGTCAGAGGCGAAAGGCGGTTCGATTCGCATCACCCACCTCAATGAGGACGTGAATGATATCTTCCGCATGAGCGGTTTTCATAACCTTTTTACGATAGAATAATATGGAACACTTAATCGACTACTTCAAAAAACACGTAGCCGAGCGTCCGAACGATATCTTCTGTATCGCAGGAGACAAACGCATCACCTTCGCTGAGGCAGACCGTCTGTCGGATACGCTCGATCCGCAGTATGTCACCCGTTGCGGCAACAAAGTGGCAGCGTTTATTGTGCCCCGTAATGAACTCATGGTGCTGACTCCTATCGCCATCGCCAAAGCAGGTCTGACCGCTATGCCATTGGACGGTACCTATCCGGAGGAACGACTGAAATACATGCGGGAGGATGCCTCCAAGTATGACGGCGATGAAGCTTTTGTGCTGCTCTATACTTCCGGTACGACAGGTATTCCAAAGGGCGTCATGTTGAGCGAAGCGAACATCTTGGCATTCCTGGATTTTCATGTCCGTACAATAGGCTTGACTTCGCAAAGCAAGTACGCTACTTATGCAGGTTATGGTTTTGATGCGTTCCAGATGGACCTTTGGTGCTGTATCAAAGCGGGCGCGACCATCTGCATCGTGGGCGACGACATCCGTTTTGATCTGGAAGGACTCAACCAATATATTCAGGACGAGCACATCACTCACTGCTTCATGACTACGCAGATGGCAACGCAGCTTGTGCTCAATTATCCCGATATTCCGGGCTTGCAGTGGCTCGGAACGGGTGGCGAAAAACTCATCAGTCTTGATCCTCCTTCGTACAAGTTGATGAACTGTTACGGTCCGACGGAGTGTACGGTTTATGTCAGCAGTTTCTTCGTGACCCAAAACGAACCCAATATTCCCATCGGCAAAGCGAACGATAATGGTACGCGACTCATCGTGGTCGGTCAGGACGGTCAAGAAGTACCGACCGGCACGGACGGCGAACTCTATGTAGCCGGACCGCAGGTCGCACTCGGTTATCTCAACCAGCCGGAGAAGACGGCAGAGGCCTTTGTGGAATGGAATGGCATGCGTTGTTATAAGACCGGCGATATCGTTCACTACCGCGAGGACGGAAATATCGAGTTCGTCGGCAGACGGGACGGACAAGTGAAGATCCGCGGTTTCCGTATCGAGATCAAAGAGGTAGAAGCCATCATTCGTGAGTTCCCCGGTATCAAGGATGCTACCGTGCAAGCCTTCGACTACCCGGATGGCGGTAAGTTCATCGCCGCGTACGTAGTAAGCGATGGGACTATCAATATCGACGATCTCAATGCTTTTATCGGTGACAGCAAACCGCCCTACATGGTGCCTGCTGTGACGATGCAGATAGATGCTATACCGCTCAACCCAAACCAGAAGGTGGATAAACGTGCGCTGCCGAAACCCGAAGCTCCGAAACCCGAAGTAGAGGAGGCAGTGGCTGCAGCTCCGCTGAATGTCTTGGAGCAGGAGCTGCATGACATCATCGCGAAAATCGTCAACATGGAGGAGTTCGGCATCACGACCGACCTCCGATATATGGGGCTCTCCTCTATCGCTGCCATCAAATTAGCGACGCAAATCTACAAGCGTTTCGGCGTGCAACTCGATGCCAAGCAGATGACTAAAGGCATCACGTTGCAGGCCATTGAGAATGAGATATTGAAAGAACTAGTAGCCTCTCCCCAACCCTCCCCTATAGGGAAGGGAGAAAGCGACGCACAAACCACCCCTCCTTTTAGGGAGGGGACGGGGGTTGGCCTCTCCTTTGCTCAAATGGGCGTCTATTTCGAATGCATGAAGAACCCGACCTCGACGCTTTATAACGTGCCGATCTGTACTCAGATGCCCTTGGACGTAGAGACGGAGGCGTTGCGGCAAGCGGTCCGCAAGGCAGTACTCAACCACTCCGAACTCTTCGTGCATTTCGCCACCCAAGAAGCCGACGTCATCCAGACGATTGACGAGAAGATGATGAACGAAGCAGCTATCGACGTACCCGAGAAAGCACTCGAAGAGGCGCAGATGGAAGGCTTCAAACATGAGTTCGTACAGCCGTTCAATCTGCAGAAAGACCTGCTTTTCCGTTTCTTCATCGTGCGTACGGAGAAGAACCTGTATCTGTTGAGCGACATTCACCACCTCGTTTGCGACGGCGCCTCGTACGACCTCTTCATCCATGAGATCTGCGACTTGCTGGAAGGCAAAGAGATAGAACCCGAGATGTGCTCGTATCCGCAGTTCGTGGCGGAGCAGAAAGCCGCTGAAAATGGCGAGTCCTTCAAAGCCGCTAAGGATTTCTTCGCCGAGCGCTTCACCGGCATCGAGAGTGTCACCGAGATTCAACCGGACCTCACCAATGCCCTGCCGCAAGGCGAGAACGGACGCGTGTGCGTACCTTTCGATATGCCTACTGCGGAAAAATACGCTGCGCAATTAGGCGTGACGCCGGCAGCTGTGCTGCTGAGTGCAGTCTATTATTCCTTGGCACGTTTTGCTGGAACAGATGATGTCTGCATCACGACGATTTCCAACGGACGAAGCAACCTGCGGGTGAACAACACCATGGGAATGTTTGTCAACACCCTTGCGCTGACTACGAAGATAGCGAACCAGATGGTAGAGGAGTTCGTCCGCGAGAACGCGCAGTCCTTCGAGCAAACGCTCGCACACGAGGATTATCCCTTTGCGCGCGTAGCGGCGGATTATGACCTCAAGGCGGAGATTATGTTCGCTTACCAGATGGGCGTGCTGAGCAACTACTCCGTCTTCGGCAAGCCTGTTTTTGCGGACGAGACCATGGAACAGAACGTGCCGAAATTCAAGATTGCGTTCTATATCATGCCCATGGACGGCGTGCCGAGTATTGCGGTCGAGTACGACAACGGATGGTACAGCGAAGCGCTGATCACCAACCTTGCGCAGTCGGTGGCAAACGCCGTGCAAGCTTTTGCGGCGAACACTACCGCGCCTCTGCGTGCCATCTCGCTTCTTAATGAAGCACAGACAGCGGTGCTCGACTCGTTCAATCAGACTGAGGTGCCTTATGACGACACCCAGACCATTGTCTCGCTCTTCCGTAAGCAAGCAGCCGAGACGCCCGATAACCTCGCGGTCGTTTATCACGACGTCCGTTTGACCTACAAAGAGGTGGATGAACGCACGGACGCCATCGCTGCACGGATCATAGAGGTCATCGGCAACGATACGAAAGAGAAAGTCGTTTCCATCCTCATCAACCGTTCCGAATGGATGGTAGTCGCTTCCTTGGCGGCACTCAAAGCCGGTTGTGTGTACCAGCCGCTTGACCCGTCTTATCCGGCAGAGCGACTGAACTTTATGATGAAGGATGCGTCCGCGTCCCTCCTCATTGCCGATCCCGACCTCCGTTCCATCGTGAACGAATATGAAGGTCCGGTTCTCCTGACAAAAGAATTAGAGAAATTTCAAATCTCAAATCTCAAATCTCAAATCTCAAATATAAATCCTTCGGACTTATTCATTCTCCTCTACACCTCCGGCTCTACCGGCGTGCCCAAAGGCTGCCAACTCGAGCACCGCAACCTCGTGGCGTTCTGTCATTGGTACCACCGTTACTACGACCTGCATGCCGGAGACAAAGTGGCGGCATACGCTTCGTACGGCTTTGATGCAAATATGATGGATATGTATCCGGCGCTCACATGCGGAGCCGCAGTCTATATCATCGGTGAGGATATACGCTTGAACTTGCCTGATTTAAATCATTACTTTGAAGCCGAAGGAATCACCCATTCGTTCATGACGACCCAGGTGGGGTACCAGTTTGCGCAGAACTGCGACAACCACTCTTTGAAACACTTATCTGTAGGAGGAGAGAAACTCGCGACTCTTGCGCCGCCGGCAAACTACCAGTTCCATAACGCCTATGGCCCGACCGAGTGTACCATCTTCACAACTACTTACCTGTTACATGAGCAAGAGAAGAATATCCCTATCGGCAAACCGCTGGATAACTTCCGGCTCTTCATCGTTGATAAGGACCTGCATCGTGTGCCCGTAGGGGCTACAGGCGAACTGCTCGTCAGTGGTCCGCAAGTCAGTCGTGGCTACCTCAATCGCCCCGATAAGACTGCAGAGACCTATGTCGAATGGAATGGTCTAAGATGCTATCGAACAGGTGACGTCGTGCGTTATCTGGAGGACGGAAACATCCAATTTGTCGGTCGCCAAGACGGTCAGGTGAAGATTCGCGGTTTCCGTATTGAACTCAAAGAAGTAGAAGCGGTCATTCGAGAGTATCCCGGTATCAAGGATGCTACGGTGCAGGCTTTTGACTATCCGAACGGAGGCAAATATATAGCCGCCTATATCGTCAGCGATACCAAGATTGATATTCAGGCACTCAATGCCTTTATCCGTGATCGCAAGCCGCCGTACATGGTGCCGGCATCGACTATGCAGATTGATGTTATTCCGCTAAACCAGAACCAGAAAGTGAACAAACGCGCGTTGCCAGTTCCGCAACTCACCGACACCGATCGCGACTACGTAGCGCCGACCAATGACAACGAAAAACTCTTCTGTGACATCTTCGCGTCCATCCTAAATCAGGACAAGATAGGTGCTACGGATAACTTCTTCGAACTGGGCGGTACGTCGCTCATGGTTACGCGTGTTATCATCGAAGCGGACAAAGCCGGAAAGCATGTCGCTTACGGTGATATCTTCACCCATCCTACGCCGCGTCTCCTGTCTCAGTTCCTCTCGGGCGACCTCTCGACGTCTGATAACAGTGCAGACGAAGCCGAAGAGGCAGCGTTTGACTACTCCGGCATCGATGCCATCCTCCAACGCAATAACCTCAATACCTTCCTCCACGGAGAGCGTCAGGAGTTAGGCAATGTACTGCTCACCGGTGCTACCGGTTATCTCGGCATCCATGTCCTGCGCGAACTGATTGATTCGGACGCCAAGACCATCACTTGTCTTGTTCGCGGAAAAGACCAGCACGATGCGCAACGACGTCTGCGTAACTTGCTCTTCTACTATTTCGACCGACGTTTTGATGAGCTCTTCGGTTCCCGCCTCTTCGTTGTCAATGGCGATGTGACAAGCGACATAAATGACCAAATGGTAAATGACCAAATGGTAAATATCAACACCGTCTTTAACTGCGCGGCTAACGTAAAGCACTTCTCCAAGACCGACGACATCGAACAGGTGAATATCGGCGGTGCGGAGCGATGCGTGGAGTTCTGTCTCAAGACCGGCGCACGACTCGTACATATCTCCACTACCTCTGTCGGAGAGATATGGGTAGATCGCGGTGACGGCAAGGCAGTACCCGAACTGTCGGAACGCTTGTTGTACTTCGGTCAGTTCCTTGATAACCGCTATATGCGGTCGAAGTTCCTCGCTGAGCGTGTCATTCTCGAAGCGGTAGCTCGTCATGGACTGAACGCTAAGGTCATGCGTGTCGGTAACCTCGCGGCGCGTAGCTATGACGGTGAGTTCCAGGCGAACTTCCAGACAAACAGTTACATGGGACGACTCAAAGTGTTCTCCACGCTCGGCTGCTGTCTGATAGACGAATACGATTCGCCGGCGGAGTTCTCACCGGTGAACGAGACCGCAAAGGCTGTCGTGCTACTTGCATCTACGCCGAAGGAGTGTAATGTCTTCCAACCCTTCAACAACCATACCGACCTCTTGGGCGATATCCTCGCGGGCTTTGAGAAGATAGGCAAGTCCATCCGTTACGTGGAGGAAGACGAGTTCCAGCAAGCGATTCTCGAGGCCAGCAAAGACCCGAAGAAAGCCAGCCTCATGTCCGCTCTCTTGGCATACCAAGACATGACGCATGGACAGAAAGCAGTCACCATCGAGCGTGATAACCGCTATACCTCCGCTGTCCTGCTCCGTTTGGGATTCCATTGGTCTGCACCGGATAGCGCGTATGTCAATCGTATGCTAACCGCTATCAGCCAATTAGGATTCTTTGATGTATAAATGAGAAAGATGAAAATCATTAATTTTTTGTACTTTTGCATGCAAAATCGCATATATATGACAAAGCATTTTATATTGGCACTTGTGTGTGTCGCGATGATCATGGCTGGATGCACAATGCAGCGTCAGCAAGAACAAGTATCCATGGACTATCCTCGGGCAGAGTGGGATAGGGCAGGAGTGATACTGATGCACACACCCGGACAGGAGTTGTTCGATGGGGTCATTCATCCCTCGGCAGGTCTGTTTGAACACTATTTCGATGTGGACAAAGCAGCCGAAGAGCATTGCACTTACATTCGCCTGTTGGAGGCGAACGGCATTCGGGTTCACACCGTAACGGGTATCCTGAACGAAGTGTCGATGGACACCTTGCGGATGTTGGCAGACCATGAGCTGACATACGACCTTAGCGCTATGCCGGATGAAGAAAAAGCCGATGCTGAGGCTTATCGGCAGGAGATTCTCTCCCAAATGAGCCGTTCAGACCTGATACGCTGTATTTTGCTCCGTCCTGCGGTCAGACTCCTGCCTGCGGATAACAACACCGGCGTGGAGGCGGAGTATGTGCATGAACCCTTGATGAACCTCTATTTCACGCGTGACCAGAGTATCACCACGCCTCGCGGACATATCATCTGCCGCATGAACTCCCCGCAAAGGGCTTCGGAAACCTCTATCATCGACCTGTGCTACAGGCATTTGGGACTGACGCCTGTGCTGCGTATTGAAGGTGAAGGACGTCTCGAAGGAGGCGATTATATTCCTGCAGGAACAGTAGCGTTTATCGGCTGCGGTATGCGTACCAACGAAGAGGGAATCCGTCAGATCATGGACGCGGACGCTTTCGGACATGACACGATCGTCGTGGTACGTGACCATAAACGCTGGCAGATGCAGATGCACCTCGATACGCATTTTAACATCATCGACCGCGACCTGTGTACTATGGTCAGCAGTCGTCTGAATGCCAAGCCAGGAGAGCCGGAATTTAACACCTGCGACATCTATGCACGCGAACCCGGCACAAAGCCGTACAGCTTGCTGCAGAAAGACCTGCCGTTTGTTGAGTACATGCGCGGACGAGGGTTTGAGATCATTCCTATTGATCATGAGGACGAGATGCACTATGCCAATAACTATCTCACTATCGCACCTCGGCATATCATGGCGGTAGCAGGGCAGAGCAAAGCACTTCAACAGCGTTTGGCGGATGCCGGAGTGACCGTGGAATGGATTCCATTGGAGAGCCTTATTGACGGCTACGGAGCTGCCCATTGTATGACGCAAGTGCTCAAACGTGCTTCCAATCCCTAACGTGGGAAAAGCTTACACATCGAACTGCTGACGATGCTTCATGATCGTCGGCAAGTTCTTGGATGCCCACGCTGTCAATTCTTGCACGATGGGTACCAGTTCCTTGCCCATCGGTGTGAGACTGTACTCCACACGAGGAGGAATCTCTGGATAAACTTTGCGGACGATGAGGTCATCCGCTTCAAGCGTGCGCAACGTACTACTTAATACGCGCGTGCTGATATCAGGAATGATGCGATGCAGTTCATTGAAACGGATCGTGCCGCGCTCATTGATATCCAACAGCACAAGGAATCCCCATTTGTTACCAAACCGTGCGATGACATTTCGCACCGGGCACATCTCAAACATTGAGTTCTTACTGTCTTTCTTTTGCATAATATATTTTCGTTATTTTTTGGGGTCCCCGACAGACGCTAACGTAGCGCGCCTGGTGGGGAGAGGAGGAAACGTGGCAATTATACGAGTTATGAAATAACGATGTCATTGACCACCGTTTCCGACGACAAAGGTACTATAAAATACTGATATACGCAATAGTTTCAAAAAAAAAGTAAGTTTTTTATAAAAATTTATTTTCATAATGTGCTGTATTTGCAAAAATA
>CACZEL010000036.1 GCA_902780235.1 uncultured Bacteroidales bacterium | reverse complement strand
AAAACATATTTACGCATACTACTCCAAATTAAAATCGGGCACAAAGGTACTGTTTTTTTCTGACATATGCAAAAAAAAACGCCACCAAGAGCGTTTTTTATTAAAAAGAATTAAAAGCACATCGCTATTCCGAGACCATTAGCGGATGATTGAATACTAAATGTCAACGGGGGTTGATCATGAGAACAATGATCTTGATACATCTGGGATGATGCTTTGCGGCGGACTTGTCCCACAGCAAGGCAAGGGATAGAAGCCATGACACTACACCCACCGACAATCATCGTGCAAAACCCGGCTATGCTTGCAGCAGTCTGAACGGGATCTCGCTCTGAAGGTGGCCTATACCCTTGTCCCGTGCATGCCCAAAGCAGACCACCTCCAATACAAAGCCCTATTCCTCCACCGAATAGTCCCCAACCGGTTTTCCATAATGTATTTGCACGTTTATAATTGATTTTTATATCTTCACATGTTTCCAGCGAGCAATGATTGTCAAAATATGTTTTCATCGCTGCCTTGCGACGGACTTGTCCGACGGCGATACATGGGATGGAGGCAAAGAATATTCCGCTGCCGGAACACATAATGGAGAAGCCCGGATGTTGCGTCCATTTACTGCCTTGCCATTGATCTGGAGCCAAGGTCATCCAAAGCATTCCGCCGATAGTCATTCCTACGCCTGAGCCGAATAAACCCCATCCGGTCTTCCAAAGGACATCGGCTTTGTGATATTTCTGCCATGCTTCCAAGCAGATATCATTCGGTTCAGCCGGTTTTAATATTTGCTGGGCATGTACGGTTCGCGAAGAAATACCGATAAGTAAAAGCAATGTGACAACGGATTTGATTTTCATATATTACTTCTTTTAATATATTTTTTTTACTTGGCTTATTGCTCCATCACGATATTAACCGTTGCGGAACCAACTGCGTCGGCAGCGTCCAAAGTATAAGAATAAACCATCATACTCTCGATTTTTTGTTCTTGATAGAAACCGGTTGGATCTGTGGCTACAAGATAGAATGTAGTAGAACTTGTGTTTTTTGTGTAGCGAGAATACTCGCATATGCTGTATTCCCCTTTGTCGTTCGTATATGAATCACGGAATTGATTAATGACATCTTGAGTTAGTTCCTGATCCCAATACTTAGTAATCAGAATTCCTTGCAGAGGAACTCCCTCTTTGTTTGTCACAATTCCGGACACTATCTCATTCGCGCGTTCCGGAAGGTACTCCGATGTACAGGCAGAGAATAAACAAATAAGCATTACAAATGGAACTGAATTTTTCATATAGCAATATTATTTTTTATTCCAGTTATTCACATGGTATTACATCCGCTTTAAATAAGATTAAGATTTAAAAGATTAAACATAAAGTTACTTTTGCTTTTGCTCTGCAAAAGTACTACTTTTTTTCGATATATGCAAAAAAAAACGCCACCAAGAGCGTTTTTTATTAAAAAGAATTAAAAACAATTGTAAAATTAGTGACTAACTTTCTCTATGTCTTTATTAAGGATAACAGAAGATAGTTGTAATTGTATAATGCTCCATAGACTATCTGCCCATTCGACACGATTGCAGGCACAATTGTCACCTGCGCCTAATTCTTCGATAAAGCCCAATAATTCTTTTGAATACGTCGTTTGATTATATTTTGCTAAGTTAGTGGCTTTGATATAATAAATTTTCTCAATCGGTTGCAAGACGTGGGGTTCGGTGATTGACCATTTGGGCAAGGGGAAAGTCTCGGAAGGATATTCTTCCCACGTTCGTTCTGTTAGTAAAACGGCTCCTGAAGTATATGGGAAGTTTCGCCATTTCCAATCCACAAGCAACCAATTGTCTGGCAAATCCCAATAGGGAGAATAGCCGGCTTGACCACATGGTTCGCCACACTTGTTAAAACGAGTAGCCACGATAGAATCAGACCCTTCACTATGAGTCGCAAGTATGTGGTTTTTGTATTCCGTTTTTTTGAATTTGAGCATTACTACATGAGCTTGTGGCTCTACTGCATTATGGTCACATGCGCTAAAAATCACAACGATACCTGCTATCATCAAACAGGTCATTATGCGAAAATTATAATTCTTCATAAGTCAAATTTAATTATTTTTGTATTAATATTTTAGACTGAAAAAAATCACCACTTTCCATAATAGCCTTTACGATATAAACACCATTGGAGAGTGACGATATTACTGTCTCCATATTTGAACTTTGCCGAACAAGTTTACCATCAATGCTGTATATTTCCAAGTATTTAAGTGGAGGATCTTGCGCGTATTGATTTGTTATATGTTCGACTACCGTTTCTTCGTTCTCCATATATCTATGGTTATTAAATGCAGGTGCTCCGGGAGGATCACATGGAATAGGTTTTATATCAAATAAGACATGACAGCCATTCGCGATTGAAGTCCCCTCAGTTAATGTTATACCCGTTTCTGAAAAAATGCGTCCATCTGTGATATTTTGCATCTGTACTGCATCTAATGTAACCATACCTGCATTAGCAATACAGAACTTAGATCCCGTAACAGATTGTATTGTTAATGGAGAGCAATAATTTGCAGCAGGCTGAATTCCCCAAATTGCTGTTTGCAAATCAGGGAACAACGTATCAATAAGGTAGTAATCATTGTAAAAAGCACCCCAACCTAAATTTACATGATATAAATCACCTGCATCATAGCCGTCTAAAACAAAAGTATGTCCTCCTCCTTGCATTTCATATCCACCATAATAAACTGGTCTTCCTGCTGCGATTTCAGAATGTAGAATATTTGTCCATCCGGGTGTAATCAATTTGTATCTTAAAGTCATGGTATTGTCGTCATAACCATAATGCACGAAAGTCTCTCTAGCTTTATTATCTGAGGTTCCAGATGATTCTCCATAATTCATATCCGTATCATAACCGATATCTCTAAGGAGACCGGCGACTGCATTTACAGATGCAATATTGGTTGAGTTGTTCAGTAACAATGGCATAACATCCCAATTATAAAATTTTAATTCTTTAGTATCTCCGCCAACAGTTGTGGGAACATAGGCAGAATATGGCCATTTCCAATAACGCATTATCTGTCCTAAAGCAACTGCTACGCATCCAGCTACCGCATGACCGCATAAAGTCGTATCGCTTGTTGAAATATATGGACAAAATTTATTATAGATATGGGAACAGTCTGCTGGTGGAGTATTGTTTCTTGACTGTTTCCATGCCATTTCTCCAAGTAATGGCTCAACAGATGAAAGCCTTTCTCTTGATTTATCAAATGTGGTATCATGTTTGTCAGTATACTCACGCCAAGATGAACGAATAGGACAATCTTTACAACTATCACGAACAAATGCAATGTTATGTTCGTAGCAACTGATTAAATATTGCGCAGCAGGAGGGTATGCGTATAAATCCGGTTTCTCCGATGTCAAAAAACGTGCCAATATTGCTTCCGTTCTTTTGTCAGAAGAAACCAATAGCCAACAGTCATTAACAGGCAAAAGCCACATTTCAGCTAGACCAAGAAGCGAAAAAGATTCAGGTTCTCCAACTGAATATTCTTTTGGAGAATTAGCCGTGACTTTTTGATAATAACTTAATGCCGCAATCTGTATCTCTTCTTTTGTTAAGCGAATATTGCTCAACGCACCGAATGCAACACAAAGGTTTAGAATTAATACCAAATATCGCTTCATGTTTGTTACTGTTTATGAGTTTTTGATTCGGATATTTGTTTCTTTAATTCTTCTACCTCCACAGACAGTTCTTGTACCGCCTTGATAAGAACAGGTATCAGTTCTGTATAATTGATAGAAAGATAGCCGTCACTGCCTTCATAAACGAGGTTCGGAAATATTTGTTGCACTTCTTGAGCTACCAAACCGAAGTGATTCACTTTTAATTCATATGCATCCTCCATATACACACATTGTACAGAATCCGATTTCAGTTTGTATTCTACCGGATGTAATAAAGTGAGATTATCGGTCGCCGAACTATTCAAATCACGAATGTCTTCTTTAAGACGAGAGTCGCTGGAAGTGCTGTTTAATGTGGCATATAACGTCCCGGTAACCTTTGCACTTCCTGCAAAATACCCAGCATATATACCGTAACTTGTAGTAGGAAGAGTATATGTATAGGATGAAGTCGGAGTAATTGCTCCGTAAACACCGATGCCGTTATATGAATTTGCCACACCTACCACTCCTGCCGAGAACTTACCGGAGTTGGCAGAAGTCATATAGGCTCTACCATATACTCCTACAAGATTATTTATAGGAAAGTTGCTAGTGGAATATTGCGCATCAGCAAATCCAAAAATACTGACAACAGGACCGGTTGGCATAGAATAGTTCGTTTTCATATGGGAGTATATGCCGTACGACAGGCTTTCTATATTCGAAATAGTCCCTATTGTAAGCAATGAATTGGTATTCGGCTCCGTTTTAATAGATAAACTTTTATTGATTCTCACATTGCCCGATTGTTGTACCTCCAGCTGTGCTTTTAGAGAAGGCGAAATAACAAAAAACGTGCAAAGAATGACAATAAAACTGATTTTGTTCTTCATAAGATTAAGATTTAAAAGATTAAACATAAAGTTATTTTTGCTTTTGCGCTGCAAAATTACAACTTTTTTTCGATATGTGCAAGTTTTTATTAAAAAACTTAACTTTTCGCGTTTCAAAATTTGCATATTCCAAAATATTTTTGTACCTTTGCAGCGGATTTAGGAAGATACTTCTTCTTCGAATTGAGTCGGATGTCATCCGGCATCGTTCCCCCGCCTTTCTCATCTTTCCGACCTAAAACAGGGTCAAAATAGGAGGCGGAAGCAGGGTATCGTAGGGGTGTCCTAGACCATACTTATTTTTGATAGCATATAACCAACACATATACAATCACTTATCAACATATGGCAAGGCACTTAAAAACACGCGTTCAAATGGGTTTGAAAGGCATTATTAGCCATTATGTGCAGCTCCCGCCCAATTCCGCACCTCGAGCCCGAGGCGTGCGCTATTTTGTGCCTGTAGCCCTCTACGAAGCCTTCTGGGGAGCAATGAATATGGTCAAAGAAGGCCGCCGCTACAAAAAACACATCGTTGTCCGCCGAATGCCTTATGCCAAAGGCCTTCTCCAACTCTACACCTACCATTTTCCCAAGACTTGGTCTGCTGCCTGCGTAGCAAACCGCGAACTCATCAAACAAGCCCAGCGCCAAGCCCATGCCTTGGAGCATGCCCATACGCCCGAAGCCCTCGAATGGCGTATCCGTTTCTTCAACCATTATTTCACCGTCGTCAAAGGCGGCGCCAAGCCCGAATCCGGCCTAAAACCCTATGCCCGTTTCTACCAATATACCTACGTCGCCATCTACCGCCAGCTCCAAGCCCAACAACGTCAAACAACCTCAAACGACATCAAACTATCTCAAACGCTCGAAGACCTCTCCTTCGAGCAAATAGATCTGAATCCGCTTCAGAGCTTCATAAACCGTCGTCCCGCTGCCCGCCGCACCTTCCTCGCTCCCTCCCTCGACGAGACCCTTATCCTCAAACCCATCGCCTGTTTTTCGGGCTAATTAGGGCTTTTTTCTTTTTTCTTTCGACTTTCGTCTAAAAATATTTGCACATTTGCGATTTTTGTAGTACCTTTGCGCTCGAAATGAAAAGAATTATCTTATTTATAGTGGCATTCGCGTTCGCAGGCAGCGTTTGGGCGCAAGTCAAACTGCCTCAGGTTCGCATGTTGGAAAACCAAGGATGGAGCGTGCAGCACTCCGTCATGAGTTGGGACTCTTTGTCTGTCTATTTCTCTGCAAAAGCACCGCAGGCGAAGTCGTACGATCTGTATATCGTTCGGGCAAACGGTTGGCGTTGGGGAGAACCCGAAAAAATTACTTCGATCAGTACGGACGAAGATGAGTTATGGCCTTCTATCAGTAGCGATGAGAGCATGCTTTTCTATGTGCATCGAACCCCTGCTACGCAAGAGAAAGGCAGTTTCGAGAAGACCCGGATCTGGCGGGCATGGTATCGCGACAACACATGGACAGAAGCGGCACCGATCATCATCAGCGGTGAAGAAGACTCGCAGCCTCAGCTCTTGGAAGACAACTGTACGCTGCTCTTCACCCGTCGGGCAGAGAGTAAGAAACATGACGGTGTATGGCAGAACTGGACCAGTACCATGTTAGATGACCATAACTGGACCAACCCTTCCCAATATACCGCGACTCCGCAGCCTCAGCCTGTCTTGGCGGTAAGCGGTACTTTGGTCATGGTCAAAGGTGGCAGACCGATCGCCCAAGGCTACGTCCTCGTCTATGACGCGATGAACGAACAACTGCTGCAAAAAGCGGTCGTTCACACGCAGACCGGTCGGTGGCAAGTACCGCTGCAACGGCAACGCCGCTATCGTCTTGCGCTCACAGCCCCTGGTTATTCGTACCATTATATCGACATCGATACGGAAACGCTGAACAATCGTACGACCCGTGACTTCGGTTCGATTGCTTTGGATGACCAATTGGCATTGACGCTCCAGACGTACGACAGCGAGACGCAGGCGATCCTGAAATCGCAGAAAGAAATCCTTGCTTTAGGAAAATTACATCAGCTCACTTTGCGGCATGAGGGCTATGAAGATACGACCCTCACGGTCAATACCCAACGTCCTACCGTCTTCACGCAGACAGAACTGGACATCGCCATGCGACCCAAGAAGAGCTTACACCATTTCCGTGTCATCAACCCGCTTACCGGTGACGGCATCCCGGAAGCCCAACTGCGCTTGAACGGTCAACCGACGCCGAAGGATACGGCCTTGCGAATCAATATGGAGCGCACCTTGCAGATCTCCGCTAAGGGTTACATGTTCTACGACACTCTCTTCTATACCGGCAAAGATACCCGCGAACGAACGGTCATGGTGGCCTTGCTGCCGATCCAGAAAGACATGGTTCTCCAACTGCGTAACATCCAGTTCGAGCACGACTCCTACGAACTGACGGAGAGTTCGAACGATGAGTTGGAATCCCTTGCTCAACTGCTGTTCATGAACCCGACCCTGCGTATCGAGCTCTCGTCTCATACCGACGATCAGGGGTCGGACAAATACAACGACCGGCTGTCCACCTTACGCGGTCAGGCAGTAGAAAAATGGCTCCTCAACCGTGGTATCCCTGCCGAACGCATGGTGATCATGGGGTACGGCAAACGCAAACCGCTCGTCCCCAACGACAGCGATGAACAACGCGCCATCAACCGCCGTGTGGAGATAAAAGTGCTTGATTTCTAATGACTAACGACTAACGACCAATGACCAATTACAAACATATCCTCATTCTTCTTTTCTCCTTCAGCGCAGCGGTCTTTGCTCCAGCTAACGCACAAGAGAAATACAGTGTTGTCTTGGCGCAATCCAAGCAACTCAGCCCGTATGAGGCCATCTACCTGCTGATGGACTATCAACAATGGAAACCCGAGATGCCGGCGGTCTATTATGAGTTGGGAAACCTCACCTATGACCTGCTCCCTACGCGCGACCCGCTGCATCATTATACCGAACTGAGTACACTCCTCTACCGCTCGCGTTTGTTCTACGGCAACTGCCTGCATTTTGCTAATGACCAAAAACTGCCCGGATGGCAATTCGAAGAACTCGCGAACGGTCAGAAGAAGATCGAATACGAGCAGTTGGATAAGTTCATCCGACCGCGTCTGGCGGAGGTGCAACGTCAGCAGATAGCTTGCGACTCCATCCATCGTTCGTTCGTGCGTATGACCGAGCGGTACAACCGTTGTCGCACCCTCTTTGCGGATTTCCTGAGTCGTTATACCCGCGAGAAAACAGCACACATACGTCTTCAACCCGAAGAGCAACAGACCCTTTTGGCGCTGCAAAAAGCAGCCGACAGCCTTGATACCGACATCGCGCAGTACCAAGGAGCGCTGACCCTTCAACCCATCCCCGGCTATGCACCTACTTTCCGCAAGGAGTCGATCGTCCTCTATCGTCTGGACGGCTTGACCTACACCGATTTTCTGCAAAACGACATCGTCATCTGGGATTACAGCCGTTGGGTGTCGGCCTTCCTGAATGAACAGCACGAGGTCTATGACGTGCTCTATACCGATATCGAACGTGAACTCAAGAGCCTGCGTAGCCAAGTAGCGCAGTACAAAGCCGGTAAGACCATCCAAGGACGAATAGATGCTTCGCTCATAGGTCGTTGTGACCGTTTGGAACTGGCTACACCGCAAGTGGATTCCGTTCGTGCCATGCAGCAAACGGTGCTCAACGGCTTAGCCGAACAGACGATCGCTCAGAGTGCCGCACCGAAAACGATCCGTGAGATGATCCCCTTGCTGCAAGTAGCTGCCGAACGGAGTCAAGCTACACCCGACAGCGCGATCCTAAAGATGAACGACCAACTCATCGCTTTTGCGCAGCCTCTGCGTATCCAACAGCAGCCCACTTACACGCATCCCATCTCCGGCGACATCATCCGCTATGAGACGATGCCGGGCGAAGAAGTCTTCTGCCTGCTGCCCGACGAGAAAGGCTATCGTTGTGTGCTCATCGATGAAGAAGGTGCCACCTGCGTGCGGCAACTCACCCGTGAGTTAGGCGTGCAGAAAAGACCCTTACGCAGACCCGATGAGAAACCGCTGCTCTTCTCCAAGATCCCGGGAAACAGTTGGGTGCTCATTACCGATAAAAACGTCTATTACCTGCCATGATTTGTACCGATCTCTCTATCGCTCTTGCTCCCATCCTTGCCCGGTACGACAAGGATCAGGTGGTTGTGGTATATGACGAAAATATCTCACTTCCCACAGGCGTAGCCGGTCTCACATCTCACAGTATATACGGTCTAACAGTCTCTGAGACTTCCAAGTCTCTCGAGACGGTCTCCCTCATCTGGGATTTTCTCTTTGAGCATGGTATCACCCGTCGCGGTTTGCTTATCGCGGTCGGCGGAGGCGTACTGACCGACCTCTGTGGTTTTGCTGCGGCTACCTACAAACGCGGAATAGACTACGTCAATATCCCCACTACCTTGCTTTCTATGGTCGATGCTTCGACGGGAGGCAAAACGGGTATCAACTACCACGGTCTCAAGAACAGTATAGGTTTGTTCGCACCCCCTGTAGCAACTCTCATCTGGCCGTCATGGCTCAAGACCTTACCGCCGAAACAGTTCCTCAGCGGCTTCGCCGAGATGCTCAAGACCGGCCTTATTGCCGACCAACGACCAACGACTAACGACCAACGACTTTTCGATCGCCTCTTGCAATACGACCTCGATACGATGGATAGCGATGCCCTCACTCCGCTCATCGCCGATTGTATCGCCGTCAAGGAACAGATCGTTACCGCCGATCCGCATGAAGAAGGAATCCGCAAGACCCTCAATTTCGGTCACACGTTCGGACATGCCTTGGAAGAACTAAGTCATGCGCAAGGATCTCCGCTCGACCATGGTTTTGCGGTGCTCTATGGGCTGATCGCTGAACTGTATCTGAGTGTCGTCAAGTTGAGCTGCCCCAAAGAACCGCTGCAACAGTTGACCCAAGTCATGTTGCATTATTACGGCAAACCGCAATGTAAGTGTTCCGACCGCGACAAACTTATCGCGTTCATGCAGCAAGACAAGAAGAACGAGCACGCGACCGACATCAATTGTACCCTGTTGCGTGAAGTCGGAGAACCGCTGATCAACCAACTCATCACACCTCAGGAAGCAGCCGAAGCCCTCGATTATCTTTTTAGCCTATAAAAAAGACCGTTTTCTCTTGCATATATGCAAAAAAAGCAGTACCTTTGTACCCGATTTGTAAAACATGGCAACGATAGCAGACATACGACGACCGATTGAGTCCGAATGGAAGCAATATGAACGGCTGATGGAAGCTTCTCTGCGGGCAGACAATAAACTGCAGCAAGAGGTGCTTTCCTACGTCGGTTCGCGTCGCGGCAAACAGCTCCGACCGCTACTCACGATCCTGGCGGCGCAGATATGCAACCCCGTGACGGATAAGACTTTACGTTCAGCGGTCGCCCTCGAACTGCTTCATACAGCCAGCCTGGTGCATGACGATGTAGTCGATAGTTCGGACATGCGCCGAGGCGTCGCTTCCGTGCATGCCAAATGGACCAATAAAGTGGCGGTACTGATCGGCGATTACATGTTGGCGAAAGTGATCGGACTCGTAGCCGAAGTGCGGAATATCCGCATTCTTGAGATCGTCTCTAACCTCGGCAAAAGCCTCTCCAGCGGCGAGATGGTTCAACTCCATGTCGGTCAGTCGATGTGGATAGACGAGGAGCGCTATTTCAAAGTGATCGAACAGAAAACCGCTCAACTCTTCCAAGCTTGTGCTGAGGCCGGCGCCGAGAGTGCCGGTTGTACCCAGCGTCAGCGGGCTGCCCTGCGTGACTACGGTCGCATGTTAGGCCTTTGCTTCCAAATCAAGGATGATATCTTCGATTATAGCGACCTTGAGGAACTCGGCAAACCGACGATGAGTGATCTGCGCGACGGGAAAGTGACGTTGCCGCTCATCGAAGCCTTGCGGCGAGCACCGCAAGATGAAGCGGAGCATATCCGCGAATTGGGCGAAATGTTAGCCGCCCACAGCGAGACGATCGAGACCGACAAAGCGCTCCAAGAGATCAAAGCCTTCGTCCTCCGTTTTCATGGGGACGAATACGCCGTACAACAAATGCTGGATTTCAAAAAGAAAGCCACGGAAGCCTTGAAGATCTTCCATGACTGTCCGGAAAAAACGAGCCTCTTGCAATTACTCGACTACGCCATCAATCGCGTTCAGTAATTGCTCTCTGATCTCTGAATACTGATCACTGATCGTTTCAATGACATCTTTCATAAACGCGTTAACGAGCAGTTGGCGCGCTTTTTGTTTGTCGATACCGCGTTGCTGCATGTAAAACAGCGCCGACTCGTCCAGTTGTCCTGTGCTGGCACCGTGCGTCGCTTTCACGTCGTCCGCATAGATCTCCAGCTGAGGCTGGGTACGCATTTCGGCTGTCTCGCTCAGCAGCAAGTTACGGTTCGTCTGATGCGCCTCTGTCTGTTGGGCGTCCTGCGCGATCTTCAAATCCCCGATAAACCGTCCGCGGGCGTTGTCATCCAAGACGAACTTAATGAGCTGCTTCGAACGACCGCCTCCTACGCTATGCGTGATATGCGTCTCGGCCGTCACGTTTTCTTCTCCGCGAAGGTGCTCCAGCCCGTAGATCTCCGTCTGACATCCTTCCCCCAATTGGTTTACCGTGATAGAGAAAGGTGCATTGATGACATGAATCTTGACATGCGATTCCGCCTCTTGCTCAATGCAAAGCCGTACTTCTTCGTTCACGAAGACGCGCTCATATGTCTCACCTTTACAAACCTTCATACCCTTTCTCTTCCAGTTCGAGTGCAAGGTTCTTATCGCCTGTCTTCACAATTTGTCCGTCCGCCAGCACATGCACGAAATCGGGCACGATATAGTCCAACAGACGCTGGTAGTGGGTAATGACGATGGACGCGTTTTGCGGGGTCTTGAGACGATTCACACCTTCGGCTACAATACGCAAAGCATCGATATCCAAACCGCTGTCCGTCTCGTCCAGGATAGACAAACACGGCTCTAACATCGCCATCTGGAAGATCTCGTTTTTCTTCTTTTCGCCGCCTGAGAATCCTTCGTTCACTGAGCGGTTATTCAGTTTGTCCGGTAACTCCAGCAGTTTTTTCTTCTCCCGCATCAGCGTCAGAAACTCTTTCGCACTCAGCGGTTCTTTGCCTTCATACGCACGCTTGGCGTTCAGCGCCGTGCGCATGAAATTGGTCATACTCACACCGGGAATCTCTACCGGATATTGAAAACTAAGGAACACGCCTGCGCGTGCGCGGACTTCCGGCGCCATCTCCAAGAGATTCTCACCCTTCAGGTACACCTCACCGCTCGTCACTTCGTACGCAGGGTTTCCGGTCAGTACGGCGCTCAGCGTACTCTTGCCGGCTCCGTTCGGACCCATGATGGCATGTACCTCGCCTTCGTTGATCACGAGGTTCACGCCTTTTAGTATCTCTTTGCCGCCTATCGAGGCATGCAGATCTTTTATTCGTAATAATTCCTTCACTCTTTCACCTTTCACTTTTCACCTTACAACTGGCTCATTACTACTTCGCCTACTGCTTGCAGCGTCTGTTTGCTGATGTTCGACATGTCGTCGTTGCGCGTGTGCCACCATGCGGGGAAACCGGTCGCATTGCGGATGTCGTAATGGATCACATCCACGCACGGGATGCCGGCGATATAATTGATGTAATAATGGTCGTCCGTAATGGGGTAGGAACGTTGGTTGGAGAACATCGCTCCGTAGCCCAACTGCTCCGCTGCCCGCCAGATCTTCTGTTGGTAGTTCTGCGCGTATTGACTCGAATACATTTCCAGCGGGAAAACAGCGTCCGGCGCACCTACCATATCCAAGATTAAGCCATACTGGTAACTCGGAGTCCTTTTGCGCTCGTAGTTCATTGCCCATAACTGACTTCCCAGACACCATGTGTCGGCACGCTCGTCGCCCGTATAGACACGCGGCGAACCCATATCTTCGGCATCAAAGAAGATGATATCAACCGGAGTCGTCAGACTCGAATCGGCGATCCGTTGTCCCAACTGACGTGCTACCTCGAGCAACACACCTACGCCGCTGGCGCCATCATTGGCACCCGGGACATTGTAAAAACGATCCTCGTAGTTCGCTTCCTCGTCACACCAAGGACGACAATCATAATGTGCACCCAACAAGATACGACTCCGCGAAGCCGTTTCCGGTGTGTTGAAATGGCCAATGATATTATATATCTGCTGATTGTTACCGCGATAGTCAGGCATAAAACCCTTCTGCAGTTCCACCTCGCCTCCTGCCGCACGTAACTGCTCGATCAACCACACTGCACATTGCATGTGGGCGGAACTGTTCGGTACACGCGGCCCGAAGGACATCTGTTTCTCGATATAGACATACGCGCTGTCCGAACAGAAAACCGGACGCGCCGTGTTTACCTCTTTCTTATTACACGAAACTAGCAGAACTAGTAAGACTAGTTGGACTAGTAAGACTAGATTTTTTCTCATCATCTTTCGTTTTTCTCACTCACGGAAGTGTGGTTTTGAATAGCGCGGATGGTCTGTGCGATCGAACCGGCAAGCGTCTCGATATGCAGTTTGGAGCAACAAGCGGGATCGATAGGCAGTGAGTCCGTGCAGATCAACTCTTCCAATGCCGACTCCTCGATACGTGCGCACGCATTGCCGCTCAGCACACCATGCGTCACTACCGCACGCACACTCTTGGCACCGCCTTCCTTCATCACTTCGGCGGCCTTGCACAGCGTACCGGCCGTGTCGGCGATGTCATCAAAGATGACAACATCCTTGCCGTACACGTCACCCAACACGCGGATCTCTGACACTTTGTTGAAGTCCGGGCGGTTCTTGTAACAGATCACCATCGGTACCTCACGATCGGTCATCACATGCAGTTTTTTCGCAAAATTAGACGCACGCTTCGAACCGCCTACGTCCGGAGAAGCGACGATCAGTTTTTTCAGATTCAAACCTGCGATATAGGGTGCCAACACGTTCGAACCGTAGATATGATCCACCGGAATATCGAAGAATCCTTGAATCTGGTCAGCATGCAGATCGACGGTGATCACACGGTCTGCGCCGGCTGTCTGCAGCATGTTCGCTACCAACTTGGCACCGATCGACACACGCGGTTTGTCCTTGCGGTCCTGACGCGCCCAACCGAAATACGGGATAACGGCTACTACTTTGTACGCACTTGCACGTTTGGCTGCGTCAATCATCAGTAACAGCTCCATCAAGTTGTCGCTTGTCGGACAGGTCGGTTGAACCAGATACACCGATTGACCACGAACGGACTCCTCGAAATAGGCGCAGAACTCACCATCCGAGAAACGGTCGATACGAATGGCTCCTAACGGACATCCTAAGTCGTCACAAATACGTTGTGCCAAAGCCTGTCCCTTCGAACCTGCGAACACTTTAAACTGTTTGCTCTCCTCCATGATATTTGCTTTTATCTTTTATCTTTTCCCTTCTTTCCGTCGTTTCCCATCAGTGCTTGAAAAGCAGGGGACTCGCAGGCTAATTTACCGCCCGACAGACGGATGATGTCTTCGCGTACACGGTTGATACCCGACTCTTGGTCGCGATTCCAAACCAAGTTGCGCTGACGCATACACTGAGCGATATATACCTCCAAGGTATCCCGCTCTTGACCTGCCGGTAACGCAGAAGCGTACGCGATCATATCTTGCACGATTCGACCGTAGTTCCGCATTCGAATCGGCGCTGAGTTTCTTTTCAATTGTAAAGTCATATCATTTACCATTTGGTCATTTACCATTTTCTCATTTTTTACGAATGAGATAAATCATCGTCGGGTAGTGGTCTCCGTAGCCGTTCTGCCATACACCGCCTTTGGTCGTACGGAACGGTGTACCCTTGTCCTTACCTTCCTGAACGGTCAGGAACGGCTTGTTGAAGATCTGCGCTTTCCAGTACGTCCATTTGCCCGACTCCAAGGTCTCGTTCATCAGCGGCTCGTTGATGATGATCTGGTCGAACAGGTTCCAACTGCCGTTGTATGCCAACGATCCGATTCCGCGATCGAGCATCTGCCACATCGTGTTGAAATAACCTTGCGGCTCTACTTCCTCGCGATACTTGCGCGCCTTCAATACGTCCTTGCAACTATGGTTATACGGATCGTCGTTCAAGTCACCCATGATCACGATTTTTGCCTTCGGCTCCTTCATGTAGATCGAGTCGCAGATACTCTTCACGAGCATAGCCGCGGTGTCACGACCCGGACGGCTGGATAACTCTCCGCCGTAACGGCTCGGCCAGTGATTCACGATCACATGGATCTTCTCCGGTCTTCCGTCGCCCATCAAGTAACCCGACACACATAACTGCAGACGCGTCTTGATCTCACCGCCATCAGCATAGTGCGCCTTGAGCTCAAATCCGTTCACCTTGCTTGGTTTGAACATGATCGAGTCATACAAAAAGCCAACATCCACACCACGACGATCCGGACCTTCCAGCAAAATCGGTTTCAGACGACGACTGTACTTACTGTTCGCCTCAGCGCAAAGATCATACAGACAGCCGATATTCTCTACCTCCGCAACGCCGATACATGCAGCTCCGCGCGGATCGTAGTCAGTACCTAATTGCGAAACGGCGTACGCCATGTTCTTCACCTTGTTCTCGTACTTCAGGCTCGTCCATTTCATACCGCCGTCCGGCAAGTACTCGTAGTCGTTCTTACCCTCATCGTGAATGGTGTCGAACAAGTTCTCGAGGTTATAGAACGCAATACAACGAACAAACTGTCCCTCGTTTGCCTTCTCTTTTTCCTGTGCATTTACCGCACTCGTCATGGCCAGCATCATCGCTGCCACCCAAATCATCGTGTGTTTCATAATACTA
>CACZEL010000035.1 GCA_902780235.1 uncultured Bacteroidales bacterium | reverse complement strand
TAGGCCTGTCGCTAGCGTTCATCCTGAGCCAGGATCAAACTCTTCGTTGTAAAAGAAATTATAAGATAGCTCAGAATAATCGATTTATCAAGTGTAGAATTGTTTGGGAACTCGGATCCGCCAAACTTGGCGGATTAATTGTTTCGGTCTTGCGACCGATCAGTTCTTGTACTACACTAATTGTATCAATCTTTCAATTTGCTTCGTCTATCCTTCGGTTTGGCGCAAAAAAATTAGGTCCACGTAGGTGAATCTGAATTTTAATGTCCGGGTCTCCGGTAGAAAATCGAAACACACTTGTTTCTCAAAAGCGAGTGCAAAGGTACTGCTTTTTTTTGAATTGACCAAATATTTTTGCAAAAAAATTACATAAAAAATGCATTTTCTTTGTAACTCGTTGATTTTCAATAACCGAATTTTTGACGATTTTTGAGGTTTTTTAGGCAAAATATGATAAAAAGCAGAAAACGGGTGATTTTGGAGGTGTTTCGTGTACGCGTATATATTATATTATAAGGAACGCGTACGCGCGCACGTAATAAAAAGAAATGTCAGCGCCCAAAAGACGCTGACAAAGCACAAAGGAAGGAAAAATCCCATTATTCGAAGATCGATTCCAAGCTACGGAGCATGGCATCGTCCTCTTCTTGCTGTTCATCGGAACCGGACATGCCATCCATGAAACCGTCTATCGCACCTCCGACTGTATTCATCAGACCATTGAGGAGACCACCGGCATTATTGATGGCTTTCTTCGTGCAAGCGGCATAGAAACGACCTTTGAGGCGACCGATCTCTTGCATCTGCTCGCTGGTGTACTCGCATTGATTCATCTTTGCGCAGATCTCATCGTACTCTTGGCTGACCTCTGCCCAGTCTTGTTTTGTGAACGAATCGCCGTTCTTCTCTACCTTCTCAGTAAGAGATTCGAGGGCATGCATTTGATGTTTTGCCTGCATTTTGGCGCACGAAGCCAAGGAAAGCGCCAATACGGCAACTAACAGGAAATTAATTACTTTTTTCATAATGATCGTTGTTTATAGGTTAATATGTCATTTGATCTTGTTCAGCGGGTTGCAGCGCGAAGGGGTCGTTCCGCAGGGACTCGATCCACCTCTGCTTGAGGGAGGTCATGTCCATGCCGGTCGTTTGGCAAAGGGTGCTATCGACGGGCGCGGTATAGGTAGCCTGGATCATCGAGGCGAGTGCCATTCGGCCGAAAGCCTTCTCATAGAACTGGATGAAGGAAGTACCGCCTTTCCGGTTCAGTTGATTCTTAGCCGGGAACTCGGCATTGAGCGCACAGTCTTCCTCGATCCGATTGATCAACTCGGGCGACAAGGTCGGTGCCCGTTTGCCATCGAGCGCGAAATGCTCCGCCACGCCGAGCACGAACCACGAGGGACGGCGGGTAGGCTGGTTATAATCGAGGTTGGCCATATAGGTGTAATAGGCCAGTTCGCGGCGTAAGACGCTGAGGTACATCGGATCACCGTCGGCATTATTGGTAACAAAGGCCTTGGGATGCAGGATGATCCCTTTGTTCTGACAGCCGAGTGGTCCAACCGTAATGATCGAGCGTCCGAAATCATTGGTAGTGATCGCGGGAGCATCTTCGCACAGTTTCTTAAGCAAGATCTCGTATTCCTTCTCATCGCCGGGGATATAGATCGCTATCTTGCGCCCATTGAGGCTCTCGGGACCTTTGTATTCGCCGAGGTAATCAGGGATCTCGAGGATGATATTATCGACTTTCTCGAGCACTCTTCTGGCGCGGATCTGGTCTTCAGCATCGGGTTTCTTGCGGTAATAAACGACGGTTGTCGCATCCTCTTCCTTGCCCCACTTGCTCAGTTTGCGCGTTTGTCCGATATCGTCCTTATTGCTCCAGTTGAAGGGTCCGACGGGAGCGGCTTTGATGATACTCTCGGGGTCGCCCTGACTGAAGACATTGAGCCATTGGATGGTCTGGGGCGACAGTTGGCGATAGACCAAAGAGGGCCGATGGGTAGCGATATCGTACAGTTTGGCGATGACCAATGCAATGACGGCCAGCACAATCACCATAGTGGTGATTTTCGATATGACTTTTTTGTTCTTTATCATAGGGTCAGTTCAATAATTTGTTCAAAATCTTTCATTGACTCATTCTCATTGATCTGTCCGACGTGGTAACCGTCGCCGGTGGTCTCGCAGTAGAGATAGAGGGTACCGTTGTGGTCACGGGTGACGTCGTCGATGTTAGGTGCGACGAGATGGCTGAGCCATTCCGTATCCTTGCACTCGACGCCGATCGCGGCATGCTTCAGTTTCTCGGAGATCATAAAGAGCACTTTGTATCCGAGGCTCAAGAAGAGGGCGGCGGCGAGGCTGGACTTACAGTCGCAGTCACCTTCCTTGTCGTACAAGACCTCAGCCGGGAAGCGCATATACTCCTTGGCGAACTCGATCGGCAGACTCTGCTCGTCCACCACGTACTTGATATTGGGCTTCTGCGCAAAATCGAGTGCGAACTGCAGCATATCCAGTTCGGGGAAGCCGGCGTTCTTGACCGACTGACGGATATAATCCGTCACCTGACGCACACCGGCCATCTTATCGGGGTTATCCTTGAGGTATTGGAACATGGACTGCACGTTCTGCAGATAGGTATTGCGGTCCTGACCATAGGTATTGAACGGGTTCAGCCTACGCAGTTCTTCAATCTCGCCCGACGATATCTCAAGCGCCAGCTTGCCTTGGAGTTGGTTGCCATAGAGCGAATCAAGTTTCCATTCATAGATACGGCTCTCTATCACGTTCTCGCTGTTATCGTCGTCGCGGTTATCGCAGTCGTCCTCATCTTCGCGAAGCGGCAGATAGATCTTCTCGTCGAACTCCTCGAGGGACATGCCTTGTACTTGCGAACCGAGGGCGAGGTTATCACCCGTCGTCTCGCAGAAGATATAATAGCGATCCTCGTACTTGATGGTCATCTCCTTGACCTTCGAAGCATCGCCGTACCAGCCGTCCTTGAGTTGCGCCAGTTTGACCTCCACGGCTACAGCAGCATGCTTATGCTTGCGGGAGATGAGATAAAGCACGTTATGACCCATGAGATGGAAGAGCATCGCCGCCAGCAGCGCCTTGCTGTTGCTGTCACCGCATTTGTCGTACAGGGTCTCATCCGGATAGCGGATATACTCATCGTAGTTATTGATGATCTTATCCTCCGAAGCCTGCAGGAAAGCGATGTTGGGTTCTTGCACGAAATCGAGCGTGAACTGCAGTTTGTCGATCGGCGAGAAGTCATTCTTCTCCGCAATCTTATTGATCGTGTACGCCACGTAGTTCGTGCGGGCAAGGAAGGTCTTCCTGTATCGCTTGAGGAAGTGGAACATATACAATATGTTCTCTTTGTCCGATTTGTCCTTACGCTGATCGAAGAAGGGGTTGAGATGGCGCACGTCGCGCACGTCCGCTGCCTTGAAATAGAGGGTGAGCGAACCGCTGACAGGACGGGTAGCATCGTATTTCTCATCGAGCTTCCATTCATAGGAACGGGAGATGTCTCCTTGCGGGTTCTGCGGTTCGGTCGGTTCCTCGTCCTCATCCTCGCTGTCCGAAGCCGAGTCGTCGAGGAAGGATGTCTGCACTTTCCATCTCCGGTTCGCCGCCGGCAGGGTCATGTTGATCGTGATACCGGTAGCAATAACGATGAGCAAGGGCAGGAAATCGTAATCCAGATAGAAGAGCGTGAAGGCCGACGCGATCATACAGAGCACGATGATCGAGATATTCATCCATTTCATGCCGAGGTTCTTGTTGAACAGATCCAAGATCGGCTGGAAGGAATTGGCGTTCTCGATGGCGTCTATCTTGATGTAGCGCACGATAGCCCAGAGGACGAAGTAATAGCCAACGAAGATCGCTGCCGACTGCCAATCCTTGCCCAACAGCGGCATCTGGAAGATACCGGAGTTGACCAGATAAACGAGCAGGAAGAGGACGGTGTAGATGAAGGCCGACAGGAGGGCAGTGTCTTTCCAACCGTAAGGTTGCTCGGACGCGTATTCCGCCACTTTCTGCCGCGGTGCAAAACGCTGCAGCAGCGCATAAGCACCGGCACGTGCCTCCGCCGGAAGGAGATCTTTCTTCGAGTTATGGAAGCCCCAGTAGGAACATATCGCCAGCGGTTTCTTCGGCGCGGGTTTCTCGAGCGGCTTGACAGGCGCGGGTTCGGGAGTCGGTTCAGGAGCAGGTGTCTCCTCCGGTTCGGGTTCGGGAGTCTCTTCAACGGGCTCGGGTTCTGCTACCGGAGTCTCTTCTACAGGCGCGGGTTCCTCAACGGGTACAGGTTCTTCGACTACCGGTTCCGGTTCGGGTTCTTCTACCGGTTCGTCCAAGATAGGCACTTCCGTTAACTCGGGAACGACCTCTTCGGGAACAACTTCCTCAACGGGTTCCGGCGTCTCTTCCGGCACTACCTCGGGAGCCACGGCTTTCTTCCTCGGGCTGTTAATGCACAGATGTTCAACGGGTTGCGCGGGTTTCTGCGCCGGCTGTTGACTCGGCTGCGGGTCGCCCTCTTCTTTGGCAGGCAGACCGGCATAAGCATGCAGCACGCATTTCAGCCACAGCGTCTTCCACGAGCGCTCTCCGTAGATAGTGGGCTCGTTGGGTTTGGACGGACGCGCGAGGTAACCGATCACCTCTTTCTCTTTCTTCCCTTTGATCTGCTTGTAGATATAGCCGTACTGATCGACGGTCGTATCCTGATCAAAGCTGACAAAACCTGTTCGGCGGTAATGCGGTTTCTCTGCATCGTCGTTCATGTCCGTCATGAGCACATCGACATAACCTCTGTTGAGGGTCGATTTCTCATCCACCTTCACGATAGCGACAGCGGGCTTGCCGAAAGCACCGGAACGATGCACTTCAGCAGCTTCCCCATCCTCTCCTTTCTCGAGATAACAGGTGCAGACGAAGGGCTGATTATCTTTCTGCCGCGACTCTACCCATACTTTCACTTTAGACAGTTTCTTAACGAGCACTCCGAGGAGCACTACGCATAAACCGCCAAGGACAATCAAAAGAATCTCAATGTTTATCATAGGTGCATTAATCTTCCTTGTTCATTACTTTACGAATCGCTTGCCGATCCTTATAGGCCTCAGCAAAATGGCTTGGGTTGAAGAGTTTGAGCCATTCGCTGGAGGTATCGTCCGGACAAATCGCCCAGAGGATGAGCGCCGACATATCCGGTTTGTAGGGCTCGGGTTGCGGAGCCTCCTCGGTCGTCACTTCCGGTTCCTTGGGCTTGCCGTTCTTCTTTTGCTCTTTCTTGGCTTTCTGCTCGTCGGCGAACACACGCACGTTACGGATCGACTGGTCGAAGTCCTCCGTCGGCAGGATACGGTTGAACGAGAAGGACTCAAAACTGCGCCAGCGGGTGATAAACAGATAGCGTTTGTACAACTCGTTGTACTCGGCATGCTGCATGTTCGGCGCCAGAGGCAAGGCGGTCTGAAGGAGCGAAGAGATATCCCGATTGACCTTCACATCCGAGCATTCAAGATCGGACTCGCAGATGATCTCGCCGTTTGTAGCCGCATAGTTGATCATGTTATCCAGCAAGTGGATATTACCCGTCTTACGCTCATACTGCAGCAGTTTCTCGCCCACGGTCGGGTTCTCACGCGGTAACATCTCCTCGCGGATAGCCTTTAGCAACTTAACATGGAACTCATCTTTATGTTTCTCCCACTGCTGCTTCATCTCTTCGATCATCTGTTCCTTGGAGAAGAACTCGTACTCCTGCGTCTCCGGGTTGAGTCGTTTGGTATGATGCTCGGCCACGCGCACGTCTTTGAACAATTCCGCTATCTCGTCGTTGAAACGGTTGATAAGCAAGAAATAATGCTTGGTATCGAGGTCCGCCATCAATACGGAACGGTAGTTGACACGGATACGGCAGCCCTCCACCTCCGATGCCGGCATGATGACCTGATCATCGAACGTACCTTCGCGCAAAGGTTGGTTGAACCGGGTCTCCGGCAAAAGCGGTTTGACCGTCAGATCCGGCACGACGAATGCCACCTCTTTGCGGATGGCGGTACAACGCTTGAGGTAAGCGTCGCACAAGGCCAGCATCTTGTTGTAGAAATCCGCCGCCTCGAACTCGATACGGTTCGCCACACGCGCATAGCCGTCATGCATGTAATAGGTCTTGAGTTCGCGAATGCACGCGTTGCGTTTGCGCATGTAGAGGGCAAGGATCACGATCTGAACCAGTACCGGCAGGAGAAACAGACCGATCGCCCACCAGAAGGCGTGATCTTTCACATGTCCCAGATCGATGAACGTCGGCGAGATCAGCGAGAGGATCGGCAGCAGCGCCATCACGGTCACCAGACCCAGCAGGAACAGACGGCTGACGGTCGCCAAGGTCGTCTGCTCGCGCGACATGATCTCCGTCAGACGCTCCATGACCTTGCGCTTGAGTGCATCCTGCTCCGTGCCGCCGTTGCCGGTAGCGATATCGGTACGGTACGCCTCGTGGTAGTTCTCGAAATAATCCTGCTGTTCCTTGGGAATCGTCGGATGTTCCGGATCAATCAAGGCGTCCCAATAATAATGCTCCAATACCTCGCGAATACGCTCTTTCTCCAGCGAGAGACGTTCCTCCAGTTTGGAGAACTCACGCTCCAGCGCCACCAAGACGCCCTCTTCGGGCAGGACTTTGGACAGTACGCGGGTGATAGCCGGCAAGACCGCTCCTTCGCAGGCCTCGTACATCCGCGTGGAGCGTAAGGACATCTTATCCAGCAGATCCGAGGTCGCGTGCTCGATATTATCGGATATCCTACGCAACAACTTAGCCGGATAGAGACGTAAATAATAGAAATAGTAAAGGCGTTTGAGGCTCTTCTGCATGTAATGCAGCACAGGATGCGGGTTGGGTTCTTCCATCTCTGCATCATGCATATCCACCATCATGCCTTTGTTGATATCGTTGATGAATTTCTCGGCTCCGAACTCAGTCGGTTTGAGCAGGTAGATCTCCTCTCGGTCCGAGGCTTCTTCGTCACTGTTCTTTTTGATGTTCGCCATCAGTTGGGCAGCCAACCGACTGGCATCATTGGCGTCTTCGGCCTGCATGTCGAAAAAGATCGAGGTCGCTCCCATCGAGAAATAGAAGAGGTCCTCGCTGGCAGTTCCGCTGATCAGCGGATGGGTATAATCGCAGGCGTAGAACAGATGGACGAGACACTGGAAGAGATACTCCGCCTGATCCTTCTCGTTCATCAGGGAGTACGTACATTCGGTACGGTTCTGCACGTCCTCATAGAGCATCACATGGTCGTATCCGCGTACGTCACGCAGTTTGTGTTGCACCTCGATCTCGGTCAACAGATGCAGCACTTTCGTGCGGTCCTCCACCTTGCGTGAGTTGATATTGCACGGTATATAAAGGGCGCCATAGACGCACATACCCTGGTGGATATGCGCCTGCAGGATACGCTCTTTCTCTTTCTGCAGCATCGCTGCTACAGAGGGGAAAATGGCTTGGGTGAAAGCCTCGGTGGCGTCACCGAGGACGATCACATTGATCGTTTGGTAAGGTTTGGCGTTCGACAGACGAAGCTGGCGAATGAAATGGGTACCGGCTTTCACAATGCGCGATTGCAGTTCATACAGTCGCTCGGCCACGTTGTCCTTCGCTCCCAGTTCGTCGCGTTTGATCTCACCCAACCCGTCGAAGATGTCATCAAAGGCGCTATAATACCAATAGTCGCCTTTGATGACTGCATCTTTCTCCGCGGCTCGGCGGTCTAACAGGTCCTGCAACTCCTGCTGCGACAAGGAATTAGACAGATCTTCCGACGCCTCTGACATATCCGATGAGGACGTAGTTTCCCCTTCTGCCTCACCGGCGTGCTCATTCACGCTCAGGTCGGCAGCCGGGTTCGCTTTTTCGACTTCATCGTCTGTATTGACAAAGGTTTCCGAAATATGTACGTGCTCCACCTGTCGGAGTAGAGCCACTAAGGGCTCTCTCCGATCACGATTGGTGGTGATATCTATTATCCAAAGAGGAAGCATAGAATTGCGGAATTAAGGATCGTTATTTAATAAAATTCTGTACGTAGTTGTACTCTTCGCGTACGATGCTGAACAAGGCCTCATACAGACGACGCTCTGCCGGTTTCTTGGCGTGTGCTTTCTTCTCCGACAACTCTTTGAGCAACTCCTGTTGTTTCTCCTTGTACAGATGCTTGAAGATCTGCTCGCCCGTTTCGGTCTTACCCTCCTGGGTCTGACGAAGCAGCGCCTGAAGGATCGACTCGCAGGTCTCGCCGAAGCGGTAGTTCTGATAAGCCTCGCGGTACTTAGCGAACTGCTCCACGAAGTCTTCGCCTTCTACCTCGTAGTATAACTGACGACCGTTCTCCTCCAGACGGAGTACCAGTTTACCGGTCTGCGAATGGATGCTGAACGCCTCGGGTTTGGCAATCTTGAACGATGTATCACATTGCGGATCAACGACATACATCCGATCGATGTACGACTCCTTATCGTATTCATCTACGTAGAAGAAGTCATGCATCTCCTTGCGGAACTTGTCGAGCAGCAGCATCTTCGCAAACGTACGATGATGCGGCAGTTTCTCCTCCGGCATGTTGTCCAGCGTCAGGTCTGCGCCGTACTGTGCGAAATCGTGGTGGAAATGATATTTCTCACGGAACGATGCACGGTCATAAACGGCCTTGATCGAATCGTAGATACGATAGTCCTCGAGCGAGAGACCGAACTTCGATTTGAGAACGAGAGCCACATCGTCGCTGTCGGCTTTCTCATAACGATGTTTCGGGTTACCTTTCTGCATGCCGAGCATCTCAACCGCCAGATCCTCACTGCCTGCAACGAAGACGAGGTGCTCCTCTTTCTTGATCACGTCAATGCGGTTTGCATTGTACGAGAAGAAGAGCGACGGACTCAGACTGCGACGAACGGCATCCTTGTCGTCATTGGTCAGCTCAGCGAAGAACTCGGAGATCTTCTTGTTCTCCCAACGCTCCTGAACGGTCTTGTTCTCGCGCATCATTTTGTCGAAGACGGTCTCGATCAGACTCAGGAACTCATCGATGATCTTCTCATTCGATACGTTCGCGTCCGCGAGGATCGGGTTGCAGAAGAAGCGTACATCTTCACGAGCCTCTTCCTTCTTCGTCTTCTCGTCAACCACTTTGCGAACCACCTTGTACTGACCCTTATTGATCGCTTGGATAACGTTCTCGTTGACTGCTTTGTAGATATTGTTGTCAATCATCTTCAGCAGGTCAGCGCGTTCCGGCGTCTCAGCCTTGTCGTGTTGTGCCTTGACGAACTCGGTGTAGAGCTTGCTGAAGATATTGTCCTGGATCCAACCGTTACCGTCGCAGATCTTAGCCAGTTGCGGCAGATAAACGGTGGTTACATCCATCTGAGCTGCTCCCATGGCGGAGGCCAACTTGTCGTACTCCTTAGCTGCGGCACGAGCCATCTCGGCGGCTTTGTCCTTGAAGAGCGCAATCTGCTTTCTCAGACGCGACAACTCGTCGTTCTTCTCGTCATCGCAGAAGTCTTTCATCAGGTCGCGTTTCCAACGCTTCATCGCCATCTTGATGGAGGCATCGGCATATTCCTGCAGCTTGTTGAGATAATTCTGGATATCTTCTTTGTTGTTCTTCCGAACTTTCTCAACCAAGTCCACTTTCTTCGCAGCCTCGAACAATTTTTGCAGGTCGTCGTCAAAATCATTGTTAATAGCACTCTGCTCTACGCAATCTTTCTCCTCCTCAACGAATTTCTCCGCCATATTCTTGCGGATCATATCCACGAGGTCGTGTGCATAGGTCAGACCGTTGGAGCGGATCCAACTCTCAGCCTGCTCCCAAGCACCCTCCACGATGGTATGCTTGTACGCTTCGCGATTCTCTGCCGTCTTGATCTCTTTCTCGATACCGTTGACAGCCGCTTGAACCATCTGCTTGATGTTGTCCAGATCCAACTCCGAATCCAACTCCTCTTTGGAGGTCATGGACGGATCCTGCAGCAAATCATTCAAGGAGGTGATAGCCGCCGAATTGGCAATATTGAAGGCGATCGTGTCGCGCACGCCGTCATTCAACTGACGGAACAGCAGAGCTGCCAGATCGTCCACCTTGCCCTCGTCCACCTTGCTCTCTTTGCCTTCTGCGCAGAGCAGCCAGCTACGGAGGATATCACGACGCAGACGGAAACGCATGTACTTATTGAAGTACTCATTCGGCTTCTGCAGCGATACATAACCCATCGGAACAAGGAAGTCCTTGTGGTTCTTGTCCATGATATCGTTCATGTAGTTGTCGATATCGGAACGGAAGGTAGCGCCTGCCTGACCGTTATGCAGATGATACAGCATCTCGGCCGTGTTGCGGATCATCGTGTGCGGGCTACCGAGGCTCGTACCCTTATCCGTCTGGATATCTACCGGAATCATGTAGTAGAACGGGCAGTAACGCTTGTTCATGTCCACGAGGTTATAATCGCTGTTGAACGCCAGACGGTGCATTACCGTGTATTGGTTCGGATTATAACTCATTACCTTGAACGCCTCCAACTCGGAGAACACACCGAACGCGTTGAGCGAATATTTCTCCTCGGTAGCGTTTGCATCGATGAAGAACTTCGGCATGTACATCGTGTAAACGAGTTGCGGATCGCCGTTACCTACTACCTGATGGTGGATCTGGTTTATATGATACAGCACATCGTTGAAGATACCTGAACCCGTACCTCCGAGCGAACTGCTGACGAGCCAGTAGTAGATGATGCAGTCTTCGCCGCCGACCGTCTTCACGTCATTCAGCGACGAGATAGCTGCCTGCAACTTCGTCTGGAAGTCCGCTAACGCGTGTGCGAACGCAATGCGCGATTTAATACGGAACGCGCCCGCGCCAAAGGACAGCGGCTGATCGGGGATCTTCGATGCCAACTCAGGAGAGCATGCCTCCAAAATACGCTTGTTGATCAGGTTGTTCGGATCTTGCTTTGCTTCATAATAGATAGCGTGCGGGTTAGCGCGACCCAGGTTGATCAAGTCCGTTTGCGGCGAGATAAAGGGTACCTTACCTTGCTCAAACGTAGCGCGGTTACGCTTGTTCGCCTCGTCGATGTCACGCTGGTCCGTGTCGAGGAACAAGAAACGGTACGTGTCGTTCATCGCTTGGAGACGACTCTTGGACTGAGTAGCTACGGGGAAGCGTTTTTCATAAACCTTCTCCTTAATCATGGCGATGGTCTTACATCCTTGACCACCAATACCAATGAAAATGTGCTTTTCGTTTGCCATAACTTGTGAGTTTAAATGGTGAATATTGTTGAGTTGTTACGATAACAATTTAATACGGATCGTGTGCGGCGTATCATTTCTGCTCTTTCCGCATTTCACCGTGATACCGCCGATAACGTCGCCGCACTGCGCTCTGCTCGCGATGCAGTAACCCTGTTTCGAACGCCATACAAACTTCGGCTTCTGGAAGACAAGGAACGGATTGCCGTTCTTCTTGCTGATCTCGAACTGCCATTCTGCGCCATCGACGCCTGTCGGTTTCGGAGCGCCTCTACCGAACAAGATCGTGTTGCCGTTTCCCTTCACCGTACGGATATCGCCTACCTGCACGTCGTTCTCAATGACGGTCATCTTCGCTTTGAACTGCAACTGGTTGTTGCGACCGATCGCTTTGAACACACCGATGATATACAGAATGATCAGGATGATCAACGTGATCGTGAACCAAAGCGGGAAGATGAACGTGAAGATCTGACGCTCCGTATAAACCGAGGTGTTGGCCAATGCGCCGGGACGACCCTCGAGCAGCTTGTCAATCTCGTTCTGGTAATCCACCGGTAACTTCACGTCAAAATGTACGGTGTCCGCCATCTTGTGGAATCCGAAATCCTTGTGCTTGATCTGACCCAATTCCAGATCCGCACACATCTCGCCGGCTTCGCTATAGTGGATATAGTCCGGGTTCGCCTTGAAGCGGAAGTTCGAATTGGGGATATAGGTCGAATCCAAAGTGATCTTCGGATAGAGCTTCGTCGCCTTCCATTCGATATGGGCCATTACCTTTCCGTCGATATTCGTCTCCGTCTTCACGACGATCGGGTTCGCTTTGTTCTCGCGCACGATGATCGATTGCAACTTCATGAACATGATACGGTCCTTCTGCTGGTCGAACCATTGACGGATCAGCGCC
Organism: uncultured Bacteroidales bacterium; assembly: GCA_902780235.1. Lineage (GTDB taxonomy): Bacteria > Bacteroidota > Bacteroidia > Bacteroidales > Paludibacteraceae > Colicola. The sequence goes on along the minus strand of CACZEL010000035.1, from coordinate 15,578 downwards.
TCCGAATTATTCGGTACGCGCTGCTGCTCCACTTTCACGTTCCAGTCCTCATACAACTCCTTCAACTGCGGGAACACATAACCCGCCGGACTACCGCTCTGCGGCAACTCCAACGTGAAGACCATGCTCTCTGCGTTCGGGCAGTAAGCCGATTTCATCAGAGTATGCATGTCACTCATCTCCGAGCCGTTGAACTGACGGTCGATATTCTTCTCAGGACAATGCAACAGATCGCTGATGAAAACGATGATATTGACATCAAACTGCTGATTCATCTGAACCGACTTCGCCACCGCCTGTTGAGCCGAATAGATATCGGTATCGAAATACTGACGATCCCGTTTGTCTGCTCCCTGCGGATACAAAGTGGACAGCATCTGAACCATGCTGGTCTTGGTCTGCGCGTCGATCGTCACGTCATACCCCATCTTGTTCGAGATGGCATCGTGCGCAAACGGAATGATCGTCACGCGGTCACCCATCGGCAACGCTTTCACGAAAGCCTCAAGCGCCGGACGAACCGTCTCCTCGTACTTACACATCGACAACGACACATCGACCGCGAAGATGTAATGCGCATGGCAATTCTTCAACTCCTCGCGATAGAGCGAAGTCAACTGGGGACATTGCTGATTCAGATAAGCCAATGAACTTTCTTGTGCCGCCATGCCGGTAGCTACCAATAAGGCAAATAAAATAGAGATGAAATTGTTTTTCATAGGATATGGTAATAATTTAAAACCGCTGCAAAGTTACTGCTTTTCGCGCATATACGCAAACACAGCGTAAATAAAAAAAATATGTATAGTCTGAGATATAGACCCGCTTATAATTCCGAATTTTGGAAGACATCAGCAATTTCCTGGTAATGCAGTACTAAATTAGCGGATTGCCTGTTGTGCACCTTATCTGACCATCCGTGGGTATATCTGCCGCCTAAAATGACCAATGCCGGCGACTGTTTAATAGCCGATGCAGTAGTCACTTCCTGCCCGCAAGCTTGGTTGATGATCTTCGCGCCCGCGAGATAAGAGGTAGCGGAAACCACCTTCCGTTCTGCCAAAATCTTGAATACCGCACCCCAGTCAGATTTAGACCGACATATAGCCGCATCAGCTACCGCGCGGATACCTGCTTCCTCTTTCGATTTATAGAATCGGTTCTTCTTTTGGGCTATTTTCTGCACGGCCGCCAAGGTCGTCTGGATCCATTCCGCATGGTTGTATCCCGTCACCACTAACGGCAGGATCTGCTCCAAGATCGCCCGTTGCCAAACGTTTTTTTTGCCCGCATGAAGGGTCAGTTCTTCTTCATACATAGCAGCCTGACGGGAGGTTTGAATCCCTTCCAACCGGTTCTTCACCCGATCCTCGTTGCGCACGATATTCGGATCGTGCTTGTTGAGGTTATGGCACACCAAGTCCGCGATATGGGCACTCACCAGATCGCCGCACAAGCGTACCACGCCATATTGCGCATACGCGTCCTTCGCATAGTGGACATTCGACTCCACCTCGATATAACGGCTATACTGCTCCACCTCTTCCGGCAGCAGTATATTCCGCGTCGTGTTCGGCGCGTCTTTCTTACGCGCGGTACTGTTGAATAGGAACACCGATGGCTCCTCCGTCTGCCATTCCAAAACAAGGATAGCACCCCATGTCCCGTCTGTAAACTGCCTGTACGGCACTAATCGAATACAAGAAATCTGTGTATTTTCCATATGGTATCCACTTATAATCTGAGTTATAACTTCAAATCACGCTGCAAAGGTACAAAAAAAATTCCACATATGCAAATTTATGTGGAACTTTTTTACTTTTTAAAGCAATTTTGCCTTTATACCGTTCTTTCTATTTACACACAGGTGTAACCGCCATCGACAGGCAGGGCGACACCGGTGACATAGGTCGAAGCATCAGAAGCGAGGAAGACAACCGCCGAATCCAGTTCGCCTTCCTGACCGTAACGCTCCATCGGGATGACGGTCTTGGCGTACTGAGCGAAGAAGTCGGATTCCAAGGTCTCTTTCGTCAGCGGCGTGATGAAATAACCCGGGCAAATGGTGTTGACCGTGATACCGTGTTTTCCCCATTCGGCAGCCAGCGCACGGGTGAGATTAACTACGCCGCCTTTGGCAGCATGGTAAGGCGAAGCCGGAGCGATCTTATTACCCACGAGTCCGTACATCGAAGCGATGTTGATCACGCGACCGTAGCCGTTCGGGATCATCGATTTCTTCGCTACTGCACGCGCTACGCGGAACGTACCGAAGAGGTCCACTTGCATCTCGTTCTCGAACTGGGCATCGGTGATATCCTCTGCCGGAGCTACAGCGCCCGTACCGGCGTTGTTGACCACGATGTCAACACGTCCGAAAATCATCATGGCTTCATCGACCATCTCATCCACCCCATCGGTACTTGTGATGTCACATTGAAGCGGCAACACTTTTACGCCGTACTCCGCCTCGATAGCTGTTTTCACTTCAATCAGTTTCTCATACCGACGTGCGACGATAACGAGGTCGGCACCTTTGGCAGCCAGGGCTTTCGCCATCTGTACGCCGAGACCTCCACTACAGCCGGTGATCAGCGCCACACGGCCTTTCAAATCAAAAATGTCTTTCATAATCTTATAATCGTTTTGTTCTTTTCTCCTAATGGGGCAGCAACCCACACGAAGCTGCCCCGGATAACACATTTATTTTTAGCAGACAACGTAATGTGTTATAAACAATAATATCTCTTCTCTTCCGAGAAAAGATAACTGCACGCATAGCAAGGGCTCACGCCCTACTTTAGCTTTTGGCTATTAGCTATTAGCCATTGGCTCTATACAATCTCAGTCATCCTTCCTCGAGGATTTGCGTCCGAGCGTTGTATGCGGCAGGTCTTCTGACTTCTCTCCGTCTTACCGCCTTCCCACCTTTCGGCAGTGGCATAATGGTAAAACGTTTGATGTCGTTTGAATTTACGCGTTTGATGTTGTTTGATATTGTTCAAACTATCTCAAACCTTCAAACTATCTAATAAGAGTTACAGCAGCGGGACTGTCCCGGATTTACACCGGATTCCCTTTTAATTCCGCCTTCGCAGAAACCGTCATACACTGTATGTATGTCAAATCGGCTGCAAAATTACACAAAAAATCCCACATGTGCAAGTCCGGAAGCATTTTTTTTGAAAATGATCCCGCAAATTTAACAGATCAAAGAGATTATTTATGGAATAATGGAACATTAATGGGCAGGGATTGCATAGGAAATGCCCACGAGATGACCACGAGATGCACCCGATGGTGATTTAGAACATTAGGGAAAAGTGAAAGAAGAGTTTGATAGTCATAGTTCTATCTGTTCCAGATTTGACATTTTTTGCATGACTTCGCAGCGCAGGGCGATATTTTGTTTGAGCGAACGGTAATACAGCGGGATCTCCAGACCATGGTAATTACCCTCTTTGCCCACGAACGGAAGCATCGGATAAGCGCCATCGTAACCCGCTATGACCGTGAGGTGCGAGACAGGATCCAAGGTCGCGGTGAGCGTGTCGTGGATGTCATCGTAGTCAAAGACATACGTTGCCGGCGTGGCGTCCGTACACCAGTTGACGGGATTGATACCGATGGCCGTTTGACCGCTCAAGACGGGTATCTCGGCGTCCGGCGAAGCGACCGAGTTATAACAAATGGTCACGCCGGTGTCGGTAGCACTCTTGGCCGCACGGATATTCGGATGTTGCAGATCGCTCTCTGTAACCTGATACCCGATCACATAAGCCGCCACCATGCGCGAGGCCTGCTCGGCGGTGAGGTGCTTGATCAGTTCTACCACCGCATAACCGCCTTGTGAATAGCCCATGAGCACAAACGGCCGACCTTGATTATTAAGTTCCATGTATTTGTCAAACGCCTGAATAACCTCTTCCGAGGCTTGGGCACAACGCGAGCGGAAGAGAGTGGTATCGCACAGCAAGCCTTCTCTCGTCGCCTGATTGTAATAAGGCGCATAGAAATTGCAGTTCTCCGGACAAACAAGTTCATGAACGCCATGTATCTCGGTAAACAGAGCTGCACGATGTTCGGGCTTGTTCATATCCGCAAAATGGACGGTATCCCCTTGCTCATTGATCCAATCGGAAGTCTCGGTCGAGCAGACATAGAAGAGGTCAGTCGTTGCGCCTTCTTGGGTATGTACATAGAGGTCTTTTTTCCAAAGCTCGCTGATCGTCAAACCGATGATAATCAACACAAACAGCACCGATAGACTCATCACAGCATTGACCACCAAACGCCATAAGGTACCCCAATAACCGTAACCGAAAAGTTGCTTGTAAATCATGTACATATACGCGTAACTCAGCGTTACCGCCAAGAGCGTTGATTCAGCAAAAACAGAAGCGAAGAGAAACGATAATATCGCTACGTACACCTGTATGAAGAATCCCTCCGGGATCGTGTGACGGGGGTAGCCGGGCGCGTTGCGGAACAACCACCACGTCGGCAGGATGAAGATACAACCGGAGAGCAAAGCATCGATGTTCTCATGATTCTGCAACCAGGTCAATGCAAAATCCAGATACTGGAATCCGGTGACCGTAGGTTCTTTCGCGGGCACAGGGAAGAAGAACTGCACGACCGCTATGATCGCCGCCAAGATAAACAGCAGTTTGACCGGCGGATAACTAACCTGCCGCTTGCCGCTGATGTAGTCACGCACCAGATAACCGGGCCGCCAAAGCAGTTGCCAGAGGGTATAGACAGCCGACCGCGATTCGATGCCCCATAACTGCCCGAAACCCTCCCAAAGGGTGAGCCAACCGATCCGACCGTGACGAGCGGACTGAGAACAGACCGGACAATAATTGCCCTTGAAGGTATGCCCGCAGTTATTGCACACATGCTCGGTCTCATCCATCCGATAGACTTGCGGATTCTCCTGCCAGGCCCTGAACGCCTGCCATTGGGTGCGTATGAATTGTTTGATTTCCATATCTCGTTTGCTGTTTGCGTCGTTAACGGCGCAAAGGTACAAAAAATATTTAACATGTGCAAATTTGGGGCATAAAAATGCAAACTTAGCACGATTTTGATAATTTTCGTATACTTTTCGTTTTACTCCATCATCGAAAGTGTCCTAATGGTTTGAATAGCCATTTTACCAGATTCTCAAAATTCTCGCACGCACGCATATAAGCGACGCGCGCACATATGTATTTTAAAAGGAGTTATTGCTCCAGCATATAGTCATTGGCTTGATCTAACATGTGAGCCGCGCTGATGGTGGTCTCTTGATATTGGATCAACTTCTTTAGATAGCCATTCTCCTTATCTGTCTCCGTCGCATAATCAATCGGCTGCCTATAGGAACAGTGATGAAATATTGATAGAAAAAAACAAAAAAGTCCCACAAACCCTTGCACATGTGGGATTTTTTTTGTATCGAAATAACAAAGTCACATTTATGAACGTAGAAGAGATACAGGATTTCTGCCTTTCGTTAGGGAATGATGTAGAAGAGAAACTGCCCTTTACCATGTTCAAGAACGGCGAGGGAGTGCTGGTTTTCTATGTCTGCGGGCATATGTTTTGCTTTTTCGATCTGAATGATTTTCAGGTTATCTCGCTCAAGTGTCAGCCGGAACGGATAGATGAACTGAAGGCTGAGTATGACTGCGTCGGAAACCCCTATAACGAATCGCCCAAACACTGGATCGGTCTTGACCCGCATTCTTCGCCGGACGTGCTCACAAAAGACCTCATCCGCAATTCATACGAAATCGTTAAAGCCAAATATAGCAAGAAAAAATGATGACAGAACGAGAAAAAATGTTAGCCGGCGAAGTGTATGACGCCTGTGACCCGGAGTTATTGGAAGACCTCAACCGCGTAAAGGTTCTATGCCAGCAGTATAATAACCTCCTGCCGACGGACTTTGCAGCGCGCAATAAAATGATCCGCGAGATCTTAGGTCAGGCGGATGAAGACACCTTCATCAACCAGCCTTTTTATTGCGACTACGGCAAGCATATCCGCGTCGGTAAACGGTTCTTTGCAAACTTCGGCTTTACCGTTTTGGACGAGGCCTACGTGACCATAGGCGACGATTGTTTCTTGGGACCGGGCGTGCATATCTACTGCGCGTGCCATAGTACCGACCCGCGTGAACGCAAAACGCGTCAGGAATGGGCTAAACCCGTGACCATCGGTAATGATGTTTGGATAGGCGGCAACGTAACTATCCTGCCCGGCGTCACCATCGGAGATAATTGTACGATAGGAGCCGGATCGGTCGTCACGCATGACATCCCAGATGATGTCGTCGTTGCTGGTAATCCCGCGAAAATAATCAAGAAGATAGAATAATAAAATTCCCCTGTTATTCCGGCAAAATTGCATAAAATACGCATTATTTTGCGCAAAAACTTGCCGGTAATTTACTGCTATTTCCTTACCTCGTTAGGATTGACACCTAATTGGTTTTTGACATAGCGGTTGAGATGACCGACGGACGAGAAACCGAACATGTCCGTCAGTTCCTGAATCGTCACATTGGGATTGCGTAGCAGGCGCGAGATATCCAATGCCGTATAGCGGTTTATCCAGTGGTTCGCCGGATAGCCGCTGTATTTCTTTACAGTCTCGGAAAGGTACTTGCTCGTCACGCAAAGGCGGTCGGCATAATAAGCCAAATCGCGGTGTTCGCGGAACTCGCCTTGCTCCAAAAGCCTTAGAAAACCTTCCATCAATATTGCCGCAGGTGTGGTGACCGTCTCGTTGCCATAAAGCGCAGCATGGAAATCGAAGAAGTCAATAATCATCCGCTGCACGGCATTGAGCAACATATCCCGATAGAAAAGGTGGCTGGTCATAGCAAGGCATTCCTCGATATACACCATGCTTCGCCTCAACCTTTCGGTCTGCTCTTCGTTCAGTGGCATTACGGGGTTCTGGAAAAGCAACATCCCGCCACGCATGCCATAATTACTCATTGGCGTAGCGAGTTCGATAAACTCGGTCACAGCAAACACAATCAGTATCTCGAAATCTTCTGTTTTGCTAATCAATTCGCCTTGTTCACTCTTGCGCAGGATAAAACTATCGCCTCGATGGAGCAGGTACTTTCTGCCTATCAACTCCACTTCCGCTTCTCCGTTAAGACACAAGGCGTGCGTCAAATACCCCAGCATCTGCGCTTGCTGCTCCGTTTCAAAAGTATGACTTACAATGACGTTCAACATAGTTGAGAATGTATTTCAGCCTGCAAAGGTACAAAAAAAATCCGACATATGCAAGTAAAATGTGCAAAAAATGCCGTAGTTATAATTTGTTCACCTCACAAAAAAGCAGTAATTTTGCACTCGATCTTGAAACACAATGAATATGAAACATAAATTTTTAACCTTGCTGGCGGCAATGGCGGTATGCATCAGCTGCAGCGCACAAAACAAAAATGAGAAAATGGTAAATGAACAAATGAAAAAATGTCTTGTCGTCTTTTTCTCCCATGCCGGAGAGAACTACTCAGTAGGAAACATCAAAGTGGGCAATACCAAGATTGTTGCCGATTACATCTCCGAGCTTATTGGCGCCGACCAAGCCGAGATCGTAACGCACAAGTACGACGGCATGGCTTATACGCCGCTGACTAACCTTGCGCAAGATGAGCAGAACAACGACGAGCGTCCGGATTTTGAACTCGTGCCGAATGTCGATTTCAGTCAATATGACACCGTTTTCATCGGTGGACCCATATGGTGGGGAACATATCCGCAGGTGATGTTCTCCTTCTTCGACCGCTATGACCTGAACGGCAAAATCATCTATCCGTTCACCACCCACGAAGGTAGCGGTCTCTGCTCGTGCGTCAACGATGTCCGCCGCGCGTACCCGAACGCCTCCGTGCAGAAAGGCTTCTCCATCTATGGTCACGAGGTGCGTACCAACAAAGCAAAAGTAGAGAACTGGCTCAAAAACGCAGGATTCTAAGTATGGAAACTATCAAACTATCCAACGGCGTCGAGATGCCTTTATTAGGCTACGGCGTTTTCCAAGTTCCGCCACAGGAAGCGGAGCGGTGTGTGAACGATGCCCTATCGGTCGGATATCGGCTGATTGACACCGCGCAAGCGTATTATAATGAAGAAGGTGTCGGAGCGGCAGTTGCCAAGTCCGGCATTGACCGCAAGAACCTTTTCCTTGTTACCAAAGTGTGGGTGTCCAACAACGGAGAAGAACGTGCAGCAAAGAGTATCGATGAGAGCCTGCGCAAACTGCAAACGGACTACATTGACCTGCTGCTCATTCACCAGGCGTACGGCGATGTGTTCGGCACATGGCGGGCGATGGAGCAAGCCTACAAAGCAGGTAAGGTACGGGCTATCGGTGTCAGCAATTTCCAAGCAGCGCGATTCTTTGATTTTGCGCACTACGTGGACATCAAACCGATGGTGAACCAACTTCAATGCAACACGATGGCGCAACAGAACGACATCCAACCCGTCCTTGCTCAAACCGACACACGGATGATGGCTTGGGGACCGCTCGGCGGACAAGGAGCAGAGGGCGTGATCAAGAGTCCGGTGTTGGCAGAGATAGGCGCACAATACAACAAATCCGCTGCGCAGGTGGCGCTCCGTTGGCTCACTCAGCGCGGCATCGTGGCGATTCCCAAATCGACGCACAAAGAGCGCATGGCGCAGAACCTCGATATCTTCGATTTCCGCCTCTCGGACGCTGACATGCAAGCTATCGCCGCCCTCAACCAACAGGATACCGGCTTTGTTAATTTCAATGACCCGCAGTTCGTCAAATACCTCATTGAGACATACGGATAACAACAAAATCTAAGGCGGCTCACAGCGATGTGGGCTGCTTTTCTTTATACTTACCTACGATCTGCCTCTTTCTGTCACGTTTGTTCGCCTGATTACACCGAGGTTGATGGGCACATCTTCCGGAACTAAAGCAAGGGCAGCGCAAGCTGCTCTTTGACTTAAAATCGGAAAAGTGCGCTAAAACGGGTGTAAATTTATAGGAAAAGTGCGTTCAAGGACTTAATCGGTCAGAAAAACATACAGAAAGAAGGCATTTGGAAATGCAATTCTGCAATGATGCAATAGATGAGCGGGCAATTAGATTGCCATGGAATGGAAGAAAGAGAAAACCGGATGAAATCCGGAGTAAGGGACAAACGTTATTTAAGACTAATGAAGGTGCTTAATGGTTCGATATGAGCAACTTGGGTGTATTTCCTCTTGTGCAAGTCGATAGGCTGGTCAAATGGAATAGGCTTAGCTGGGTTAAAGAGAAAAACGGCATAATATGGTGCATTTTCAGCGGTAAAGCCTTTCTCCTGCAGGTCAGACGCTTTATAAATTCGAAAACCTTTGTTGGTCTGTTTGAATAACTGCGGGTTCTCTCCGTCGGTGTGGAGACAGATGTAACCAAGCCGTTCAAAACCTTGTTTGACAAGTAGCGAACCTTTCGAATCTCCTGCACGGACATACGTGATACCCATTTGCATCGCCAATTCGCGATCTTTATCGCGCATGTGGTTGATGAGCACCGTTGTTTCTTGCGGACTCTCACGCATCTTTTCAGATAGTTTCTTGCGCTCTTCCGGGTTTTCGAGAGCAGCACGACGACTAAGCGATAACTCGCAGAACTTCTTTTCTTGTTCTATACCGATATATTTGCGGTTGAGCAGATTGGCTGCGATACCAGTAGTTCCAGAACCGCTGAACGGGTCAAGGATGATATCACCTTCGTTCGTGGACGCAAGGATGATACGATAAAGCAGGCGCAAGGTCTTTTGCGTTGGGTGCTTGCCTTGGCTCTTTTCCCATTTGCCCACAGCAGGGATACGCCAAACATCTGTCATCTGTGTTCCGCCATTCAACTGCTTCATCGTTTCGTAGTTGAACTTGTGCGTTTTTTGCACATGTTTGCGCGCCCAGATGATTAGCTCTGTCGAGAAGTTGAAGTACTTACAAGACAGATTGGGCGGTGGGTCTGTCTTCTGCCAAGTTATTGTGTTGAGAACCTTGTAGCCGAGTTCTTGCAAGCAACGCATAACGACGTGGATGTTGTGGTGCGTACCACTAATCCAAATCGTACCATCGTCTTTCAGTTTGGAGCGGCACAATGAGAGCCAATTGCGGTTGAACTCGTAGATATATTCGGGTGTTCCGCCTTTGTCCCAATCGCCTTTGTCTACGCAGACTTGCTTACCACTCTGCACGCTAATACCGCCGTTGCTAAGGAAGTAGGGCGGGTCGGCAAAGATAGCGTCGATAGAATTGTCTTCTATCTCGCGAAGTCTCTGCATGCAATCACCATTGAGGATGGTGAAGTCGGGATATGTAGTTTTATTTGACACGGTCTATAAATTCGCTAATGGTGGTCAGATTGTAAATACTCGGAATTGCAGCAAACGCTTCTTCTAGTTTGTTGCGCGCGGAGTTCCAACCTACACCATCCGTAATCCATACAAACTCAAAACCAGGCACACCGTTTACTTTCGGCGCAACATCCGTATAAGAACGGGCAACCTCATTCAGTTTTGAACCGCCTCCGGAATAGAAGTTGACTTCCATGAGATAGGTCTTGCCTTTTGCAGAAATAGCAAAGTCAAAGACCTTTTGATCTGCACCAAGTACGGCAGAGATGGCTGGGAACTCTTTGGACGATACTTGTTCGCGATATTTGATACCGGCATTGTCGAAGATACGTGCAACGAGCGTTTCGGTTATTTCGCCGCTTCTGTTCTTGCGTGCGTTCGTATCAAGACCTGTTTCCACACCAAAGACATAATCCACAAGATCTTTCACTTCTTTGTTCTTGAAAACCTTATCAAGACCTGTGCCTTCAATGAACTTCATAACACCATCTACGGAACTAAACAACGAATGTATCGAATGCATGGAACCATCATTGTCAATATACTTCTTGTCGTCTTTCTTGCGCGTAGCGATTAGGATATCCATTACGTCAAAGACGCGTTTGTCACGATTCCACAATGCTTCAACGGCCTCGCGGAGGTTTTCTTTCCCGATAAGGTAATTGAGTGTATTGAGACTAATCTCAATGTCGGCAACATTCCGTGCAATCTTTGGGAAGTCGCAGTAGAAATCAAGTGTCGCGTTTGTCTCGCGCAACTGAGACATGAACAAATTGAATTGCGCTGTAGTATGTGCTGCCATAGTTTAGAATAATTGGCGTTGTTTAACTTCTTTATAATCGTGCACCAGAATCTCTGTCAATTTGCCGCGTTTGCTGGCGTTGGCATTGACACTTCGCGATGCCCACACGTGTTCAATGGAGTATGGCGAATAGAGATCGTCAAAGAACCCGTCCGGACAATCCGAATTGCTCAACATAAAATGATAGCCGGAAGCGACCACTTTATCGCAGAATTGTTTCAAACGAATCTGTGCAAGGTCGTTGAACGCTTCTTTGGTGTAGTCGTTGAAACTGCTAGTGTTGTTGAGCGGACGATAAGGCGGATCAAAATAGAATAGCGTTTTTCCTTTCGCGAGGGCTAATGTCTCTTGATAATCTCCGGTTAAAATCTCCACGTTTTTCAGCAACTCGCTATCCGCGTTAATCGTTTTGGCATCGCAGATTTGCGGATGATTGTATCGACCCAAAGGCACATTAAAAAGCCCTGCTTTATTGACACGAAAGAGGCCATTAAAGCACGTGCGGTTTAGGAAAAAGAATAGCGTGGTATTGCGGAGCGGATCTAAGGACTTGGTATTGAACTCGTCACGCCGCTGCATATAGAAAACCTTGCGTTCTTCTTCAGAGGTAAGCGCAAAGTATTCTGCTTGAATTTGCTGCAGAGCATCTATCAATTCAGACGGATTATCACGCACTACCTTATAGCACGTCGTCAGATCAGAATTGATATCGTTGATAACGGCGGTTTTGATATTGGAGTGTGTACGCAACATATAGAAGAGCATAGCTCCACCGCCCACGAAAGGCTCTATGTACGTCACATCTTTCCAATCGTCAAAATCAGCCGGAAGCAAAGCTTCTAATTGCTCAATGAGCTGTGTCTTGCCGCCAACCCACTTGATAAAGGGCTTGGCGACCGATTCGGTTAATTTCATTAGATAGCATTTGGCTGTCTGCTACCTAATCCTATTCTGCTCTACGACCAAACGAACGGCAAGTATGCACAAAAAATGCGGGCAAACTTGCTCGCACTGTGGTCGTAGGAATAGCACCAATAGAAAGACAAGTCGCCCGCACATATTGCGGGTTTGCTTTTGTTCTTTCTAATTTGCTTATTCTTGAAATTTCCTACGTTTCAGTGCGAATAGACAAATAGCAAACGCTAATTAATAAAAATATGTTTACTCCGCCGCTGCGGATGTTTCTATGTCAGTTTAAATTTTGCTTATTGGCAGATTATCGTCGGCTCGCCAATAAAATCACCGGCGTCTAGAACAATCTCCCCTTTGCGATAAAGCGCTTTGGCTATGCGATCCGCTTCCTCTGCGTCTTGTGCCTCAATAGCAACCTCTTTTCGCAATGTTTCCTCTATTATAACTGTATATTTCATTTCGTTCAGACGCTTCTCCGCGATCCGGTTTTACGTCATGGATGGGACGGGTTTACGTTATGCACGCAAAACTGCGTGCAAAGGTACTGCTTTTTTTTGACATATGCAAATACTTTTTGCATATTGCACGAAAATGGATGATAATTGCAGAAAACAAATACAAAGAAGATAGAAAAAACTGCTACGCGGGGTAGCAGTTTCCAATTTGTGAGACGCGTCTCACTTTTTACAAGTCTTTTATTTGCTCCTCTACCTCATTGAGGGCGGATTCGTCAAAGTCGTACATCCTAACCATCTCACGCTTCTCGAAACGGAACATGTCGTGCAAGAAAGGTTTGTTGGTCGATAGATCGAAGGCTTGACGGTAGTAGTCCAGCGCTTTCTCTTTGTCGCCCTTATGCAAAGCCAGATGACCGGCATGGAGATAGTCCAAGGGGTTCTCAGTGTGTTGTTCTTCGAGTTGACGTTTGAGCCAGCGTTCAGCTTGATCCATATCTGCCCACAAGAACTCACCGCGACCGATATACAAAGTCATATAGAACAGCATACCTTCGCGACTATCGGGCAATGCCTTATCATCGGAATTCGCCTTGTCGTCGTCATACGGAATGAAGGCATCCGCTACCCATGAACCATGGAGATGATTGAGCACGGTATGCATCTGCGCATATCCTTCTTCATCGCGCGGAATCTCTTGAAGCAATTCCTCTTTGGTCATGCCGGTTTCTTCCATGATCTTGAAGAACTCTTCCGGCAGGTTATCGGGATCTAACTCTTCATGTTCAGGTTCGCCGATACCGAAATAGCGGTCGTGAACGGCATGACAATGCCATACGAAATCTTCCCACATCTGATCACCATGTTTCTCTACCACTTTCTTAAATGCCTCTTGGAGTTCCGGATAACATCTGACACGGCTATCGTTACAGATCATAGCCTCCACGACCAAGTCGGCACTATGCCGAGCTATGGATTCAACCGGCGATTCGATACAATCTATGAGCGCCAGCACCGATTCAGCCCAGAAACACTCTTTTAAGGCATGGTTCATACCCATAAGAGCCATGTGCGCTTTAGGAGCCTCTTCCTCACTACGAGCGGCTTTCTTGAGCCAATCTAAGGCTTCATCATCAGGTGTCAGGAAGTCAAAGAAATATCCGTAGATCTCATCAATGTTATCACGATCGAAAGTTTTGTAAGCGGCAGATGAGCCTTCTTGAATACGACAAACGACATGTAAGGTATCTAGCAGAAGATAGAGCGAATGGGTGACTTTATTGACAGCCTCTTTCGCTTTTTCACTATCACCTGTCTGCAACAGGTCGCATGCCTCTTGGCATTCCTCACGGAGTTGCTCCAAAGCGGCATTGGTGTCTTGGTTTTTGTAGGTTTCTTTTGCCCACGGTTCGACTATCTCCAGTGCCTCTAATAATTTGTGCTCTTTGAGCAGTTTTTCTACTTGCTCAACTTGTTGCTTGAGTTCTGCGGACTCATTCTTCAGTCCTTTGGTCTGTTCATCTTTTGCCATATCTTGTATTTGTTTTAATCTTTCAATTTGTGAGACGTGTCACACATTTTCAATTTTCATCTATTTCATCTTCATGGAGTAGATATTCATATTCGGTGCCTATTAGGCTTTCACGATCATATTCTTTTCTATACTCCATAATATAAAATGCAATGGTTTCAGGATATATTTCCCAATAGGCTCTGCAAACTTGTTTATACAACTTTAACATTCGTTCATCCCCCGCATACATCAATAACCAATCAAGCATCCACCCCACTTCATTTTCTGTTGCTTTTTTAGCGCACAATTCTTGAACCTGTGGTGTGTAAGCAATAACCGCGTCATTATGTATATCTTTGAAACGCTGTGCGATTGCCGATAGATCATGCAATAAGTTTTCCTCTTGATTCATTATAAAAGTTGTATGTTTTCTGACCGTGCTATTCTATTTTCTCCCAATGACCTTTCTGTTTGCCTTTTATGCGGCGGATACGGTCAATTTTTAGTTTATTAATATGCTTCTGAACCGCACAAGGGCAAAAGCATCAGGGAAAACCAATTCGTCAATAGGTTGTTGACGATTTGTACCTTGCACACAAAATGCGTGCAAAGTTATAAAAAATAATTGATATACGCAAGAGTTAGGGCGCGAAAAGTGTATTTTTTTTACATTTTCCGCGCCTTATACGTGAATATAGGGCGCGAAAAGGCTATGTTTTTGATGATTTCCGCAGGCAACCTATTCCTTAATCAGCGGAAATCGGGTAGATTTGTGCAAAATCCGCTGAATAAATACCAGTCAAGCCACAATGTTGTGCAATTTTGCAATTATGTAATGCGCCCATAAAAAAAACAGGACCGAAGTCCCGTTTTTCTATTGGGGTCCCCAAACAATTTTAATTTTTTGGGGAAAGCGTAGCACAACACGTAGCGCTATCACAAGGGCTGTGCCCGCAGTCGCGCGAGTGTTAGTGCAAGCGCCGCCAATGGGCATGGCGCGAGAATAGCCGATACGCGCGCTTCGTGCAAGACCATGTGCAGCTGCTTGCCAACTACGGCATCAACCACTTTGCTTCTCCCGAAGAAGAATAGCACAAACGAAGTTGATAAATCGCGCGATACACCTTTTGCCGGTTACCGGATCGGATTTACCGGTCGCTTGAGCTATCCAGCGGTCGTATAACTCGCTGTACCGCGGGTGGTTCTCGTCGTGAACGATACGCGAACCTTCCCGACAGACTTCGGTCCATAACGCTTTCTGCGCTTTCTCTTTTTCGGTTAACGGAGAACGCTTGTAGTCCCTCCGCTCCTTCACGTACGCTTCCTTCGGACCTAATTTAATAATGCGACCCGAAGGCAAACGGTACTTCTTCTGACGCATAACGATGCGCTCTTTACTGTTTAATTTGCCGGTTAACGAATCAATCCCGGCACTTGTTTCAAATTGCGACATATAATGATTAGAGTTTGAATAATTAGGTAATATACAGGTAA
>CACZEL010000034.1 GCA_902780235.1 uncultured Bacteroidales bacterium | reverse complement strand
AAAATCTCCGTGGCTTCAATCTTTGCCTTCAAGGCTTTCTCTTTCGCGCGCAACTTGCGCAGTTCCAATAATGCTTTCATAAAATAATTGTTGTTAAATTGTTGATAATTGTTGACTTAGTATTTAATTATCACTCATCGGACTGCAGAGCCGCAGCGTTACTTCTCCGCAGAGCGCGCCGCATGTAGCCCAATCTAGCCGTGCATCGATGAACGTTGCTTTTTGTTTGGGATTGAGATCATCAAAGAGCTCATATATTGTCTTTTGTTCCATATTTCTTTCGTAAATAATTTAGTTCAAATTCAAATAATTCATCATTAGTCTTTCGCGGATCTTGCATTGTCTTAAGGCGCTTGGTCTCGATACAATACATATCCGGCAGAACGTCTTCGAGTGCTCGACGTCTTTTGTCAGCTACGGCATGCTGCTTGTAGGTTAACCATCCTATGAGATTATCCATGCGGATATCGTAAGGGTTCTCAATGACGTGATGAACAATACCCTTGTAGGGGTTACCTTTGGAATCGAAGAAGATCGGGCAAGGTTCCTCAGCAAAAGTCTCGAACATGAGACGATGCGCTAAACGGCCGCCGAAATGGCGCATTATGGGGTGTGTTAACCCTCTTTTGCCGCTGTTGGCTTTTCTGCCTTTTTTGCGATTAGCGTCCGTTTGCCCAGAGGACTTTGCCGCCTGTTGATTCGAGGGGCGCTTGTTTGCAGCCTTTAGATAAGAAATAAAGGCGAGAGAGGTGTGTTTGCCGCACTTGTTTATTTGGCGGCGTGATATGTTGTTTAACCATAGTACATCGCGTTTTCGGAGGGATGTTTGTTCCGAAAAGCGGTGCAAAGGTAGGTATAAAAAAAGGCTTCCGGGGTGTCGGAAGCCTATAATCAAATAGAAATCAAATGGTTCAAATAAAAATCAAATGAAAATCAAATAGAGGGCTATTTTAAATCAAATGAATCAAATAAAAATCAAATGGATTTTATCAATAATAAGCAGCAAAATTCGGGTAGCCGAAGTCTAATTCATCGCCAAAATATGCCTTTAATTCTTCGTAAGTCTCTTTCTTATTTAGATCTCCGGTATCAAACACTTCGAGTTCTTTGTAATGCTTGAGGAACTTAGCCAATTTAGGAGCACCACCTTTGACGGCATCATGATACATGGTCACAAATTCCAAAATGGAATATGTGCCGAGCGCGGCGAGTTTTTCAGGGACAAAAAAGGGAAGCCGACTCTCTTCCTTAGCCGGCTCTTCTTGCACGACCGGCGCGACATCTTCAGCAAAGATAGAACGAACGATGGATGACACGTCTGTGCCGGCAGGGACGCTGACGGTCACGTGTTTGCTGTGATCTTGGGAATGGTCGTTATACGTACCAATTTGAATATAGGTGTTACTCATATGCTTATAAAAAAGCATGGTATGAGAGGAACAAAAGACAAAGTCGCCAAACCCGCAGAAATGCCCCTCCCATCCATGCACATGGACAAACGGGACATATTTACTTTTTTCTGCTTAAAGTTTGGCGACTTGTCTATAAAGTAATATGTCGATCTCCTGTTTAAGGTCTAAGAGCTGACCAAATCGGGTGCAAAATTACTGCTTTTTCCCGACATATGCAAGAGTTTTGTTATTTTTCTACGTTAATATGTTGGCTGTGGTCGTCCTGATAGTTGTTAAACGTGTCGATATGGATGTGGTTTTCGACTATCTGATTCACGATCAGCGGGGCTTCGTATTCTTCGTCTGCCCACTGCTCACATTGCGCCATAACGGTCTCCAAAGCTTTCTCTTGTCCTTCGGGCGGGTAGTTGTATTTGCGGAGCAGACGCTTCACCAGACGCCGCATGTCTGCTTGCGCTGACTCGCGTTTATTCCAATCGATGGTGCGGTTTCTACGCAGGGTCTCGGTCAACTCTTTGGTAAGGGCGATGAACTGCTCGTTGGTGTATGCTTCCCGCACTTTCTCCTGCTGGGTAAGGGCATCGTAGAAAGCTTTTTCTTCGTCGGTCAAGCCCAACTCATTGCCCTGTTCTTGCGCTGTTTTGATCTCTTGCGCTATCCGGATCAGTTCGTTGATGACTTCCTCATTGGTCAGCATACCTTTGAGGTACATCGAGAGGGCATTTGAGAGCAGTTCGGAGAACTTGGCAGATTGCACGACATTGGTATGCTTGTAGCCACTAACAACACCTTTGAGGAGTTTTTTGAGGATCTCCACGGCAAGGTTTTTCTCCTTCATACGTTTGATCTCCTCCAAGAACTTTTCATCGAAGAGGGAGAAATCGCGTTTCTTCTCATCGAAGAGCACGACGATACCTTCCGATTGCACGGATTGAGAAAGGAGATTTTTGATACGCTCATTGATCTCTTTGGCACGAACGGAAGTGTCGCCCGCCTCAAAACGCAGAAGCAGCACACGCACGGCGTCATAGAAAGCGACAAATTGCAATTCCGCTTCGGATAAGAGCGACCGGCAGAGGGTGACCGCATTATGCAGCAGGGCGGACTCTTTGATGAAGGCTTTGCGTTTGGCATCCCGAACGGGTTCGCAGAGGTAGTTCACAGCGCCTTTGATCAAGACGGCTTTCTGCACGTCTGTGGATTGCGGGAAAGCGGAATAGTCGAAACCATGCAGCATATCCTCGCATATCTCTTTCTTCTCCTGATAGGTACGCAAAGCGGTCTTGGCGATATCGGGATCACCGAACTGCTTTTTGTCGCGGTCGGTATATTCCTGCATAGCGCGTTTGAGGGCTTGTGCGATACCGATGTAGTCCACGATGAGACCACCTTGTTTCTCCGGGAAGACGCGATTGACGCGGGCGATCGCCTGCATGAGGTTGTGGCCGGACATGGGTTTGTACATGTACATCGTACTGAGCGAAGGCACATCGAAGCCGGTCAGCCACATATCCACGACGATTGCTATCTTCAGTTCGGATTTCTCGTCCTTGAATTCCTTGGCGAGTTGCTTGCGGTAGGCATCATTGCCTATGATCGGACGCCATTCTTCGGGGTCTTGGTTATTAGAGGTCATCACGACCTTAACCTTATCATTCCAATCGGGCTGCAACTCCATGATACGATGATAAATACTCATCGCAATGCGGCGGTTATAGGCGACGATCATCACCTTACCGGTTAGTTCCTGCGCGCGGTAGGTGGTATAATGGTGCAGGATATCCTCGACGAGCGAGTTGATGGTTTCGGGCGCACCCAAGATCTCCTCCAGACTGCTGAGCCGGTGCTTGGTTTTCTCCAATTGGGCATCGGTCACGCCTAATGTATCGAGGTTGGCAAACTCGGTATCCAGCTGCTCCAACACGTTCGCATCCAGTTTGAGACGCATTGCACGGCTCTCGTAATAAACAGGAAGCGTAGCACCGTCTTGCACGGATTGCGTCATATCGTAGATATCGATGTAACTACCGAACACCTCTTGTGTATCGCGGTCGCGATCCGAGACAGGCGTGCCGGTGAAGCCGATGAAGGACGCGTTTGGCAGCGCTTCGCGCATCAGTTTGGCATAGCCTTTCTTGGTACGCAGCGACTTGACGTCAAAGGTCGTATCGCCATATTGAGAGCGGTGCGCCTCATCGGTCATGACGATGATATTACGGCGGTCGGAGAGGAAGCGTGTGTCTTCCTCGAATTTTTGAATGGTCGTAAAGAAGATACCTCCGGCTTTGCGGTCACGGAGCAGGTCGCCGAGTTCGGCTTTCGAACCTGCCTGTTGCGGCATCTGGCGGAGGAAGTCGGCACAGCGGGAGAACTGACCGAAGAGTTGGTCATCAAGGTCGTTGCGGTCGGTGACGACGACAATCGTCGATTCGCTGAAATGGCGACCCAGCAAGCGGGCGAAGAACACCATTGAGAGCGATTTGCCCGAACCTTGCGTATGCCAGAAGACACCGATCTTGCCGTTACTGTTAATGGCGGTATAGGTGCGCTCCAAGGCACGGTTCACCGCGAAATACTGATGGTATCCGGCGAGTATCTTGGCGGGCTGTCCTTCCCGATGATCGAAACAGATAAAATTACGGATAATATCCAACAGACGCTCCTTGGGGAAGATGCCGTGAAAGAAGGTGTCATAACTGACGTGCTTCTTATCCTCATACTTACCGTCTGCACTCTTCCATTCCATATAGCGCTCTTCGTCGGCAGTGATCGTGCCGGCGTAGGTGATGAACATATCGGAGATCACATTGAAGGCGTTATAGGTAAAGAGGTCGGGCGCTTTGAGTTGGTAGTTACGCATCTGAAGGTAAGCGTCATGCACGGTCACGCCTTCCTCAGAGGGCGACTTGAGTTCGATGACGACGAGCGGCATACCGTTGACGAAGACGACCATATCGCAACGGATAGCATCGAGACCTTCTACGCGCCATTGGTTCGCGATATGAAAGTCGTTATTGGTATAGTCGTTGTAATCAATGAGTTGTACTAAGTCGGTGCGATCTTCTCCGTTGTGCGAGTACGGCACTTCCATACCGTCTTGCAGGTATTGCAGGAAAGTCTCATTGGACTGAATCAAGGTGCTGTCTGTCGCATAGAGGATACGGCGCAGGGCTTCGTTGATCGCCTCGTCGGGAAGCGTCGGGTTGATACGCCGGATAGCGGGCTCCAACACATCGACGTAGCAGGGTTGCCGGTAGTCGCGCTCAATGTCGGGACCATAGATATAGTCGTAGCCTAACTCATCACGGAAGAGGGCGATGAGCGCCTGTTCGTAACTATCTTCAGTGAATTTCGTTTTGGTCATAGGGTGATCTCTCCTCTCATTAGTTTGGGTAACAACGTATCGCGGAGGGTTGCGAGGTATTGGTTTTCGCGCTTGTTAGCGTTCGAGACATCCAGCATCGACGTATATATCTTATTGAATTCATCTACTATCCTTTTCGGTGGAATAACAGTCTGAATACTCTTAAAATCATCATATCCCAACGTCTGTCTAACGCCGCCTATTGCACGAGATTTTACTTCCTCTTTGAATTGATTGGTCCTACGGAATAGATCAAAAAAATACTCATACCCATCTTTACATTCAAAGACTACATATACAGGGCTTACGCATCCATCAAAGTCAAACTCATTCATACCCAAAGAACCAATATTCACACGAGCAGGGTTATAGGCAAAAGCTGTAGGCGGAACAACTATATATTTCGCAATACTTTGACTATAAACTTGCTTCGTGAAGTACTCTTCGGAAAGCATCAAATTTCCAGTAGTCACCGGAGATAATACTTTTACATCATCTTTACGTCCTACTTTCTCTCTCAATTGGGTACATATCTCATCGAGCGTTCCGTCCTTCCAATCTTCCTGCATAACTCCGCCCCAAGGTTCAAAGTCCACGAACCAAGATTTGAAAAGGGCTTGTGCTTGTGCTTCCAAATTGCGGTTGATGCGATTATTATTCTCAATCTTATCATCGAGAGAAGAAAGAATAGCAGCTATACGGCGTTGAGTATCTAAATCGGGAAGCGAGAAGGTCAGTTTCTTAAGGGCAGAAATAGGCAATTGTGGCTGAGCCGAACCACTTTGGTATTGCACTACTTGATCTAAAAATATTTTTGATCGCAAGAATTGGTATAAGTATATCGCATCACACACACCGTTATCTCTGATTATAACCATACCAGAATTTATGCGTATATGCTGATATGGTACATCTTCTGTATATATGACAACATTTCCAACTGTCCCTCGAGTAGTCAAAACGACATCCCTATATTGTAACTTACCATTCCTCAATAAATTATCTTTCTCCTCAGAAATGTAAGATAGATCTTTAAAATTCCATCCATTCTTTGTAACATTACCAGCATTGAGGAAAATACAATGTCCGTTCTCAAGGAAATCGTTTCCATTTGGATAATTCTTACCTCTATCTCCATCAATGAACAAGATTGAGGTGTCCTCGAATTTAACCGTTTTCCACTCCATAGTTAGCCGATTTTATAGCCAATAGACTCTAATTGTTTGCGGATTTCGGCTTCGAGGGCGTGCCCTTTGTCGAAGAGTTCGGACAGTTCGCCGGTGAGGCGCGCCATCTTTTGATCGAAAGGTTCTCCATCGTCCTCTTGCTCTGCAATACCAACATAACGACCGGGCGTGAGGATATAGTCCTGCTTCTTGATGTCATCAATCGTGACAGTCGCACAGAAGCCTTTCTCATCGGAAAGCGTTCCGGCTTCGTACTGACGGAAGGTGTCGGCGATATGCTTGATGTCCTCTTCGGTCAGTTCACGCAGTTTGCGCGAGACCATCGTACCGAGATTGCGGGCATCGATAAAGAGCACTTTTCTATGTTGTTTCTTATTGCGGTTCAAGAACCAAAGGCTGACAGGAATACCTGTTGAATAGAAGAGCTGATTCGGCAAAGCCACGATACCTTCCACCAAATCGGCTTCGACAATGTTGGCACGGATATTTCCCTCACCACCTGTCTGACTGCTGAGCGCACCGTTAGCGAGTACGAGACCGATCTTGCCGTTTGGTGAGAGGTGATGGATCATATGTTGTATCCACGCGAAGTTGGCATTACCTGCGGGCGGGAGACCGTATTTCCAACGGACATCTTCGAGCAAGGAAGGCTGTCCCCACTTATCCAAATTGAACGGTGGGTTTGCCATGATGAAATCGGCTTTGAGCGTCGGGTGTTGGTCGTCAAAGAAGGTGTCGGCATAACTCTTTCCGAGGTCGGCTTCGAGACCACGGATAGCGATATTCATATGCGCCATCTTCCATGTGGAAGGGTTCGCTTCCTGACCATAGATAGAGATATTCTTAATCTCGCGTTGGTGCGAACGGATGAACTTAGCGCTTTGCACGAACATACCTCCCGAACCGCAGCAGGGGTCGTAGATACGTCCGTTGTACGGCTGCAGCACCTCTACTATCGTGCGCACGATACAAGAAGGAGTATAGAACTCACCGGCGTTCTTGCCTTCGAGAGAAGCGAACTTTTGAAGACAGTACTCATACGTGCGTCCGAGCAGGTCGCGTTCCTCGCCGGCACCGTGCATCTGGATGTTGGTGAACAGATCCACTACATCGCCGAGACGACGTTTATCGAGTTCCGGGCGCGCATAGTTCTTCGGCAGGATACCTTTGAGGCGCGGGTTCTCTTGCTCAATGAGACGCAGCGCGTTATCAATGGTAACACCTATCGTGGCATTATGGGCATCGGAAGAGATGACCGACCAGCGCGCACCTTTGGGCACAAAGAACACGTTTTCTGCCGTGTATTCGTCCTTATCCTCCGGATCGGCATATTGGTCGTTCTGTAACTCCGCATACTTGGTTTCAAAGCGGTCCGATATATACTTGAGGAAGATCAGTCCGAGCACAACGCCCTCGTATTCCGACGCATTCAAATTACCGCGCAGTACATCTGCTGCTTCCCAGATTTTTTCTTCAAATCCAATAGAGATAGTGTCTTTAGCCATGGTATAGATTTTATTTCGTTGTCATATAGATATAGTCAGGGTCATCCTTGGCGGGGGCGTCAGGGATGTACGTAGGCTCATTGGCAGGAATCGAATGCTGCCAAAGACCTAAAGTATTTAAATATGTAATAACAGTAAAAGCCGGCTTGTAGCCCATCCACGCGGAGCGTAACAACATCATATCCGCGTCCTCAAGGGGCACGGCGGGAAGGGTATCCAACGCGGCTTGGTCGAAATAGCGCAGATGGTAAGCCGAGGTGCCGGCAATGCATAGCGCTTCCGGATCGTCTTCGTGGAAGGCGATCTCAATATATCGGTTTAGGGAATCGGCAGAATAGAAAATGGGAGCGTAGAGAACCGGTCGGTCAGGGACCCAGACGATGGAGTTGTGGCGTTTGTCGTGATAGCCAAGCCACACGATGGCGCAATCTATGAGAAGTCCCAAAATGCCAAATACGACATTTTGGCTACTGGGGGGGTAAAATTGAACATTGATTTTTTCATTTTTTCGTGTTTCAAACCTTTGCGGCTGCAAAGGTACTGCTTTTTTACGACATACGCAAGAAAAAAAGCGAAAAAAAATGACCGGCATACGATGCCGGGCTAATAAACGAAGCGCAAAATATCTCCTAAAAACAAAAGACCGTTTCCTCACGTCATCGAAGATGATGTACTTGCTGAAAAATCAATATGACGTTATGACGAGATGTGGAAATGACGAAGGATGAAGGGAGGTGCAAAGGTACTACTTTTTTTTGATATATGCAAGAGCGTTACGCATTTTTGTGCAATTTTGTTACGTGTTTTCGTTGTTAATTGATGAGCATTTTTGTGGTTTTTTGTTGAAATTTGTGATTTTTTTGCATTTTTTGTGCAAAATATTTGGTCATATAAAAAAAAAGCAGTACTTTTGCACTCGATATGACCTCCCACGCTTCCCGTTAGATCAGCGCACCCGGGGAGGTCTTCGAGTTTTTAAGGGGGGTATGCCCCACCAATAATTGAGGAAATGAAATACCAGAAACAACCTCTTTCTATCGCAGAACAAATAGCTAAATTAGAAGGACGAGGATTGAACTTTGATGACAAGAATTTAGCAGCGAAGTATCTGAGTAATATCAGTTACTATCGTTTGCGCGCATATACATACCCGTTCCAAGACAATGACGATCCGAGTATGGATCACCAGTTCGTCCGTGAGGATATTACGTTCCAAGATATCATTGACTTGTATGTATTCGACCGCCGCTTGCGTTCGTTGGTATTCAATGAATTAGAGAAGGTAGAAGTCGCTGTACGCACGAAGTTATCGCAGATTTACAGCGAGAGCACGAAAAATAGTCTATGGTATGAGAATCCCGACATGTTTGATGCTGCGGTATTCAAGAAAGATAGAGATGGGGATACGTTCTTCGATAGTATTGAAGATGACATACGAGCGGATGTAGATCGAAGTAATGAGGATTTTATCAAGCATTATTATCTGAAATACGATGAACCGGATATGCCGCCTTCGTGGATGTCAATGGAAGTGATTTCTTTCGGCACGCTGAGCAAACTATACAAGGCATTAAAAACCAGTCCCGAGAAAAAAGCGGTCGCTAATGCCTTTGGAATAACGAATGTGGATTTGTTTGCCAATTGGTTACATGCTTTTTCGGGTTTGCGTAATTGCTGTGCTCACCATAGCAGAATTTGGAATAGACGATTCTTTGTACGGTTGATGATGCCGTATAACACGACTTATCCGTTTATGTCACGTGCTGATGCAGAGACGTTCAAACAGAATAAGATATTTGCTCTTTTGACGGCATTGAAATATATCGTGGATATCATCAGTCCGAATAACAATTTCAAAAAGAACTTGCTACAACTACTATCCGAACGTCATCACTTGTTGTCGTTACGAGAAATGGGTTTTCCAAAAGATTGGCAGACTTTGCCAGTCTGGACGAAATAGTTCGTAACATGATGGGATGGACATAAAAAAAGCAGCGCTCCGTAATGGAACGCTGCTTTGGTATTTAATATACTTTATATTTTAAAAGCGAATAGCCTCGGCTGTATCTCGCGAACCTGACACTAAGCGGAGAAGATACCCCCTAAAAAACAAAAGACCGTTTCCTCACGTCATCGAAGATGATGTACTTGCAAAAAAAACGATATGACGTGATGACGAGATGTGGAAATGACGAAGGATGAACGGAGGTGCAAAGGTACCAAAAAATCGGTAAACTACAAAATATTTTTACAATTATTTCGATATTTTACATGATTTTGCAGTAAAAACTTCGATATTGAGCAAAAATGGGGCTAATTTAGCACACATTTTTTACGTCATGGATGGGAGGGGTTTTTAAAAATCCGATGCAAAGGTACTGCTTTTTTTGCAAATAGCAAAAGACAACGTTTTTCCAGTCCTAAAATCTGGTTTACATTTTCTCTAATAGTTCTGTTGTTGTCTGCTCCATACGACTAAACGCAAACCATTTTTTGCCGAGGTCTTTGAGGGACGCACCAATATGATAGACCGTCTCGTCAATGCACAAGAACCGATCATGTGAGCGATCAAACTGCTCAACCTCAATAGGCTCATATTGGGCGTTGTGTTTGTCGAAATCAAGCGATAGTTGCGGTGTAAAATACTTGGTGTAAACCTTAGCCGATACGCCTTTAGCTCGCTTGTCTAACATCTTCAACACACTATCATCCACGTAGTTGTCAATGAGGACAATACTTGTTTTGGCTTCACGGATACGATCGTTGACAAACGTGTACGCATCAAAGATCTGACCATCATAGAAGATTCCCTCAACAGGAGGTAGAGACGTGCGCACAAAGAAATCTATCTTCTCTTCGACAGCCTCTAATCTGCGTTCGTGAGCCTTCAAACTTTTATCTACCTGCTCTTCCACTGCCAATAGGCGTTGGTTCACTGCGTAGCCACGCAAAAGATAATCTTTTATGATTCTATTTGCCCATTGACGAAATTGCGTGCCGCGCTGAGATTTAACACGGTATCCTACCGAAATAATAACATCAAGATTATAGAGAGTCACTTCATACAACCTTTCTCGGTTCTTAGGTACGATTGCAAATTTTGCAACTGTACTTTCTTTCTGGAGTTCACCCTCGGCATAGATATTGCTGATGTGACGCGCAATAACAGATTTATCCCTTTGGAAAAGCAAAGCCATCTGGTCTTGCGTGAGCCAAACGGTCTCATCTTTCAGCTGCACTTCCAATTGGAATTGTTCGTTCGGTTGATATAAAACTATTTCGTCTTTCATATTTAGTGCTTCAAACCTTTGCGGGTGCAAAGGTACTGCTTTTTTACGACATACGCAAGAAAACGGAAGAAAAAATGATGTACTTGCTAAAAAAAACGATATGACGTAATGACGAGATGTGGAAATGACGAAGGATGAAGGGAGGTGCAAATGGCAAGTATTTTTCGCAAAACCCTAAATAAATTTGCTTTTTTACGAAAAATCCTTGCGTATTTCAAATATTTGTTGTATCTTTGCAGCCGATTTTGTAGCATTGTGTCTATAAACGCAGTCTATGAACGCAAATTAAATACCTAAAAAATACACATTATGGCTAAAGTTTATCAAGCAAATGAGATCAAGAACGTCGCTATGTTGGGCGGCTCGGGATCCGGTAAGACGACTCTGATGGAGTCGATGTTGTTCGAGTGCGGGGTTATCAAACGCCGCGGTACGATTGAATCGCAATCGACCGTGTGCGACTATTTCCCGGTAGAGAAAGAGTACGGCTATTCCGTATTTAGTACTGTATGTAACATCGAGTTCGAGGGTAAAAAGTTAAATATTATCGACTGCGCAGGTAGTGATGACTTCTGCGGCGGTACGGTATCCGCGCTGCAGATGTGCGGTTCGGCACTCGTAGTGCTGAGTGCCAACGGCGGCGTAGAGGTAGGAACGCAGAACAACTTCCGCCTCGTAGAGAAAGCCCACAAACCGCTCGCTTTCGTGATCAACAAATGCGACCACGAGAACGCTGATTTCGAGCGCACGTTCAACCAACTCAAAGATGTCTTTGGCAATAAGTGTACGCTTATCCAATTCCCTGTTAACGCCGGCGCCGGCTTCAACGCTGTCATCGATGTGCTGAAAGGCAAGATGCTCGTTTGGAAGGCAGAGGGTGGTGCTCCTGAGTTGAAGGACATCCCCGCTGAGTACGCTGACAAAGTAGAGGAGATGCGTTCGCAGCTGTCCGAGGCTGCTGCCGAGGCAGACGAGACGCTGTTGGATAAGTTCTTGGGTGAAGGTTTGACCGACGAGGAGATCATGCAGGGTCTGAAATCCGTTTATGCTGACGGTTCGATGTATCCGGTGCTCTGCTGCTCCGGTCTGAAGGATATGGGCATTCGTCGTTTGATGGACTTCCTCAACGGCATGGCTCCGAGTCCTGCTCAGTTCAGCTATCCGACCGTAGATGGTAAGAAGATCAGTCCGGACGCAAAGGCTCCGACGAGCGTATATGTCTTCAAGACATCCGTGGAGCCGCATATCGGTGAGGTGAACTACTTCCGCGTAATGCAGGGTACGATCCACAACGGCGACGACCTGGTGAACATGGAGCGCGGCTCGAAAGAGCGTATCTCGCAGCTCTATCAGGTAGCCGGATCGATCCGTGTACCGGTAGATGAACTCGCTGCAGGCGATATCGGTGCTACCGTGAAACTGAAAGATACCCGTACGGGCAACACGCTGAATGCGAAAGAGTGCGACAACCAATACGCTCCGATCGTTTATCCGCAGCCGCGTTACCGCCGTGCTATCAAGCCGGTGACGGAGAGTGATGCCGAGAAACTCGCTGCCCTCCTGACCCGTTATCACGAGGAAGACCCGACATGGATCGTAGAGCAGAGTAAAGAGCTTCGCCAGATGATCGTCAGCGGTCAGGGTGAGTTCCACCTCCGTACCCTCAAATGGCGTCTGGAGAACAACGACAAGATGCCGATCGAGTTCCTCGAGCCGAAGATCCCGTATCGCGAGACGATCACCAAGGCCGCTCGTGCCGACTATCGTCATAAGAAACAATCCGGTGGTGCCGGTCAGTTCGGTGAGGTTCACCTGATCGTTGAGCCGTACGAGGAAGGCATGCCGGTTAAGGAGACCTATAAGTTCGGTAACCAGGAGTACAAGATCTCCGTCAAGGACCAGCAGGAGATCAACCTCGAGTGGGGTGGTAAACTGATCATCGTCAACTCGATCGTGGGTGGTGCTATCGACGCACGCTTCATCCCGGCTATCGTAAAGGGTATCATGGATCGTATGGAGCAAGGACCGCTCACCGGTTCGTATGCACGCGACGTACGCGTCATTATTTATGATGGTAAGATGCACCCGGTTGACTCGAACGAAATCTCCTTCCGTCTGGCAGGACGTAACGCTTTCGCTACTGCCTTCAAGGAGGCGAACCCGAAGGTGCTCGAGCCGGTTTATGACCTCGAGGTATTCGTTCCGTCGGAGATCATGGGTGATGTGATGAGTGACATCAACGGCCGTCGCGGTATGGTAATGGGTATGGAGACCGAGAAGAGCTTCACCCGCCTCAAAGCGCAAGTGCCTCTCAAAGAGCTCAGCAGCTACTCGACCACGCTGTCGTCGCTCACCGGCGGTCGTGCTACCTTCACCATGGCGTTCAACAGTTATCAGCTCGTTCCGGCTGACGTTCAGGAGAAGCTGCTGGCTGCATATGCTGCAACTCAAAATGAAGAAGAGTAATTAACAATACTAATTACTAATTTTATCAATTAACAAACAAAAAAAAGTATGAAAAAGATTTTATTTTTTGCAATCGCTTTGGTAAGCGCTGCAATGTTCACGGCTTGTAATGACACCAAGACTCCGGACGGCGACAAGACCAAACTCTGGGCCGCTATGGAGGATCAAGGAAGCCTCTACGGTTTCATCAATGCATCCGGTAAATTCGTTATCGAACCGCAGTACGCTAACGTAGGTTCTTTCTCCTGCGGATGGATTCTCGTACAAGAGGATGGCGAGAACGGCAAGATCAAGTTCATCGACAAGAACAACAAAACCGGTATGGAGATCGATCCAGACAACCTCGCTGACTACTGCTTCTACTATGATCGTCTGACCTTCAGGGATGGCGAGAAGTATGGTAAGTACGACAACAAGTTCAATGTAGCTGTTGCTCCGGATTACAAGTACTTGGACGTTACTGCTGACAACGGTTACAGCCGCTTTAGCTCGGAAGAAGGCAAGGCAGGTTACGTGGACAAGAACGGTAAGATTGCCATCGAGGCTAAATTCAATGGCGCAGGTGATTTCGCTGACGGTATCGCTGTAGCTTCTGAGCTGGATGGTGATGACAACATTATCGTTGGCGTTATCAACGCTAAAGGTAAATACGTCATCGAGCCGAAGAAAGACAGAAGATACTGGAACTTGGGCGAAGGTCGTCTGAGCTACCGCGAGGGTGAGGACTACAAGCGCGGTCTGTTGGACAAGAACGGTAACGTTCTTCTTGAGCCGAAGTATGACTACATGTATCCGTTCTCCTGCGGTCTGGCTCTCGTAGAAACCGATCGTAAGTACGCTTTCATCAACACCAAGGGTCAAGAGGTTCTTTCCGACTACTATTCTGCAACGAGCTTCGTTGAGGATATGGCTTGGGTAATGAAAGACGAGGATTCCAAGATCGAGCTCATCGACAAGAGAGGTAATGTGCTCTTGACTCTGGAGGAAGACGAGCGCCCGAATGACTTCCACAACGGTCTGGCTTTGATCACCACCGAGAAATGGGAGAATACCAAAGCGGTTATTACGTATAGCTACATCAACAAGAGCGGTAAAGTGATCTACAGCTGGAAACATGAGTATGGTTTCGAATGGGCTCCGAAGCACGAGACTCTGTTCGAGCAGAGCATGCGTGAGATGAAGACCACCGAGAAGGGTTACCTCTTCAACCAAGATTTCGAAGTAGTTCGCTAATCAACCGATTATCAACAAAAAAGGGTCGCAATCGCGATCCTTTTTTTTCTTTCATTCCTTCATTCTTTCATTCCTTCATTCCTTCACCTTTCACTTCGACTGAATTCGCATCCGCAGTAGAGTTGGTTATAGAAGCCGTACTCTTTGAGTAACTCGTTCCGCCTTTCCTGCAGACCGTCTTTCCTCCAATTTTGTGCCCAAAATTGGACTTTGGCTGTTGCAGGTCTGACCTGGCTGTTGGCTTCTTCTGCCGCCTTAAGACCGGCGCGTTCGATCTGGTCAAGGCTTTTCCAGCGGGAAGAGGCGAGGGTAGTAGCAAAGAAGGGGATACCGAGTTCCTGCGCTTTCTTCGCCGTAGCCAGAAGCCGGTGATAGAAACACATCTCGCACCGCTTGCCCCGTTCCGGTTCGCTCTCCAAACCCGTCACGGCGCAACGCCAAGCGGTATGATTGTAGTCATCGTCAATCCATGTGATGCCGAGCAATTCGGCATGCCGTTTGGATTCGTTCTTCCGGATCTCGTATTCCTCCAGCGGGTATATATTCGGATTGAAATAGTAGATGACGGGTTCGATCCCATGCGCCATCAACCACTCCACGATCGCACTCGAGCACGGCGCACAACAGGCATGCAAAAGTACCTTTTTACAGCCTTCGGGGATAACTATAGCACTCTCTTTTTTCATATTCGGCTGCAAAATTAGTGAAAAATTTCTGTTTGCACAAGCAAATGCGATTATTTTTCACAAAATTTTGCATATATCAAAATATTTTAGTAATTTTGCAGCGCAAAATACTAAATAAAATGGAAACGAATTTTGGATTTGTACGAGTTGCGGCCGCTGTGCCGACTATCAAAGTAGCAGACTGCCGTTATAACGCCGAGCAGATTCGGGCGCAGATCGACGAAGCGATCGAGGAAGGCGTAGAGGTGATCTGTTTTCCGGAGTTGAGCCTGACGGGCTACACCTGTGCGGATTTATTCTTCACCCAGCAGCTTCAGCAGAGCGCGATGCGCGAACTCGAAGCTTTGTGCGACTATACGCGCGGCAAGGCGATCATCGTGCTGGTAGGTGCGCCGCTGCCGGTGGATAATGACCTGTTCAACTGCGCTTTCGTCATGACGGACGGCGAGGTGATGGGTGTGGTACCCAAGGTCAACCTGCCGAACACGGGTGAGTTCTACGAGAAAAGATGGTTCACCTCCGGTCGTGCAGCGCGTGAGTTCACACCCGGCGGCATCGCTCCCCGTATCCCGAAGATCGAGATTTGGAGCGGCGAGGTGCCTTTCGGTACGGACCTGCTTTTCTGCACGCGCAACTATACCTTCGGTATCGAGATCTGTGAGGACCTCTGGTCGCCTCTGCCGCCTTCGACGCAACTGGCTATCCAAGGCGCGGAGATCATCTTCAATCTCTCCTCGTCCAACTGCATCATCGGCAAGCATATCTTCCGCCGCCAGATGATCAAGCAGCAATCGGCTCGCGTGCATTGCGGATACGTCTATACCTCGTCGGGTGTCGGCGAATCGACCACCGATGTCGTTTTCTCCGGCAGTACGTACATCGCGGAGAACGGCGATATTCTCACCGCAGGCGAACGTTTCCAACGCACCAACTCGATGATCATCCAAGAGATCGATATCGAGCGTCTGCGTACCGACCGGCAGCGCAACACCAATTTCACCAAAGACAAGACCGGTCACTACCGCCATATCAACGTCGCACCTATCGAGCGCGAAGAGGAGTTCACCGAGTCCGTTCACCGTATTTTCTCGCCTTCGCCGTTCTTACCGAAGAAAGGCAAGGAGGATCAGTACTGCATGGACGTCTTCTCCATTCAGACCTCGGCGCTCGCCCGTCGTTGGGAGCATACCCATTCGGACACTGTCGTCATCGGCATATCCGGCGGTCTGGACAGTACGCTGGCTCTGCTCGTCTGCGTGCAGACGGCCGACCTGTTGGGATACGACCGCAGTCGTGTGGTAGGCGTGACGATGCCCGGTTTCGGTACCTCCGACCGTACCTACCAGAACGCGCTCCAACTGATGGAAGAGTTGGGTATCACCCACCGCGAGATATCTATCTGCGACGTCACGACCCAGCACCTCAACGACATCGCGCATAACATGGACAACCACGACATCACCTACGAGAACGCGCAGGCACGTATCCGTACGCTCATCCTCATGGATCTGGCGAACGAACTGAACGGCCTCGTGGTCGGTACGGGTGACTTGAGCGAGTTGGCTCTCGGCTGGTGTACCTACAACGGCGACCAGATGTCGATGTATTCGGTCAATGCCGGCATCCCGAAGACCCTCGTGCGCTACCTCGTGAAGTACGCGGCAGAGAACCTGTACGGCGAGCCCCTGCGTACGATCCTCTTGGATGTGGTGGAGACACCTGTCTCGCCCGAACTGCTGCCGACCGATGCGCAAGGACAGATCGCGCAGAAGACCGAAGACAAAGTGGGACCGTACGACCTGCATGATTTCTTCCTGTATTATTTCCTGCGCTTCGGTTTCACGCGCGAGAAGATCAAATACATGGCATGTCAGGCTTTCGAAGACCAGTACGACGAGGCCACCATCGACAAATGGCTCAATGTCTTCATGCGCCGTTTCTGCACCCAGCAGTTCAAGCGCACCGCCATGCCGGACGGGCCCAAAGTAGTTAGTGTTTCATTATCTCCCCGCGGAGACTGGAGAATGCCAAGCGATGCAAGCTGTATCTAATTATCCCATACCCAATACCTTTGGTATAGACGCGAAAGCGAAATTGTTCATCGAGTACTACTCCTTGGACGAGTTGCGTCAGGTGCTCACCGAGCATAAAAACGAGCGTATCCTGCATATCGGGCAAGGATCGAACCTGCTCTTCACCAAGGATTTTGACGGCGTCATCCTGCATTCAGGCATGGCGCGGGCGAAATTCCTCGATGACGAGACCGTTGAAGCGCAGAACGGTTTGCGCCTCGACGACATGATCGCCCAATTGACCGACATGGGGTACTGCGGTTTGGAAAAACTGAGTCTCATCCCGGGTGAGGTCGGTGCATCTGCCGTGCAGAACGTCGGCGCTTATGGCTGCGAAGCCAAGGATGTCATCGAGCGTGTCTATACGCTTGATGTCGAGACCCTCGAAGAGCATGTCTTTAGCAACGCCGAGTGCCAATTCGGTTATCGCGACAGCGCCTTCAAGCATGAACTCAAAGGACGCTATATCGTCACCTCCGTGGTCTATAAGGTCAAACCCGGCGATGCCGTCAAGACTCGCGAAGAGATCATCGAGACCCGTAATGGCAAGTTACCGAAAGTAGGCGAAGTAGGTTCGGCCGGTTCGTTCTTCATGAACCCCTTCGTGCCCGCTGAGCAAGCCAACGCGCTGCTCGCCCTCTATCCGGACATGCCGCATTTTGAAGTCAAACCTTCAAACAACCTCAAACAATCTCAAACAACCTCAAACTATATTAAGATCCCTGCCGCATGGCTCATCGAACAATGCGGATGGAAAGGCAAGACGCTCGGTGGGGCGCAGGTTTGGCCCAAACAGCCCCTCGTCATCGTGAACGCCAACAACGCTTCCGCCCAAGACATCATCGACCTTGCCGCACAAGTGGCTGCCAGCGTCCAAGAGAAATTCGGCATCACCATCCGCCCGGAGGTCAACTACATTTAATTTTTAATTCGTAATTTTTAATTTTTAATTATAAATGGCATCATTTATCGTAGAAGGAGGACATAAGTTACATGGCACGATCACTCCGCAAGGAGCAAAGAACGAGGCGCTGCAAGTGCTTTGTGCCGTGCTGCTCACTAAGGAGACGGTGGTTATCAATAACTTACCGAACATCCTTGATGTCAATAACCTCATCGACCTGCTCGCGTCCATCGGCGTGCGCGTGGAGCAACTCACCAAAGGCACCTATGCCTTCACCGCCCGCGAACTCGACACGGCATATCTCCGCAGTGCCGATTTCCTCAAGAAATGCAATAAACTCCGCGGTTCGGTGATGCTCATCGGTCCGCTCTTGGCGCGTCTGGGCGAAGTGACCTACGCCAAACCCGGTGGTGACAAGATCGGTCGCCGTCGTCTTGATACGCATTTCCAAGGTATGGTGAACCTCGGTGCCACTTTCCAATACGATCAGGACCTGCTGGCGTATCGTTTTGAGGGCAAGCACCTCAAAGGCACGTACATGCTGCTGGACGAAGCGTCCGTCACCGGTACCGCCAACATCATCATGGCGTCTGTCCTCGCCGAAGGTACGACCACGATCTACAATGCAGCCTGCGAACCCTACCTGCAGCAGCTCTGCAAGCTGCTCAATAACATGGGAGCACGTATCAGCGGCGTAGGTTCTAACCTTCTGACGATCGAAGGCGTACAGTCCCTGCACGGCGCGCAGCACACGCTTCTGCCCGATATGATCGAGGTGGGCTCTTTCATCGGCATGGCAGCTATCACGGGTTCGGAACTGCGCATCAAGAATGTCGGTTATCGTGACCTCGGTATCATCCCTGATGCTTTCCGTCGTCTGGGTATCCGTATAGACGTGGAGGGCGATGACCTTCTTATCCCTGCGCAGGAGCACTATCAGATAGAGTCCTTCTTGGATGGCTCGATCCTTACGGTGGCTGACGCTCCTTGGCCGGGTCTGACGCCGGACTTGCTTTCCGTACTGCTGGTGGTCGCTACCCAAGC
>CACZEL010000033.1 GCA_902780235.1 uncultured Bacteroidales bacterium | reverse complement strand
CCATTCGCTGTTCAGGTGTGAACCAATAACCTTTTCTCTGATACATAATGTAGACATTTTAGTGTTTCTAAATGTGTCTACTTTTTTCAGGATAAGACACGGACATTGGATCATGGATCCGATACGCGAAGCGATGGAGGCGAACCTCATGCCTATCTGGAAAGGCAAGATCCCTGTTTCGGTCTCGAACCTCAAGGATAGTGACGCCGCTATCCTTGGTGCAGCTTCTCTTATCTCATAAGTAATTTTACACTGAAAAAATCGCGGCATGCTTCGTATGGCGCCTTGTGCCGGAGATCAACGGGAAGACTCTGGAAAAAATAACTACCATGTGACGAACTCTAACATATATCTTTATTCGGTGCGACTCGAAAGGGTCGCACTTTTTTTATGCCCTTTCCCCGTCCCCCTCCATTGCTTGTTCTTCTTCGTATTACGCCGTCTAGTTGACGGTATCTAATTATTCTTCTTCGAATTACGTCGGCTAGTTGCCGACACAAAAAAAACAAGCATTATGACATACAAATCAATGACTAAATCCCAACTCGCAGATGCAGCCGGAGTATCCCGAAAAACCTTCTCCGCCTGGCTTCAACCCATTCGGCAAGACCTCAGACGTATGCACGTCAAAGATACGGCACACGTCCTCCCGCCCATTGCCGTTCGGTTCATCTGCGAGACTTTCGATATAGACGTATCGTAACGTATTGCTTAATAGTGACACCCAGTGTCACCTATTGTGCCCTAACGTCCTACCGTTAGAATAGAAACCACTACCTTTGCACCGTCTTTCGAAAAAAGAAAAGAGAAAAGAACCAAAAGAAAAAAGAAAAAAGCCATGCCTTGCCTTTTCATAGAGGCCTATATGGTAAGGCAAGGCGTGGCGAGGCAAAAAAAATTTTATTATGATCAGTTTTCAAGGAATATGGGCATTGCTCAAGCCGCAAGGCGAGTACAAGCGTCGCTACTGGGCGTGTGACCGACTGTGGACGAGCTATGCCTCTGAAATGCAACAACGCATCTATGACGCCGTACGCGAGGCGCAGCAGCGCGGCGACCCTATCAGCCCGAACCCCTATTTTGCAATAGAGGACACGGCACTCAGACTGCAACGGAAACCACGTATGCAGAAATTATCCTACGCGGACTATTATGCCCGCTATCACACTACCGAACCCCGTGACGGTTGGCAGATGGCGAACCCGACCGGACAAAAAGTCATCTACGTCCGAAACGGATAAAACTTTGTCAATTGTCGTCGGATCGCATCCGACAAATATTCATTATTAATTATTCACTATTAATTATTAATTATTTTATGGCAAATTGTTTATTTCCCGCCGGTATTGAAAAGGTCTCCGGCACACTCTCGAAATCAACTATCGTCACCTCCAAAGGTGTCATCACCAAACGCGTCATTGCTTGTGTTCGCAACGGCAAACAAAAGATCTACATCCGCGAAGACAAACCCCGTTGCACTAAACCCTCTGCCAAAGAGGTAGCTCAGCGGCGTACCTTCGGATTCTGTTCATCCGTCAGCTCTATGCTGGTATCCAAGTATCATCTTGGCGGCGCACCTAAGATCAAGAGTCTCGCTTATCAGGCCATCAAAAAACGCTATGTCCAGTGCACTGAACGAGGGATGAAACCCACACCGGAGTTTGTCATCGCAGACATCGAAGCATACGCGCAGTTAACTCCCAACGATAATCCGAAGTCAGTCCTTAATAAACTCAAAGCCTATGCCGAAGTATAGTAAAACCGCCTTCCAACTTAGATCAGTTGACGGCAACTTGCGAGCATTGAGAGGACGAATAGATGACTTCATCTTTCGAACACGAAACGGCAAAATCTTCGCGTTCTACAAGCCGGTTCAGGGCCGATGCAATCCCGAGGCAATCCCGGTCCATCTTCGTCAGATAACGACCAAACTCAATTTAGAAATAGTAAATCGTAAATCGTCAAATCGTATATCATCATGACCACGCAAGAAATCCACGACCGGCTCAACCATCGAGCCGGACAAATCATCCCCATCAAGCATCTGCTTACCCTCATGGAGCGCTTCGAAGAAATCCACGGGCAACCCGTCTCGGACAACAATATAGAAGCCTTTCTACGCTACGCGTGGTGATGAGTTGGAAAACTTTTTGGAAAAAAATTTGCAAAACCGCCAAAAATGTGGGCATATTTGCATCGAGTTTCTGAAAATCCAAGGAATTTTTGGATCATTTTGGGATTTTTTGGACTAAGAAAATATCGATAATATTGATAATTTTTGACATATGAAAAACGAAGTTAATCGTGACCACTGGTCTAAGAAAATCGAATTACAACTCATAGCAGCATTTATACTCTCCATCGGAGGTCTCGTTCTGCTCTTTTGCGGAATCTTTATAGACCCACAAGGCGAGATCCACTCCTCTCTCCTTGTAGCCTTCGGAGAAACAGCCACCTTCGCCGGTGCACTCTTCGGCATTGACTACGTTTACAAGCGCAAGCAATAAATGACCCAATGACTCAATGGCTAAATAAATCGTAAATGGTAAATGATTAAATCGTAAATGACTTTATGTACTATAAACTTATTCGCGCAATGCCTGAAGATAAGGCCGTCCACGGCAAATTGTATCGCACCTCGCACTACATCAATAAGCGTACCGGCCTCCTCGTGGAGCGTCTGCACTACATCTGCGACACCCTCGAAAACGCCGACTACCTCGTTCCCGCCTTGATCTACAAAGTTCAAGTCACCAAATCGCCCAAGTTTAAGAGGCTCTTGCCCCTCTTATCCCAAGTCCCCGGTCGTTCCGGTATCCGCTTCCACCGCGGCTCTCTACCTGAGCACAGTAAAGGCTGTATCCTTATCTCCGCCAGCATGGAGCAATCCCTCACCGCCCGCTGGCTTTCCGAGCAAACCGCCTCAGAAGAGACCCGCCTCGAGATCTGTAACAACATTAATTATTACCGCAATGAAACAAGAATCTGAAGAAAAAGACTGGGTAAAGGTTTTGTATGAAGTCATCCTCAAAATCCTCACCCTCGGCTTCTACCACATCGAGAAGCACCGAAAAAACTAATGTTTAACCCTCTAAAACCTAACGCGAAATGGCAAAAGCAACCTATGCCCCGATGTTTGAGACCGTCTCTGGCGCTCTGAACAAGATCGACAAGAAGTCTCCGCACGCGGCAGACCAAAAGATGGTGTTGGCTACCCACCGTAAAGCACCTACCACCTCGCCTGATTGCTCCCGCGTCTACCTCCGCGACCTCAAGTCCGTAACCCGCACTACGCCCGTAACGGCTAAGGAGACCGGAATCCGCACCAAGTTTGCAGCTGTTTCGGCAGCCGTCAACACGCGACTCAACGACCCCACCAAGCAAGCAGCCGACGAGGCAGCCTTCAAGGCACAAAAGGACACGGCTAACGGCAAAAAGACCATGCGGTCCTACCTCTGGTCTTTGGAAGCCGCCGCCTACGATCAAGCCAACCAAGGCTGATCAACAGTTAACCTTATTGTTTAACAATCTAATTACTTACTCACTATGGCAAAAGTAAATTGGAGTGCCGGTATCGACTCCGTATCCGGAGCGCTGGCAAAACCGAGCAAGAGCGGTCAACACTCCTGCGAAAAAATGCTCCTCGGTACCCACCGCGTTGCGGCTACTCAGTCTAAGGACTGTAACCGTCTCTACATCCGCAAGAAAGTGGAGCGTTCGACCCAACCGACCACCAAAGAGCTCGCAGTTCGTGCCCGTTTCGCAGCCGTTCGTGCGATGGTAGCCGAGCGTGCAGACGACCTGCAGCACATCTCGTCTGACCAGGCAGCCTTCATCGCGCAGAAAGACACCGCCGGTGGCAAAAAGACCATGCGTGCCTATTTATGGCTTGTTTGCGGCGCAGAGTACGACACCGCGCACAGCAACGGCTAAGGTCGCTACGCGACGTTTGAAAGTTTGAGGTTTGAAGTTTGAAGGTTTAAACGATCTCAAACAATCTCAAACGACATCAAACAATGAAAAAGCGCAAGATTTTTGCGCTTTTTCTTGCGTATCTCATTTTTTTGTTGTACCTTTGCAGCGGAAATATTATTTATCATGAAAAAAATCTTTTCCCTTTTTGCAGCCATGCTGCTGTGCCTGCCGATGATGCAGGGAGCGATCAAAGTGCACACCATCGGAGACTCCACCATGGCGGAGTATGACGAGAGTACGACGGATAAGAGAGGCTGGGGTATGTACCTCGGTTCATTCTTCGATCCGGCGTTTGTGACGGTGAATAACAAAGGCAAGTCGGGCGCGGACACCCGTGGTTTCTACACCGGCGCGGCTTATTGGCCTGCCGTCAAGACTCAGATGCAAGCCGGCGACTACCTGCTGATTCAGTTCGCCCACAATGACGAAGGAACCATTACCTACGGTATGGATAACCTCGAGTATGCGCAGTATTGCGCCGATCACAGCCTGCCGGCACCGACCGATGCACGGGGTACGAACCCGCAGACGACCTATCGCGACATGCTGCGCGCGTTCATTGATGAAGCGCGTGCGTTGGGCGTGAACCCCGTGCTGGTAGGACCGATCTGCCGTGCCTATTTTCAAGGGAGCGATATCAAACGTAACGGCAAGCATGACCTCGGCGATAAGTTCAGCAAGATCGAGAACGGCGTGCTGTACGAGAACCAGAGTCTGCCGGCCGGCGACTCGACGATGAGTTACGTGAAGGCAATGAAAGTGGTAGCCGCCGAGAAGAACGTGCCGTTCATCGACCTGACGGAAGCCACTCGCCAACTCTATCTGTCGTACGGCGAGACGCAATGTCTGAACCTGCTCTTCTGCGAAGGCGACAAGACCCATACGAATGCTATGGGAGGTAACCTTGTGGCTCGCGCGGCAGCACAACTGCTGAAGAACGCCGGCGTGTTGGCGGAACATATCACGATTCCGACCGACATCACCGCCAACCCCAACGCCATCGAGATCGGCGAGACCTATTGCGGTGTGGCGCAGAACAAAGAGTTCCTGCTCACCGGTTACGGTCTGGAGCCGGTAAGCGGTATGGTCACTCTGACCGCTACAGCGAACCTGCAGATCTCGCTGGATAAAGAGAATTATGCTTCGACTGCCAATGCGCCCTACAGCGGAGGATCGATGTTCCAGAAGGTCTATGTGCGCGCTAACTACACGGAGGGCGGCGAACAACTCGACACGGTCTATGCCACCTCCGGCGAACATGTGATCGCCGTTCCGGTGAATGCTACGGCACTCTCGCTGGACGGCGGTGCAGCGGTCAGTGCGACCTGGGCTATCAACGCGAAACCGGTAGCCGATGCGGTCGTCGAAGGTCCGATCAATGCCGCTTTCACGATGAGTAACATGATGGCTGCGGACACCAAAGCGGAGTTCGTGGACGGCGAAGAGACAGGTATCACGATGGTGCGTTTCCATAACTCCGATGCTACCGGCGCGAAGGTTGCCTGGCCGGCAGGTGAGATCGACGAGAACGCAAGCCGTTACCTCGATTTTGCCATCACGGCGCCCGAGACGATGGACGTACGCATCACCGGTATCACGATGGACATTGCCGCGCATAGCACTTCGACCATGTGCTACCATATCAACACCGGTTTTGGAGACGGTTTCACGGATGTGCAGACGATCGCAGAGAGAGTGAACATGACCAACCTGTCCATCTCGCATCTGGCTTTCACGCCGACACTGACCATTCCCGCCGGTGAGACGCTCCATGTGCGCGTCCTTCCCTGGCATAACTTAGGCGAATCCAAGAGCGGTAAGTATATATGCGTGAAGAACGTGGTCATCTCCGGTCAGGCGTTTGAAGCCGGGACGGGAGTGGAGCATGTTAGCCAAGAACCAATAGCTAATAGCCAAAAGCTAATCAAGAACGGTCAACTCTTTATTCTCCGCGACGGCAAGACCTACAACGCCCTCGGCGTAGAGATCAAGTAAATAACCAAATCTCAAAAAAAACAATACTTTTGGTCAAAAAGACCTACAAAAATTTGCATGTTTTAAAAAAAGCTGTACCTTTGCAGCGGTTTTAATCCGAAAATTGTCGTAATTGCGACAGTATTCGTAGTTTAGTAGATTATGGACATTCTACACCTTCTCGGGAATGGATTCATACACCGCGCTTGGACGGATGAAGAAGGAATAACATACATGGGTGTGATACCATTTTTACTCCAACAGGAGATATTGTTTTAGCAAACACTTCGCCCATTCAAGATACAATACGTAAATTTTTATAATGACCTTAGCTGTTAGCTTTTAGCTATTGGCTATCCTTTCCAGCCGCATCTCATTCGAGGTGCGGCTTTTTCGTAAGTATGCCGGAGGTACACTCGTGGACACGTCGTCCCAGAGAAATCTCTTCAACCATTTCGAGCTCCCGCTCAAGTATCAGCAATGAATGGACATCTACGAGTTCCATCTGGAGAATCCGAAGAAAAGCCAATGGCAAGTGTCATTGGCTTTTCGCGTTAGTAAAGGCACCGTTTGGAATGCCTACCTGTTTATGGAGAAGGTGATTTAGGAAAATAAGTCATCCATAGTGACTGATTTTTGGATGGAGGAGGCGTAGGCTCCACGAGCCAAACCATAAGTGGTAATGAAGGTTGGTTGTACGCCATACCGTGTGCCTGTTTGTGCAACAAAAATACCTTGACGCGTACGGAACTTCATGTCCTCCTCCTTATCTATAAGATATAGAGAGGTACTATATTTAATTTCGCACAGGTTAATTATTCGATCCGCCCGCTCAATAAGCAAATCTACTTGTGCACGCTGTTCTGGATCATTGCTTCGCCATGAGTAGCACTCTGTACCTATCTGATCAATGCCAATTGCCTTTTTTATTTGCGGGATATGCACCATACATACGCGCTCATACGAAAGCCCCCAATAGGTATTCACTTGCGGTGATGAAATGTGATGTGCCCAAAAATGCTCGTCATTTGGTTGGGCTTCCATAAACGAATGATAGAACTGCACAAAGAAGTCGGATAAAGTGTAATAACCTCCCGTTTTCCCGATTTTCTTCCGACGTACTCGATGATATAGCAAAAAATCGCTATTCACAAGATTTTCCAGCTGCTTGGAAATAGCTCCTCCATTGGATTTTTCCAAGATACCAACAATCTCATCCCGTGTCAAACCAT
This sequence comes from uncultured Bacteroidales bacterium, assembly GCA_902780235.1. Lineage (GTDB taxonomy): Bacteria > Bacteroidota > Bacteroidia > Bacteroidales > Paludibacteraceae > Colicola. Next base: position 13,376 of record CACZEL010000033.1, on the reverse strand, counting down.
ACCGATGCGATGCTACTGTTCGTATGATATCCAAATAGGGCTCCGGGTGCGTAAACAAGGAGGCAAATAAGCGATTGTATTCATCATGCAATTCGCCGTTTCTCGAGAATAACAGCCTATCTACTGCTTCAGTCACACTTTCATCCGGCTCAATTAAACTTAGGTAGTAAGGAATGCCTCCAAAAATCATGTATGCCTGCAGCATGGATAATCGGTCCCACGACATTTCGCGCCAACGGAAGAATTGTTCACATTGAGCCAAATTATATGGATGAAGATGCATCAGATGTGTTATACGGTTGTGCAAGCCAGCATGGTTATTCACAATATTATCTACCATCCATGAGGTAGCCGAACCGCAAACGATGAGCATAAGATTAGGATGATTCGTTACAAAACTATTCCAGAAATGACCCAATGCAACCACAAAACGGGTTCCCGGTACATCCATACATGGTAGTTCGTCAATGAAAATAACTTGCCTCTTTCCCCCTTCTAATCGAGGGGTAATAGTCTGCTCCAATGCAAAAAAAGCATCCATCCAATTTTTGACGTACGCGCCCATAAAACCAATTCTGCGCAGACTCTGATTAAATGCGGCAAACTGATCGTCACGGGTGCCTTGAATCACGCCGGAGGTCTCGAAAAGAAACGAATCGCTCAGCGTTTGTTTTATAAGAAAAGTTTTTCCGACACGCCTACGACCATAAACGGCAACAAACTCTGCTTTCTTTGATTTTCCGTACTTAAGGAGCAATGCCTTCTCTTGCTCGCGACCGATTAATTGTACATTTTCCATACCTGTATGTTAAAAAATCGCTGCAAAGGTACAACATTTTTTTGATATACACAAGACCTTGCTCGCGAAAAATGCATTTTTTTATTCGATTTCGCGAGCAAGGTATGTGGTCTGGTCGCGAAAATTGCATTTTTTTATTCGATTTCGCGAGCAAGGTAGAGCAACCGCCCACGCGGTTGGATAGTGAGAGAGAGGGATGCGGACGAGATCAATGCCAATCGTAGTATCGAAGCAAAAGGGTAGACCGGATGACCGGGCGGACGCCCTTCTTAATAAACTCACACACGCACGTGTACGAGTTTATAGAATAGGGTGTCCGCCTGTCCACCCGTCCGCTTTTATAGCAACGTTTATTGGGTTGAATAGGATTCAACAGCTATCATTCTCGCGACCATTTCGCGACCATTACGGACGTTATAGATATATCCCAATATATTTTTTGATTATTCCGATTGAGGTCCTTCGGGGCAAGTTGAGCAAAGACGGATTTTATTTCCGTATGTACAGAGGTCAGCAGAGTTTCAACAATTTTGCTCGGAATATCAATTTAGTGTTGATAAGTGACTTTTTAATGTCTATAGAAGACACGCGCTTGCGCATGTGACAAAAAAGCAGTAATTTCGCGCCGTGTTTTTGAGCAGTAAGTGGAGTAGCATGGGTACGAAATTATTTTGGTGGCTTTTTATATCTTTTTGTATCGTTTTGTATCCATGCTCCACTTTTAAGACGTAATAACCAATAGCAATGATATATTTTTTGAGTGACGCACATATAGGTAGCCCATCCATTTTGGATGGCAATGAGCACCAAGAAAAGCTCATTGCGCTCTTGGAGCAGATGAGCAAGGATGCGTCAGCGATATATATGCTTGGTGATATGTTTGACTTTTGGGTGGAGTATTATATCCACGACTCAAGCAAACGCCGGTTCACCCCTTTCTTCAAAGCGTTGAAGAAGTTGCAAAAACAGGGGATAAAGATACATTATTTTGTGGGCGACCATGACAGGTGGGCTTCGGACGGATTGAAGAAGTTAACCGGCGTTGAAATACATACTTATCCATGTTCAATCACTCGCAACGGAAAGGCCCTCTTCTTGGCTTATGGAACGGGTTTGTATGCGTACAATTGGTATCGGTCATATTCAAGAGAAAGGCAAAGGAAGATAAGGCAAGCGATTCGTAAGAATGACCAGTTGAATAATGCGTTCCTTCATTCCTTATTCCAGATGCTTCCACCGGCATTAGGAAACAAGATCGGGTATAAATGGGCGCAGAAACAGACGAATATAGAGGACAAAGATGACTTGATTGATTATGCGAAGGACGAAGAGAAGCATGGCAATCACCGCGATTATTATGTTTTCGGTCATACGCACCTTGCTTTGGATGTCCCGATCACAGACAACAGCCGTATGATTCTTCTGGGTGATTGTTTCGAACAATGGACCTACGCCCAATTAGATGATAAAGGTAATTTGGAAATCAAAAACTACAAATAACAATTAACCGAGCCGAAGGTTATAAAAAAGCCGGCAAATGGACATTGACATATTGGATTACCGTTATTTTTGGTCAAAAAAGACCAAAAATGATTCAAAAAAGCTCTTTTCTCTTGCATATGTCAGAAAAAAGCATTATCTTTGCAGCAAATTTTGATGCAAAGGAGGTTATTATGACAGCTTTACAACTAAATGCAGACATTTATCGGAATTTGGGTATTATCGCTGAAGATGAAACAATGCTTGACAAAGCAGCGAAGTATCTGCGCCGTTTGGTCAAACAAATGACGAACGATCCGACTTGCATGAGCAAGGAGGAATATTTTGCGATGTTGGATCGTTCAGAACAGGGACCGACAGTGTATACTGCCAAGAGTGTGGAAGAATTAGATAAATATATTCGGAGTTTAGTATGAAATACACTGTAGATATCAAAGAGCAAGCTCAATATGATTTGAAGCGCTTATTAAAAGACGAACCCAAAGTGTATTATAAGGCTCTTAAACTGATAGGTGAATTATATGAGCATCCCAAAACAGGTCTTGGACATCCGGAACCTTTGAAAGGAAAACCGGAAGGGCGATGGAGTCGAGAGATAACCAAGAAACACCGGCTTGTTTATCGCATTTACGAAACAGAAGTAGTTGTTCTTGTTCTGGCTGCCTACGGCCATTACGAAGATAAGTAACACATAACACATTAAAAACTTTTTGATGCAAAGGAGGTTATTATGGCAATAATGACAGTACAAATACCCGCAGCACAAGTAGGCTGGTTTGAGCAAATGGTAAAAACCTTAGGATGGGTAGTTAGCAAAAGAGAATCTTCGGTAGAGAGTGCTGAAGATAGCTCCTCTATTACACCAGCCCTGCGTCGCCGGATCAATAAAGCACGAAAAGAATATGCGGAGGGGCAGACGATAAAATGTAGAACCGAGCAAGAGATGCAGCAATTTTTCGATAGTTTGTAATGTATACAGTCGATTATACAAAAGCTGCAAAAAAGACTCTTGCGAATTCTGTACTTGTCATTCAAGCAGAGGAGCATTACGAAGATAAGTAACACATAACACATAATACATTAAAAAGCGGTAATCCAATAAAAACGGTTTACCGCTTTTTTGTGCGTGGCTTTGACTATCATAAACGACGGTCAGCCGACAGTCAAGCGATAGTCAAGCGACGGTGAAGCGACGGTGAACAGACAGTCAAGCGACAGTCAAGGCTAAGATGCCTACAAGATAGCTAAGACGCCTACAAGATAAATGCAATGTAGGTACGGTAATGATTAAAGAATATATAAGTAATGTATAAGAAATAACTAAAGAATGTATTTGGCTTGGTTTATTCCGGGGACCCCAATAGTTAATGCCCGATGTGATCTAAGAAATGATAAAAAAATGACATGAGACAATTGAGATAATTGAGACAGTTGGTGGGATTGGTCCAAAATGGTCAAAAATGATCCCAAAAAGGTTAAAAGGTCAACAATTACCTACAATTAACCAACAATTATTGATTCACGAATGAAGCGAATTAAACGAAAAGTGTCTCAATAGTCTCAAAAGTCTCATGCAAAAAAATGACATGACAAACTTGACTAAGTTGACCAAGTTAACGAGGAAGTTTGTCAAGATGGTCAACTTGGTCATGCAAAAAAATGACATGAGAATTGTGAGAAAATTGAGAAATAATCGTGCCCTTGCGGCTAAGAATTCTCAAAATTCTTAAAATTCTCAGAGCAAAAAATTGATAAAACAAAACCAAATATAATTAACCGAGCCGCAAGGCTCACAGTATTAACTAAAAACAATTAAATTTATGAAGAAATTCTTCTTAATTCCGCTATTGACGCTGGTATGCAGCGTTATGGCGTGGGCTACGGATGTGGCAGACAAAGATGCACTCCAAGATGCCCTCAATGCCGGAGGTGACATTACGTTGACCGCTGACATTAATCTGGGAACGTCTAGCGTTACGCTCGCTTCGGGAACAGCGACTCTTAATCTTGGAGAATTCACTTTGTCGTCAGGCAACACAGGTCAGAAGACAAGTGGAGTTATCAAAGTGACAGGTGGTAACTTAACCATTAATGCTACTACTGGAGGTGTTCGCAATACGAGTGCCAACAAGCAAGGCAATGCTGTTTTGCTTACTGGTGGCTCTCTGACTATCATTGGTGGTGCATTTCATGGTACATATGAAGCTATCTATGCATCAGCAGGTAGTATAAATATCACTGGTGGTTCGTTTGAAACTACATATGATAATGACATATGGATGGCTGGTGAAGTGATAACTAATATTAGTGGAGGTGCATTTACTGGTGGATGGATGTGCTTCCAAGTTGACCATGGTACATTGAATATTAGTGGAGGCTCATTTACAAAAGGAGATGGAACTATCTATCCTGGTGGAACGATTAACATTACAGGTGGTACATTTAATGAGAACCCCTGGAAGTATGTTAGTGTTCCGTACTATGTAGGAAAGGCTGATGAATTGTTCCAAGTTGCTCATATCGGTTCTAACGTTGCGGTTGCAGACTTTGTTGCATATCCTTCTTTAGCAGAAGCTGTTGCTGGTGCAAGCGATGGTGCTGCTATCTCGTTATTTGCTAACGACAACAATTCTGTTACCGTTTCTAAAAATGCTGTTATCGAAACCAATGGCTATTCTGCCACAGGTGTCGTTGCGGGTGATGGATATGCCAAATGTGTTGTAGAGGAAAGTATCATCATCACTAATAATCCTCTCATTACGTTCCTGCAAGGAAATGAGTCCGCTAAAACGCTTGACGCAAACATTTCCTTCGCACAAAAAATTGTAGTAAACGGAACAAAAGAGTTGACTATTCCTGCTGGCATTATCGTTTCTGCCACATACGTTAAAGATGCTTGTATCGTTGTACCGAATGGTGCTAAATTGACTATCTATGGTGATGGTACTATTGCAGGTGATAAAGAATTGATTCGTGTTGAAAAAGGTGGTGAGTTGATTATCGGTCATGAAGATCAAAGTGATATTCTGAAGATGACGACCACTGTTTGGGAAAGTGTAAACTATGCCGTTAATAACTATGGTAAAACGACTATTAACAATGCCGAGGTACATGCTGCATCTGCTGCTCTGAATACTTATGGTGTAATGGATGTAAACGGTGGTTGGTATACCGCTGAGGCTTACTGGCCGAATCACAGATATGCTGTAACCGCTGATGATGGCTCTCAGTTAAATATCAAGAACTCCCGCGTATTTGGTATCCACGGTGCTTTGGCATGTCAGGGTTCTGCAGGATCAAATATCGGTGGTAGTGCCCGTATTGAGAATTGCGAATTGGTAGCTACACATACACCTTATTTAACAAAGAAAAACACAGAATCAATCCACTATGGTATTTATTCTGCATCGGGTGGTATTGTTTCGGTTTACAACACAAAGATGAGATCTACCCAGCAAGATCGTGCTATTCATATTGGTAACAACGATGCATATAACACATTCGGTATAGTATACGTATATGAAGGTTGTATGGTTAAGTCAACAAGTGACAAAAACCGTATCTATGTGCAGAAGAGAACAGCTACCGATAAAGAAGTTCTTTTCCCTGTTACAGTTGACCAAAATTCCGGTTGGTACACAGCAGCTATGAAGGGTGGTGAAGGTCCGTTACCTGCAGGTTACAAGTGGAAAGCTATTATAGCAAGTGGTGATGATGATGATGACCACGTAGTAGATGCAGATGCTTATGCAGAAGGCTATCGCTGGAAAGTATTTAGCACTGCAGAAAAGGCTCAAGATGCTACAGGTGCAACAATTCCTTGGCAACAAGCATCTACTTGGGTTGACACTCCGACCGGAGACGAAGTTCCTGATGAGAACACCGCTGTAGTGATTCCTGAAGGTAAGGAAGTCGTTGTAAGTAATGCTACTGAAGATGTTGCTGCCGGTGGTTCTGTAGCAGTAGCTGAGCAAATCGTTATCGCAGGTGAAGGTGCTTCGCTGACCGTACAAGATCAGACGACTCTTAATATTGAAAATGGTGTCAACATTGCAGACGGTGGTAAACTTGTTGTAGAAGCAGGTGCTATGGTAACTGTAGGTGCCGGAGGTTTGGTTGCTGGTAATGAAGAGGCAGTTGAAGTTAAGATGACCGAGGGTAAAGCCGGTACATTCATGATTGCTCCGACAGTAAATGAAAACACTCACCCGATGGCTAAGGTTGAGTTGGTATCGAAGGCTTACAAGCGCGGTGAGGATGATTTCGTTTACCAACGTTTCGGTATTCCTGCATACATGCAAGGTCTCAAACGTAGCGATATGCAATATGACCACGTTGCAGCTCCGACAGCAGTATGGAAACTTGATTACGCTAATAAGACTTGGGCTGATATGGCAGATGATGACGAGTTCATCCCGTTCCGCTGCTATGAGTTGACCACCACTGCTGCAACTCCGGGTGCTGTCTATACATTCTCTTGCCCGTTGATGGGTAATGGTAATGCAGAGTTGGAGCTGAATGGTGAGTGGAACTACTATGCTAACAGCTACACTGCTCCGATTGATGTGAAAGAGTTAATCAAGTCTTTCGATGCAAACTATGATCATATGTCTGCTACTGTTTATCTCTACAGAGCTTCTGACAACTGGTGGTATGAGTTGAACGAAATGGCTTATCTCTTCGATTTCGGACACGAGCTTCCGACAAAGATTGATCCTATGCAAGCCTTCATCTTCCAAAAACGTGGCGATGGTGCTAACCCGGAGGTAAATTATAAGAAAAACGTTTGGGATCCGATCATGAACCCGGGTGCAAGTCCGGCTCCGGCACGTGATCGCAAATCGTACAACAAGGCTTTGATTGAGATTACAGCTGCTGACGGTACCAAGGATGCTATCCGTTTGGTAGAAGATGGTAAATTCTCTGCAGCATTCGATAATAGCTACGATGCTGCCAAGTACATGAATGAGAATTCGTTCAATCTGTATGTTGATGCAAACGATGAGAAGTTGGGTAGCGTCGCTACGGATAACTTTAATGGAACTACCATTAGCATGAACACCAAGGATCAGACCTCGTTCACAATGACTATCAGCAATGTGAATGGTATGAACTATGCTATCCGCGATATGCTTACCGGTACCGAGATTGAGATGGCAGAAGGTGCAACCTATATGTTCAGCGTTCCTGCAAACACTAACGTAGAAGGCCGCTTCCAGATTGTAAGCCGTGCTCAAATGCCGACCGCCATTGAAAACATCGAGGCTACCGCTGCTGTAAAGGGAATCTACACTATTACGGGTCAGTTTGTAGGCAATGACTACCATAGCCTTCCGAACGGAATCTACGTAGTAGATGGAAAGAAAATTGTGAAATGAAAAATATGAATTTGGCGAATAAAAAGGCTTATATGATTCCGGAGACAGTTATCCTGTCTCTGGAGTCACAGGGCGCAACGATGACCAATCCCGCATCTCAATTCGGTCATACCGATGCAAACGCAGGAACTGGTAATTTCCATGCCCCTGAAAGAAAAGTATTCTAAAATCTAATAAAATAGTAATTATGAAAAAGATTGCATTTTTAGCAAGCCTGTTGTGTGCTACCTTTGCTATGGCAACGCCGACTATTACAGGCATGTCTCAAATTGATCTCTCTACTTCCGGTCAGACTGATAAGTACGTGAGATTTGTATTGGCAGACGAATTCTCGGATGGCTTTGACAATACATGGGATACTCCCGCACCGAATGAGAGCGGTATTTATGTATACTATGCCGGTGAACGCTACATCGGTTGGGCTAGCAACCAGTACACAGCAAATCTACCTCTTGGTTTCTATACAGGAGAGAACACTTCGTATGCACTGAAGTTTAGCAACTTCTCTGGTACTGCGTATACTATTTATGATCGCGTTGCTGATAAGACTATTTCGGTTGCCTCCAGCACAAACATCCAGATTAATGGTGTAGATGCTGATCCCGCTAATCAGTATACGTTCACTATTGATGAAAGCTTGAAGAATAGTCAAATCAACGACCGTTTTATCATCAACTATGTTGCTCCGACTTGTACGACCGTTCGTACGGGTATGGTAGTTGATAACTACTACACGATTTGCCTCCCGAAAGCGGTTACGGCTGCTAATGGTGCTTCGTTCTGGAACATGAGCAATCGTGGTGATGGCGTTGCTTACCTTGAGGAAGTAGTACTTCCTTTGGTTGCAGGTCGTCCGTACATCATCCAGGCTGAAGATGTAGAACTCTGCGTAGAGTATAGTGGTGATGATGTTGCTGCAGGTACGTATGGTGCACTCCATGGTACACTTGTAGCTATGGATCAAGCCGCTCTGGATGCAGCCGGTTCGGATATCTATCTGCTGAAGAACAACGAACTTCGTTTGGTAAGCGGTCAGACGGATAATAGCCTTGCTGCAAACCGTGCATACATCAAATATGGCGATTTGGTTTATAGTACTCCGAGTCCTGCTCCGGGTCGTCGCGTACGCGCTATCCCGATGCAAGATCAGAGCACTACCGGTGTTGAGAACCTCAATGCTGCTGAGGCTCCGGTTAAGACCGTTATCGATGGTAAGATGTACATCCTCCGCGGTGAGCATATGTTTGACGCTACCGGTCGTATGGTTAAGTAAGTTGAATAATTTAATAAATGAATACAATTATGAAAAAGATGTATATTCAACCGAATGTAGAAGCTACGGAAGTACAGGCTACTTCTTTGATGCAGTCAGCAAGTCCTGCCGGAGGACAAGGTATTAATATCAGTCCTACTCCAGGTTCAGGAATTGACGGTGATTAAACCCATCCCACGCAAAGACGTGAGGAATTGAAAAAATCTTTTCGTGGCAGTCTCTCGTTGTGAAACGCGAGACTGCCGTTTTTGTTCCATATGAAAGTGACGAAAAGTGCCTTTTTATTGAACAAAAATGACAAAACTTGCGTATGTCGCAAAAGAGCAGTAATTTTGTGCGAAAATTGAAGAATAAGGACAAAGGGGATGGCTATCAACACATTCGAAAAACTGCAACAATTGGTAGAACGTGTGGGCGTTGCCGTAACAACGGAACAACATCGTTTTTACGTTTATAACGAGGACTTTTTCTATCCCTTTATCGCCATTATTATTTGCCATCAAGGTTCAGCGCGTGTATTGTACGATCAGGTAGAAAGAACGTTCTACAAGAACGACTTGATCGTTGTGATGCCCGGTCATATAGCGCGGCAACTCGAATGCTCCGATGACTTTGTGTACACACGCGTTGCCATCTCTGAAAAAATGCTATCTGATCTGAGGTCACATGTCTTAAGTCACGATTATAATAAATTTCACCTGGCTCCCGTTTCCCAACTCAATGATGAGCAGCTCCAACGCGTGCTCAATATCGTCAATCTGTTGGACATCGTAGCAAGACATGACTATGAGGATTTGACCCAGCGCCAACAGATGTTGATTTCCTTGCTTTCGGTCGGATATGAGTTTATCAATTATTATCGCCGCGAGATGGACAAACAACTGCTGCCGGACAAGAACACCCAATTATTCAACCGGTTCTGCGCGTTGGTGGTTGAACATTACCGCGAATCGAAAGAAGTGAAATACTATGCCGACCTGCTGCATATCTCTCCGCGCCATTTCACACGTATCTTCCGGGATACCACGAACGGTATTTCGCCCGCTGAATGGATAGAGCAGTATGTAGTAGCGCAAGCCAAATTGCTTCTCGATACGCAGCAAGAACGCTCCGTTCAAGAGATAGCGTATCAACTCGGTTTTTCCGAACCATCCTCTTTCCACCATTTCTTCAAACGCGTCACCGGCATGACCGCGAAAGAGTACCGGAACCAACATATAAAAAAAATTCAGTAGTCAGAAGGTGATTAAGTACGGAACGCACAAGGCATAAATGTGAGAATTCGTAAAAAAAATGGTACAAATCGTAAAAAAATGCACATTCGCTTGCGTATGTGATTTTTTTTTTGTACTTTTGCCCGAAATTTTGAATATATCGGCATGAAGAATTTTCATTTTATGCGCGTCTTTGCCTTCTTGGCATGTTTCGTTGTTTTTCCCGCCTTGTCGTTTGCCAACGACTATCTGGAGGTGCAGGATCATTATTCCGTGTATGCGACCGGTCGTGATGCGATCCACGTGAAAGTGCCGTTATGGGCATACGGCAGGGTGAATAACTACTATCTGAGTTCCAACAGCTATCTCTATTTTCAGGAGGTAGGGAGTAGCGATATCCTGTTTGCCGTCTGGTTCCAAGCCGATCGGGAAGGAGATAACTTAGCGGAGAACGGCAAGGGCAGCGGTCAGCTGTTCATTACTCCCGGTAGGGGAAATGCCGTCATCACGAACACGTACGACGGTACTCGTCAGCAGGTGAACGAAGGGGAAGGGTGGCAACCCTTTATCGTCAAGCAGACATCTGTCAGCGATTGTTCGCAACTCACGCTTCTCGAGTTTGACTGGTACCCGCCGGAGAGCCTTAACGGCAAGCCCTTCAAGTTAGGCATGCATCTGGAAATCAACAAGTACAGCAACGGCGAAACGACCTACATCAAGAATTTCGCTTTCCCGACGCGGTTCACGGGCGGCGAGAACGAGCAGGCGCCGCAGCTCTATACGCCGTATCTGTATGTGATCAACGAGGAAGGCGCCGCCGGATACGGATTGGCGGCAATCCCGTACGTGTCGTTTATGACGCCGGTGAGTTATACCATGTCTTATGAACCGGACAAGACCATCCTTACCTCGTCCCGTTCCGGCTCGATTTATGTCAGCACCCAAGACACGGTGCAGAAAAACCTGTCAGCCGAGTTCACGGTCTATCGCGATGAGTCCCTCGGCACCCTCACCAAACTCACTACACCGAGCATAGAGGTGCCGGCTTACCACCGCATCTATGATCTCGAGACGGTTGAGCAGAAGGATGAGTCAGGGAGCTTGACAGGCGCCAATATCATCCGCTGGGCGGTGCGTCATCCCTTGGAGCAGGACTTGGTGGACGGGGATTATTTTGAGATCCAGCGCGCCGGCAAGAGCGACTATTCCGATGCGCAGACGATAGAAGTGGTGGCGATGCGCAAAGGTGTCGCCGACTATTCCTATACCGATGACGGCCGTGTCGGTTGGGGCAGTCGGACGCTCACCGATACGATCCGCGCCAACTACAGCGTGAGCGATCCCGCCTATCTGCTGCGCAACACATCCGGCGAACCCATTTACGAGATGAATGTGCGCTTGACCGCTGACCGATGTATGATGCCGGCGCAACCGGTCTATTACCGCATCCGCCGTACATCCTCCGCGGCTTGGGGATGGGACCATGAGTTCGTCAAAACCAGCGAGGTCTATCGGCATAACTATCTCGCACCGCTCGCTGCACAGCAAGCCGACTATACCTTGGATCCCGACTTCCAAACCAACCGCACCGTCCATTTTCATATCAAGATAGACAACGCGGATATCACCTATCTGCCGCCCTCCATCGACGAATGCCGGTTGGAGCATAGCTTCGGCAGATGTCTGTCCGACACGGCCGTGATGAATATTCGTATTGCGGACACGCTCGCACATTCGGTACAGAGCATCGCTTTCCGCATGTACGGCGCCGGACGGACTTATTCGGACACGCCTCTGCATGCCGGCAACAATACCGTCAAGATCCCGCTCGAGGGAGACTATACGGAGTTTACCTTCTATGTCGTGCCGAAACCCGGAACCTCTTTCCGCGGCGAGACCGTACCCGGTACCCATAAGTGCTGGTACGTGCAGAAAGATAATTTTGAATGGTACAACGGCTGTACGTTCGATATGGGTATCGAGTACATGTACGAATACGCCTCGGGTCTGAAGGACTACGATTGGAAGATCTCGCACATAGCCGGTAAGTCTCCTGCAACCGCCGAAGCGGAGCAATACTGGGCGCTGGTGGAGAACGAGGTGAAGCAAACGCTCTACACCCGCCTCTTCGGTGCTACCAACGCACCTGTGTTCGGCAAATGTCTATGGGACAGGACCGCCAAACTGATTCTGACCCGTACCCATGTGGAGACCGGCGATGAGGCGGAGATCATCGTGCCGCAGGATAGTATCCGTCGTCAGGAAGACGGGTCATGGTTGGCTCACCTGACGGATGTAGCCGACTCTCCCTGTACCCATTACCGTTACTCCGTCCGTATCGATCAGAGCGAAGCGGATCTGCATGTGAACGACTCGATGCATCTGCAGCCGAAGCCCATCCTCGGTCCCGAACTCTATTTCAATGAAGCGGCCTCGATCCTCTCGTTCAGCGCCACCCAAGGTGCGACGGAGGGCGATCTGGTGAACAACGTCCGGCTAGCATGGCAAGCCAGTTCGACGGCAGTGGATGAGTATATACTATGCCGTGTGGAGAAGAACTCCGACCGCGTGCCCGACACGCTGACCGTCACCACCGATAACACGTTCACCGACACGGATGCCGCGCCCGGCGTTCACTATGAATATACGCTCACTACCCGCTATACCTGTAACGGATTCACCACCGCCAACAGCGCCGTTGCCGAAGGTTGGCGCAGCCCGTACGGACGTATCAGCGGACATGTGCTGCTCGCTGACCAAAGCGGACAGAAGGGGATCACCGTCACCCTCTCCCAAGGAGGCAACACGATCGCGCAGGTCCTCACGAACACCGCCGGCGAGTATGTCTTCGACAGGGTGGAATATAACCTCTCTTCCGGCTCTTCGTTCGTCATTACGCCGACTGCCCAATACGGCTCCTTCACCTATAACGGCACCTCGTCGGGAGCAGCTGTGGTCACGCTCTCCAAAGCCAATGCGCTGCTGACCGACATCGATTTTGTCAACTCGCAGGCGCATCGTCTGACAGGGCGGGCGCTTTACAAGAATAGCACCATACCCGTAGCCGACGCGCTCTTCCTGCTCAACGGCGATACCCTTTGCCGCCACGGTCAACCGATCCGGACGGAGAACGACGGTTCGTTTGAACTCTTACTGCCTCAACAACCGCTCACGCTTCAGATCATCAAACGCGGGCATACGTTCGAGTCGGA
>CACZEL010000032.1 GCA_902780235.1 uncultured Bacteroidales bacterium | reverse complement strand
GAGACGATGACTGCCCTGCCGAACCCAGCAGCATCATTAAGATCAACAGCGACGGAAGTTTTAAGGTGATAAGGAGTTAATGAGTGAAGGAATGAAGGAGTGAAGGAATATGACACTCAGGCGGAAACAGCAATTATGGTATCTCTTGGCGGACCTCATCAGTAGCGAACTGGTGTGGCTGTGCTTCTTGGCCTTCCGCTGGGTGGTCTATGACGGCCGTATGGCGCTGTTAGACGACGTGCTCATTCCGGCGTTTGATTTCTGGCCTCCGCTGCTGATCTACCCTCTCTTCTGTCTGGTTGTTTATTACCTGTCGGGTTATTACCTGCGACCGTTCCAGAAACCTCTCTGGCGGGAATTTCTCCGCACTTTCGTCTCGGCCGGTATCATCGCGTTGTTCTTCTTCTTTATCATCATCATCGATGACCCGACGGAGGTGCTCAGTTATATCCCTCGTCTGACGATCACGTTGCTCTCCCGCCGTCGTGGGGTCTTGCGCACCAAGACCGTTCATTCGGCAGCGGAAGCAGATGGGCTGATAGCCGGCGAACAGGACGAGGTGATTATCGACCTGCCGAAAGACTATACCGACCAGCAGTTATACGAACTCATCGCGCGGTTGTACCCGCTCTCGTGCGAGATCAGTATGGTGCCGCGCGTGTATGATATGTTAACCGGCGCTGCCCGGATCGGACAACTCGACCGTCCGTCCCTCATCCGCATCACGGAGAACCATATGAGCGATGCGGAGCTATGTATCAAACGGGCGTTTGACATCGTGATGGCAACGATCGGACTGATCGTGCTCTCTCCGCTGCTCGCCGTCATCGCGATCATGGTGAAAGGCAATTCGAAAGGACCGGTCATCTACCAACAGGAGCGAATCGGCTTATACGGTATCCCGTTCTATATCTATAAGTTCCGCACGATGATCGAGCATGCCGAAGAAGGTCAACCGCAGCTCACGCATGACCACGACCCGCGTATCACGTCGGTAGGCCATTGGCTGCGCAAGTATCGTCTGGACGAGCTGCCGCAGTTGTGGAACATTCTTCGCGGCGACATGTCCATCGTCGGTCCGCGTCCCGAACGGCAGTTCTTCATCGATCAGATCATGCAGCAAGCACCCTATTACTGCCTGCTGTACAAAGTGCGTCCGGGTCTGACCAGTTGGGGACCGATACGCGTAGGTTACACCGATACCATCGACAAAATGATTGAGCGACTCAACTATGATATCGTTTATATCGAGAATATGTCTCTCCTGCTGGATATGAAGATTCTTTTCTTCACCATCGATATTATTCTACGAGGGAAAGGAAAGTGAAAAGTGAAAGGTGAAAGGTTAAAGGAAATGAGTTACGACGAAGCTATACAACGCGCGGAAGCAATCATCGCCGGTTTAGAATCGGCCGAAGCCCTCAGTATGGAGGAATACAAAAAAGCGGCAGCCGAAGCTACCGCGTTACTCAAGCATTGCAAGGCTGAGATTGATAATTACGCCCGTACGACCGATATGAGTCATGCTCAATCTCTATAGTCGGTTCTTCCCACTTGTCCATCGGCACGAACTGCCATGCCACGTACTTGATGCTTAACCCGCGATCAAGCCACTGTTTCTCATAGTGGGTCTTGAGCGCACGTGCATCATCAAAAAGTGCGTTGGAATCGGCGTTTTCTCCATAAAGATCATCCGTGTTCGCCAGCAGCGGATAGGGGTTCAGCCGCAGCATCTCCATCGTGTAGGTATAAAGGAACGGACTGTCGGTCTTGAGATGTATCATACCGTTCGGCTTCAAGAGCTGCTGATAGCGCTGCATGAACCAAGTACTCGTCAGACGCTTGGTCGCTTTCTTCATCTGCGGGTCGCAGAACGTGATCCATATCTCATCGACCTCGTTGGCAGCAAAGAAATTGGTGATGAACTCAATCTGCGTGCGCAGGAAAGCGACATTCGTCATGCCTGCCTGCTCCGCCTGTTTGGCTCCCGCCCACATGCGTGCGCCCTTGATATCGACCCCGATAAAGTTCTTCTCCGGATACTTCTGAGCCAAGCCTACCGTATATTCGCCTCGACCGCAACCGAGTTCCAGCACGATCGGATGATCGTTATGGAAGAATCGCTCACGCCAAAGGCCCGCCATCGGTTCGTACGGCGGTTGGAAGACATTGGAGAACGTCTCCATCTCAGCGAATTTTTTCAGTTTGTTTTTTCCCATATTAATTCGAGTTCTCGAGACCTCGAGATTTCGAGATCTCAAAACCTATATCAGTCACGCCTCTTAAGAGGCTGTCACGCATGCCGTGCTGAATCGTCATGTAATACCTGCCCGTGTCGGCAAAATGGTAGTTTTGCTCGATGAGAACGGGCATTTCGATGAAGCCGTGGTGATGATCTCCTAACCATTGTCCACGGTCGTCCGCCAAGTAGAACTCGATCGTATCGCGTTGCGTACCGTTATCGAGAAACAGCCACATGTTCTGATACGGATAGCGCTCCGTATGGCGCACATAGACCAGCATCTGATACCCCGCCTCTTTGTCCGCGATCGTATAATCGAACTGCTCCACCGAATCTACATGCCATTTCTCCGATGGAATCGGCACAAACTGACTATAGACGATATTGTTTTTGCAGGAAGCAAAAAGGACCGTTAGCACAAAAAGTCCAATGACCAATGACCAATGACCAATTACAAATGATTTCATTTCTTGTGGTGTTTTTTCTTTTTACGGTCAAAACGTGTTACATCCCCATGACCCGTTTGGTAGCCTATCTCCGGCGTGACGGTCTTGTTACCTTCGAGCGTATCGGGTTTCTCTCCGCGGCGGTTCATGGCAATGATCTCATGAGCCCGACCGGCCGAGAGGGTCGTCAGATTGATACCCTTGTGCGGATCGGACGAGTAGGTCACCGTACCTGCCAAGGGATCGGACGAGAAGAAATACCAGGTCGCCTCCTTGGTCTCCAGCTCAATACGACGGTTCGGCAGCAGTTTGGACGCGTCCTCATAAACCGGCACCTCGTAGTTCAGACAACACTTCAGTTTGGCGCACATACCGGCTAACTTCTGCGGGTTAGGCGATATATTCTGCAGACGTGCCGCGCCCGTACCTACGGACGAGAAATTGATCATCCAGGTCGAGCAACACAGCTCGCGACCGCACGGTCCCGTTCCGCCGATACGTCCAGCCTCTTGACGTGCACCGATCTGCTTCATCTCTACGCGGATACGGAAAGTCTCGGCATAGACCTTGATCAGTTGACGGAAATCGACACGGCCGTCGGCGATATAGAAGAAGATGGCTTTCGATCCGTCCCCTTGGTACTCCACGTCACCGATCTTCATCTCCAGACCCAACGATTTCGCCAGTTCGCGCGCTTTGATCATCGTCTCATGCTCGCGCGCATGGGCTTCAGCCGCCTTTTGCAAGTCTGCCTCGGTAGCAATACGGATCACTTGACGGATCTCATAGCGGGAAGCGTCGATCTTATTCTTCTTGATCTGCAGTTCAACCAGTTTGCCGGTCAGCACCACTTCGCCCACATCATACCCCGGGTTGGCTTCGACCACCACTTTGACGCCTTTCTCCAAAGGCAGGTTCGCGCTGTTATGGAAATAGCCCTTACGGGTATTCTTGAACTGCACCTCGATCAGGTCGGTCAGGTGCGTGTTCTCCGGCAGGTCACTCAACCAGTCACAAACCGGTAACATATGCGCCGAGTTACGCTTGGTAGCCGCAGCCCCTAACTCACTCGCCTCATTTCCTACTGTATGTTTCTTCATCTATTTGCGTTTAATTTTTATCAATACTATCATTTGCAGACAGAGATCAAAGAAGATCATCTTGGCGTTTCCGTTCTGCTCTATCTGCCGCTCTGCCAGACTCAACTGGTTCATGATGGCTTCCACGTTGCCAGGATGTATAAAAGGCGCGAATTTAACGGAGAAATCGCGCTCCGCTTCCATCTGATAATTAAGCTCGGGTTCACCGGCATTGCGGATGAAATTCTCCCGTACCTGCTGCTGGGCATATTGCAAAAAATGCTTCTGCCGCTCTCGCCCCACTTTACTGTCCGCCATATCGAGACTCCATTGGCGCAGACGCTTGAGCGACTCGTATTTCTTCTCCGGATCGCTCAGTACGCCAACCGTATAAGCATCGCGGAAAAGAGCGATGAAATCGCGCAGTTCTTGCTTATTTGCTTCGGTTTCATCGAGCTTTTTGAGCGCCGCCAGATAACTGCCGTTCGCGATCCGGGCGATGTCCTGCGCTTTGGTAGCGTCAATGCCTTGGGTGCGTAACACCCCTGCTATCTCGTCCGTCTCCAGACGCGGCACCCGGATCGTCTGCACGCGGGATTGGATGGTGGAGAGCAGTTGTTCCGGATGCTCGGACACCATCAGAAAGAGCGTCTTGGGAGCCGGTTCTTCGAGGATCTTCAGCAACTTATTGGCGCAGTCGGCGTTCATCTTCTCCGGCTGCCAGATGATCATCACCTTATAGCCGTCCCCGTAGGCCTTGAGACTCAGTTTCCGCAAGATCTCCCCGCTCTCTTTCTCGTAGATCATCGACTGCTTGGTCTCTACGCCCAAGGCTTCATGCCAGTCGTTGAGGTCAAAATAGCGTTTGTCCCGCACGATCTGACGCCAAGGTTCAAGAAAATCATCGCAGGTATCGCCTGCATCGGTCTTCACGATGGGGAAGACGAAATGCAGATCCGGGTGCTGCAGATGCTGGAACTGCAGACAGGTAGGGCACGTGCCACAACTGTCGTCCTCGGTGCGATGCGGACAATTGACGTACTGCGCGTACGCCAAAGCCAACTGCAGCTTACCGATACCCGATATGCCCGTGAAGAGTTGCGCATGGGGTATCCGCCCCTCACGCACTGCTTGACGAAGCTGATGCTTCGTTGCCTCCTGCCCTATGATGTCAGAAAAAAGCAATTCTTAATTCTTAATTTTTAATTCTTAATTCAGCACGCAGTGCGTCCACCATCTCCGCATACTCGGCATCGGAGAGATAGACCTTACCCGGGTTCATCTGGAACGTTCCGCCGTAGTCAGGACCGTCCACGTATTTGGGTGCGAGATGGAAATGCAGGTGACTCAGTTTGTCGGAATAAGCGCCGTAATTGATCTTCTCCGGCTTGAAAAGCTTCTGCATGGCACGCGTCACATCCGCTACATCCGCCATGAACAGGTTACGCTGCTCATCGCTCAGTTCGTTCAGATCATTCACATGCTCGTCGTACGCCACGAGGCAACGCCCGTGATATGTTTGTTCTTTAAATAGGAACGCGCGCGACACGCGCATGTGCGCGATCTCTATCATCAAGTTGTGCAGGGTCTCATTGTTGGTGCAATAGAGACAGTCTTTGGGATCAGAATACATAAAACTATTTACAATTTAATCATTTACCATTTAGTCATTTACAATTTTATCATTTCTTCATTTTCTCATTTTTTCATGCCTGCTATGACGGCGGTGCGGACGGCTTCGATGGCTTCGTTGGGGTCGGTAAACTGCTTCAGATCAATCGGTTCGCCGATATGCATGTGAACCGGCACGCGTCTTACAAAAGGTTTGCCTTTAGGCAGCACCTCAAAGCAGCCGTCCAGCGAAAGCGGAATGACCGGGAGACCCAGATCCCATGCGATCTGGAACGCACCGCGTTTGAATCGTCCTACCTCGCCATTGAGCGAACGGGTACCTTCCGGGAAAATGACCGTACATACGCCGTTGGTGAGTTGTTTCTCCACCTCTTTGAGGCTCTCAACCGCTGCCTTGGCATTGCGGCGATCGATGAAAATATGTCCGGCAGCCTTGCAACCCGTACCTACAAACGGTACTTTGCGTAACTCCGCTTTCATTAACCATTTGAAAATCACCGGCAACCAGCCATAGACGAGCCATACGTCAAACATCGACTGATGGTTGGAAACGAATACATAACTCTGTCCGGGTCGGATATGCTCGGCGCCATCGACGGACACAGGCAGAAACATCAACCAGAAGAACGAACGCGACCAGAACTGCTGCACCTTATGCACAAACTCCGCATTCTTCCATCGCACCGTGCAGATCGTGAACACGGCCGTAAAAACCGTCAACACACACAGTATCGGCCATGCAATCAGGTACTGATACAACCAATAAAACGGTCTAAGGATGTATTTCATATTTATGATTTCAAATTTCAAATTTTTGATTTAGTCTTTATCGTATTTCTGCATAAAGCCGCGGTAGAGGGCGCAGATACGGCGGATCTCCTCCCAGGTGTCATCGCTCAGTTTGGTACCGATAACCTCCACTACCCGACCGGCAGCGATCGTACCGATCTCGGCACAACGGCGGATGTCGAAGCCGTCAGACAATGCGTGCAGGAACCCTCCGGCGAAATAGTCACCTGCGCCCGTAGAGTCGGTACAGGAGGTCGTGATGGCTCCGATATGATGGCGTTTGCTGCCCTGCTGCACGTATGAACCGTTCTTACCTACCTTCACCACCGCGATATCGCATTGTTCGGCGATCATCTGCACGGACTCTTCGGGATTGAGGTGGGTATAAGCGAACGACTCATCTTCGTTGGCAAAGACGATATCGACATATTGCTTGACGAGGTCCTTGAGGAAAGCATGGTTCTCGTTGATCACGTTATACGACGCCAAGTCGAGCGACACCATACAGCCTGCCTCTTTCGCCAAACGGATGGATTTCTCCAATAACTCATGGTTCTGGACGAGGTATCCCTCGATATGGAAGATGTCATAGCCCGTGAAGGCATCTTTCTGGATATCATCGGCGCAGAGTTCCGCAGCAGCCCCCAGATAGGTAGCAAACGTACGCTCTCCGTCCGGCGTCACCAAGACGATCGAGAAACCGGACATAGACGTCTGCGAGAGCAAAAGGATCGGTTTGACTCCGTTCTTGATCATATCCTCGCGGTAGAAATCACCCACCTCATCGTTTCCGATCTTACCGATGAAGGCTGCTTTGCCACCCAAGGAAGCGACGCAGTTAATCGTGTTCGAAGCCGAACCTCCGGCTACCATCCTCTTTCTTACCGAAAGGAAACGATACTGGATCTGCTCCGCCTGCTCCCGGGAAATCAGGTTCATACTCCCTTTCGGGAATCCGAGTTCACGCAAATCGTCCTCGCTAACCTGGAGCAAAATGTCCGTCAATGCATTACCAAGACCTAAAATTTTCTTCATTTTATCACTTTTTTAGTCCCAAAATGGTTAAAAAATCAAAAAACTTTGCAAAGATACGAATTTTTTTTGAAAAAAACTTGCATATATAAAAAAAAAGCAGTAATTTTGCACCCGCTTTTGAAAAAAAGTTGCTTCCTTAGCTCAGTCGGTTAGAGCATCTGACTGTTAATCAGGGGGTCCTAGGTTCAAGTCCTAGAGGGAGCGCAGGGGTGATAACGACCAAAAGTTATCACTCTTTTTTTTGTCCGTTTTGGGCTTTTACACTTTTTATAAAAAAAATAAAAAAAAACGCGCGCGCTTGCATATATGAAAAAAAAGTTGTAACTTTGCGCAATTTTCCGAAATGTGCGCATTTTGGAAGCATTTTTGAGCGGAAATTATAAAAAAACGATACAATAATGGGACTTTTTTCTTTTACTCAAGAGATTGCTATTGACTTGGGAACGGCGAACACGATCATCATGTGTGATGACAAGATCGTGGTAGATGAGCCTTCCGTAGTGGCAATTTCGATGGCGGACAACAAGATGGTTGCCGTCGGCCGTAAGGCACAACAGATGATCGGTAAGGGCGGAAGCATGATCCGTACCGTTCGCCCTCTTCGTGATGGCGTGATCGCCGATTTCTATGCTTGCGAGATGATGATTCGCGGTATGATCAAGATGATTCCGAAGCAAGCACGTCTTTTCACCCCCTCTATCCGTATGGTGATCTGTATTCCTTCGGGTTCGACCGAGGTCGAGATCCGTGCCGTACGTGACAGTTCGGAGCATGCAGGCGGTCGTGACGTCTATATGATCTACGAGCCGATGGCCGCTGCAATCGGTATCGGTCTGGACGTAGAGAGTCCGGAAGGCTGTATGATCGTCGATATCGGTGGCGGTACGACGGAGATCGCTGTCATCTCCTTGGGCGGTATCGTCAGCAACAAGTCCATCAAGATTGCCGGTGATGACTTCAACCAGGACATCATCGAGTACATGGGTCGTATGCACAACCTGCGTATTGACGAGCCGACGGCTGAGCGTATCAAGATTCAGGTAGGTTCTGCTCTTCCTGAACTGGAAGATGCACCGGAAGATTTCGTGGTAGTAGGTCCGAACAAAGTGACAGCGCTGCCGATGCAGGTTCCGGTGAGCTACCAAGAGATCGCACACTGCCTGGAGAAGAGCGTATCGAAGATCGAGGGCGCTATCCTGCAGGCTTTGGAGTCCACGCCGCCTGAGTTGTACTCGGATATCGTGAAACGCGGTATCTACCTGACCGGTGGTGGCGCATTGCTGCACGGTTTGGCAAAGCGTCTGACGGATAAGATCACTATTCCGTTCCACGTAGCAGAAGATCCGCTGCACTCCGTTGCACGCGGAACAGGCGTAGCGCTGAAGAACGTACATAACTTCGGCTTCCTGCTTCGCTAATTCCCTGAGCGCTGATGCAGACTTTACTCAAGATACTGCTTCGTTATAGCAACTTCCTTGTGTTCATTGCCTTGGAAGTTGCTGCATTTATGCTGCTTAGTCGGAATAATGTCTATCCGCGCAGCAGCATTCTCAGTACCGCCAATTCGTTTGTGGCTTGGCAGAACGAGCAGATCCATGAGATAAACTCTTACTTCCATCTGCGTAGCATGAACGAGCAGTTAGCCGCCGAGAATGCGGCTCTGCGCAATCAGATTTGTTCGATGGATTCGGCACAAACCGGTGAATCGTTCCATTATGTACCGGCGAAAGCCGTCGAGATGACGACCGATCGGTTGCATAACTACGTGACCATCAACAAAGGCAGTAAGGACGGCATTCAGCGCGGACAGGGCGTACGCAACGAAGACGGCGTAGTAGGTATCATCCGCACCGTAGGACCGAACTACAGCGTGGTACTGCCGATCATCAATACCTATACGAACCTCAGTTGCCGCTTTACCAAAAACGATTATATCGGTACCCTGCAGTGGAACGGCAAAGACTGCCGTTTTGCGCAGTTGGCCGATGTGGCGGCACACATGGTAGTCAACCCCGGCGATACGATCATCACCAGCGGATTAAGTCCCGTTTTCCCGGAAGGAATTCCCGTTGGAATCGTAGAAAGTAGCGTACTCAAAGAGGGTGATTCGTACCACACGATACGCGTCCGTTTGCATACCAATTTCAAACGGCTCAAGTATGTAGAGATCGTGCAGAACGCTGCACAAAACGAATTGGAGGACTTGCATCATGGACTGGATTAAACAAATAGGACGTTATATCGTCGTGATGCTGTTGCAGGTACTGCTCCTGGACCAACTGCAGTTATGGGGTGCATGCCATCCGTATGTCTATATCCTGTGCCTGCTGATGATGCCGATCACCTTGCCGCACAGCGTATCGATGGTCATCGGTGCAGCCGTCGGTCTGGTGATGGATATATTCTGCAATTCCTTGGGCGTCCATACCGCTGCATGTATCCTGCTGATGTTCATCCGCCCGTATCTGATCGGCGTGATCGTGAACGATAAAGACCGCCTTAACGAGCAGATCAGTCTGCGCGCTATCGGCATGGAAGCGCTGATCAAATATGTGGTGATCCTAGTGCTGATTCACCATCTGACCGTCTTCCTGCTCGCTGCATGGAGTTGGGCGCATATCGGATTCGTGCTGCTGGAGACGCTCGTGAGCAGCCTGATCACCATAAGCCTTATCATATCCTATAACGCATTGAGATATAAATGATTAACGACAAGTATTATAATCGCCGATATGTCATCAGCGGCATCGCCGTTGTGATCGTATTGACGTATATAATACGACTCTTCTACCTGCAGATCATCGACCAATCCACCAAGGATCAGGCGGATAACAACGCCTTGGTCAAACAGACCATCTACCCTTCCCGCGGACTGATCTACGACCGAAACGGCGAGTTATTGGTCTTTAACCAACCCATCTACGAGATCACGATGACCATGCGTGACATGGGCAAAGGATGGGATACTTTGGCTTTCTGCCAAAGCCTGCAAATAACCCGAGATGAGTTTGACGAACGGATCGCAGAGATCAAGGACAAGCGTAAGAACCGAGGTTACTCCCGCTGGACGCCGCAGGTGTTCATGAGTCAGCTCAAGAAAGAGGATATAGCGACGCTTCAGGAAGAACTGTTCCTCTTCCCCGGCGTGCAGATTCAGAAACGTACCTTGCGTGACTACACCTATAATGCTGCGGCGCATGTGTTAGGTTCCGTTGGCGAAGTGAACCAGAACGATTTGGACCGCGATGCTTATTACGCACGCGGAGACTATAGCGGTCGGGACGGTTTGGAGCGTACGTACGAGAAGCAGTTACGCGGTGAGAAAGGTGTTGAAGTGCTGATGCGCGACGTACGCGGACGTATTCAGGGCAGCTATCAGGACGGTGAGTTGGACCGTACCGCCAAAGCCGGAACGGACCTGTACACCACGCTCGATATCCGATTACAACTGTTGGCAGAAGAGTTATTGGCCGGAAAGATCGGTAGCGCGGTCGCTATCGAACCCAAGACCGGCGAGATCTTAGCGCTTGCTTCCAACCCGAGTTGGAACCCCAAAGTGCTGGTAGGTAAAGAGCGCAGTAAGAACTACAACCTACTGCTCAAAGACAAGACCAAACCGCTGATGAACCGCGCTACCCAGGCGCAGTATCCTCCCGGATCGACCTTCAAGACCATCCAGTCGCTCGTCTGTCTGGAGCAAGGCGCCATCACGCCAAACACCCTTTATCCCTGTTCCGGACCGGGTAGTACGCCTATCAAATGTACCCACCATCACGGTTCTCCGGTCGCTTTGGACCGCGCGATTGAGCAGAGTTGTAACCCCTATTTCTGGTGCGCCTTCCGCGACCTGCTGCAGATGGACGGGTACGGCAAAGACAACGAGGATTTCCGTCATCGCTATGAGTTATGGCGGGATGCGGTGATGAGCTTCGGTTTGGGACAGAAATTCACGGATACGGACCTCAACGAACAGTCATCGGGTAGTATCCCCAGCACCAGACTCTTTGATAAGTTCTACGGCAAAACAGGCTGGAAAGCGATCACGATCCGTTCGCTCTCGATCGGACAAGGAGAGATCCTCGTGACTCCGCTGCAGTTAGCGAACCAGGCAGCCGTTATTGCCAACGAAGGATACTATATCTCTCCGCACCTCAATAAGAACGATTCCATGCGGATCCATCGGCATAATTTGGACATCAAACAGCAACATTTTGAGGTGGTGAAAGAAGGTATGAACCGCGTGATGATCTACGGTACCGGACGGCATTATGCGGTCGATAGTCTGCATATGGCGGGTAAGACCGGTACGGTGCAGAACCCGCACGGACGCGACCACGCTATCTTCATCGGTTTTGCGCCGGTGGAAGATCCGCAGATAGCGGTTGCAGTAGTCGTTGAAAACGCCGGTTTTGGTGCTACATGGGCCTGCCCGATCGCTACCATGATGATCGAGCAGTACCTGACAGGAGAAGTGAAACGCAAAGATTTACGAAATCGTATAGGAAGTACCGTACTCAATGAGAGCGTCAAGAAATGGTAACATATGGCAACACGTGGACTGGATCACCATCGGCATGTTCCTCCTGCTGGCCCTTTTCGGCTGGCTGAATATTTATGGTGCCAGTTATACCTTCGACCAGACCAGCATCTTCGATTTCTCCAACCGCGCCGGTAAACAGTTCGTGTGGTTGATGGGATCGCTGGTGATGGGTCTGATCCTGCTGTTGATCGACTATAAGACGTACGATGTGCTGGCTTATATCGCTTACGGAGCGATGCTTTTGTTGCTATTAGCTACGCCTTTCCTGGCGCACGACATCAAGGGTTCGATGTCGTGGATCTCTTTAGGTCCGGTGAGTCTGCAACCTGCCGAGTTTGCCAAGTGTGTGGTAGCCTTAGCCGTGGCCAAATACATGGGTCGGTACGACTACAAAATACGAACTTGGCGCGATCTCATCGTACCTTTTGCGCTTATCGGCGTACCGGCACTCATCATCATGGTGCTGCAGAAAGAGACCGGTTCGGCACTCGTCTTTGCCGCCTTCCTGTTGGTCTTCTACCGTCAGGGAATGAGCGGATACGTATTATGGATGGGTGTGGCTGCTGTGGCGCTGTTCATCATCAGTATCCGTTTCGGTACGGTTGCTTTGCCTTTGGGTACCGGCAGCGTCGGAATCCTGACTTGTATGTTGCTCTTGGCTGCGGTGGAGATCTATTTCATTTGCAAAGAGCACCCGATGCGTTGGCAAGGACTGATCTTGGTAGGCAGCGTGACGCTTATCTACGTTATCTTCCTGATTATCAACATATGGATCCCCATGCCGTTCGACTGGATCTCGATGGGAATCGTCATTGCGCTGGTGATCTATAACATATTCGTCAGCCTCTATTGGCGCAAGTATATGCTGCTTATTGTGGCTGTTTTCACCCTCTTCTGTATCGGTTACACACATGCCTGCGATTTTGTGTTCCAGAAAGTGCTGCAACCCCACCAACGCATCCGTATTGAGGTGCTGTTGGGTATGAAAGAAGACCCTGCCGGCGCAGGGTATAACGTCAATCAGGCGCGTATCGCAATCGGTTCAGGACGATTCTTCGGAAAAGGCTACCTGAACGGTACCCAAACAAAACTGCAGTTCGTGCCCGAACAAGATACGGATTTCATCTTCTGTACCGTAGGTGAAGAGTGGGGTTTTGTCGGATCCATCGGTGTTTTACTGATGTATCTGGCCTTTATCTTACGTCTCATCTTCATCGCGGAACGGCAACGAAATGTGACCACACGTATCTATGCGTATGCCGTGGCCAGTATCTTCCTCTTCCACCTGACGATCAACGTCGGTATGGTCTTGGGTCTGCTGCCCGTGATCGGTATCCCGCTACCTTTCTTCAGTTATGGCGGTAGTTCATTATGGGGATTCACGCTGTTGTTGTTTATCCTGCTGCGCCTCGATGCAGCACGTATGGAGCAATTGAATTGATATGTCTATGGATTTTAAATACGATGTCATAGTAGTAGGCGCAGGTCATGCCGGTTGCGAAGCAGCCAGCGCTGCATCCCGTATGGGAAGCAAGACGATGCTCATCACTATGGATATGAATAAGATCGCGCAGATGAGCTGTAATCCCGCCGTAGGCGGTATCGCCAAAGGTCAGATCGTACGCGAGATAGATGCACTCGGCGGACAGATGGGTATCGTCACCGACCGCAGTGCTATCCAATTCCGCATGCTCAATCAGAGCAAAGGACCTGCTATGTGGAGTCCGCGCAGCCAAAGCGATCGAAAGCGGTTTATTGAAGAGTGGGTCAAGGTTCTAAGCCACACGGATAATCTGCATATATGGCAGGATATCGTCGTTAGTCTTATTATCAAAGATAATAAGGTATGCGGCGTCAAGACGATGTTAGGTATCGAGATGCAGGCAGAAGCAGTAGTACTTACCAACGGTACTTTCCTCAACGGCCTCATGCACTGCGGCAAAACGCAGATACCGGGAGGACGTACCTCCGAACCTGCTTCTCACGGTCTGACAGAACAATTAGTCAGCTTGGGCTTTAAAGCAGACCGTATGAAAACGGGTACTCCGGCACGTATCGATGCAAGATCCATCGATTTCAACGCACTTATTCGTCAAGACGGGGATAACGACTGGCATCAGTTCAGTTATCTGGATACCGTTCATCGCGAACTCAAACAGATGCCGTGCTGGATCACCTATACCAACACCAATACCCACGACGCACTACGCGCAGGATTAGCAGATTCTCCCCTTTTCAACGGACAAATACAAAGTATTGGTCCGCGCTACTGTCCGAGTATAGAAACCAAGATCGTTACCTTTGCCGACAAAGAGGCACATCAGTTATTCTTGGAACCGGAGGGAGTGGACAGTAACGAGTACTACGTGAACGGTTTCTCCAGTAGTCTGCCTTGGCAAGTTCAATTAGCCGGACTGAAGACTATCAAAGGGCTCGAGCATGTTGTCCTCTATCGCCCCGGCTATGCGATTGAGTATGACTTCTTCGATCCTACTCAATTGCACCATACCTTAGAGACAAAACAGATTAAAAATCTGTTTTTCGCCGGACAGATCAACGGAACAACAGGCTATGAAGAAGCTGCCGGACAAGGTTTGGTAGCAGGTGTGAACGCACATATCAACGTACATGGAGGCGCTCCGTTTACGATGGGTAGAGACGAGAGTTATATCGGGGTACTGATCGACGATCTGGTAAACAAGGGCGTTGATGAACCCTATCGTATGTTCACCTCTCGCGCCGAGTACCGTATCTTATTGCGTCAAGATAATGCCGATGAGCGACTCACCAAACGCAGTTATGAGATGGGTTTAGCGGATGCCTATCGGTACGGGTTATTACAACAGAAAGAAAGAAGTTGTGCCGATTTCATCGAGTATTTAAAGACAAATACCGTCCGCAAAGGAACCATTGACAGCTGGTTGGAATCCATCGGTAGCACGCCTCTGCATGAAGGATGCAAGATGAGCGATTTGATCTTACGTCCGCAAGTAAGCATCAAAGCATTAGCCGAAGCCGTACCGGAACTACAAGCAAGAATAGCAGATTTGTCCGATGAGATCGTAGAAAGTTGTGAAATTCAGATCAAGTATGCCGGTTACATCAAACGGGAGCAAATGGAAGCAGCTAAACTGCAACGCTTGGATCAGATCCGCATACCCGATACTTTCCATTATGACGAAGTGCAGAGCCTAAGCACCGAGGCCAGACAAAAGTTAAGCCGCATACGCCCGAAATCCATCGGAGAAGCCCAACGCATACCGGGTGTAAGCCCTAATGACATCAGTGTTTTACTGGTTTTAATGGGTAGATAAGCATATTTAGTTTGCATAGCAAACTACTTGTAATGTTCCACGTGAAACACTACAATCAAAAAAGGTAAATGGTAAATGACAAAATGGTAAATAATATGACAGTAGAAGACGTAAAAAATGCGATTCGTAACGTGCCTGATTTTCCGATACCGGGCATACAGTTTAAGGACATTACTACAGCATTAGCCAAACATGACTGCTTATGCTGGATGAAGGATGCGATTGTAGCGCATTACAAAGATCTGGGTATTACGCAAGTGGTAGGTATCGAGTCGCGAGGCTTTATCTTGGCGCCCGCAGTAGCTATGCAGATTGGAGCAGGATTTGTTCCTATCCGTAAGCATAACAAATTGCCGGCTGAGACTGTATCGGTAACATACGCCAAGGAGTATGGTGACGACACAATCCAGATCCATAAAGATGCACTCAATGAGAACGATGTAGTACTTATCCATGATGATATCTTGGCAACAGGCGGATCGATGGAAGCAGCTATTAATTTGGTCAAGAAATTAGGTGTAAAGAAGATCTACGTCAATTGTATCATTGAGCTCGAAGGATTGAACGGCCGAAAATACTTGGAAGGAAAAGCAGATGATCTATATTGCCTATTCGGCATAGAAGTGGACGAATAACTGATCACTGATGGCTTCTAAAGATAATCATATTAGCCTTCTGTTAAAGCGCATTCCGGAGAGTCCCGGAGTGTACCAGTACTTTGATAAAGAAGGGCAGATTATCTATGTAGGTAAAGCCAAGAACCTGCACCGACGGGTAAACAGTTATTTCAACAAAGACCATCAATCGTCGAAAACGCGACAGTTAGTAGCGCACATAGCAGATATACGGTACGTTGTAGTAGATAGCGAGCAGGATGCATTCCTTTTAGAGAATAACCTGATTAAGCAATATCAACCGCGCTATAACATTCTTCTCAAAGACGGAAAGAGTTATCCGTATATCTGCATTACGCGCGAAGCCTACCCTCGAATCTTCAAGACGAGAGTAGTTAATAAGAAAAGCGGAGAGTTCTACGGACCCTATAGTTTTGGCTATACCGTAGAAACAGTACTGGATCTGATACATAAGATCTACCCGATACGAACCTGTAATATACCCATTTCTCCCGATTCCATCGAGAAAAAGAAGATGCGAGTATGCCTCAAGTACCATTTAAAGAACTGCTGCGGTATCTGTGAGGGGATGGGACAGGAGAGTTATCAAGCATGGATAGACCAAGCGCGTAAACTGATTAAGGGTGACGCGCACGATATCGGGAGGCAATTGGAGGCAGAAATGCTGATGAAATCGGCAGAACTTAAATTCGAAGAGGCTGCTGAGATCAAGCATAAGATCGAACTGTTGGAGCAATTCAAGAGCAAAACGATCATTACCAACAGTTCAGCAAAGGATGTCGATGTCTTCGGATACGACGAGCAGGACGATAAAGTATATATCGCTATGCTGCACGTGCATAACGGATCGATTGTACAAGGCCAGACCATTGAGTACCGCCGAAAGATGGAGGAGGAGAAAGAAGAGATGCTGGCGATCGGAATGATGGAATTACGGGAACGCTTGGAGAGCAACACGCAAGACGTGATTGTTCCGTTCATTCCGGATGTTTTTGATGATTCGCTGCATGTACATATCGCCGTAAGCGGAGACAAAAAGAAGCTTCTGGATCTGGCCATGCAGAATGTACGGCAGTATAAATTGGATCGCCTCAAACAAGAAGATAAACTGAATCCGGAACAACGAGGCGTGCGGATCTTGACCGAGATGCAGAAAATGATGGATCTGCCAACGCTTCCCAGATGGATCGATTGTTTCGATAACTCGCATATACAAGGCGAGAACGCAGTAGCCGGTTGCGTGGTATATCGGATGGCTAAAACGAGTAAGAGCGATTACAAGCGCTTTGAGATCAAGGGCACCGAAGGAGCCGATGACTATGCTTCGATGCGCGAGGTAGTACGTAGGCGATATCAAAGTATCATCGATTCCAACGGACAAATGCCGGATCTGATCATCGCCGATGGTGGGCTCGGTCAAATGCATGCCATCCGAGAAGCAGTAGAAGATATGTTGGGGCTCCATATTCCGATCGCGGGTCTGAAGAAAAATGACAAACACCGGACACAAACGCTGCTGTTCGGTTTTCCTCCGAAAGAGATCTCGATGCCCGTGACGAGCGAAGTGTTCCGCTTACTGACGAATATTCAGGATGAAGTGCACCGATTTGCGATCACGTACCATAAAAAGAAGCGAAGCAAAGCACAGATCCATAGTCAGCTCGATGATATTCAAGGAGTTGGCGAGGTGACGAAGCATAAGATACTAACCCATTTCGGTTCCATGAAGCGCGCTAGAACGGCAACAAAGGACGAATGGATTGAATTACTTGGAAATCACAGAGGTTCAATCATTTACGAGCAAATTCAGGCAAAAATAAGCCTCTGAGAATTGAATAAAAATCAAGAACATGATAACTTATACAATAAAAAAGACGATAGTCGAAAGACAAAAGTCGAAAGAAGAAAGCCTTATTTTGCTCAACGAGCGCGGAGAGGAAGTGAGTGCACTGGAAATTCTGAAAGTATGTGAACCTCATCGCCTGTTTGCCTTCGATGGTCAGATGGGTGCCGGTAAGACTACCTTCATCAAAAAGTTGTGTGAAGAGATGGGAACGGTCGATGTCGTCAACAGTCCGACTTTCGCCATCGTCAATGTGTACGACGTGGAACAACCCTACCGAGGAGAGGTGTACCATTTCGACTGTTACCGGCTCAAGGACATCCGCGAGGCGATTGACTTTGGAGCGGAGGAGTACCTCTATTCGGGGAACTACTGCTTCATCGAGTGGCCGGAGATGATCGAAGAGATCCTGCCAGACGATACCGTTTGGATCAAGATCGAGCCGCAAGAGAACGGAGACCGATTATTGATGATTGATGATTGATAATTGATGATTGACCATATCCGTGCATATCCGATGATTATATTGCTACTACCGCTGGTGGTGGCAATATTGTTTTGTGAGCGGACCGGTATACTCTATCCGGAAGAAAAGGCGGTGTACGACAGCCTGTGCGTGCATACATTCGTGATACAGAGTGAAGCCAAACCTACCGCCAAATGCGAGCGATATGAGGCAGAGACATATGGCGGAAAGGTCTATGTCTATGTGCGGCGGGACAGTATCAACACCTTGCTGCATGCCGGAGACACGATTATAGCGGCCACCAAGATACGGAAAGCCGATTCGATAGGGTCGTTCGATTATCGGAAATACTTATTACGGCAAGGTATTATCGGTTCGGCATTTGTGTATCGATATGAACGCAAACCGACTGCCTCCTACTCTATCCCGCTGCAGAAACGACTCTATCAACGGCTTGCATCTGCAGGTCTTGAAGGCGATGAGTTGGCGACCGTTGGGGCTCTTACGTTGGGTTATAAAGAAGATCTCGATCCTGAGATCAAGCGCCGTTTTCAAGCTTCGGGTGCGGCGCATGTGCTGGCCGTCAGCGGATTGCATACGGGTATTATTTATCTATTGATTATCAGCCTTCTAACATTAGGTGGACATGTCCGACCGAAGTATGAGAACCAATTAGGAAGAAGCCTCATCAGTATCGTGATCATCGCTGCTATGTGGGTCTATGCGTGGTTAACCGGCATGACACCTTCGGTCGTTCGGGCCGTAGTGATGGTGACGATCCTCGAAATCGGTCGAATGATCTACCGCGAAGGGGTGTCGCTCAATAGCATCGCTGCAGCCGCAGTATTCATCTTGTTGGTTAGACCGTTGGATTTGTTCAGTGTCGGTTTTCAATTAAGCTTTGCGGCGACCTTTGCTATCGTGTTGATGGCCAGACAATGCGAGAAACGGTTTCATCTAAAGAAAATATTAAAAAAGCGAAATCGCCCTCTTGATTGGATCAACGGAACGGTCATCGTCTCTATCGCCGCTCAGTTAGGTACCCTACCCTTGACGATGTACTATTTCGGCTACGTCAGTACGTATTTCCTGCTGACCAACCTCATCGTGCTGCCGATCGCTACCTTGTTAGTGCCTTGCGGATTGATCAGTTTGGTCTTAGGCGGTTCGACGATAGGTCATTGGTGGACCAAAATCACGTTTGGTCTGGCTTGGCTGATGAATCACTCGGTAGGCTGGATCGAGTCCTTACCGGGCAGTACTTGGCCTGCGAGCATCAACCTTGGGATGATCGTTATTTACTACGTCTTGTTGCTACTTCTGTGCGCGATCATCAACATAGACGATTAGTCCAAAATCACCAAAAACGGCTCAAAAAAAGCCTATTTCTTGCATATATCGAAAAAAAGCAGTAATTTTGCAGCGCAAAATTGATACGATATATGATCGAGGTTAAAAACATACATAAGTCTTTCGGCGAGTTGGAAGTGCTGAAAGGGGTAGATCTGAATGTAAAAAAAGGCGAGATAGTAGCTATCATCGGAAAGTCAGGAGCAGGTAAAACCACCCTACTCCAGATCATCGGTACGCTGGATCGGCCGACGAAGGGTCAGGTGCTCATCGAAGGTACCGACGTGTTCGCAATGAAAGACAAGGACTTGGCGGCATTCCGCAACGAACATATCGGATTTATTTTCCAATTCCATCAGTTATTGCCGGAGTTCACGGCTTTGGAGAACGTCTGTATTCCGGCGATGATTGCCCGTGAGAAAGAGACGGACTACATGCCTCGTGCGGAAAAATTACTGCGTGAATTGGGTTTGGGCGACCGGTTGAATCATAAGCCAAATGCGCTCTCCGGCGGAGAAAAACAACGTGTTGCAGCCGCTCGTGCGTTGATGATGAGTCCTGATATTATCCTTGCCGATGAACCAACAGGAAGCCTCGACGAAAAGAATAAAAAGGAATTGAGCGAGTTGCTGCTGAAGTTGCGCAAAGAGTACGGACAGACAATCTTGCTCGTGACGCACGACAAAGAACTGGCCAATATTGCCGATCGCGTGATTGAAATTGTGGATGGTGTTATTAAATAGGTCAACAATTATCAACAATTAATCAACAATTTTTATTAGTCCAAAAAAATCCAAAATGATTCAAAAAAAATATCTGTTTATAGCCTGTTTGATGGCTTTATCGGCCTGTCAGAAAGGGCGTACTTATTTCCAGAAAGACATTGATCCTCAGCAAGTTGAGATCGTTCGGTTTGACCAAGCGCTGATGAATGTACACGAGGCAAGTGTGGCGCAAGATATACGCGTTTTGTACGACGAGTACCCGACGTTCATGCCGCTTTGGGTGGAAGATATATTGGGCATTCCGAGTGCCGATACAGCGTACTTGGAGAAAGCCTTGCCGGAGTTTTTGAACGATACTTTGTATGGTTTTAAGGCCACGAATGCGAAAGAGCAGCAGGTTTTTGCGGATGTCACGGACATCGAAAAAGAACTGAGTAAGGCTTTTGCGCGGATTCAGTATTTGTATCCGGAGACGGAGATTCCGAGTTTGTATTTGTTTATTTCAGGTTTTCAGACACCGATCTATTTCGGCGATGAACTGATCGCCATCGGTGGGGACATGTACCTTGGAAGCGAGTATGAATACTACAACCGCGTGGTGTATGACTACCAGAAACAGACCATGCGCAAGGAGTGTATTCCGGTGGATGTAGTGAGTGCGTATTTGTTCCGAACCCTACCCTACACCAGTAGCAAAAGTCGGCTGTTGGACCAGATGATCTATCGCGGCAAAGTGATGTATCTGGTGGCTCAGATCTTCGATAACCTACCCGGCTATGAGGTCATGGGTTGGACGAAAGAACAATGGAATTGGTGTGTCAAGAACGAACGGGCGATCTGGCATTTGGTGATGGACAAACGCGATCTTTTCAAGACCGAGAGTCTGGTATTGACGAGTTATCTGAACGATGGGCCATTCACGTCAGAGGTGTCACAAGATGCCCCGGGTCGGTTGGGCATATGGCTTGGTTGGCGTATTGCAGAGAGTTATATGGCGCATAATGAAGCCGTGAGCCTGCAGGAACTGATGGCAGAACCGGACGCACAAAAAATACTGGAAGATAGTTATTATAAACCATAAGAAAACATGCGAAAACATTGGATAGATAATTTGCGTTGGGTGACCGTACTGTTGGTACTCTTTTACCATGTTATTTACTATTATAACGGCAAAGGTGTAGTAGGCGGAATAGGTGGTTTCGGAGGTCCTCAGTACCAAGACGGAATCATGTATCTGCTCTATCCTTGGTTTATGCCTCTTTTGTTCTTGCTGGCAGGTATCAGTGCCCGGTACGCATTGGATGCTCATTCAGAGAAAGAGTGGTTCAAAAGTCGCACCCGCAAGTTATTAGT
>CACZEL010000031.1 GCA_902780235.1 uncultured Bacteroidales bacterium | reverse complement strand
ACCGATCCGGACGGAGAACGACGGTTCGTTTGAACTCTTACTGCCTCAACAACCGCTCACGCTTCAGATCATCAAACGCGGGCATACGTTCGAGTCGGACGGCAAGCTGTCTGTCGAAGGCTCCGACACCTTCACGCCGATCAAAGCGATCGACGGGGTACGGTTCTACGACGAGACCAAAGTGCGCCTCATCGGTCGTGTCGCCGGCGGTATAGACCAGCAGGCACTGCCGCACGGCTTCGGCTTGGGCAAGAACAACCTCGGCGATGACCTCCAACTGGTGCTGATGCTCGAAGGCGACAACACGGCTCATATCGTCCATGACCCCGACGATCTGACGCGCGATACCGCCGAGCAGACGATCGGGAACACCCATACGCTCTTCGAGCAGAAGCGCATCACTATTCGACCCGATGTGGCTACCGGCGAGTACGCAGTCGATCTGTATCCGGTCAAGTACAAGGTCGTGCAAGCCACTGCCAAAGGTTATGCAACCCTCTTCCCCGCCGGAACGGGCAGCGAGACCTTTGATCTGACTTACGCACCCTTGCACCCACAGATGGATACGCTCGGCAACGATACCGTCTATTACCATCATATTTACGACCGTATTTACCGGACACCGGTGCAGGTCAAGATGACGCAAGTGCGCTACGGCGTCCCGTGTGCAGGCTTGGGAGAAGCCTCGATGCAGACGGCATCCATGAACGGACAGGGAGACATCATCCCCCTCTATACGCAATCTTCGGACGGTTCGGTGGACTATCTCTTGGGCTATCCCGTCTTCCTTTCCGAGCGCCAATATCAGTTCACCGTTTCCGCTTTTGAGAATTACCGCTATAACAACGCCGCTTCAGGGCTGCTGGACCGCGTGCCCCAACGCAGCGGAACGATCCGGATCGTGAACGACATGGAGAGTAATACGGCAAGCCAAACATATCCGCTGGATCAGAACGGAGAGAACAAGAACGTTCTCCTGTCCGTGAAGAACCTGGACATCAACAATATCGGTACCGCAGCCTTACGCACCGTGACCGCCACGCTCGAAGTAGAGAACAGTAAGGTGGAGACGGATGTGTTTAGCGCTTTCGTGAGCGGCAACCGGATCGTGCCCGCAGACCTGCGCAGCACCGAGGCGGATCTCGTGCTGCTCGATATCGTGCGTGACCCGGGGGGAACGGGCAGTAGCGCATGGCTCGAATCGGGCACGACCTACAAGTACGCCTATACCGATTCTTACGCGTGGGAGTTCGGCGCGACGGTGTCTGTCTCCTACGGATTGAACGTGACGCAGGATATCGGTATCGTGACCGCTCCTTTAGGCGGCGGGTCCTATATCGGTAGCACCTACAACACAAGCAAACAGCTCACGCTCCCCCTTCCGTTGGTTCACTCATGGAAATGGGGCTACAAATACAACTACGAGTTCTCCACCACCGACCGCATCAGCACCTCCGGTTCTTACTCGCAGGTAGGCGCTAACGCCGATGTCTTCCTGGGCGCGACAACCAGCGTGCTGAGCGGTAAGATCAAGACGGTGAGTCTGATCAACGACAGTCTATGGCAGGCACGTCAACCGGCAGTCCGTGCCGGAACGCTCAAGCTCGTGGCACAGGGTACGGGAGCCGACGGACAACCCTATTACCTCGTCATCGGCCAGCAGGTGGTCATGGGTTCACGCATTGCCAACACCTTCGTCTATACCCAGACCTATATCCTCAATACAATCATTCCTGAACTTGCCCAAGAGCGGCAGAGCAAACTGGAACTCTTCGCAAACAGGGAAGCGGCTCAAGCTGCTGCCGATGCACGCGATGAAGCCGTCTATTGGGACTTGTCGGACGATGCAAACGCACATCTGAGGGACACGATCAGCAAAGCCCACTATGCCGTGATTATTCCGCAGAACACCAACAAAGTGTTCACGGACGAGATAGCGGCACTCAACAACATCATCGCCAAATGGCTCACTATCCTCTATCAGAACGAGAAAGAGAAAGTGATCGCCCGTATGTCCGGACAACATGTCGGCACATGGTCGGTCAGCGGTGGAACCAGTCTGTCGCACTCCGATAACTATACGGCGAATGCCAACTATAACGCGATGCCGCAAGGAGGCGACCTGTGGAAATATGAAGCTAAGTACGCCTTTGTCGAAGGGGCCGATAAACTGGCCAAGCAGTGGAGCGACATGTTGACCTATTGGAATGAACGCAATCAGGGAACACTCGGCAAATCGATCACGCAAGTCGTCTCCCAGTATTTTGATGCGGTAGCGACCAACGAGTACGGCGTAGAGAATGTGAAAACACAGCAAAAACCCACTACCGAATTAGGCACGTTCACCAATACATCCAAGTGGAGCTATAACATCGAACCGGTTGTCAGCTTCAATTCGGACGATAACCTCAGCAAAGACAAATCGACGTCCCGCAAGACCGGTTTCACGATCTCTCCCGATACGCATGGAGACATCACCGTCAGCGTCTATCGAGCCAACCAAGACAGCCTGTGGCAAGCCACCACCGAGTCCATCCGTGATAACGCCGATGCGAGCGGAGACGATATCCTGTACGGCAGTTATGTCTTCTTCACCGAAGGCGGAACGACCTATTGCCCGCATGAGCCGGAGGAACGCACCAAGTTCTACAACAAAGGAACGCTGCTCAGCGCGGAGACGCGCTATGCCGCCAAACCGGGGATGACGATGAATACGTATAGCAAAGTCAATGTGCCGGCGGAGAATGCTGCCATCTTCCAAATCACGCTCATGAACAACAGCGAAGAGGAAACCTCCAAAGCGGCGGAAGGGGAGTTCATGACCCTCTCGACCGGAAGCGGTAACCCGAACGGCGCCCAGATCACCATCGACGGACTGAACATAGCCGGCGGCTATCCCGTCTATATCAAAAACGGCGAACCGGTCGTCAAGACGATTGAGGTCCGTCGAGGTACGGTCGATGACTACGAGGATATTGAACTGTTCCTCTCGCTCGACGACTGCCCCAAAGTATATACCACGCTCAAGTTCTCCGTCCATTTCCTCCCCGTCTCGACCGACGTACGTCTCAATGCACCGCGTGACAAATGGGTGATGAATACTTTATCGCCGCACGACTCTATCGGATACTATCTGCCCGTGGAGATAGACGGCTTTGATATCAACCATAAGAACTTCGACCATATCGAGTTCCAATACAAACTGTCCACCGAGAATGACGACGCCTGGGTCAACCAATGCGCTTTCTATGCGGACGATTCGCTCTATAACCTCGCTACGGGCAACAAAGCCATGATCGAGAACGGACGAATTACCCCATTCCGGTTCTACGGGGAACGGGATCCGAAGGAGTTGAATTACGATCTGCGAGCCGTCTCGTTCTGCCGTCACGGATCGGGATTTGTGACGAAAGCGTCACCCGTCATCAGCGGTCTCAAGGATACACGCGTGCCGACGCTGTTCGGCAAGCCTCAACCCGCCAACGGCATCCTGACGCTCGACGGAGATATCAAACTGCGATTCAGCGAACCGATAGCAGGTAACTGGCTCGACGAGGACAACAACTTCCAAATCCTCGGCGTCACCAATACCACCGGCATGACGCAGACCACCTCGCTCTATTTCGACGGCGTATCCGGTCATGGGGCAAGTACGCAAGCGTCTCGCGAGTTAGCCATCACGGACCTCACGATAGACCTGCTGGCTAAACCGTCTGAGACCGGACGCGAGATGACTCTCTTCGCGCATGGCGACGAAGACTACTCGTTCGCCTTCCTGCTTACGCCGGACAACCGTCTCAAACTGACCACTAACAGCGACGGCGTTATCGAAGAGATCCTTTCCCGACCTATGGGAACGCTGCCCACGAATGATTTCACACGCTTCGTGATGGTCTATGATTTCGACCGCTCCACCGTCCGCTTCTATGCCGGCACCGAGGATATAACCGACAAAGCAAGTACCTCTTGGATGCTCCAGAACGATGCGGCTCCGCTGCATGTG
The DNA here is from genome assembly GCA_902780235.1 of uncultured Bacteroidales bacterium. GTDB lineage: Bacteria > Bacteroidota > Bacteroidia > Bacteroidales > Paludibacteraceae > Colicola. Next base: position 33,005 of record CACZEL010000031.1, on the reverse strand, counting down.
GGTAGGGGAGTGAAAGGAGAGAAGCCTTTCCATGGCAACCTGATGGAGGTACGCTTATGGACGAAAGCGCTGACGCCCGCCGAGATCGCCGCGACCCATCTCAGACGCCTTACGGGCTATGAGTACGGTCTGCTGGCTTACTATCCGCTCTCGGAAAGCGAAGGCAGCGAGATGGACGACCTTGCCTCGGGCGCGACCCTCTATGCACAAGGTCTCTCTTGGACCAATCCGCAGGGACTGTCCCTCGCTACGAACGGCAATAAGGTGAACCTGCAACCAACCCTCTTTGCCCGCACCGAAGCGGAGGACTACACCCTCATGGGCTGGTTCCGAAGCGACAACGAGCCTGCTGAGGCGGTATCCCTCTTCGGCACGGCGATCGGCGACTCCGTCACCATGCAGATCCTGCTCCAAAACGGTACGATCCGCTATACGGCGGGCAACGTGGATGAGTTCGCTTCGGCGAACCTCACCGACGGCCAATGGCATCATTTCGTACTGGTCATCAGCAAGACCTACAACGCCGGTTCGCTCTATGTCGATAACCGACTTCTGCTCATGTTCCCCACCGTTGGTCTCGGAGCGCTCTCGGGCTCTTCCGTTTGGCTGGCGGACGGACTGAAAGGTCATATCGATGATGTCTGTCTCTTCGAGCAGGCTTTGCCGGCGGAGCTCATCGCTGAGTTCGGTGAGCAGACGCCTAACGGCGACGAGATGGGTCTGATCAACCTCCTCACTTTCTCTTGCGTCAAGCGCAATGCGCAGAACGTGATGGAGCAGGTCTTCAGTCCTGATAACCAACGTATCTTCCGCGATGCCAACGGCAATGTGGTGAATAAGATTCAACCCCTGCTCGTGGACGACCTCTCGGAGCAGGCGGATAAGCAGAACTATGCGCCCGTGCGGGATAGGGGACAGCTCACCAACCTGCCGTTCAACTGGACGTATCAGGAATCGGAGTTGCTCATCAATATCAAGGCACAAGCACGGGAGATCAATAAACGCACGATGTATATCACCGTCCGCGACGTGGAAGACCTCAGCGGCAACCGCTTGCCTTCACCGGTCATGTGGTCCGTCTATGCCAACCTCAACAGCATTGTCTGGGCGGAACGATCCCTGCAGATCACAACGGATTACAATGACCAATCGGCGATGACCAATTACTCATTACAGATCCTCAACCGGACCGGTATGACCCGTCAGTACACGATCGATCACCTGCCACAATGGTTATCCGTCTCTCCTGCACAAGGTACACTCCAGGCCGAGGATCAGCGGTCCATTACTTTCACGCTGGCCGAGGGTCTCAAACCCGGTGTGCATAATCATGTCATCTACCTCACCGATGACCAAGGCTTGTCCGAACCGCTGCTGGTAGAGGTGGAGGTGACGACTCGGTGCCCTTACGACGAACCCGAGGCAGGCAAGTACCCGTACAACATGTCGCTCTGCGGACAAGTGCTAATAGCTAACGGCCAATCGCCAACAGCATATGTTTATGACTCCGACCCGAACGACAAAGTGATCGCACTGTATAACAATACCTGCGTAGGTATGGCGAATATTGATTTTGACAATGTCACCAACCAATCGAAAGTCTTCCTCACCGTGTATGGCGAAGACAAGATGAACCGCAAGCAGATTCATTTCCGTCTGTGGCAGGCGTCCACCGGTAAGATGTATAAACTCTCCGCGGATAGAAACGTCCTCTTCGGACACGGATATGTCTATGGTTGCGGTGACGGAAAGCCCGTGGTGCTGACCGCCGGAGGCAGCGAGACGCAGAATATATCCCTGCATGCCGGATGGAACTGGATATCGACATACCTCGATCTTTCAACTACTCAAGGAAGCCTGAACACCTGCGTCTCCGCATCGAACCCTTGGAGCGAGGCTGACCTGATCAAGAACCCCAACACGCGTCAGTTCAGCGCCTACGATGCCGCTTCTGACGCCTTCGTCGGTACGCTCGCTACTATTCATTTCTCGCAGATGTACATGATGTATGCGGCGCAGGAGAACACGATGCAGATCAGCGGAGAAAAACTGTCTGCGGACTCGATGAAGATCAGCGTGCGCGGAGACGGCCAATGGAGCGTCATGCCTTGTCTCTTTGAGGAACCCGTGACGGTCACCAAAGCCCTCTCCGACTACTACGACAGAGCTGTCGCAGGCGATATGATCAAGAGCCATGACCAGTTCGCCTATTTCTCCGAGGATAAGCGATGGGAAGGTAACCTCACGACCATGCGACCCGGCGAAGGATACCTCTTCCGCCGCCTCAGACCCGGCTCCGTCGAGATCACTTTCTACAAGCAGGAAGCGAATGCCAGTCCGTCCAGAATGACTAGTGCATCCAGTATGACTAGTTTCACTAATCCCTCCGCCTCCACCAACATGACCATGATCGCTTGTGTTAAGGAATTAAAGAATGAAGGAGTGAAAGAATTAAAGGTTTATGTGGGTAACGAACTTGCCGCTGTTGCCGAGCCGATCGGATCGCTCTACTTCCTCACGATCCAGAGTGACAAGATTGGTGAACTCCGCTTCGAGTTGGATGGTCAAGAGCTAATAGCTAAGAGCCAAGAGTCGATACCCTATCAAGCCAACGCACATCACGGTTCGCCGGAAGATCCGATCATCCTGCAAATGAAAAAATGCGAAAATGAGGAAATAAGAAAATTGATTGAGAACGATCATGTCATCATCATCCGCAACGGTGAACGCTATGACGTGACCGGCAAAAAGTTATAACGGGTAACAATCAAAAAATAAATTATGAATATGAAAAAAAGTATCTCAAAAATTTTGCTCTTGGCTGCATTCGTGGTAGCCGCATGCGCTTGTAACTCAAAGAACGAACCGGAGAACAAGCAGAAAGTGGATTACGATCAGATGATCGGCTCTTGGAACTTGAGCTCTTATTCCGTTCTGTGGAAGAATGTCGATGAAGACAAAGTAGAGAAAGAAATCTCCTATCAGGATGGCTATCTCGTTATTGAGAAGAAGAAAACCAATGACGGTGATGCCTATTTTTACAAAGAGAACTTCGCTCTTGAAAGTCGCGAAGAGTACTACGGCATGTTGGAGATTGACACCCAGAACGATCTCATCTATCTTCGTGCAGAGGATGGTTTTCAGCGCAAAGATAACGCCGAGATTTATGATTTCAAGGTTTCCTTCCCTGCTGCCGGCAAGATGGAATGGAACTATTCTTGGAAAGGCGCACATTCCAATTACGGTACCACGCACACCTGCCAACGTACCGTAAAAGCGGTGTTTGTCAAATCTCTCCAATAATTAACGATTATCGATTGCATATTTTTCTTTCAACTTTTGACTAAAATATTTGCATATTTCAAATATTTGTTGTAATTTTGCAGCGGATTTGATGCAAAGGAGGTTATTATGACAGCTTTACAACTAAATGCAGACATTTATCGGAACTTGGGTATCATCGCTGAAGATGAAACAATGCTTGACAAAGTAGCCAAGTATGTTCGTCGTCTGGCCAAACAGATGACGGAAGACCCGACTTACATGAGTAAAGAGGAGTTTTTTGCACGTGTAGACGAGGCTCGCGAAGAAATTCGCCAAGGGAAATGTATAAGTTTTACAGACAAGGCTGAGATGAATGCTTGGCTTAATAAATAAGTAAAGCGTAACATAGTACATACATAAGCGGTAATCCCATTAAAGCGGATTGCCGCTTTTTTGTGTATAGGTTTTTTTGTTTTTGCTTGCATATATGAAAAAAAAGTTGTAATTTTGCACGCTAAATTGAAAGAACCATGAGAAAAAAGACATTTCTGTTAAGTATTTTATGCGCAGTATTCAGTTCGCTTTCTTCGTGCTCGGATAACTACCCGGGTACGATGGATGACCCGCAGCCGGATGCTGTCATAACCATTGTGACGGATCTGAACAGCGCCGTCTCTGTACCTAATGGTATCTATGACCTTGAGGTCTATGCGCATGGTTCGCAGGACTCGCTCCTTATCGTTACCGCCGGTGCCAAGTCCGGTAGTCTGCTGCTGCAAGCTACGATTTGGAACACGCTCTATGTACGGGGTATCTCGGTCACGGACGGAAAAGTAGCCCTCACCTGCCGCACGAAAGAAGCGGGTGCGACCTACGAGATCAAGGCCGCTTATCTGCGTCAGGTGCAGACCCAACGAAATCTCATCACCGGAGGTGACCTGTCGATGTTGAGTCAGGTGGAGAAAAACGGAGGTAAATACTATGATGAAGATGGTAAAGCCGGAGACTGCTTCGAGATCTGCTCTCGCAACGGCATGAACCTCGCCCGTCTGCGTCTGTACAACGACCCGGGCAATGCTGGCAACTATCCGTCGAAGAAGATGTTCGCCGGTATTCAGGATGAAGCCAATATCCTTGCGCTCGCCCAACGCGCCCAAGCAGCCGGTATGGAGATCGAGTTAACTTTCCATTATTCCGACTACTGGACCAATGGCGGCGAGCAATACAAACCGGCGGCATGGAAGAATTACAGCCAAGAGCAGTTGCATGAAGCGATGTACACCTATACGCGCGATTTCCTGAATAAGATGGTCGCGCAGGGCACAGCCCCTCAGTACGTGTCGTTAGGCAATGAGATCCAAGCCGGAATCCTGTTCGGTAAGGCCGAATCGATAGACAAGGTAAATGGGTATTGCAGCGATATGAATAATCTCGCTTCGCTTCTTGCGCAAGGCGCCAAAGCCGTGCGCGAAGTATGCCCGAATGCGAAAATCATCATCCACCTCACCACAGGCGCTACCATCGATCTGGGAACGTATCAGTGGTTCTTTACGGCAATGAAAAATAACAATCTCGACTATGATATTATCGGTGCTTCCTATTATCCGTTCTATGGTAATATGACCATCGAGACGGTCTATGGATGGGCGCAAACCTTGGTGAAACAGTTTGACAAGGACTTCCTCTTCATGGAGGTTGGTTTCGCATGGAATCCTGTACTCGAAGACGGTACGATCGGACAGATCGCTAATAACGATCCTTATCCCGATATGACGCCCGAAGCGCAACGCGCCTTCTTGCAATCGCTCACGGAGCAGATTCAGGCGGGGTCGGGACGTATCCTCGGATTCATCTATTGGGATCCGATCTATATCGCTGCGCCTAACTGTGGCTGGGCTGCCAGCGAAAAGAACGTAACCGGTAACTCAACGATCTTTGATTTTGAAGGAGAAATGCTTCCCGTCTGGGACGTTTACCGTTATAATAATTGAAAGTTGAAAGTTGAAAGATATGAAACGATTAAGCTATATCATCTGTATCCTGTGTTTTTTGCAGCTTATTCCGGGTTGCAAGGAAGAAGGAGCAGACTTGCGTCCGGGTTTATATGTAAACACGGATCTTATTGATGTCTTCCCCGGAAAGGTCATCACCCTTGGCGGTCAGGCGTCGTGCTATGCGGGATTGCAGGAACTCGGCATCACGTGCGAAGCATGGGGTATCAAGGAGATTACCGACCTGCGTTCTCAGAAGCCGGTAGTGTGGAATTTCGAATACAGTTTTGTTGTTCCGGACGATGCGACGTTCCCGCAGGATCTGTTGGTGACAGCCACGGATGTGCATGGAACGCAGATGAAACGCGTTATCACGATGCGTTATACGCCGGCAACTACGGCTCCCTTTATCGGAGGACTGAAAAAACAGATCGCCGTAGATTTTGACGAAACGACCGGCAAAGGTGAGTGTGTGCTCAAAGCGACGCTCTATGGCGAAGATGTGCTTAAGCAGGTCACTATCGAGATCCCCGATGTCAGTTTCTCGCAAACGACCGACCTGAACAGCCGTGAGTACGAGATCGAGTGGAGTTATACCTTTACCGCCCTCGGTAAGTACCCGATGACGATCACTCTTTCCGACAACAGCGGCAACACCACGGTCTCGGAATATAAACTCATCGTGATGCTGCCCGAAGTGCTGGACGAGGTAAGCGATTATCCGTATATGTGGCTTTTCCGGGAAAACACGAATGAAGCAGACTATGTCTTCGGTTATTACCAGTATGTCAACCGCGAGGATGGTTACCAATATCAGGTCAATGTCTATGCGGAGTCCGATGAAACGGCTTTCTTCTTTACGCCAACGCAGGAAACGAACGGCACCCGTCTGTTTGGCGAATCGCCGGTTGTGGAAGAGCGTATCATCAGTGCGCAGACTCAACCCGGATATGTCAAAGGTTACAAACCCGGTAAGGGCTATTGGGGACTATGGATTGACATCAAAGAGGCTACGATCAAGAAATGGCCGCTCGATAACTCCCAAGCCCTGAAACTGCCGCTCTATTATTCGGCAGATTGGAACAGTTGGGGCTTCACGGCGATGAATGCCGGTGCGAACGAGTACCAACAAACAGCGGACGTCACCATCCATGCCGGTAACCAGTATTTCTGCTTCGCTACTGCAACCGATTGGAGCCATATCTGGCGTAGCTGGAGTACCGATGGAGGTGAATTTGCCGGATGGTGGTTTTCGGAGGACGGATCGGGAGACGGCGCTACCTTACCTGCCATCAGTGCAGACGTGGATGCAACGATCGTCTTCGATACGGCTATCCCGTGGTGTTGGATCAAGAAAAGGTGAAAGGTGAAAAGTGAAAATTGAAAGGAGAAAGTTATGAATCGAAAACTATATATCATCCTTTGTACGTTGTACATGGTTCCGTTGTCCCTTTTTGCGGATATTACGGGTTTGGTCTTGGATGAGAATAATGAACCCGTTATCGGCGCCAGTATCCTGATTGAAGGCACAACGGTTGGTACGATCACCGACTTCGACGGTAACTTCACGATCGATGCCGAGGTCGGAAAGACACTCATCATCTCTTACGTAGGTTATACTACGCAGCACATAGCGGCAAAAGCGAATATGCACATCGTATTGGTTTCCGATACCAAAGCACTCGACGAAGTGGTGGTCATCGGTTACGGAGCATCCAAGAAAAGTAATATATCCGGTTCGGTAGAAATGGTCAAAGCAGATGAACTGCCCAAAGCAGCTTCCGCCTCTGTAGGTGAGATGCTGCGCGGTCGTACAGCCGGTATGAACATTGCAGCCAAATCCGCAAGCCCGGGTTCGGGACTCGACATCGTCATACGTGGTGGTCTGTCCGGACAAAAACCGCTTGTCGTCATCGATGGTATTCCGCAAGTGTCCTCCGGTGCACCTGCCAGCGGAACGGGGTATAGCGGAGCAGAAAAAGATAACGGTCTGATCAATATCTCCCCCGATGATATCGAGACGATCAACGTGCTCAAGGATGCGTCTGCAGCATCTATCTACGGTTCGGACGCTTCCGGAGGTGTCATCCTCATTACTACCAAACGCGGTAAGCAAGCCAAACCCGAAGTGTCGTACTCCGGTTCGGTCGCTTTCCAGACAATGAAAGACGTGCCTGAGTTCTTGGACGCCCGCGGATTCATGACGGAGCAGAATAGAGTCTTTGATGAGTTAGGCAGAACCGATGAACAACGCTATACGCAGGCGCAGATCGATAATTTTGTCGGAAAGGGTACCAATTGGATGAAACAGGTAACGCGTACCGGTATGGTGAATGAGCATAACATCAGTGTCAATGGTGGTAGCGAAAAGACCAAATACCTCGTTTCTCTCGGCATATACGACCATAAAGGTATTGCGAAGAACAACGACATGCGCCGTTTTACGGGACGTATTAACCTCGATCAGGACTTCGGCAAATATGTTCGGGTGGGATTAAATACTTCCTTCACAAGTCTTAAGTACAATGATGTGCCTCTCGGCGATGCACGCCAGTCTGATGCAGCGCTTATCTACTCGGCGATGACATTCAACCCCACCGTTCCGGTCCATAATGCCGATGGTACCTACGCCGACAACCCCGATCGCCCCAATGTGTACCCTAATCCGGTCAGTCTGCTGGACATCACCGATCAATCTTATTCCCGCGATGTGTTCCTTACCGGTTATATGGAGATCAAGCCCATCAAGGACCTTACGATTCGTGCTACCGGAGGTATTGACATGAATTTTGCCGGTCGTGACCAATATATTCCTACTACGACGCTCAAGGGTGCTTCTTATGGAGGTCAGGCCTCTAAGCAGACCAGTAATTCCAAACTCGGTATCGTGAATGCGACGGCTACTTATGCGCATAACTGGAATGATCAGCATGAGTTGAGCGTCATGGCCGGTTGGGAATGGAAGAAACGCATGTGGGACGGACATGGTATAGTCGCAAACAACTTCCCTACCGATGGCGCATTGATGAATAACATAGGTACATCCGAATCAGAGAACCCTAATATCTGGTCTTCCAAAGGATCAAGCCAAATGGCTTCCTTCATCGGACGTGCTGCCTATACAGCCCTCAATCGCTATATCGTCACCTTCAACATCCGTGTCGATGGATCATCCAATTTCTCCCCCAAACACCAATGGGGTGTCTTCCCCGGTGTCAGCCTCGCTTGGCGTATCAGCGAAGAACCGTTCCTGCAGAATGCGACATGGCTCTCAGATCTCAAACTGCGTGGCGGTTACGGTCAGACCGGTAATGCCGGTTCGCTCACCGGTATCAATACGATCTATGGTATCAGCCGAGGCACGTACGTCATCGACGGCAACCTCGTCAACGGTATCAACCTCAAGAAACTTGGTAACCCCGATCTCAAATGGGAGACCCTGTCCGATGCCAATGTGGCACTCGATTTCGGTTTCTTCAAAGGACGTCTCTCCGGTACGCTTGAGTTCTACCAGCGTCTGCGTACCGATGTTATCCTGACCAAGTACCTGATGAGTTACAACGAAGTGAACACAATCGACTACAACTCCAAAGAGGTCTATCGCAGCCGTGGTGTCGAGCTAAGTCTCCATACGGTCAATGTAGATACGAAATATTTCGGTTGGAGCAGCGATATCTGCTTCTCGTACTATCGCAACAAGACGATAGCCCGCGATCCGGATTTCGTCCCGCTTCCGTACCAAGAATGGGAAGAAGAGTGGGGTAACGTGTACGGGTATAAGACGGACGGACTGATCCAAGCCGGTGAATCGTATGCCCACTTGCCCAACTCGCAACCCGGCGCGATCAAGTATCTGGATATCGACGGATATGTGTATGAAGCCGATGGCGTGACACCCAAACGCGATGAGCAGGGACGGTATGTTCACTCCGGTAAACCCGATGGTAAACTGGACCAGATGGATATGGTCAAGTTGTACAACACGACCCCGATCCCCTTCTCGTTCAACAACACGTTCCGTATCTGGGATTTTGACCTCAATATCTATATCTACGGTTCGCTCAACGGCCATAAGCAGAACGACATTCTCTATCAGTCTGCGTATGGTATCTCGGATCTGACCTACGGTGTCAATGCGTTGTCTGCGGTAAGCGACCGCTGGACGTACCAACATCAAGACGGTACGCTACCCGGTGTAGCGGAAGCAAACTCCGGTATCGATCCGTCTTCTTCCAACTATTTCTGCAAGAGCGCGTGGTATCTTCGTTTGGATAACATATCGCTCGGGTATAATTTCCCCCTCAAATGGTTCAAAGGTTATGTCAAGTCGGCACGTATCTATGCTGCCGTGCGTAATGTGGCTGTGCTGACACCGTACAAGGGTATGGATCCTGAAACCGGTAACGGCATCGGTGCATACCCCAACCAGATATCCGGTGCTATTGGTCTTAACTTCAAATTCTAACGATTATGAGAACGAAAATATATAAAATACTTTGTACATTGTACATTGTCACTTTGTCCCTTGCGTCTTGCGATCTCTATCGCGAAGACTATACGGAGATTTACCCCGAAGACTATCCGAAGACCGAGAACGACCTCAAACTGATGGTCAATGCCCTTATGTATGAGTTCGGCACCGGCTATTGGAACGGAGAAGGTATCTATGGCGCTAACTACGGCGGCTACCAGGTTATGTCGGACATGACCACCGATGTGCTGTGGTCCTGCTGGGGATGGGAGGCCGATGTGCTCTATTACCAGCAGTGGAAAGATAACTCCACCAGTTCTATCTCCGGTTATTTCTATAACGCCTTTGCGCACTACCAGTTTATGAGCAAAGCGCGCAACGTGACGCGCCGTATCCTCGCGTCCGAAGCACCCGAAGAAGCCAAAATCCATTACGCGGCTGAGGCTTGTGCTCTTCGCGGATGGATGGGACTATACCTGTACGATAATTTCGGACCCGTACCGGTAGCAACGGATGCACAACTCGATGACCCGCTTACGTTCAACTATATCGGTCGCCTTACCGAGGCGCAATACGATTCCGTCATGAGTGCGGATCTCAACTACGCGATCGCCAACTTGCCTCAGACGGCCCCGCGCGGACGTATGACCAAAGGTATCGCCATGACCATCCTGCTCAAATACCGGATGATACAGGGTAAGTTCGTCGAAGCCGAACAACTATGCCGCGACATCATGGACCTTGGTGTCTATGGCTTGCAAGCCAATTATGCCGATGTCTTCAATATCAACAATGCCGATAATAACGAGATCATTCTCTGCGTGCCTTGTAACAGTTCTGCTTCATGGACATCCAACTACATGATCGCTGAGATCCTGCCTGCCGATATGCCGTGGGCTGACAAGTCCGCAGGATGGGGTGGATACGTTATGCCGTGGGATTTCTATAACACGTTCAAACCGACCGACAAACGATTGGAATGTATCCATACGGATTATGTGTCCATTAACGGTCGATATACCGATAAAACCAATTCCAACCAACTCAAATACGGACCCCTGCCGCTCAAATACAGCATCGATCCCAATATGACCGGTGCGCAGGCAGGTAATGACCTCGTTATCTATCGCTATTCAGATATCCTCCTTTCTCTTGCGGAATGTATCGCACGTAACAGCGGTGTAAACAGTGAAGCCGAAGGCTATCTCAACCAAGTGCGTCGCCGTGCCGGATTAGGCGACATCATGGGTTATACGACCGATGATTTCCTCACAGCGATCCTCGCTGAACGCGGACATGAGTTCTACCTTGAAGGATTACGTCGTCAGGATCTGATCCGCTTTGGCAAATATGCAGACTATGCCAATGCCCGTATTGCTGCAGCCAATGCTTCGGGTGCTTCGTACTACACGGTGACGAACGTTCATAACCGTTATCCGATCCCGCAGACTTTCATCGATGAATCCAAGTCTGCTATTCAACAAAATCCCGGATATTAATAATCAACTCCTATACGTTAAATAGAATTCTTAAAGTGATATGAAACCGACATTATTTGTTTTGGCTGCGGGAATGGGCAGCCGTTACGGAGGTCTCAAACAGTTGGACGGTCTTGGCCCCCACGGAGAGACCATCATGGATTACAGTATTTACGATGCCATACAGGCAGGCTTCGGCAAAGTGGTCTTTGTCATCCGCCGCGTCTTTGAACAGGATTTCCGCGAGAAGATCGTTTCCAAGTACGAGAATCGTATTCCGGTTGAACTGGTGTTCCAAGATCTCGATAATCTTCCGGCAGGATTTACGGTTCCCGAAGGGCGCGAGAAACCATGGGGCACGAACCATGCCGTACTGATGGGTAAGGACGTTATCCACGAGCCGTTTGCGGTCATCAATGCCGATGATTACTACGGTCGTGAGAGTTTTAAGGTTCTGGCCGATTATCTCTGCTCGATTGAGGGCAAGGAGGGTCAGTATGCGATGGTAGGTTATCGCGTAGCGAACACGCTGTCCGAGTCCGGAACGGTAGCCCGCGGCGTATGCGAGACCGACGAGAATGGCTATCTGACGAAGGTGACCGAGCGCACGAAGATCCTGCGTGAAGAAGACGGCGTGATCCGCTATATCGAGGAAGACGGTAAGACGGCGGTAGAAGACAATACGCCGGTGTCGATGAACATGTGGGCGTTCACGCCGGACTATTTCAAGTATTCCGAAGATTATTTCGTTTCTTTCCTCAAGGAGCATGGTCAGGAACTCAAATCGGAGTTCTTTATTCCGCTGATGGTGGATGTGCTGATCCATTCGGGTAAGGCTACGTGCCGCGTACTCGATACGCCGTCCAAGTGGTTCGGCGTGACCTACGCCTCGGACCGTCCGCAGGTGGTAGCCAAGTTCGCAGAACTGGTAGAAAAAGGCATCTATCCATCTCCCTTATTTTAAATTTTGCACTATGAACAAACAACAACTTATCGCTGCTTTTGCAGACAAATTCGGTCCAATGACCAACGACAAATGTCAAATGACAAATCCTGCCGTATATGCCTCTCCGGGCCGTATTAACCTTATCGGTGAACATACCGACTATAACGGCGGTTTCGTCTTCCCGGGCGCCGTACAGCAGGGTATCATGGCTGTAATCCGTCCGAATGACACCGACATCGTGCGTGCTTATTCGATCGATCTCAACGAGTATGGCGAGTGGCCGGTGAATGATCCCAACGGACCGAAAGAGACCTGCTTGCGTTTCGTCTATGGTGTGGCGCGCGAACTCATCGAACGAGGTGTAGCCGTTCGCGGTTTTGATACTGTCTTTGCCGGTGATGTGCCCCTCGGAGCAGGAATGTCTTCGTCTGCAGCTCTGGAGAGCTGTTTCGCTTTCGGTTTGAACGAGCAGTTCGGCGGTTCGATCTCCAAGTGGGATATGGTACTTGCCGGTCAGGCTACCGAGCATAAGTATATCGGATGCAACTGCGGAATCATGGACCAGTTCGCTTCCGTCTTCGGTCAGGCAGGCAAACTCATGCGCCTTGACTGCCGCAGTCGTGAGTTCGAGTATTTCCCGTTTGATCCGAAGGGTTATAAACTCGTTCTTGTTAACTCTTGTGTCAAGCATGAACTGGCCGGTTCACCTTATAACGACCGTCGCCGTTCTTGCGAGAACGTCACCAAAGCGATCCAAGCCCTTCATCCCGATCGTAAGATAGAGACCCTGCGTGATTGTTCTTGGGAAGATTTAGAGGCTGTTAAAACTACCTGCTCTTCGGAAGATATCCAACGGGCTACCTTCGTTCTCGGTGAGAAAGACCGTGTCCTCGCTGTCTGCGACGCACTCCTCAAGGGGAACTACGAAGAAGTAGGACGTCAGATGTACCGCACCCACGAGGGGTTGAGTAAAGAATACGAAGTGAGCTGCGAAGAACTCGATTTCCTCAACGATATCGCCAAAGAGTGCGGTGTCACCGGCTCCCGTATCATGGGCGGCGGTTTCGGTGGTTGTACCATCAACCTCGTCAAAGACGAACTGTACGATACCTTCACTAAACATGCTGTTGAAGCATTCGAAGCCAAATACGGACATAAGCCTGTCATCATCCCGGTAGTCATCGGCGACGGTAGTCGTAGAGTGTAAGGTGAAAGTTGAAAGTTGAAAGTTGAAAGTTGAAAGGATGAAGGCTATACAGTTTTATACCATTAAGAGCAGCGGTGGACTGAAAGTGGAGATCTCCAATCTCGGCGCGAAGATCACCAAGCTACTCGTGGCGAATCGCCAAGGCGAAGTGAAGGACATCGTGTTAGGTTTCAAGACCGCCGAAGAATGGCGTACGCAAGAGACCTATTTCAATGCCGTCTGCGGGCGTGTGGCGAACCGTATCAAGGGCGGAGTATTCCGTATTCAGGATTTAGAATACAGTGTTCCGATCAACAACGGTCCGAACAGCCTGCACGGCGGACTCGAAGGCTTCAATGCCAAGATATGGGAAGTAACGGCGCAGAGTGCGTTTGAGATAACCCTCCATTACCGTTCCAAAGACGGCGAAGAAGGCTATCCCGGCAATCTCGATGTGTGGGTCACTTATACGGCGACCAAAGATAACCGTTTGGTCATTCACTATGAGGCGAAGACGGACGCTCCGACCCTCGTGGCGATGACCAACCATGCCTATTTCAACTTGGCCGGCGAAGCAAGCGGCAAGGTGGATGACCATGTGCTGCAAGTCTTTGCGGATCGGTTTACGCCCTTCGACGAATGGACCTGTCCGACCGGTGAGATCCAACCGGTAGAAGGTACGCCGATGGATTTCCGTCAACCGACACGTTTGGGTGATCGCATGAACGATCCGTTCTTCAAACCGTGGAAAGGTATCGATAATAACTGGTGTATCTGTGCACACGATGCGCCTAAGCAACTGCGTCATGCATGCACCTTGCAGGCCGACGGACGCACGATGGAGTGCTGGACCACGATGAAGGGGCTGCAGGTCTATACCGGCAATTTCATTGAGCAGCATGTCGGTAAGAGCGGCACGATGTATGACGAGAAACATGCGGTATGCCTCGAAGCCCAACAATGGCCTGACAGCGTGCATCATGACGATTTCCCGAATGTCGTATTGATGCCGGGCGAGAAACTCGACGAAACGACTGAATATAGGTTTAGTTGAAAGTTGAAAGTTGAAAGTTGAAAGATGAAAGGCATTAACTTCATTTATACATTGTTGGTGTGTGCGATCTTGTGTCTCAGTGCATGCTCACCGAAGCAGCCCGTTCGTACGGATACTTTGCTGCGCCAATGGCAGTTCACGCAGGACACGACGGAGAACCCCGTTTGGGAGGAGGTAACCGTTCCGCATGATTGGTCGATCAGCGGACCTTTTGACCGTGCGAACGACCTGCAAGAGGTCATCGTATGGCAGAACGGCGAACGAGAACCGACATGGAAAACCGGTCGTAGCGGTGGACTCCCGTGGATGGGCAAAGGACATTATCATACCCGCGTAGCCGTTCACAAAGAACGCTTCTACACCCTTGTTATCGATGGTGCCATGTCGCATGCGGACGTGTATGTGAATGGCGAAGAAGTATGCTATTGGCCGTACGGGTATAACACCTTCGACTGCTATATCCTGCCGGAACTGATCACTGGCGACAGCGTGGATATCGATGTCTATCTGGAGAACAAACCTCAGCAGAGCCGTTGGTACCCGGGTGCAGGCTTGTACCGCAATGTGCACCTCATCGAGACCGATCCGATTCATATCCCGACCTTCGGTGTGCTAGTGCGTACACCCGAGGTAAGCAAAGAAAAAGCCCTTGTGACGTTGGCAGTCGAACTGCAGAACGGGGTGGAAGAGGTAACGAGTGAACGAATGAAGGAGTTAATGAATGAAGGACTCCGTATTCAGACAGAGATACTCTATAACGGCAAAGTCGTTGCCTCGATAGAAGGACAGGAGGGTAGTGCAGAGGTGCAGAACCCGCATCTCTGGTCTCCCGAAACGCCGCATTTATATACGGCGAGAACGAGAGTGTATAAGCCAATAGCCAACAGCAAACAGCCAACAGCCAAAAGCCAACAGCCAACAGCCATCCTTGACGAAGTCAATACTACCTTCGGTATCCGTTCGATCTCTTATACCCCAGAGCACGGTTTCCAACTCAATGGTGTGACCCGTAAGTTCAAAGGGGTATGCAACCACCATGATCTCGGTCCGCTCGGTGCGGCAGTGCATAAGGACGCCTTGCGGCATCAGATAGCGATGCTGCAGGATATGGGTTGTGATGCGATCCGTACCAGCCATAACATGCCGGATCCGCAGTTAGTCGAACTATGCGACGAGATGGGTATGATGATGATGATCGAACCCTTCGACGTCTGGAACCGGGGCAAGACCGAGAACGACTATAACAAAGAGTTCAACGATTGGTGGAAATGGGATATCACGAACATGGTGAAGCACTACCGCAATAACGCTTCTGTCATGCTGTGGTCGTCCGGCAACGAGGTGTGGAACCAAGTGCTTGATGACGGTATCGCTATTGTAACCGACCTGCAGGCACTCTTCCATGAGTTAGATCCGACCCGTCCCGTCACCAACGGTATGGATCAGGCGAAACAGGTGATCGAGAACGGATTCGGTGCTGCGGTCGAACTGCCGGGCTTCAATTACCGTACCGCCTACTATCATGATGCCTATAATAAACTGCCGCAGAAGATGATCCTCGGTTCCGAGACCGCATCTACCGTCTCGAGTCGCGGTGTCTATAAGACCCCTGCCGTTATTCAGCCGGACGCGCACTATGCCGACAACCAATCTTCCGGTTACGACGTGGAATACTGCGCGTGGTCGGGACTGCCGGAACAGGATTTCCAACTTCAGGAAGACTACGACTGGACGCTTGGGCAGTTCGTCTGGACGGGATTTGACTACCTCGGCGAACCTTCGCCGTACGATACGGACGCATGGCCGAGTCATAGTTCATATTTCGGTATCATCGATCTGGCGTCTATCCCTAAAGACCGCTACTGGCTCTATCGCAGCCAGTGGAACACGAAGGACGCGACCTTACATCTCTTGCCGCATTGGAACTGGAACGAAGGCGACCTCGTGCCCGTCTTCTGCTATACCTCTTATCCGAGTGCAGAGCTCTTCGTCAACGGCAAGAGTTATGGTCAACTGCGTCATGCGACGGCCGAAGAGACCGAACGACTCGCCCAAGGGGAACGCATCGAGGGCGTCAGCGCGATGCCGCAAGTAGCGGAATTCGAAGTACCATGGTGGGGTAGTGCACCGCGACCGGAACTATTGCCGCGCTATCGTCTGATGTGGTTCGATATCCCGTTCGAAGCCGGACAGATAGAGGTCGTGGCATACGACGCAAACGGCAAAGAAGCCGCACGTGAGATCGTGAAGACCGCCGGTGAACCCGACCATCTGGACGTTATATGGGCGAACAAAGACGAGCACCCCGAGGAACTATGCTATATGACGGTACGCGTGGTGGATAAAGCGGGTAATCTCTGTCCGCATGCCGATAACCTCATCACCTACGAAGGAGAGGGATTCATCGCAGCGGCGAACGGCGATGCCGCCTGTCTGGATTCGTTCGTCGAACCGCATATGCATGCCTTTGCCGGACAATGTACGTTCATCCTGAAGAAAGGACATAAAGGAATCTTTAAACTGAATTGATATGAAATACCTATTGGCACTCATCTGGTCTCTTTATACATGGTCCTACACCACCGAATCCGGAAGGGATCTCGCTATGTTTGAACCCACGGACAACGCGAATATCTTCGTTATCGACTCTTGCGTCATCGCCGAACAAGGACTCGGATTCTCGGTTCATACTGCCGATTGGTCCACCCAATACGGCTGGTCGGATGCTGGCGGCGGTGTAGTCTCTACCGGCGTAGCCGTTCCGTTGGCTGTCTCTAACGGCGCTACCGGTTGGTTGGAGCTTCCTGCCGGTGCGTATGATGTCATTTTCGACCTCTCCGTGCCTTCCATCCGTTTTGACACCCATGTCTATCCGCCTGTTCCGGATCCGGAACCCGTCACGGCGTCCTGCCTCCGCGGAGCCGACCTGACGATGGCGACCTATGTGGAGGATTTCGGAGCTGTCTTCCGTTACCATGACGGTACAGCCGGTGACCTGTTCGATATCATGCAGTCCTACGGCGTCAACCTCGCCCGTCTGCGGCTCTATAACGCGCCCGGTACGGCGGTCAGAGACGGGAATACTACCTATCGTACGCCGATCCAAACGACGGCGCATCCTTCCGGCTATCCCTATGCCGGACCGGAGGATATATTGGCATTGGCGCAACGCGCCAAGAACCATAACATGGCGATCTGTTTGTCTTTCCACCTTTCCGACTATTGGACGAATGCGAGTACGCAGATGATTCCGGCCGAGTGGGCGCAAGCTACTACGACGCAAGCACTCGGCGATTCGGTCTATAACTATGTCTATCGGTACATGACCCGTATGGTCAATCAGGGAACGACACCTGAGTATGTTTCTGTCGGCAACGAGACCAACTACGGCATCCTCTTCCAGACCACCAACGGCAATGCGGTCTCTTATGGCGGCAAGACGGACAATATCGCGAATGCCGTCTATCTGTATAATCGCGCTTATGATGCCGTCAAAGCGGCTTCACCGACGACGCAGGTTATCCTGCATCATAGTTACGGGCATGACGGTAAGATAGGCATCTGCCGCTCGTTCTTCAAGACCCTTGCCGATAACGGCGGTCATTTCGACATCGTCGGCGGTTCGTACTACCCCTATTGGGCTTCCCTGCAGAACTCATCGGACAACACGCCGACGGGCATGCTCACTTGGGCGCAGTCGATGGAGACGGCGTTCCATAAACCCGTCATGATCATGGAGACCGGCTACTCGTGGACCCCCTATCGTTCTGCCGGTCGGAACGGCGGTAACTATGAGGGACAACTGCATCTGAACGGCTCCTATAACGAGGCGTCCGAAGACGGACAGGCGGCTTTTATGCATGAACTGCACGAAGCGATCGCTTCCGACACCAATATCCTCGGGTATATGTACTGGGATCCGATCTTCGTCGATCAGAAAGTCAATAACGCATGGATCAAGACCTGCTGGGCGGAACGCTATGATGCGACCTATGATACATGGTGGGAGGACGGCAATGTCATCTCCAATACGACGTGGTTCGATTATTCCGGTTATCCCCTCAAAGCCCTCTGGTCCGAGGTCGCTTCGCAGGCTACACCCTCCGGTATTGAATGCCAAGAGCCAAAAGCTAAGAGCCAAAAGTTCCTCCGGAACGGTCAACTGTTTATTATCCGCAACGGCGAACGCTACGACGTAACGGGTAAAAAACTCTAACGGGTAATAATCTCAAACGACATCAAACGTGTAAAAATATAAAAATATTCGGAATAATTTGCATATATCATTTTTTTGTAGTATTTTTGCACCGGATTTTAAAAAGGGAGGGTTGAGTATGGAAACAACAATGAGAACTTTACAGATTACATTACCGGCATCCGATGCTGTGTTCTTGCGCCGTTTATCGGGTAATATGGGTTGGCAGATTGCAACCAAGCGGTCGAAAGTACGTCGAGGGGCACTTCCTGTTGATTACTATCGCAGTGAACAATTCTATCGTGATCTGGATGCAGCAGAGCAGGATATAGCTAACGGAAAAGGTCTGCGGGTGAGCAGCAAACAAGAATTAGACGCTCTTTTCGAATGAGATACAGTTTGACTTTTGCACCACGTGCCCTTGCTGACTTAGAGAGAATCAAGAAGTCCGGCGATCAGGCACGTATTAAGAAACTCCGTACTATATTGGAGGAATTGGCGGAACATCCTTTAACCGGAATCGGAAATCCTGAACGTCTTAAGTATAAGGAGAATACCTATTCCCGTCGCTTATCAGGTAAAGATAGAGTAGTTTATTCTGTTTACGAATCTGTCGTTCAGGTAAACATTCTCCAAATGTTAGGTCATTATAACGATAAGTAAATAGTTTTTGAAAGCGGTAATCCAATTAAGCGTGTTACCGCTTATTTTATGTCTTTTGGGAATATTTTTGGCAATTTTGGACTAAAAGAAAAAGATTCGTTTAATTCGATTAATTTGTGAATGTTATGTATCATGCAGTCCGTTAGCGGAGCGGCTATTGGTAGTGGTGATCCTATCGGTGGCGGCGATCCCGGCAGCGGTATCTAAATCCCCTGTCATTCATAGCCGTTAGGCTATCTATATCAATCGAGGCGGTAATCCATGCGGGTTACCGTCTCTTTTTTTCGTAAGTATGCCGGAGGCACACTCTTGGATACGTCGTCCACTGAGAAATCCCGCCTCCGGTGTACTTACAATGCAAAAAGACAAACAAGACGTGTAAAAATATAAAAATATTCGGAATAATTTGCATATATCAAAGAAATATTGTAATTTTGCAGCGGGATTTTAAAATATGTGACCATGTCAGAGATTCAGAAGCATCAGGCAACAAATATGATTCTAACGACCGATTTGCAGCAAGCCGTTCAGGTTATTAAAGGAGCCATTCAACGTAGCCAAGCTCGTTCGTTGCAGCATGTCAATAATGAGGTACTTTCTTTGTACTATGGTATAGGACAGTATATTTCCGAGAATACGCGTCATCATTTCTGGGGCACAGGGGCGCTGAAGACAATCAGTGACCAGTTACAGAAAGAGATGCCCGGTCTTACCGGTTTTGGAGAAACGAGCCTTAAGAATATGCGTACATTCTACGAAGAATGGTGCGAATATGTAAATCGTCAACCGGCAGTTGACGAATTGCCTATTGACGAAACGGAACTGCTTGTTCAAATTCGTCAACCGCTGGGTGACGAATTGAATTGGACTGATTTTCTTCGTGTTCCATTCACGCATCATGTCATCATCTTACGTAAAGTAAAAGACTTGGAAGAGCGTGCTTTCTATATCCATATGTGTGCTTCCCGGGCATGGAACAAATATGCCTTAGAGGATTTTATCAAACAGGACTTGTACAAGAATCGAGGTTCTCTTCCCTCTAATTTCACAGAAACGATTTCTGACACACGCTTGGCGATAAGAACACTCAAAGCGTTTAAGGAGAATTATCTGCTCAATTTTATCAATGCAGAAGATCTCTATGAGAATGAAGAAGAACGTAATGAACCCGTTTTAACTTCTAAAATTGTTGAGAATATCCGTGACTTCATCTTACGCTTCGGTAATGATTTTATATTCATTCAACCATACTATCGTATGGTGATCGGAGGTGAAGAAAAATTCATAGACTTGTTATTCTTTAATCGTCAATTGAATTGTCTGGTGGCTGTCGAATTGAAGGATTGCCGTTTCAAACCGGCCCATCTTGGACAACTCAGTTTCTATTTGTCTGTCTTGGACGAGCAAGTACGGAAACCTCATGAGAATCCATCTGTCGGATTAATCCTGTGTCGTGAAATGGATAGAACGGTTGTTGAGTTAGCTATACGCGATTATAACAAACCAATGGGTGTGGCTACATTCCGTTTGGGAGAGGATGCACCCGATGTGTACAACCGTATTTTGCCTAACACAAATGGACTTAATGAACTCATGCAAGATACAGACCTAAGCTGATTCTCAACCGTACCTTTTCAGCGGATTTGCATAACGGACTATACAAAATACAACCAAATTTGTATAATATATCATACAAGAAAGGGTAAATATTCCTCTCTCTCATCCCTGTCGTTCACAGCCGTTAGGCTATCTATATCAATCGAGGCGGTAATCCGTGCGGGTTACCGTCTCTTTTTTTCGTAAGTATGCCGGAGGCACACTCTTGGACACGTCGTCCCTGAGAAATCCCGCCTTCCGGTGTACTTACAATGCAAAAAGACAAACAAGACGTGTAAAAATATAAAAATATTCGGAATAATTTGCGTATGTCAAATAATTGTTGTACCTTTGCAGCGTTTTTGGACAAAAGAGTCTATTACACACTTTTCGGAACATGATTTTGAATCATCTTCTCACATATAACTTCTTAATGATAAGCGCGGCGGCGCATGTATGTATGTATGTATGTATGTATGTATGTATGTATGTATGTATGTATGTGGCGCGCGACGAGCTCACAAGAGGTAGCAAATCAGGCAGATAAACCGGCAAACAAGCGGCAGGTGCTTCGTGCACTTGTCGCTTTGTCGTTTATATAGCAACAAAAAAATTAACAATATTGTTTAACTAAAAATCTAAATGTATGAGAAAAAAATTATTTACATTTCTTCTCGCCCTCGTGACAAGCGTGGGGTTGATGAATGCCCAAAGTGGTGGGATCTCAGTAACACAGTTAAATGTCCCTAATGAATGGGAAAGTGCAGAAACAAAACTTTTGGTAAGTGATCTGCCGGGATTTGGTGCAGCAGATCCATATACTACCCAAAGATGGAATGCAGTTCCTTCAACTGGTTATGTATATCTGATTTATGCATTTGAGAGTGATGGTAGAGCTAAATATCATATGTTCTCGGATGGAGTTCGTTATTCTTCGCCAACAAAAAATATTTGGAAACCAGAGATTTTCTCGGAGAGTAACTATAATGGAACTAAGTTCTATTATACCACCGGTCCTTCTAATTGGGGTCCAGAGCAGTTACCTCAAGTGAGCGAGATTACTAACCCTCCTTCAGAGTGGTATCAGGATAATACATATATCTCTACAGACGAAATGCCTGGGTTTGCGACGGTTGATGATGAGACTGTAAAAGCTTGGGATGGTGCTCCTCAAGGATCAGCTATCTTGATATCTTCGGTTGGAAATGAGTTTAAATATCATAATTTTAGGGATGGAGTTTATCAATATACGATGGATGATCCACTTACACGCAATACAGTTTACTTTAATATTACTGATGCTGAGATAGCAGGCCGATTCTTTTACACTACCGGTACCATTCCGGGTGGTTCGACTCCGACACCGACTCCGGCAGAGTCCGTGACGGTTGTCTTTGAGGCAAACAACAATCAGAAAGAGGTGGAGGTTACCTTACCGCACACTTTTGCTTGTGATTTCCAAAATGGAAATGGAGAGTTGGACGGTATTATCCAAGAGCTCTATGCGTTACAGTATGGCGGTTACTGCCAAGCGTTTACTGTTCCTACGGCTACCGGCAATGCAGCGGTAACGGCAAGTAAAGATGGGAATAATCACTACATCGCCATCAGCGAGGCGTTCGAAGGTACGGCTACGGTTACCGGCAATTACATTAAGTACCTTGATACAGAGCAGATGGGGAACACATCAGTGGACTACACCCTGACCATCTCTGTCCAGGGTTCGACTCAGGCAGGGCTACAGGTGACGGAATTACAAGAAGTTCCAGGTTCGTGGCAGGATAACCCTACTATGTTATCTACTTTAGACATGCCCGGTTTTGTGGCAATTACTGAAGAAGAAGCTACAGCATGGGATGCTGCTCCAGCAGGTAATGTAGTTTTGATTTTCGCATTTGAAGGTGATGGAGCGACTTCTCTTTACTTCAAAAACGGAGTCTATCAAGCGGCGCAAGCACATAATATAACATATGAAGATCTTTACGCATGGTATTCAAACGGAGATAAGATTTTCTACACCGGTGGTGGTTCGACTCCGGCGACAGGACTCCAAGTGGTAGAAGTTACATCGGATATATACAATGGATGGAACTCGAATGGTAATACGTTCTCAGTAAACGCTCTGCCGGGCTTCCAGGCTGTTACATTTGATGAGGCGAAGGCATGGACCGAAGTGCCGACTTCCGGCACTGCTGTTCTCGTTTATCGCACGAACGGAGACTACGCAAGAGTAATACATTTCTTTGACGGAACCATTTCGGGTGATTATGATTTAGAAACAGATTTCAACCAAATGTATGAGAATATAACACTCTTTGGTAATCGTATCTTCTATACGGCTGGTGGTTCGACTCCTGCGGTAGATCCGACTCCGACTCCTTCGGCAACAAGCGGTATCTTTGCAAACTGCTATGACTGCTGGCGTAACCCGGAATATCCTACTATTTCAGGACAATGCCATTTGTTTAATTTCGGTAACCCCTATGTCGGTAATAATAATCCTTCCGGTCCGTGGAAATTGGAGTTCGTAGGGAATTATGACTCTTCAAGCTCTGAATATGACTCGAATATAGTAGGTAATTATGCTGCTAGCCAATATGGAAAATCTCCTGAGCAAATGGAGGTTTATCGTCTCTATCAGTGGCAAAACGGTGCATACCAGCCGGTAGCATACGGTGTGCTCTATGCGTACGCCAATGAGAACAATCCTGTGGAGCACGCTGCCTTCTTTGAAGCAGGTGGTCATTGGGGATGTTACTTCACTGATAACACGCATTCTGGTGGTGATGACTTTAATATCACTTTCGATGAAGATGCTTCAACCGGTTTCGCAGATTTGCATTCGACTCCTGCGATAGATCCGGAACCGACTCCGACTCCTTCGGGTGATGGAGATAAGTTAGCGGGAGCTTTCTCTGTAGGAGGCGACAAAGTTGTCTATTTCTCGAAGGCTAACTTGCAGGCTACTACTGCTGATAATGGTGCAACATGGACTTGGGGCTTTGCAGAAAACCAATGGGATTATGTTGGTAATAGCGCTGCTAACAACGCCATCAACGGTGGAGGCACTGTTTCTTCCAACGGCCCTGTGGACTTATTTGCATGGAGTTCAACCGACAACAACTACTTCGGAATTAATAACAGCATAAACGAGGCTGACTATAGTGGTGATTTCAAAGACTGGGGCGCGAAGAAGGGTTCCGATTGGCGCACACTGACCATCAATGAATGGCAATATCTCCTCCAAGAACGTAATCCGGGTTCTTCTTCGGCAAATTATACAAACTATCCCCGTTATACGAACGCACAGATCTTAACGGATGGTACAGCTCCACAAAAGGATATCAAAGGCATCATCCTCTTCCCGGATGACTTTAACGATGGTGGCGAATCCATTGATGGTGTAACATGGGGAAGTATCAATCCCAGTTTCTTCTCTTCAAACCCAACTACTTGTACGACAGCCGGTTGGGCGACTCTGGAGAGTATGGGTTGTGTTTTCTTACCTTCGGCGGGTTCTCGTCAGAATTTTGGTGATGAATTTGCAATTGTTGATGTTGCCATTATGGGTAACTATTGGTCCTCAACACTATATTCCGGAGAACCTGAAGATCCCCAAAGCATTGTAGTTGGAGGCAGCACTTTAGGAATCGGTACAAGTCCTCGCTATTGGGGTATGTCCGTTCGTCTCGTTTCGGAAACTGCTCCCTCTCCCGCTCCCGCTCCGGCAGGATTACAGGTAACGGAATTGCAAATTTCGGCTTCGTGGGAGAATGACCAAACACTGGTAACCATTTCAGATCTGCCCGGTTTTGTTGCCGTTTCCTTAGAGGAAGCCGGGGCATGGGACGCTGTTCCTGCAGGTGATGTAGTTTTGATTTACGCTGGCACAAATGAAGGAGTGACTGCTACTTACTTCCATAACGGAGCCTGGGGCGATCCGGTACCCTTTGGTGGTTTTTCGCGTGCGGATATTTTCGAATGGGCATCAGGATCCAAGATTTTCTACACCAGCGGCGGTTCGACTCCGGCAGTAGATCCGGCGGTTCAGAATGTCATTGATTTGATCAACGCGATCCCGAATCCGGTTGTTTATAACCAAGAGTGTTATAACGCTCTTGAAGCGGTTTATAACGCCTATGTCGCATTAAGTGAAGAGCAAAGAGATCAAGTAACCAACTACAATGACTACTTGGAAGCTGAATCAACGTATTATATGTTGGGATCCGTTAACTATGTCATTGAAACTATCAACGATATCGGTAACGTTGAGTTCACATCCGCATGCAAGCATAGAATTGATTATGCACGCAGTGAGTATTGCAATCTTACCCTTGAGGCAAAGGGCTATGTAACCAACTACAACACACTGCTTGCAGCTGAAGCAGCCTATGCCGCATTGATTCCGGTGAGCAGTACGGTTGAATGGGACGAGGCTATTTTGGAGACTATTGATGCAGATGAATGGGGCGAAGCGACCTACACTAATGGTAGTATTTCCCTTAAGGCTGTTGATGGTCGCGCACACTATGTTGATATTGATGACCATTTCATATTTGACGGTATGAATAGTGAGAAATCTTTCGTTTTCTCTTGTACTTCCGCTAACATACTTTGCATTGAGATAACAGTATCCGAGAAGCATCAGCATAATGAATTAAGTTGTGCTTGGCAGGAGACAGCAACAGGTTATCGTTGGGTCGGTGAGGCTACCAGTGTTGACTTCGCCAGCACTATTTTCAAAGTTACTGGGATTAGATTCAGTTTAGGAGAAGCCTTCCCTGAACCGACTCCGACACCTGCGCAAGATGGCGACAAACTGCCGGGCGCATTCACGGTTGACGGCGGTAAAGTAGTTTATTTCTCGAAAGGTAACTTGCAGTATTTAGGTAATATAGATAGATGGCATTTCGCAGAGAACCAATGGACTATTATTGGTAACGCACAGGCAAGCGATAACCGCGACCTCTTTAGTTGGGGCACAGGTGATAATCCTGATAGTGAAGATTATTCGACCTATACTGAATGGGGTAATAACATCGAAGGCAATTGGCGCACGCTGACTGTCGAAGAGTGGACTTATCTGTTCAATACTCGTACCGGTGCTTCCAGTAAGTATGGTACGGCCACCGTTGCCGGTGTAGTAGGTTTGATTCTTTTGCCCGATGTCTATGATGGAACGGCCATCAATACCGAGCGTACCGCATGGAACAACAATGTCATCAGCAGTTCGGAATGGGCAGCATACGAAGCTGCCGGCGCAGTCTTTTTGCCTGCGGCAGGCCTGAGCGATGCATTTGGTGTGTATGGTGTGGGTGAGCAAGGTTTTTATTGGTCATCGACGATGGACGCACTCTCTCATTATGCGTTCTCTGTCTTCTACGGTTTCGACAACTGGGAGGGTTATTGGTTCAATCAGGTAGATGCCCAATTCCAACCTCAGGAAGGTCACTCCGTTCGTCTTGTTTCGGAAACTGCTCCGACTCCCGCACCGACTCCGGCTAACTCTTGCGGTGATGGTTTGACTTGGGAGTTGAATGCCGGCGTGCTTACGATCTCCTATGACGGTGTAGGTACCGGTGTTATGGATGATTGGGGTGGTTACAATGAAGCACCGTGGAGTTCTGAAAAACTTCAAATAACCTCTGTTGTGCTGCCGGAAGGCATCACTACGATTGGAAGTGCTGCATTCAGAGGATGTACGAACCTCGCTTCCGTTAATATGGCTGAAAATTTCCCTGCAAGTCTGACCACCATCAAGACAGAAGCGTTCTATAATTCCGCTCTCACGTCGGTTACTATTCCTGCAAATGTGGTAAGTATCTATAATAATGTGTTCTATGGGTGCCAAAGCATCGCGAATGTGTATTGCTATGCCAATCCGAATGATTTGGTTTGGATGGATGGTTACTGCGATGATTTCAATAGTGGAAATAAAATCACCCAGTGTCACGTTAAAAATTGCTATTTGAGTCTGTATAATACCAAATGGAATACCGGCTATGATCTTACGGATGTTAACGTCACCTTCGTTGGCGACCTGCCCGGTGATTGCGGTAGTTCAACCTTTATTGATGCGGACTTTGCGATTAACTTCATGAACGATCCTTATATTGTAGTAGGCGGCGGTGATCTGCCCGAGGGTGTTTTGGTAGAAGGAATACCCAATAAGGATATCAACCATGGTTATTATAATGTAATTATCACTATTCCGGCAAAGGCAGGTACCTATAAAGTAACCTTGGGTACTT
The DNA here is from genome assembly GCA_902780235.1 of uncultured Bacteroidales bacterium. Classification (GTDB taxonomy): domain Bacteria; phylum Bacteroidota; class Bacteroidia; order Bacteroidales; family Paludibacteraceae; genus Colicola. The sequence continues at coordinate 5,910 of CACZEL010000031.1, read as the reverse complement.
GCGGTTGGGGTCTAGGCAATGGTACTATCCAAAATGAAAACGGTAGCACTACCTATGCTTCGTTCAACCAACATTTGGCAGATAATGATTTGTGCTACCATCAGGATCCGACGAATAATATCGTTACTGCGATCTTTACTCTTCCGGAAGACCAAAATATCATAGTGGACTGCGGTGAATATACTCCGTACTTCTCTATTGAGGCTTCGAGTGCTCCGGCACCGAGCTATATTGATGCAGACTTTGCTATTGATTTCATGAGTGATCCTTATACGGTAGTAGGTGGCGGTGACCTGCCCGCTGGTGTATTGGTGGAAGGTTCGATGAATACCGGTGACGCTCAACACGGTTATCGTCTGCCGGTAATCACGATTCCGGTAACAGCCGGTAACTACAAAGTGATGATGGGTACTTGTTCCTACAGCAATCAGGATGCTACTATTAAGACTGAGGATAATTCCTATACTTACGCTACTTTGGAGACAAACAACGGTACGTGCTATCACCAGAATACCGCTACGAACGTCGTAGGTGCTATCTTCAATGTACCGAGCGACCAGATCATCAAGGTTTATGGTGCTGAATATACTCCGTTCTTCTCTATTGAGAAGATGGCAGCTGTTCCTGCATTCACGGACTTTGAGATTAACTTCCAGAGCGATCCGTACGGTATGATCAGCGGTGCAAAACCGGAAGGTACGGTTATTGCCGGCTCGTTCCATGACGGTCAGCATGGCTATCAGAACGTGGAAGCAACAGTTCCGGTAAAAGCAGGTAAATATCGTCTCACGCTCGGCGCTTGTGGATATGGGAACGGCGCAGGTAACGTGATGAGCGAGACGAATGTAGAGTTGGCTTCGTTCAACCAAAAACTGGCAGAGAACGACAAGTGCTACCATCAGGATCCGGCAAATAACATCGTATCGATGATCTTTGACGTCGATCAAGACCAAACGATCACGATTGATTGCGGTCAATATACTCCGTACATGAAGTTAGAGGCTGTCACCGCTTATCAGGTATCGTTCGCTTTGAGCGATGCAGAGGGTTCTGTTCCGGCAGCTGTGGACGTTACAGTCGGTGAGGGCATCACCATGCCGTTGAACAAGACGATGTACAAAGAGGGTTACACCCTGACCGGTTGGTCGGACGGTGTGAACACCTATCCTATCGGCGAGTCCTTCACTCCGGCTAACGACGTAGTGCTGACTCCGGTCTTCACGGCTAATGAGGCTGACCTGCTCAATGCAAGTACCGATGTGAACGTTAAATGGTATTTCGGTGGAGACAACGGTGCTCCGACCACGTCCTATGAAGGTACTTCCGGTCTGTTGGTTGCTCAGGCTACCATCGGCGACAAGACCGTTGATGTCAAACTTGCCATCGATGCTACTTCCGGTAAGTTCGCACCTCAGCCTACTACCGAGTGGGCACAAGTGAGAGTAGGTACCATTTTCACTTATCCGTACAAAGAGGGCATGACGGTAGATGTACACACCTATTCGGGTAATGAGACCTATTATCTCGCTGACGGTAATGTGACCTGCGGAACAAACGACTATTACAGCTTTATCGAGGTAACGTATCCTGCTTCGGCTCCGACAACGGCAGTTGTCATCGGTGATCCGAACGATGCAGACCAAGTAACTGCTTTCTTGACCACGTATGATGGACAGACGGTACAGGATTTGACCATCGACCGTCCGGTATTGAACAATATGTACAACACGCTCTGCTTGCCGTTCAACATGGATGCTGACCAGATTGCCAACAGCTCGCTCAACGGCGTGGAGATCTATGAGTTTGTTGACGTTGACGTCACCAATGACGAACTCTACCTCTACACAAGCGAAGAGAAACATGAGATCGTAGCTGGTCGCCCGTACCTTGTGAAATTCAGTGCGGCTTCGCAACTCGATGACCTCGACTTTGTCAATGTAACGATCAACAACGCGGACTTGGACGACCAAGCAGTTACCATCAAGGGCGTGACCTTCAAGGGTACGTTCCAGCCGATAGTACTGGGTGCTCAGGAAGGACTGGACTTCAACGGCGGTCACCTCTTCCTTATGGCTAACAACACGCTCATGTGGCCGAACACCAACAACCCGCTCAAGCCGTTCCGTGCATACTTCACTGTTAACGTGGATGCCGGTCAGTCTGCCGGAATGCCGGTACGTCGCGGTATGCCTGCGCATATCGGCGGACCTGCACAGATACTGACAGGAGTGGAGAATGTACAAGGCGACAATGTACAAGGTACAAAGCTGATGGAGAACGGTGTTCTCTACATCATCAAGAATGGTGTGAAATACAATGCACAGGGTCAGATTGTTAAATAATTTTTGGAATATTTTTGGCAATTTTGGACTAAAAGAAAAAGATTCGTTTAATTCGATTAATTTGTGAATTTATCATGCAGTCCGTTAGCGGAGCGGCTATTGGTAGTGGTGATCCTATCGGTGGCGGCGATCCCGGCAGCGGTATCTAAATCCCCTGTCATTCATAGCCCTTAGGCTATCTATATCAATCGAGGCGGTAATCCATGCGGGTTACCGTCTCTTTTTTTCGTAAGTATGCCGGAGGCACACTCGTGGACACGTCGTCCACTGAGAAATCCCGCCTTCCGGTGTACTTTATGAATAAATATCAGTATTTGCTCAAAAAAAAAGAAAGTGGAGAACTGAGCATTCTCTTCGAGTTGGGACTTCCCGTTCATTTATCCGGTTGGATGGAGTACTATGCCTTCCATTTGGCCCATCCGGAGATGAGTAACGTGGAAATTTCGTACTATTTTACAGCAACGAAGAGTACAATTCAACGAGCTATCGCATTTATGGATTCTCCAATCGCATAGCAGTCTATTCTCACAAATGCCGCCCAGATGAGGGGCGGCATTTGCTTATTCGTGAATAAAGATGAATATTACTCGTTTTAATGGCAAAAAGTATTGGCTTTTTATCAAAAATCGCATATAAATAAAATGATTTTTGTCAAATACTCAACACTTTTTCTTCCAAAAAACCGCTTCAAAGATACGAATAATTTCCGAAATGTACAAGAAAAAAATGAGATTTCGGAAAAAATAATGTAATTTTGTATTGATATTTTCCGAAATGTATGTAATTTCGATTAGATTTCGGAAAATATCTTAAGAAATACGCCGATAATCAGTTGAAATCTTGAATTTTTGAATACATTTCAACTGTAAATCGACTTTTTTGCGTTATATATCCAGTTAGTACTAACGACCCGTCATTGCGGGCTATGCGTTTCGCTAAAAAGCAGTACCTTTGCAGCGGATTACAAAATCATAAAATAAATTGCTCTTTGACGTATTGGATTACTGATTCATATTTCTTCGCATCCATAGGACGAAGACGGGATCGGCAAAAACGACTGCGCCTTTATAAGTATCAATCAGTTCCTTTTCGATAAGTGCGGTCTTAATACGTGCTATATTACTATATGAACCCAATTGATACTGCTCACGGATATCTTCTTTTGCGAAATCAGATGTTATTCCGTCCAGCATTGCATATAGAAAATTCAGTTGATAGGGTGTCAAGTGCTCTGTCTGTTGAATGAAAAGTGCGCTATTCTCATTAATAAGATCGTCCAATCCTTGCAGCAGGGTACTCTCAGTTGCTTCTGAATCCGTATTGAGCAGCGTCAGCCATGCTAATTGCTGTATATAAGAAGGATGTAATTGAACCTTTTGGCATAATTGGCGTGCTATATCTTCGGAGATATTTTTACCCCACGATTTAAATCCTTGTTGTAGGTATGGCAACCATGTTTTTTCCTCAATAGGATCCAAAGGTATAATATCGCCGAATTTATAGAAAGGATAACTACTTTTGAGAAACATATTTTGTAGTAGATGTTTTTTACTACCAAATAAACAGTAGTTAACATGTTCTTGATGTTGCCAAACACTCCGCATGCGCTTTTGCACGGTCATGCTATCCGTAAATTCGCCTATTTGTTGGAACTCATCTATGCAAATCATTAAATGGATGTTTTTCCGTTGCGCGATGATCTCCGGCAATTGAAGAATCTCCTCCGGTTGGTGGGTGCGGGGAGTTATCCCTAATGATACGGAATACTCTTCAGCAGAAGGAAGATTGTACGAAATTTTTGGTGTCAAGCGCATAAGAAACTCACCGGCTGTTTCTGCCCACTGCTCAAACTTTGAGTTGGTCTGATGGAGAATACACTCAGCGAAATGATTGTAGAAATCATATTCGTTCCGACAAAAATAAGCATCGATGTATATGACCTTTATGTAATCATTTTTGATTTCGGACATCGTCCGTTTTACCAGAGAGGTTTTACCCCACCTACGGGGAGCCATCAGAATCGTGTTGATGCCATGCGAGAAATTGGCGGTTAAACGTTTTAACTCGCGTTCACGACCAATAAAGTGGTTTACACCTATTGCTTGACCAAAAACAAATGGTTTTTGCAGTTCATTGTGAGTGGATTTCATAGCGTAGTATAATTTTCGTTTTTCAAAATTTGCTGCAAAGGTACAACTTTTTTTTGATATATGCAAATAAATCTAACACAAAGTTGTGTGATACAAAGTTGTGTGATGTGTAAAATGCTTATTATGAGTTAATTATCTATATGCAAATTATTTTAATCAGTAGTCCAACACGAAAACATTTCGAGCGACAAAGTAACTATGTACAAAGTCAATAAATCGTAAATGATATGGCTAATAGACAACAGATCGTATGTGATTACATACAGGAGAACCTCGTGCAGTTCGGGCGGTTGCGGCATGACCTGATTTCGAACAAAGTTCAAATCAATGATGGAATGAGCCGTGCTGACGCACTGAATGATGGAATGATGAACGCGGGCTGGCGGGATATAACGACGAGCGATATCAATGACATCGTCTGCGATTGTTCGGCGGAGAGCGGATTGAGTATTGCGGCCAAGGAAGTGCTGGCGGTGCTGCAGTCCCATCGCATCCCGGACGTGCATCCGCTGCGGGAGTACGTGCTTAACTGTTCCCCATGGAAGGACGGGCAACCGGATGTGTTGAGTTGGCTCGCCCAACGGGTGACCGTAGCCGGAGGCGAGGCGGAACAGAACTTATGGCGCAAATGTTTCATCAAATGGTTTGTAGCCATGGTCGCCTCATGGCTGAAGGACGAAGTGGTCAACCAGCAGGTGCTTGTGTTGGTGGGCAGGCAGGGCATCTTCAAGACGACATGGTTGGAGCACCTGCTGCCGCCTGAACTGCGTGCCTACGGCTGTAAGATGGCGAACAGCACCCAACTCAACAAAGACGAACGGCTCCGTATCGCCGAATACGGGCTGATCGCGCTCGATGAGATAGATGCGATGGGACCTAAGGAACTGAATGTCATGAAATCGGTCATTACCGCTTCGGACGTGTCGGAACGTGCTGCGTACGGATATACCAAAGAGCGTCGGATCCGTCTGGCTTCTTTCTGCGCGTCCGGTAACAAGCAGGAGTTCCTCACCGACCTCACCGGTAACCGCCGGTGGCTGCCGTTCCAAGTGGAGGCTATCGCCAATCCGTTCTATATCACCCTCCCGTACGAAGCGATCTATGCCCAGGCGCGCTATCTGATTGACATGGGCTTTCAGTACTGGTTCGATCTGGATGATATCGATGCGCTGGAGGTGCATAATGATGATTTCCGGGCACAGGAGAACGAGGAGCAACTGCTCGCCGTCTATTTCGACATCCCTGCCGATGGGTACGGCACCTTCATGACCACCGCCGAGATCAGCGACAAACTGGTCATCAAAGGCAGTATCAAGAAGCCGATGCCGCTCAACAGACTTGGAATGATAATGAAGAAGGCAGGGTATAAAGATGTACGGAGAGGAGCTATGAATACCCGAGGATGGTTGGTAAGGGAA
>CACZEL010000030.1 GCA_902780235.1 uncultured Bacteroidales bacterium | reverse complement strand
TTCTTTATTCATATGCATAAAAATTAGGATTTGTAATCGGCTGCAAAATTACAACTTTCTTACAAATCCTACAATATGCATTTTAATGGATGGTTACAAAAAAACAAAGATAAACACAGATAAAATATTCTTTATCCATATGCATTAAAAATTAGGATTTGTAATCGGTTGCAAAATACAACTTTCTTACAAATCCTACAATCTGCATTTTAATGGATGGTTACAAAGGGGCGCTGTTTATTTATTACCATCCCATCTCTTTGCGGATTTCTGCACAAACCTTATCAAAAGGATCAATCGGCGCAAGCCATCTGGGCATCTCCTCATTCATCCATCCTAGCACAGTAACCAAATTGTCGTGCAAACAAGTGAGGTAATATAAGTCCCAACAAATAGCTTCCTGATGGAAAATGCGATTTCGCAAACGGCGAAGCGTATTACATGGCGCAGACACATTCTTACGTTGTCGGTCTTTTTTCGGTAAATTCGGGAATGCCTTTCGTAGCGATTTCCATAACACGCGTTCATATTGACTGTTGAGCAGCATCACCCAGAAACCAAACGTCAATTCTGAAATTAATTTATCCGTGTTGACTTTCTCTCCGCGATTTCGAATTAGCGCTTTCGCTTTGTCTATCTCCGGCACAAGCGGTTGCAAATCCGGAGTGGTATAGAAGATGTCGAACCAATCGGTCTTACCCGCCATATTGCATAATTCCCGACTTAACGCATTGCGCAATGTTACTTCAAAAACCGACAAACTAATGTATAGCGACTCTGCTAAACGCAAGTTCGCTTTGTAATGTATTACGGTCTTCTCCGGATCTCCGTGATTGTAAGCCACATACTTGCTTAATCGTTGGGAAGAGAAGGCTTCCGTCAAAATTTCTAATTCACTCTTAGCCATATAAATAAAAAACCCGGATTCATCACCAGCATCAAATCTGGGAGAGGAATTACCGGGACTGCGGTGCAAAAGTACTGCTTTTTTTTGAGATGACCAAATATTTTGCACAAAAAATGTAAAAAATTCTCACTTTTTTCCTTTTATGACATTTTTTATACTATTTTTATATTGTAATTATTATATTTATAATTATTATACTTATAATAAAATCGCTGCAAAAGTACTACTTTTTTCTGAATTGTGCAAATTATTTCGAAGATTTTTTACTTTTATGACATTTTTCATAATATTTTTATGTCCCCACCGCCACTCGTGAGAGCCGCGGTGGTTTTTTTGCCACAAAAATGCCAAAATTCTTGCATATTTGCAATTTTTGTTGTACCTTTGCAGCCGCAAAGGTTTTGAACGAAAAACGAAATATGAGAAAAACGATACTATTGGTCGCATTGGTTTGGATGGTGAACCTTGCGGCACAGAACAAGAATGAAGCTTATCTGGCGTATATCGATCAATGGAAAGAGACGGCGCTGCAGAATCAGGCGGATTACGGAATTCCGGCTTCGATCATCATGGCCCAGGCGCTGCTGGAGTCTGCCGCCGGCACGAGTGAGTTGGCGGTAAATGCCAACAACCATTTCGGCATCAAGTGCAACAACGATTGGATGGGCGGCGTCTATTACTACGACGATGACAGCAAAGGTGAGTGTTTTCGTCAATACGGCGATGCAGCGATGTCCTTCAAGGACCATGCGTTGTTCTTGCAACGTCCGCGTTATGCGACCTGTTTTGAGATCGCGATCGAGGACTACGAGGGCTGGGCATACCGGCTCAAAGAGTGCGGTTATGCGACCGATAAGAACTACGCACCGAAATTGATCAAGATCATTGAGACCTACCGGCTGGACTCCTTGGAAATTCAAAATTCTTATCCCGAGGGAACGATTAATTCAAAATTCAAAATTCAAAATTCCAATCCCGAGGATACGGTTATTTTAGAAGAGGTGAAGCCGGTAGAGAAGAAGCGACCGCTGAAGGCGACCGTGGTGCATGCCTCGGAGCCGATCATGGTCATTCATAATGATCCCGAACCGGAGTATGTAGCGCCGCTGACCGCACGTCAAGAACGCGACAGTTTCTTGCTGGAGCACCCGAAAAAGAAGAACAACGGTGTGAACTATGTCGTGGCACGCGAAGGGGATACGTACGCGAATGTGGCCTTCCGTCTGAACGTGCGCGAACGGGAATTGCGTGAGAACAACGACGCCCTCGGTCGTGAACTCGCCATAGGCGATAAGATCTACTTGGCACCCAAGAAAACGACCGGCGCAGAGGAGTATGTATGGACTCGTCCGGGTTTGTCTTTCTGGCGTTTATGCCAAGACGAAGGCGTACAGATGGAAGCGATTCGTAAACTGAATGAACTGGATCCTGCGGTGCGCGTGTTCCGCACGAGGCAGAAGATTTATCTTCAGAAGATAAAAGAGCAAAGACCGCTTCGCTAAAAGATAAAAGAACGCTTCGCTAAAAGATGCAAAGTAATTCGTCGGATATCACAGATGCCCTCGTCGCTTTTCTGCGCGAGAGCGGATTGGAACAATCTGTATTGGAAGTACAGATCGAGGAGGTGTGGCCGCGCGTGATGGGAACGACGATCACCAGTATGACCCGCAGCGTGGAGGTCAAAGACGGCATGCTGTACGTGCGCGTCAACTCCGCCGCCCTCAAAGCGCAACTGTTCGAGAACCGGTTTGAGTTGGTGCGCAAACTGAACGAAGAAGTAGGCGCAAATGTCATCAAGGATTGCAGAATTTTGGGTTAGTGTATTATCCGAATAACATAGAAGAAAAGATCGACTTCACGGTGATACGTGAAGAGTTGTTGCGGCGTTGCGCGTCGGCTTTGGGACGCGAGCGGGTAGAGGCGATGCAGATGGAGACGGATTACGAGACCGTGAACCGTCTCTTGTTGTTGTCCGATCAGATGCTGCATGTGCAATCCGATCCCATGCTGACCTTTCCCCGCGGCGACATCCATGATATCCGTGAGGCGATCGCCCGTATCCGTATTGAGGGACTTTTCCTTGACGAAGCCGAACTGGATGCCTTGCGGCATTCGTTGCGCTATGCAGCGGAGTTGGAGGCGTTCTTTGCCGGGCTGGACAGCGCAAAATATGCGCTGTTGAAAGGATTAGCGGGTGAGCGGATGAGTGGATTAGGGGAAATCGTCAGGTCGATCGATCGTATCTTAGATCGTTACGGTCGTTTGGCGGACAACGCGTCGCCGGAATTGAACCGTATTCGTCGGGAGATGCTGAATCTGCAAGGCAGCGTCGGTCGTACGCTGGCGTCTATCTTACGCCAAGCGAAGGCGGACGGTTTTGTCGAGGCAGATGCCGCACCGACGATCCGTGAAGGACGGTTGGTGATCCCCGTCTCGCCGGGCTTCAAACGCAAGATAGGCGGTATCGTGCACGACGAGTCGGCGACCGGTAAGACGGTCTATATCGAACCGCAACAGGTCGTGGATGCCAACAATCATATCCGTGAGTTGGAAGGTGCAGAACGGCGCGAGCGGATACGTATCCTGACCGAAGTGACGAACGGTCTGCGTCCGAATACGCCGCAGATCTTAGCGAGTCAGGACCTCTTGGGCGAGGTGGATTTTTTGAATGCGAAAGCCTCTTTGGCTCAGGCGCTGCATGCAATCCGTCCTGAACTACTGAATGCACCCCTTATTGACTGGTCGGAAGCGCGGCATCCGGTGCTTTGGATGCACTATACGCCGCAGGGCAAGACGGTCGTACCGCTCTCCATTCGGCTGGAGGCGGACAAATACCATGTGCTGGTCATCTCGGGTCCGAACGCCGGCGGTAAGTCGGTCTGCCTGAAGACCGTTGCCCTCTTGCAGTACATGCTCCAATGCGGTCTGTTGGTACCGGTCGCAGAGCAGAGTAGGGCGGGACTTTTTGACCGGCTGATGATCGATATAGGTGACGAACAGTCGATACAGGATGAACTTTCGACCTATTCAAGTCATTTGCGTAACATGAAGGCCTTCCTGCGCCAGGCGGACGCACGAACCTTGATCCTGATCGATGAGATGGGAACGGGTACCGAACCGTTGATCGGTGGAGCCTTAGCTGAGGCGATCTTACGCGACTTGGTGAATCGAAACGTGTTTGGAATTATCACCACGCACTATACCAACCTCAAGCATTTCGCCGAACAGACAGAAGGTGTCATCAACGGCGCGATGCTGTATGACCGAGGCGCGATGCGACCCCTGTTCCAGTTATCGATCGGTCAAGCAGGCAGTTCGTTCGCGATCGAGATAGCGCGTCAGACAGGCTTGGACGAGTCCGTCATTGCGTATGCCACCGACCTCGTCGGCGAAGAGCATATCGACTACGACCGGCAGTTACAGGATATCGCCCGCGACAAGCGCTACTGGGAACGCAAACGGCAGCAGGTGAGACAGCGCGAGAAAGAGTTGGAGGCGAAGATAGCGGAGTACGAAGAGCGTCTGGCGAATGCCAAACGCGAGAAACAGCAGATCCTCGAAGAGGCACGTCAAGAGGCGGCTGAACTGCTGCAAGAATCGAATGCCACCATCGAACGTACGATTCGTGAGATCAAGGAAGCGAAAGCCGAGAAGACCAAGACCAAAGAGGCGCGTGCGCAAGTGGAGGCGATGAAAGAAAAAGTGGGAGCACCGAAACGACTGAAGGATTTCAAGGACCTGAAGGTTCTGAAAAATACCCTTCCTGCTGCTCCCTCAACGACCGTTTCGATCGTTCGCCAGCGTACCTTGTCCTTCAACCGCACCTTAGACTTGCGCGGCATGCGCGTGGACGAAGCCACCGAAGCACTCATCGCTTACATGGACGATGCGCAGATGGTAGGAGCAGGCGAAGTGACGATCCTGCACGGCACGGGAACAGGCGCACTCAAACAGTTGACCCGCGACTACCTGAATAATCTCAACCGGCAACGTCGCAAACGGGGGCTTGTCGCGCTTGAATTCGGAGACGGCGACGTGAACCACGGAGGAGCGGGGCTTACTATTGTAAAATTGTAGATTGAAGATTTTAGATTTGATATTTTATGAAAAAACGTATCCTGATTTTATTCTTCTCTTTTTGTCCGCTGTTGCTGATGGCAGCAAATCCGGGCTTTGGAACGAGGCGGTACTCGATCACCGGCATGGTGGAGTACAGTTACAATACGACCTGGGGGCATCATGGTAATTTCGACGTGCAGGCTTTGATGCCGATCAACCCGCATTTTGAGATGCAGGCGAACCTGCAGTTCTCCACCGCCAACGTGCACACGGGTATGGTGATGCTGCGGCCTAAGTTCGAACTGCCGGTAGGCGAACTGTTCCTGGAGACTGATCTTATGTACAGTGCCCAAGCGCGTACGCAATTGGGAGACATCACAGCCGCGATCGGTTTGGGCTACCGCATGGATCATGTGTCGGTGACCTTGGGCTCGTTCTTCCGCGTGATGGACGACTGGAACCGTTCCTGGTACTCCAATGAGACCTATATGGTAGAGCCGTTTAACCTGCTGTACCGCATTGAGGTCTTCTGCCGTCCGCAGGATAATAACTGGAACTTGTCGTTCATGTTCAGCAATATCGACGACTATCACATGGAGCGCATGTGGCAGCCCTTGTTCTCGGTAGGCGCATGGTATGACATTAACGAGCATTGGCGACTCAATTTCGGTGCACAATGCAAACCGACGGGAATGTTCCATTTGGATGCCTCTTTCTATGGTGCCACCGCACGCGCAGGATTCAGTTATAGATTTTAGATTTCAGAATTCAGATTTCAGACTTCAGATTTATGAAAAAGCACATTCTATATATTGCATTGGCCGTAATGATGACGGCATGCTCGGATGATATGACCTTGGATCTGTTGGGCATGTTCAGCCCGAACGGCGAAGTGGTGGATGTTCGTTATGACCAGTCGATGGCCTATAACGCTACCCAGGGGGAAATACACCTGAATATGGGTTCGGACGACTATATGATGTACGTCTGCACCGACAGTCATATCACGCGTAAGAGCCACAAGAATCTCGATTATTTCATCGATACCTACAATGCCGAGACAGCGCCGAAGATCGCCGTCCATTTGGGTGACCTGATCGATGCGCAGAAGAATTTCCCTTGTGCAGACAGCGTGCTGAGTTTGGCGAACGACCATCTGTTCATCACGCCGGGAAACCACGATGTCTATTTCAAGCAATGGCCGATCTATCGCTCGTATTTCAATACCTCGATCTATTGGTTCGATACCAACAACGGCAGTAAGAAACTGGACCTGTTCATCTGTCTGGATACGGCAGACGGAACGTTGGGCACAAAGCAGATGAAATGGCTGCGTGAGTTATTGGAACAGAAATCCAAAGAGGGTTATCGTCGGATTATCGTCTATACGCATACCCATTTCTGGAAACTGGACGACTCGCAAGGGCATACGTCTAATTTCGCGCTGGAGGAGACCTATGAGTTAGCGGCTTTACTGGCTCAATATAATGTGGCGTATGTATGGAGCGGTCACCAGCATGCACGTCAGTCGGTGCTCTTCCGCGGCGTGAACTACCTCGTCCTGGATGCTACCAAAGATAGCGAAAAAGGACAGTCGTACATGACTGTCCAGATGGGTGAGCACGCGATATATCATTATATCGACTACCCGAACGCGAATCACTGATTCATTTACTTACAACCTTTGAAGGCATTCTTGCCGATTTCCACTTCGGGCGCCAGAACAGGCGTCCGTAAGTGTTTGCAGTCCATGAACGCTTCGGTGCCGATCGTCTTGAGGCTGTCGTTCCATTGTACCTCACGCAGGCTGCGACAGTTGTAGAAAGCCCCATCCTCGATGGTCTTGAGCCGTTCGTTCAGGATCACTTTCTGCAGGTTGATGCAATGCGAGAAAGCACCGCTCTGCAGGTTTTGCAGCGAGAGCGGTAACGCTATCTCTTCCAGCATCTTACATTCTAAGAACGCTTCCTCTTCGATCAAATGAATATGATCTACAAGGGCGATACCGCGTAGCTGCTGGCAGTTATGGAATGCGCGAACGCCGATACGGAAAGTCGATTTGGGAATGTTGATCTTCTCCAATGCTACACAGCCGTCCAGCGCTTCGTCTCCGATCGCATACAAACCGTCCGGCAAGTCGATCCGGTAGAGGCGGGTACAGCCTTGGAAAGCCTGCTTGGGAAGCGAAGCAACACCGGCAGGAATGACAATCTTACGCAAGGTGGCGCAGCCGGCAAAAGCCTGTTCGCCGAGGAAAGTCAGGGTCTTCGGCAGTTCGATCGCTTCGATCTTGGCGCAGCCGGCAAAAGCCCCTGCATCCAGTCGGCGTAAGTGTGCCGGTAGGGTGATCTGATTCAATGCCCGGCAGGTAAAGAAAGTAGCCCGTTCGAGGATCTCTATCTTATCGCTCAAGACCTGCTCTTTGAGGTTGACACAACCATAGAAAGCGCCGGCTCCGATCTGCTCAACGTTCTTAGAGAGCAAGGCGTTCTTCAACAGCGGACAGTTGTAGAAAGCGAAGTTACCGACCGAAGTGACGGAGGCCGGAATAGAAACGTCTGTCAGGTTCTCGCAGTTATAGAAAGCTGCAGTTGGGATGGCCGTGACTGTCTCCGGGATGGTGACCGACTTGAGGTTCTTCTGTCCGGCAAAAGCCCTCTCGGCGATCAGGCGGATAGGGATCTTGTTCTTGAAGATATATTTCGCCGGCAGGTCTTTATTGGTCGCTACCAGACAATCGTCCAGGATCAGTGCCCCTTTCTTCCATTTTTTATCGTTGGCGTAGATCCCGCTACCTGTGAAGGCATCCTCTCCGATAGAGGTGATATTTTTCGGAATGACCACTTTCTGCAGGTTCTTACAGTCGCGGAAGGTCTCATGATCGATACGCGAGATGCAGGTCGGCAGTTCGACCCGCTGAATAGTCTTGTTGCCTTGGAAAGCGCCGGCAGCAATGAGACGCGTCCCTTCGGGCACCACAAAACGCGGTTTAATGGTTTTGTCGGTAGCGATCAGGATCGAGTCAATCCAGAGACATCCGTCGGTCCAGTTCTCTTTCTTGAGCATGATACCCGTGCCCTCAAAAGCCGAACGATAGACGCGCTCGATAGACGGCGGTAAGACGATCGCCGTCAGGCTTTTACAACCCTTGAACGCTTTGTCGCCTACGGCGATGACCGTGTAGGTGTTCTGTCCCACAACGATCGTCTGAGGGATAAACAACTCGCCGGATACCTTGGGGTTCAAGGCTACTTCTACCGTCAGATGATTCTCATCGACGGTATAGTGGATATCCTGAAACTGCGCATCTTGCGCCTGTAAAGGTGAAAGATGAAAGGTGAAAGGTGAAAGGATGCTAACGCACACGAGCACCGCGAGCTTCATAGACCGCGTCGCCCACTTGGATAAAGAGTTGACCATCATTGATATATTTACGATTTAACGATTTACGATTTACGATTTGTTCATTTCCGGTAGCCGGCATGGTGATGCCTAACTGGTAGAGGATCGCGTTCTCGATGAGTTGTTTGCCGTCCGTAGTGAGGTAGGCGGTGGAATATTCGCTGACGCCGATCATGATGATATCATTGGATAGGATGGCGACAGCGGAAGCGGTGGGCACAGATACCGGTGTGCCGAGTGTCTGCACCGTGCCCTCAAAGGTCCAATCGGAGATGGCGGTGACGGCATTGGTGTTCGCTTGTTCGAAGAGTTGAATCTGTCCGTCGGTGACGGTGAGACCATTGAAAAGCGGGTGGGTGGGATCGTTGACGGAGATAGAGAGATCGGCTGTGTTGATGGCGGTTCCCCAGGACCACACGCCTGGCTTGAGAAGCCAGGGTTTGAGCAGCACTTTGGGTTTGTTGATGCTCTTAAGCGGCGTGAATCCTGCGGCGGAAGAAGCGGGTTTGCTGCCCAAGACGATCACCTCGTAGCCGCTGTAGTCCACCGTCTCATCTGCCGCTTCGGTCTCAACGATCCACAGGCTGTCGTTCGCACGCAAGTGCTTGAGCAAGGCTTTGTCTTCGGTACATCCCGGGATGGTGACAAAAGCGACAGAATGGGTTCCTTCGGGCTGAACGGAAGGGATGGTATCTTCGGGTTCCGGCAGATGTTCCTCTCCCGGCGCTTCGTAGCATCCCAAATCGGGTGCGTTGCCTTTATATCCAAGATTCACATCAACGCCGGCATCGATGAGTGCGGAGTTGTCCGTCAGACGCATGAAGTCATTGTTCGGCAGATCGCCGTTCCCGTTTCGGGGAGCCAAAACAAGCGTTGTGTCAAGCGATTTGAAATCAGCAGCCGAACAACTATACCCGCTGTTCCAACTGTTATGATCGATCGTGACGACCGTCTTGGCTTTGTAGTCGTCGCTGTTCAAGCCGGCAAAACTGATACAGTTCTGGATCGTGTTCGTACCATATTTAGTAGTGAAACCGTAGTTTGTCTCATTCTGATAGGCTGAGTTGTTATAGACCCACATCGTACCGCCGTTGTTGTTCTGATCGAAGCCACGCTCGAAGTTACCAACCGCGAGGCAATGATGGATGAGGATCTTATGATCGGTGTATCCGCCTCCCATCTTGAAACCGTTGCCGTTACCCTGACACGGGTATTTGGCTAAGGTGATGGTGACCGTATTGCCGTACCGATCAATCATCTGCGTACCTACTTTGCTGTTAAACCATGCCTGATCGACACCTGTTGCACGCGGATTGGAAGACATATCGTAGTAAGCCGGACCGTTTCGGAAGCAGACGCAGTTCTCAATGATCGTTCTAGTGTTGCTGACGCGTTGGAAAAAATCCCAGCCGTCGTCGGAGTTGTTCCATGCGCGACAACCGATATAATGGTTTCCTGCACCGGTGAACTGCTTATCCGCAAAACCGTCTGCGTTACCACCGAAATTGGCGGTACTGCCGGACATGGTCTCGTAGTCAAAATTATCATGGGAGTCCACGTTCTTGATAATGTTGTTGCCGCCCACTTTCATCTGACAACCCGTATCTGCCGAACCGTAGATGTCGAGGTTCTCAAACAGGCAGTAGGACCCTTCGTTGTACAGATTGTTCTTACCGGAATAGCGAAGCGTTAAGTTCTTGATATGCAGATAGGTACAACTGTTCTTAACCTGCAAACCACGTGTGCCGTAAGAGGTAGTACGGAAATCGAGAATCGCTGCATACTTACCGCTTCGGTTGATGCCTTCGTAGCCGGAGATGACAATGCGTTTGGCTGCCGTGCCGTTCAAGTTCTGCACGGCTGTGTTGCCTAAGTCATACTGTCCGCTGAAGAGATAGAGCGTATCCCCCGGGTTCTTGATTTTCTTCAGTCCGTTGGCCAGCGAACAGGGATCACTGAACGAACCCGAACCGCTACCGGTGGGTGAAGCATAATATGTTGCTGCGCAACAAGTTGAAAGTTGAAAGTGGAAAGTTGCAAGGAGCAGCAGGGCTGCCAAGATGGCGAGTATCTTTTTCATGATTTCAAAAAATGTATTTTCAAACGTATAATGGTGTATAACAGGATCAACTTGTTCTTGCGCGATGCACTCGGAACGCGTTTCTTGAGTTCGGCAAACACGCGCTGTTCCGCTTCCGGATGTCGTTGAGCGGTTGTGCCGGTCGGGTTCAAACGGTAGTGATAGCCTTTGTAATCGATGATACGACAACCGGCTCCGCTCATCCACAGGTCCACCGACCACACGATGTCTTCATAGATCATCCCTTCGACAAACCGCAGGTTCGCGATCGTTTCGCGTCTATAAAGCCGTCCCCATGCGGCAGTGAATTGGTATTTGTTCCGCGGATGCTGGGATTGCACGTAATCGACTCCTTCGATCGCTTGCAGATGCACCTCTGCCCAGTTGGGTTCGATCGTATCATCGGCATCCACAAAGGCAATAAACTCCCCTTTGGCGTGCGTCATACCGAGGTTACGGGCAGTCGATTGACCGGCATGAGGCTGTGTATAGATCTCTATTCGCTTATCCTGCGCCGCATAGCGCTTGGCGACAACAAGACTGTCGTCGGTACTGCCGTCATCCACCAGAATGACTTGTATCTCCTTCTCCGTCTGCTTTAGCAGGCTGTCAAGGCATGCCGGCAGGTACGCTGCGGTATTATAGATAGGTACGATAAAACTGATCATACTGGTTAAATCTTACAAATTCTTCTCTATGTTGCGTAGCCTGACGGGTAAAACCGTTTTGCTTCCATGCTTCGTAATGACCCAAGATAAATGCCTTGATCGCGTCTATATCATCGGAAGCCAGTCCGGCGTTTGTGTATGCCATCAGTTCTGCCAAAGCCCCTTTGTCGGAAGGCACGCATAAGATCGGTTTCTCACAGCCAAGTGCCTCATAGAATTTCGTGGTTAACATGCCGTGCGTCTTTTCGTTGGTCAGCACAAGCATGATACTGCTTTGCCGGATCGTGTCGCCCAAGTCCTTATAGGATACCGGATCGTGCTGCGGCGTATGGATCTCTAACGCAAGGTCCAACCCTTCGATCGCTTTTTTGACTTTCTCTAACGCCGGTTTCTGCCATTCGAAGAGCGAACCAACATAGGTGATTTTGAATGTCTCCGTCTGTTCATCCTTCGGATAGAACTGTTGGGTATCAAATCCGTTGTAAACCACACTGACGGCCGACGGCTGATGACTGATCGCTCTAATAAACGCTGCATGCCAAGGGGAAACGGTGGTGATGGCGTTAGCGGCACGAAGCACCTTATTGCGGCGGCGGATATGAATCGTTCGGTATAACCAACGGAACGGCATTAACCACCGACTCTGATGCTGATATTGATACTTTGAGTCATCCACCTGTTCATCCAGATCGCGTATGTCGCATATCAGCGGAACGTTCAGCGCTTGGGCGATCCGTTGCGCCGCTCCCAAAGGGAAATCGCTGAACGCCGAACAGATCACCATGTCATATCCGCCAAGTTTGGCGGATAATGCTCTCTTTGCAAACGCCCGGTCATGCCAGTCGGTGAGCAGCGTCCAGACGGTTTTGATGAACCAGTCGAACATGCCGCCGCTGTACATACGGATCGTCCGGATGGGGTAGGTATGCGCAAAATCCAAAGGCTGGTACTCCTCCGTCAGAAGCGTGACCTCATGCCCTTTCTGCACGAAATATTCGCACAGGCTGCGTACCCGCGGCAGATACCCCGGTGCAGCCGGCGGATCGGAAATAACCAATATGTGCTTCCTAACTCTCAAACCCTCAAACCTTCAAACCTTCAAACTTTCAATAACTCCAATATTTTCGGATACAGTGTCCGATGGTAGGTCTCGTCGTTGATATTGCTGTTATGCCACAGCAGGCACAGATCGCCGTGATGCATCTTCACTTTCGCGATCAGGCGTTCGCAGAGGAAATACGCCTCGTCTTCGGTCAAGTCCATGTAGTTCTCCTGATTGAGCGTGTTGTCCATCACGAGCATCGGGTGCAGCGTCAGCGTGCTCAGTTTATAGGTATACGGATTGATCCACCGAACGGCACGCGAGGTCTGCAGACGGAAGCCTGCCTGATCGGCAAAGCCCATCGTGAAATCGTCCGTGTAACCGGCCTTGACGAGCCGCGTGAAGAAACTGACCGACCCGCGCAGATAATGCGAGCGGTGGAGCGTACTGATCGGTTTGGACGGCAGGTCGCCGTAATAACTGCTATGCACGCCTAACACGCCTCCGCGGTCCAGGATCTGCTGACGCAGACGCTTGTAGTCGCGTCCCCAAAGCGGGTACTGCGGATAGTCCATATCGCTACCATACGTCTGCTTGACGAAATAGATCGTCTCGGCGTTCGGTACCTTCGCATCCTGCTCCATGAGCCACGGGAAAGTGTAAAGCGGATCTTTGTAGATATCGCGAATGGCTGCAAAAGCCTGCGCTTTCTCTCCGCGTTTGAGTCCGCCGAAGAAACCGCGCAGATGGCGGTACTGCGAGATGGAGTCGATGTCGTGGGTAAGATAAATATGCCCGAAACCGCTCTCCGGCATCGGTGCGTTCAGCAGTTTCAACAGCAGACGTGCATGCTCGTCCAGCATCGGGATCTGAAGGCGGTTCTTCTCGCCCAAGATCGAATAATGCGCCAAGAAACGCTCATGATCATCGCGATTCGTGTTGAACGTCTCTTCTGCCCGTGAGATGAAGAAGAAGGTGTTATACACGATATCCGTGCGGATGATGGCCTTGCCTTTTGCCGGCTGCTCTACCTGCACTTTGTCCATCTCGGGCAACACGATCCGGTTGCCGAAATCGCCATTCGGGATGATGATCACGTCATGATCCTCCAAGGCTTTCTCATCTTTGGTGTACGCTACTCGCTTGGCTAACTCTCTGTCGCCGTAACAAAGCCAAGTGATGATGTACTCAATACATTCGTTTAGTCCTCGTTTAGAAGCTCCCATACGTATAATTGTTGTTCTATTTGGTGTTTAATAGTTTCGTACTTATGGAAATTGTCCTGCGTCTGATTCTCAGGCAACGCGAGTAAGTTTTCCATATCTGCCTGTTCTTGTTCCAAGGCCGCTATTGTGGCTTCGACTTCTGCAATCTGTTTCTCTTTTTTGCGTTTCTCGGCAGCCGCTGCTTTCTGTGCCGCGTAGTCGACGGCGCCGGTAGGCGCGGCTGTTGGCTGTTGGCTGTTAGCTGTTGGCTTCCTCTCCAACTCCTGCAGCGAACTCATCTTCTTCGTGCGCAGGAAATCATAGATACCGCCTAAGTGCTCTTTGACGCGACCGCCTCCGAACTCATACACTTTCGTCACCAGGCCGTCCAAGAAATCACGGTCGTGACTGACGCATATGAGCGTGCCGTTGAAGTCCTTGAGTGCCGCTTTGAGGACGTCCTTGGACGGCATGTCGAGGTGGTTGGTCGGCTCATCGAGGATCAGCAGGTTACAAGGCTCAAGCAGCAGACGAATCATCGCCAGACGACTCCGCTCACCGCCGGACAGCACTTTCACTTTCTTCTCGCTCGCTTCGCCGCCGAACATGAACGCACCTAAGATATCGCGTATCTTGGTTCGTATATCGCCTACGGCTACGTAATCGATCGTCTCAAAAACCGTCAGGTTCTCATCCAGCAGCGCTGCTTGGTTCTGGGCGAAATAACCAATTTTGACATTATGTCCGATCTTGAGTGTCCCTAAGTAGTCCAACTGCCCCATGATGCACTTGACGAGCGTCGTCTTTCCTTCGCCGTTCTTACCGACGAACGCTACTTTCTCGCCGCGGCGAATAGTGAAGGTTACGTCATGGAAGACGTTATGCTCCCCGAAATCCTTGCGCAGCTCTTCGACGATAAGCGGGAAATCACCGCTTCGCGGAGCAGGCGGGAAGCGTAAGTTAAGCCGGCTGGTATCTTCCAAATCCACCTCCAAGCGCTCTAATTTTTCCAACTGTTTGATGCGGCTCTGTACCTGCACGGCTTTGGTGGCTTTGTAGCGGAAGCGCTCGATGAACTCTTCCGTGTCTTGAATCATCTTCTGTTGATTCTGGTAGGCTCTCACTTGTTGCTCATGCCTTTCTTTACGTAGTTCAACAAAGCGAGAATAATTAACATTGTAATCATAGATCCTGCCTAATGTGATCTCTATCGTTCGATTGCAAACATTATCGATGAAGGCGCGGTCGTGACTCACCATCAGTACGGCACTCGGGCTGGTCTTGAGGAAGTCCTCCAACCATTGGATGGACTCGATATCCAGATGGTTCGTCGGCTCGTCAAGGAGCAGCAGATCGGGGTGACGTAACAGGATCTTCGCCAACTCGATACGCATTCTCCAGCCGCCGGAGAACTCACTGCACGGACGGTCAAAATCCTTGCGCTCAAAGCCCAAACCGATCACCGTCCGGTCCATCTCTGCAATGAAGCGTGCTTCATCCTCTCCGCTAAAGACCGTCATTACTTCATCTCGTAAGGTCCGATCGTCCTGGAAGAGCATCACCTGCGGCAGGTAACCGATCGTCATGTCGGTCTCCTTGCTGATACGTCCAGCCGTCGGTTGGTACTCACCGGCAATGAGGCGAAGCAAGGTCGTCTTACCCGCTCCGTTCTTGCCTACCAGCGCGATACGCTCCTTCCTGTTGATCAAGAACGAGATATCGTCCAGCACCGGGCGGGACGCAAACTCCATACTCAGATGATCAATGCTCAGCATGCGCGTTCATTTGACGGTTAATGACTTGCCATAACGCGAAGGTCATGGTGGTAGCAAGGGCAAAATCGGTGATCAGCAAGATCCAGTTGTTCCAGTTGCGTCCGAGGATCGCCAGCCCGATGAACAGTACGCTCACGCTCAGCAGGACGCCGGTCGTCTGCAGATGATTGAGACCCGTGCGAAGGAGCAGGTGGTGGATATGGTTCTTATCCGGCTGGAACGGACTGCGATGCTGTTTGATACGCGTTAGGCTGACACGGATGGTGTCGAAGATAGGTACGGTCAGTACGCATATCGCAACGGCCGGCGCTGCGGTCATATGATACGTCTCCGGCACTAACTGATACGCGTTGATCTCGCAGAAGCGGAACACAAACGCCGTCAGCAGATACCCCAACAGCAGACTGCCGGAGTCACCCATGAAAATCTTTTCCTTGTGACCAAACACATTATAGAGGAAGAACACCGCGAGGGCGCCGATCATGCAGATACCTAAGATCGACCAACTCTTCTCGCCTACCAAGTAGAAATAGATAGCGAAGAAAAGGCAGTAGAGCATACCTAAACCGCTCGCAAGACCATCGATGCCGTCGATCAGGTTCACTGCGTTGATAATGGCGATCAGCACGAACAGCGAGATCAGATAACTGGGAATGATCCCGATCTCTCCAATGCCGAAGATGCCATGCAGATGGGTGATGCGGATATCAGCAAATCCGATCAAAGCAATACTCGCCAGGGTCTCACCGAACAGCTTCGCCAAAGGCGTCAGGATCAATACGTCGTCGATGAAACCGACCGCCATGATGGCGAACAGACCGATCAGGAAGAACTGACTCTGACTCATCTGGTCGTACTCAAAAATCATATAGGTCAGCAGGAAACTGAAGCAAATATTCAGTCCGCCGATATTGGGAATCTCGCCTTCGTGACTCATGCGTTTATTCGGACGCACAACAAGCCCTTTCGCCTTCGCGATACGAATGACAATCGGCATGCCCACCAAGCCGAGAACGAAACTAATCAGACCGATCAGATACGTGTTGTGTAAAAAGAAATCCTGTATCATTGCGGGTCTAATTGCTCGTAAATGGAGTTGTTACTGATATATTCGGGTACTAACAGTTTCATCTGTTTGACCGTCATGAACGGTTTGGCTTTCTTGCTGGTAGCGATCAACTTGTCCACCTCGGGGCTGACCGTATCGAAATCGAACTCACGCACACGTGCCACCATGATCTTCTCGTTTGTGGTCGGGATGGTGGTCTCTTTCTGGTTGAGCAACTCCTCATAGAGTTTCTCGCCCGGACGAAGACCCGTGAATACGATCCGGATATCTTTCTCCGGCGTATAACCCGCCAAGCGAATCATGTTCTTCGCCAAGTCGTAGATCTTGACCGGTTTACCCATATCGAAGACGAAGATCTCTCCGCCGTTACCTAAGGTGCTCGCTTCCATCACCAGACAGCAAGCCTCCGGGATCGTCATGAAATAGCGAATGATGTCCGGGTGCGTTACCGTCACCGGTCCGCCGGCTGCGATCTGCTTGCGGAAATACGGGATGACCGAACCGTTAGAACCTAATACATTACCGAAACGGGTCGTGATGAACTTGGTGCAGTTCGGGTCTTCTGCCTGCAGTTTCTTGAACAGCGATTGCACGTAGATCTCCGCAATGCGTTTGCTGGCACCCATGATATTGGTGGGGTTAACGGCCTTGTCCGTCGAGATCATCACAAAGCGCTGAACTTTGTATTTCACCGCCATGTCGGCCATGTTCTTCGTGCCGGCTACGTTCGCTTGGATGGCTTCGTTCGGGAAACTCTCCATCAGCGGTACATGCTTGTATGCGGCGGCATGATAGACCACGTCCGGACGCATCTCGCTGAAGACCTGCTCGATACGACCTCTGTTGCGTACGTCGGCGATCACGGGAATGAAACGGGCATTCGGGTACTGATGCTGCAACTCCAGACTCAGGTCATGCAGCGGCGACTCTGCGATGTCCAACAGAATCGTCACCTGCGGTTCGTACTGCTGGATCTGGCGAACCAACTCGCTTCCGATACTGCCGGCAGCACCGCTGACCAGTACCACGCGTTTTTTCAAGATCTGCCGTACGTTCTCCATGTTGATATCGATCTGCGGACGCTCCAGCAGATCCTCGATACGGATGGTATCGATTCGACCGATACGTTGGGCATCGATTGCGTCCACGTTGTCAAACTGCGTGAAATAGGGCGTGGTCAGGATACGAATGTTATGATCGATGAAGACCTGCAGATCCGACGATGGATTGATCCCTCGCATCTTCATCGGCGAAACGATCACATGCTGTATGCCGCGTTTCTCCATCCAGTCGAAGAGCTTCTCGTTCAGCGGTCGCACACGCAGACCGGCTAACTCATATCCGTGCCGTTCGTCACTGTCGGCGATGAAGCCTACCGGTCGATAGGGCGTATTTCCTGCCGAACGAAGCATCTTGGCGATTGCGATACCGGCGGTCTTGGTGCCGTAGATCATCACACGCGGAGCTCCGTGCTCTTGGAGCAGGATCTCACTGAACGTCTTGACGCCTACGCGCAACGAGAAAAGCAGCACGAATGCTACCGGCACGTAGATGATCAGCATCGTGTTCAGTAAGGGATGATAACCCGTACATAACTGCATGATATAGTTGAAAACCAGCAGGATAGCAGCCGTTACTACATTCGCCATCAGAATCTTGAGCGTGTCGATGAAGGTGGAGTATCGGAGGATGCCTGCGTAGGTGTGGAAGAATCCGAAACAGATCGTCTGCACGGCCAGCACCATCATGAACTGATAGCGCATCAACCAGGTCTCTTGTCCGTTAATCTCATACTCAAACGTACCCGTTCCTATCCATGCACAGAGCCAGAAAGCGATCGTGCATAGCAACATGTCCAATAACAGCACTCCCCAACGGGGCATGTAGTCTGTTTGTGCTTTCAATTGAAAAAATTTCATTGTTTATCCGATATAATGTGGGCAAGGTACTGCCCTGTATAACTTTCTTTGCATTGCGCAACCTCTTCCGGTGTGCCTTCGCAGACGATATGTCCGCCTTCGTTTCCGCCCTCTTTACCAAGGTCGATCACATGATCGGCGGCTAAGATGACAGCGGGGTTGTGTTCGATAATGATCACCGTGTGCCCTTTGCTCACCAAGCGGTTCAAGGCTTGCAACAGCACGTCGATATCGCGATGATGCAGACCGGTCGTCGGTTCGTCGAAGACAAAGATCGTCGGGTGACTCTCTTCGGAAGCGAGGAAAGACGCCAACTTGACACGCTGACTCTCACCGCCCGAAAGCGTACTGCTGCTCTGACCCAACTGCACATAGCCGATACCTACGTCCTGCAGCGGCTTGAGGCGCTTCACGATCTTGGCACATTCCGGATCTTCGCTGAAGAACTCCACCGCTTGATTGACCGTCATGCACAGGATGTCATAGATCGACTTGCCGCGGTAATGGACGTCCAGTATATCTTGTTTGAACCGCCGTCCGTGACATTGTTCGCATTCGAGCACGAGGTCTGCCATGAACTGCATCTCGATCGTGATCGTGCCTTCGCCTTGACAGGTCTCGCATCGACCGCCGGGCGTATTAAAACTGAAATGGGACGGCGTCAGACCCAATTGGTGCGACAGCGCCTGTTCGGCAAACAGACGTCGTATGTCGTCGTAGGCCTTCAGGTACGTCACCGGATTACTGCGGCTCGAACGGCTCAAGGGGTTCTGATCCACAAACTCAATATCCTTCATCAACTGCAGGCTGCCGCTCAGATGACCGAAATAACCGGTATGCTCGGCGAAGACGCCGCCGTAGTGTTTCTTGAGGGCAGGGTAGAGCACTTTGCTCACAAGCGAACTCTTACCGCTTCCGCTCACACCCGTCACTACCGTCATCGCGAACAGCGGAAAACGTACGGTCAGGTTCTTCAAGTTATTCTCGCACGCTCCTTCAATACAGATATAGTTGTTCCAATGCCGCCGCTGCTTGGGGATGTCGTAGGTGAATAACTCCGGTCGCGGACGACCTTCATACACCACCTCGCCTCCGTGCCTGCCGGCTTGCGGACCGATCTCGATCACATGATCGGCAGCAGCGATGATATCTTCGTCATGCTCCACGACGACGATCGTGTTGCCTAAGTCGCGTAACTCTTTCAGCACATGGATCAACCGCTCCGTGTCGCGGGGATGCAGACCGATAGAGGGTTCGTCCAGCACGTACAGCGATCCTACCAGACTACTGCCCAACGATTTCGCCAGATTGATACGCTGACTCTCACCGCCGGACAACGTGGTACTCTGCCGGTTTAGGGTCAAATAACTCAATCCCACATCTTTCATGAACTGCAACCGGCTGCGGATCTCCTTTAGCAGGATCTCGGCTGTCTGCTGCTCGATATCAGTTAACTGCAAGTGCTCAAACCACTCGTCCAACGCATAGATCGGCATGCCGCATAACTGCTGGATGCTCGTGCCTTGGATCAGCACGTAACTTGCTTCCTTGCGCAGGTGATAGCCCAGACAACTCGGGCAGAGCGTCTTGCCTTTGAAGCGACTCAGCATCACTTTGTATTGGATCTTGCTGTACTGCTTCTCCTCCAACTCTTTGAAGAAAGCATGCAGGCCTCGGAAATACTCGTTTCCCGTCCAGATCAACTGCTTCTGCTCGTTGGTCAAGGCATAGAAAGGGGTATGAATCGGGAAGTCGAACTTCGACGCATTGTAGATCAGCGGATCGAGCCATTCGCGTTGCATGGCTTCGCTCTGCCAACAGGCGATCGCTTGCTCGTAGATCGACTTCGATTTGTTTGGTACGACCAGATCCTCGTCAATACCCATCACGACACCTACGCCCTTACATTCCGGGCAGGCACCCAAGGGATTATTGAAATCGAACAAGTGCTCGCTCGGTTCGATGAACTGTATCCCGTCCGCCTCAAAGCGCTCCGAGAAGACCTTGATCCTTGGTACATTGTCCTTTGTCCCTTGTACATGAACCTGACATTCGCCTTGCCCTTCAAAGAACGCCGTCTGTACGCTGTCCGCAAAACGGTTACTGGTCGCCTGCTCGTGATCGACCACGATACGATCGACCAACAGGTACGCCTCGTGTCCTTGTGCTTTCTCCCATGTGCTGTCATCCAGACGAACGGCATCACCGTCGATCATCAAGCGACTGAAACCCTGACTCATCCACAAAGCCAACTGCTCTTGGAGCGTGCGACCTTCGGGAACGATGATCGGGCTTAGCAGGTACAGGCGAGAACCTATCGGACAACTCTCCATGTACGCGACCACGTCGCGGATCGTGTTCTTCTTCACCTCACACCCGCTCGCGGGCGAGTACGTCTTACCTACGCGCGCGTACAATAATTTTAAATAGTCATAAATCTCCGTCACGGTACCTACCGTGGAACGGGGATTGCGACTGGTCACTTTCTGTTGAATAGCGATCGCCGGAGGGATGCCTTCTATCTTCTCCACCTCCGGTTTCTGCATGCGTCCCATGAACTGTCGGGCATAGGCGCTGAGGCTCTCTACGTATCGTCGCTGACCCTCGGCATACAACGTGTCGAACGCCAGCGAACTCTTTCCGCTGCCGCTCACACCGGTGATGACGACTAACTTGTTCCGCGGTATATCTACCGATACATGCTTTAAGTTATGCGTCTCCGCCCCTTCAATATGAATGAACTCTTCGCCTTTCACCTTTCACCTTTCACCTTTCACTTCTTCCTGCACGCTTCTTCCGCTTCAATACGCAATGCTTCCAAGTGCGCTTTCGTCTCTGCATTCGTCGTGTCGCGTTGTTCTTTGGTCAACTTGGGAATACGAATCGGTGTACCTACCTTGATCCGACTTGGGTTGGTGATGACATCCCGGTTCGCGTCATACAGGTACGGCCAGTATTTTTTGTCGCCGTAGTACCGTTTCGCCATCCAGGTCAACCGACTTGCCTCGTGCATCTCCTCAATCGTGATCAAGTCCGAGTAGGGTTCGGGTTCCGGTTCGGGTTCTACGATCGGTTCGGGTTCGGGTACTACGGTATCGATTACAACAGGTTCTACTACCGGTTCGGGTTCTTCAACAGGCTGCACAACGACCTCCGTCGGCTCTTTCGGCTGCGCCAAAGACTCGATCCATTTGGTCAACTGGCTCCGCAAGAAGAAATACCCGCCGAATAGCAGCAACAGCAGTACTACCACGCAGATCAACAGATCCCTAACAAAATGATATTTCTTCTTCGGTTTCTCCGGTTCTTTGACAGGTTCCGGTTCGGGCTCAGGCTCAGCAACAGGCTCTGGTTCTGCAACAGGCTCAGGCTCTGCAATAGGTTCCGGCTCTGCAACAGGCTCTTCAGCAACAGGCTCGGGTTCTGCAACCGGTTCTTCTTTTTTCTTTGAGCGAAGCGGTCTTTCTTCTTTGAGCGGAGCGGTCTCTTTCGGACTCTGTCCGAGATCCGCCAGCAGATCCACGATCTCTTCTGCCTGCTCGCCGAGTTTCTTGATCGGATCTATCTCTGAACCTTCCACTTTCGACTTTCCACTTTCCTCTTTCGACTCTCCACGCTCCACCAGCTCCTTCACGCCTATCTCCGGCACAAAAGCGATCTTGTTATAACCCGGAATAACGATCTCTTCGCCGGTCGTCACGTTCACGCTCTTACGCGGCGCTACGCCCTGTAACTTAAACGTACCGAGTCCGTTGATCTTCACGCTCTTGTCGGTACGCAGACCTTCCAACAACTGCGAGGTCAGCGCATTGAGGAATGCGCCGGCGGTCTTCTCGCTTACTCCTGCGCGTGCGGCTACGGCACGACGCAACTCAGTCCAACTCAGTTTATCTGCCATACCTTACGCGTTTTTAAGTTCACCTTTCATTCCGGATCCCGGACGGAAAACCAACTGTTGCTTGCTGGGTATAACGCTGCGCTCACCCGTGCGCGGGTGAACGATCGTGCGGGCGGAACGCTCTTTGATCTCCAGCGTACCCAAACCCTGCAACTGGATAGCCTTACCTGCCATCAGGTTTTCCCGCATCACGGCATTCGTTGTGGCTAACAACTGCTCTGCGTCTTTCTTACTCAGACCTGCCGCCTGCGCTATCTGTCCGATTAGTTCTTTTGTTAACATATGTCTCCGTATAAATCAAATTCTTCTGCTTTCGTGATCTTCACATCATAAAAATTACCAATGACCAATGACAAATGACCAATGTTCTCAACGAGAACCTCGCAATCCACCTCCGGGCTGTCGTACTGCGTCCTGCCGACCCAGTACTCGCCTTCCTGGCGATCGATGATCACGCGTTGGATAGTACCCACTTTCTCTGCCATCAACTCACCGCTGATCGCCTGCTGGATATCCATCAACTGCTCCACGCGGCGGTCTTTTACCTCCTGCGGGATGTCATCCTCATAGTGCTTGTACGCGTACGTACCCTCTTCGTTCGAGTAGGCAAAACAACCCATTCGTTCGAACCGCATCTCTTTCACCCATTCCTTCAGCGCCTCAAAATCTTCTTCCGTCTCGCCCGGATGACCCACCAAAAGGGTCGTGCGGATACAGATACCCGGCACTTTGTCCCGTATCTTGCGAATCAACGCATCCTGTTCGGCACGCGTGATATGACGCCGCATCAGACCCAACATATGATCCGTGCAATGCTGCAAAGCGATATCGAGGTACTTGCATACATTCTCATGTTTCGCCATTACGTCCAGGATCTCCTCCGGAAAATCGGTCGGGTAGGCATAGTGCAATCGGATCCATTCCACACCCTCTATCTGCGCCATCTCATCAATCAACTCCGGCAATAAATGCTCCTTTGTACTTTGTACCTTGTCCTTTGTACTTTTCCGGAGGTCTAATCCGTAGGAACTGAGGTCTTGCGCGATGACATTGAACTCTTTCACGCCTTGCCCCACTAACCATCTTACCTCCGCCAAGATCTCCGCCTTCGGTCGGCTGGTATGCCGTCCCGTGATGAGCGGTATCGCGCAGTACGAGCACATCCGGTTACATCCCTCCGAGATCTTGAGGTAGGCATAATGGGATGGCGTCGTCAGATGCCGCTCATAGGGTTGACAAGAAATGCTTTGAGCGACATCGTCGCGGTCTTTTTTCTTTCGACTTTCGACTAAGGAATCAACGATTCCGTTAAAATCAAATTTGCCGTAATAACTGTCCACCTCCGGCAGTTCTGCTTCCAGTTCTGCGCGATAGCGTTCGCTCAGGCAACCCATCACGATGAGCTTCTTCAGCTTGCCCGCTTTCTTCCGCTCACCCATCTGCAGAATCATGTTGATGCTCTCTTCTTTGGCGTCGCCGATAAAGCCGCAGGTGTTGATCACGCACACCTCGCCTTTGGGCTCTTTGGGGTCATGCACACAAGTCCAGCCGACAGCTTCCAACTGCCGCATCACCCGCTCCGCATCGACTAAGTTCTTCGAGCATCCCAGCGTTATGAAATCCACTACACCCTTCTGCATACTAACGACCAACGACTAACGACCAACGACTAGTTCCCCAAATCACAATGGAACTTCAGCCGTACCAGTCTCACGTGCATCTCATCGTAGTAGTCCTCGCCGAGCTCTTCCATCGCCGTCTTGATATTGTCGTTTTCGGCGTTCTTGAAATAGTCGTATAT
>CACZEL010000029.1 GCA_902780235.1 uncultured Bacteroidales bacterium | reverse complement strand
ACAACCGATAATACCTATCAGCATAAACAGGAACGCCAGTACTAACAGAAAAATATCCATACTTTATCCTACTTGAACGTCGGGATTGATCTTGCGAATTAGACCCTTTAACACATCGCCCGGACCGAACTCATAGAACTCGGTAGCGCCATCTGCAATCATATTCTGCACGCTTTGTGTCCAGCGAACGGGGGCTGTGAGTTGTTTGAGCAGGTTTTCGCGGATAATTTCGGGTTCAATAGAAGCCTTTGCCGTCACGTTCTGATAGATCGGACAGAAAGGTTTGTGGAACTCGGTCTTATTGATCGCTTTAGCCAGATCTTCGGCTGCAGGAGCCATGAGTGGTGAGTGGAAAGCACCACCAACCGGCAGACGAAGTGCACGACGTGCACCTGCTTCTTTCATCACCGGACAGATAGCATCAATCGCCTCTTCTTCTCCGGAGATCACGATCTGACCCGGGCAGTTGAAGTTAGCGGCTACTACTATTGGCTGTTGGCTGTTGGCTGTTGGCTTTTGGCAGAAATCTTTGCAGATGGCATCCACTTGCTCATCTGGCAGACCAAGGACAGCAGCCATCGTACCGGGATTGGCTTCACAGGCAGCCTGCATCGCTTGCGCGCGCGCGCTCACTAATAATAAGGCGTCCTCAAAACGCAAAGCACCACAAGCAACGAGTGCGCTGAACTCACCTAAGCTATGACCTGCTACCATGTCGGGTTGCTCAATCGTCATCAGACGTTGAGCAACTACCGAATGCAGGAACACAGCGGGTTGCGTCACTTTGGTCTGCTTCAGATCCTCTGCCGTGCCGTTGAACATCACATCAGTCAGCGAGAAGCCAAGCAGCCTGTCGGCTGCCTGACATAACTCGCGTGCCTCTTGATGGGCATCATACAGGTCCTTGCACATACCCGGGAACTGGCTTCCCTGCCCCGGGAATACGAATGCTTTTGACATAAATTACAGCATCAACGATCCGATCAACGCCAAGATTGCATAGAACTCAGGAAGAGCAGCATAGATCATGGTGTTAGCCAATACATCGTGACCAGCGCCGATGTTTGCAATACCGTTGGCGCAAACCATTCCCTGACGGATAGCAGAGAGAAGGAATACCAAACCGGCACCTACACCAAGACCGAACAGCAACAGACCACCCTCACCTGTCTCAGCAATCAGTTTGCTGCGCAGCATGAAGAAAGCTACGAAGCCGTAAAGACCCTGCGTAGCAGGCATGGAAGCCAAAATCATGTACTGGCTCGATTTCTCTTTGTTCTTTTTGAGTGCACCTTCTTGGTTCCGTAGGCCGAGCCTACACCTGCAAGACCGAGCAACAAGCCCAGACCGAGGTAACCTAACATTGTTTCTACTAACATAGTGATAAAAATTTATTGTGATTAATATTATTTTTTAAAAGGATTGTATTTCTTTCCAGAGCCTTCATAACCTACGTTCTTGAAGTACTCTACAAACGTCAGACGCAAGGGGTGAACGAATGCGCCAAGGCATGCCATGAGCAGGTTCAGCACGTGTCCGAAAGTGACGATCAGTGCGAAACCGATAGCCGTTCCTACGTTCGGGTTCTCTCCTAACACGGTCATACCTAACTCATTGAACGCTGCGCCTAACATAGCGCCCGCCATACCCAAGGCATAGAGACGCAAGTACGACAGCACGTCACCCAAGATACCGGTTGCCATCTGGTAGGTATCCCACAGACCAGCACCCACGTTAATCAGCGGGTTACGTCCCGGGGTATTGAAGATGAAGATACCCAACGCCGAGATAGCGGCAATGACGATCAGGATGACTTGTGTCGTTTGCGGACCCAGTACGGAGGTCGAAGCCAAGATAGCAGTTGCGATACTACCTACAATGAGCAGCAACCAGCCCCAGGTTGAAGCAGTCGCATGGAAGCCGTTCTGCTTGGTATAGCATATCGCTTTAACGGTCATGGCCAGACAGATATGGAACACACCGATGAACAGCGCCAACACCATCATGATGTCATACCCCATCCAATTACCGGTTCCATCTCCGAGCCAAGCCTTGAACATAGGTGCTTTAGCCCATGCGGGGATCCATTCGGCCTGATAGATATCGATACCGAAGAAAGTTCCGGACAGGTAACCTACGATCGTACAACCGACACCCAATACGGCAATGATCGGACCTAAACCTTCGAACATTTCGATACGCAGTTTCTCTTTGGCGATGAGCCATCCAACGAGGATAAGTGCCAAACCGTACCCGCAATCTCCAACGCAAAGCGAGAAGAACAGCAAGTAGAACGGAGCCAATATAGGCGTGGGGTCAAACTCATTATAGTTCGGCCAACCATACATGCCGGTGAGCGGTTCAAAGAGTTTCGTGAACCGGTTATTTCGCAACTTGATCGGCGTGGCGTCTTCTTTGACCGGATCGGTCTCCTCGTAATAAACCTGTGACTCCGCCAACATAGCGTTCAGTTCGGCTTCTTTGTCAATCGGACAGAAGCCTTCGAACAAACACAACGCACCTTCTGCTACTTTATCAGTAGAAAGCGTAACGCGTTGCCAATCAACGCTCTTTGTTAGCTAATTGCCAAGCTTCGATACGCGCATTGGCTGCTACCAGCAGACCCTTGAGGTTCTCTACTTCTTGCATGTACTGCGCAGCGGATTTCTCCGGCTGCGGAAGTTCGGTAGCCTTGTCGAGCAGTTCCGATTTATCGATATTTCGAGATATCGAGTTATCGAGGTTTACGAAATAGGTTTTACCCTCTTTCTCGGAGACTTTTATACCCCACTCTTCCTGGAAAGACTTGCTTGCGCACTCATAGAAACGGAGCGTATAACCGGCTTCTTTGAGTTCTGCGATACGTTTCGCATCAAACTCACCCCATACAGCAGCCTGTTTAGCAGCTTCTTGGGCGGCAGCAATACGCTCGTTCACTTCATTGCGTTCTGCAATCAGTTGATCGGGCGCACCTTGCTTGAGCAGACGACGGATTTCGTCTTCGTGCTGAAGCGCTGCCTGCAAATCGGCATCATCTTCAATGAGACCTGCCGCTTTCTGCGTGATATGTACTACTCCGAGTTCACGAAGTTGCTCCAAGAAAGGCTCGTAGTCACGATGGAATACCAGGAAGGTATATTTTTTCATTTGTGTAATCATACCGCGGCCTCCTTCTCTTTCTTGGATTTTACAATCTTCTGACTCGATTTATTCAGGTTCTCCTCGTCTTCCATAAAGCGTTTAATCTTACGGATAGCGTCTTGATAACCGGGTATTTGTACTTTCTCAAAGAGGTTCACTTTCTGCGTCGTTTTCTTTCGCGCATACTCGAGCAGATCCACTTTGCGGCGTACAAACTCCTGGCGGATACCTACATCGGCGATAGCTTTGAGTTGCTCAAAACCATCTGCAAACCATTTCGGGCTGGAGAAGAGTGAGAACTCTTTGGTCGAGTACACCACTTCATCCAACACAGGTACGCGCACGCCCGCGATCTTTTTAATAGACATGCGTACGTCGTCCACGTGAATCAACGAAGTGTCAAACTCTCCCCAAAGCGCTATCATCTGATCGTAGTCCTTGATGCGGCGGTTCACTTCTTCATCGAGGTCAGCCAACTCTTTCTTGGCTTTCTTCACCTCCAGACGAAGTGCCGTTTCCTTGCTCTGCAATGTGGGCAAGGTTCGTTGCCGCATCTTCAAGTCCTTCTCCAGACTCTGCAACGATGTTTTATTAAATTGATAAGTAATAGCCATGGCTATTTTTTCATTTTCTCATTTTCCTATTTTCTCATTTCGCAGGCCAGTACTTTTCTACAAGAGCGGCTTTGATGTTCACCTCTTCCGGTTTGAAGTATTTACCGAAGAGTTGCCATGCGATGTCGAGCATCTGAACGGTGTTGATGTTCACGTCGATGGCCAGGATCTCGCGGCTGTAGTCGCGTGCGAAATCGAGACAACGCAAATCGTAGTCCGTCAAGTCGAAACCATTCTCTTTCTTGGTCTTGGCGTTAGCGGCATCGGCGTACAGACGAACAGCAGCGTTCATCACTTGCGGATGATCTTCGCGCGTCTTCTTGCCGGCAACCAACTGTTTCAGACGAGACAACGAACGGAACGGATCGACGATGACCTTACCGATCTCGGAGTCACGACGCAGGTACAACTGACCCTCGGTGATATAACCGGTATTATCCGGAATTGCGTGTGTAATATCTCCACCGGACAAGGTCGTTACGGCAATGATGGTGATTGAACCTCCACCTGCCTGCTCGGGGAACTGAACGGCTTTCTCGTAGATCTTAGCGAGGTCCGAATAGAGCGAACCCGGCATAGAGTCTTTCGACGGAATCTGGTCCATACGATTGGATACGATCGCCAATGCGTCGGCGTACAGCGTCATATCGGTCAAGAGGACCAGCACTTTCTCGTGTTTCTCCACAGCGAAATACTCTGCGGCTGTCAGCGCCATGTCCGGAATAAGCAGACGCTCAACCGGCGGGTTCTCGGTCGTATTGACAAACGAGATGATGTGATCCAGCACACCGGCGTTGGTGAACACGTTCTTGAAATAGAGGTAGTCATCGTTGGTCAGACCCATACCGCCGAGGATGATCTTATCGGCCTGCGCACGAAGTGCTACGTTAGCCATCACTTGGTTGTACGGTTGATCCGGATCCGCAAAGAAAGGAATCTTCTGACCCGACACCAGCGTGTTGTTCAAGTCAATACCGGCAATACCGGTAGCAATCAGTTCGGACGGTTGTTTACGACGAACGGGGTTCACAGAAGGACCACCGATCTCCACATCCTTACCTTCGATAGCAGGTCCGCCATCGATCGGGTCACCGTACGCGTTGAAGAAACGACCGGCGAGTTGGTCCGACACTTTCAACGAAGGAGCTTTACCGAGGAACACCACTTCGGCGTTGGTCGGAATACCTTCGGTACCTTGGAACACCTGCAGCGTCACCTCGTCACCGATGATCTTCACCACCTGCGCCAACTTACCGTTTACGGTAGCCAACTCGTCGTTACCTACTCCTTCGGCCTTAAGCGAACAAGTCGCTTTCGTAATTGCAGTAATCTGCGTATATATTTTTTGAAAAGCCTTTGCCATAGTACTTAATCTTTAATTTGTTTCTCAGCCAATAACTCGCCCAACTTCTTGCGATAATCCTCGAACTCAGGTGAATGGAACTCGCAGTAGTTCATCTGCTTGCAGTAGTTGATCACGCGCTTGAAGTAATCGGTTACATCGAGGAAGTTATCGAAGTCATAATCGTGCTTGCAGATGTCCATCACCATGCGCAGCATGTACTGCTGACGCTCCAGCGGACAAACGGCATCGATCTTATCAAACGCGTCTTGCTGCAGGATCACGAAGTCAATCACTTCGGCTTTCCAGAATGCCTCGTGGTAATCAACTGGTACACCGTCGTCACCGAGGATGTTGATCTGCTCCTGGATCTCCTTACCGCGTTGCAGATAGGTCTTCATGTCGTTGACCATCGGCAGCCAGTCTTTGTCGATCAGTTGCGAGATATATTCCTCAAACTCAGGATATTCCACGTATTTCGAATAACTGTCAATCGGGTTCACAGCCGGGTAACGCTTACGGTCCGCACGTGCCTGCTCCAGCGCATAGAAACAACGTGCCACTTTCTTCGTTCCTTCGGTCACCGGCTCTTTGAGGTTACCACCTGCCGGCGAAACAGTTCCAAGGAAGGTTACTGATCCCGTCGCACCATTATTGAGGTACACGTATCCTGCACGTGCGTAGAAAGCACCGATGATAGCGGAAAGGTCCATCGGGAAAGCATCCTGACCCGGAAGCTCCTCCAGACGGTTACTCATCTCACGCAGTGCCTGTGCCCAACGGCTCGTCGAGTCCGCCATCAGCAGCACACGCAGACCCATCGAACGGTAGTACTCCGCGATGGTCATAGACGTATAGACAGATGCCTCACGACTCGCCACCGGCATGTTCGAGGTGTTAGCGATGATGATCGTACGCTCCATCAACTTACGGCCCGTGTGCGGATCATCCAGTTCCGGGAACTCCGTAAACGTCTCCACAACCTCATTGGCACGCTCACCGCAGGCTGCGATGATCACAATATCTGCCTCCGCTTGTTTGGAGATAGCGTGTTGAAGCACGGTCTTACCGGTACCGAACGGACCCGGGATAAAGCCTGTACCACCCTCACACAACGGGTTCGCCGTGTCGATCGTACGTACACCGGTCTCCAGCAACTTGAACGGCCGCGGTTTCTCGCGATACGCCAGAATGGCTTTCTTCACCGGCCATTTCTGCACCATTGTCACGTTGTGGTCGTTGCCCTCTGCGTCAGTCAGCACCGCCATCGTATCGTTGATGGTGTACTCACCCGCCTTGGCGATCGACTTCACCGTGTACGTGCCTTCGAATACGAAGGGCACCATGATCTTATGCGGCTGGTGGTTCTCATCCACTTCTCCCAGCCAAGCAGCGGCTTCTACTTTATCGCCCACTTTAGCGATCGGCGTGAACGCCCATTTCTTCTGCTCGTCCAGCGGGAAGTTATACTCACCGCGCTTGAGGAACACACCCGTCAGTTTGTCGAGGTCATTCTGCAAACCGTCGTAGTTACGGCTCAGCAGACCCGGACCCAACGTCACTTCCAGCATGTGACCGGTGAACTCCACTTTGTTGCCCACTTTCAGGCCACGGGTGGACTCGAACACCTGCGCGTATACATTTGCGCCGATGACCTTGATGACCTCAGCCATCAACTTGGTCTCATTGACGTAAATGTAACAGATTTCGTTTTGCGCAACCGGCCCGTCCACTGCGACAGTCACCAAGTTGGCAATAATTCCTTTTACTTTACCTTGTGTCATATAGTTGTGTTATTAAATTTCGTTATAACGAGATATCGATACATCGACATATCGAGATGTCGATTAATCAAGGCGCACGCCTTTCTTCATGTCAGCGACAAGCTCTCTGAAGATCTTTTCGCCTTCTTCGATGGTCAGAATGCTCCATCTATGCAGCATTACTGCTTCGAGGTAGTACGCAAACACCATCTCCGGCGAGAAGAAATCGAACTCCGTGCGGCTTTGCAACCACTCGAACCGAATCGCGTCCTGCGCTTTCTCGCGTTGCATCAGGTCTTCGATGCCTGCAAGCGCCAGGATCTCCGTCCAGTCACCGCTTACCTCGTTCAGACCGAAGTCTTTCTGGTTCACGTGGCTCCGCAGCTGTTCAGCCACTTCCCCTTCTCCGACGATCTGGGTTTTGGCATCGAACCCGTGCTTACGGCATATCTGCGCTACCAGCACATTATTCATGTCCTGATTGAACGCAAACCACTCCCGCACGAACTTATTCCGCGCCTTCAGCCCTTCCGCCAAAGTCGCCTCGTCCATCGGTGCCCGCAGCAGCTCCAGGTATTTCTTATCCGACGCAGAAAGCTGTTCATCCAGCAGTTCGTCCAGTTTCTCCATCGAGATCGGACTATCACTTCCTGCCTTCAGTTCCGGCAATCCCGCCAATAAACATTCGTAAGTCATTGAGTTGTATTTTGTGTTTATGTCTGAAAGAAAAGTATAATTAATATAATTGATTTTTGAAAAAGATTTGTAAAATCATAGTTTTGATTAAGAATGTTCAATGTAAATTTATTTATGATTGAAAATTATTAAGCAAAAGTATGGAACAATTTATTGTTTTTTTCAAAAATTATTATCTTTATAATTTTCTTATCAGTATTTTATCTGTTTTTTTCTATCAAAATAACTCTTCAACGAGTTGCGGACGAAGCATTTCCTTGAAATATGCGATGAACTCAGCGTCACCGAAGGCAAGTTTGTATCCACCCTTTGCCGGCTGAATCGTGAAATCGGTCTTGATACCCTTCACCTCTGCGATCTTCACGCCCTTCTCGAGCAATCCCTTCGCGTTAGCCGCAAAATATTTCTTCAACGCCTCGGCATCCTTGGTCTCGATCAGCACCTCGCCGTTCTTAGCCATCTGCTCTGCTAACTTCGCGATCAGACCCTGCATGAACTTCGCATCTGCCGTCGCAGCCTTCACGCTGTCCGCAGCGATCTTGTCCGAGAGCAGGTTTACGATCTCGGTCTTCACCGCATTCACGCTCTGCTCAGCGTACAACTTCAGTTCCGCACGTGTCTTCTTGTCCAAATCTGCAGACTTGCTCTCCGCATCAGCGATGAGTGCTTCTGCCTTCTTTTGTGCGTCAGCTACGATAGCCTCTGCTTTTTTCTGCGCTTCCGCGATGATCTCCTGCGCTTGCGCATTTCCTTTTTCTACACCTTCGGCGTAGATCTTTTCAGTAATCTCTGATAAGTTCATTTTGTATAGTATTTTTTATATTATGTCTTCACTCAACGGCTTTGCGCCATTTTGGCTGCAAAGGTACGAAAAAAAATCGACATACGCAAGCAAAATGTGTTTTTATTTTATTTTTTCATCTACTTTGTAGATTTTTCATAACTTCCGTCTTTCGCGCCGCGCGTATATAAAATCGAGAATTTTTGTCATCATCCATCTATTTTTATTACGATTCACAGATTCACAAATTCACACAAAATTGTGAGTAAAATCGCATTACGGTGGCATTTTTGCCGCCGTTTTGCTTTTATTTAAGCAAAAAATTTGCGTATGTCAAAATTTTTGTGTACCTTTGCACCCTATTGGGTGCATCAAACGAACTGGTCGCAATTTGCGACCAGTTATAGACCACAATATGGCTAAGAAAAACGAAATAGTAAAAGTAGGACAAGAGCAGATACCAACAACTAATCACATTGAAAACTTGATAGTTGATGTACGCGGTAAGCAGACAATGCTTGATCGCGATTTTACCACTGATTACTTGTCTCTATTTCAAACCAATCCACATCAAGCCAACCGGCATCGTTAATAGACTTGCTACGCGTACAGAACAGCCCCACCTGAGCACCTGTCCAGTATCCCTTATCCGCATGAAACAACTCCCCGGTTTTTGTCCATTTTTTGCCGTCTGAGGAGGTATAGAACTGACCGTTCTGGTGATCATCCATCGTTAAACGGAGGTAAGTCCATTCGTTGGTAACAGAGGGTTCCAGCGTGAAGACCTTGCGTCCGAAAACAATCATTCCCGCCTTCTCTGCGCCTTCCATTTTTTTGTTTGAACAGGGCATAAACCGAACTCGAGTGGTTGCTGTAAAGGAGACCGCAGGAATCTTCTGCAGTAACATATTCGGCATCAACTCATCGTTTCTTTCGGCACTATATAGACGCAATGTACTGTTTGCGGCATCGCAGAAAAACCATTTGGGATCGATATATCCCCCGGCCCACTGCCAATCAAGCGCCAAGACTGCCTGATCGAACTCATCGCGACGAGCGAAATTGGCCCATGTAGGTCCTTTTTCTTTTGTTTTCAGACCTTTCATTTGGCTTACCGGTTCCCCTTTGCGTCCCATTTCCGGCCAATCGTTCACCCATTGAACGGGCTGCATATGAACGACTCGTCCGGCGGTACCAAGGTCTTGAAAATGAACGAACCAGCTCTTCCCTTCCGGCGTATCCACCCAAGCCCCTTGATGCGGTCCGTTGATGGCGGTACGGCCTTGCTGCAGGGTTATTTTCAGTTCGTACGGTCCATAGATAGAACGGCTTCGTTGCACTACTTGCCAGCCGGTAGAGACTCCTCCGGCAGGATGCATGATATAGTAGTACCCGTTTCGTTTGTATAACTTCGGTCCCTCACAAGTCGGGTGCTCGGCATGACCATCAAAAATGATACGGCTGGGCGTTTTGACGCTTAAAGCATCGCCGGTGAGTTCTGCCATAAGCAGCACACTCTTCAGCCCCGCCCGACTACCGGCTAACGAATGAACCAACCACACGCGTCCATCTTCGTCCCACAGCGGACAGGGATCAATCAGCCCTTTCCCGGACATGACCAAAACGGGCTCTTCCCAGGCGTGCAGTTTTCCTCGGATACAATAGATACCCCGATCCGGGTCGCCGTAAAAAATATAAAGGAGTCCGTCATGCTCCCGTATGGAAGGTGCCCACACAAAATTACCCAACACCTTATCGCCTTGCTGATATCCCGGAAGAACATGGGGAATAGCGGCATCTTCGATCTGCCAATGAACCAAATCCCGGGAGGTCAGAATCTGCAAACCGGGGACGTTATTGAACGAGGAAGAAGTCATGAGATACGTCTCTCCCTCCCGAATCACATCCGGATCGGAATAATCGTACGGAAGTATGGGATTTACATAAGAAGGAACGACGGCGGTCAGCGTGCATACCCATAGTAATAGCGCCAAGGTAATGGATTTTCTCATTTTTTACTGTTTGTTTGGTCTTAATCGGCTGCAAATTTACTGCAAATTTTGCACATACGCAAATAAAACTTGCATATTTCATAAAAAAGTCGTATCTTTGCAGCGTGAAACCGACGATAGAATACATACAGGCGCGATTTGATGAGTATAACCGGCAGTATTTTGGTGGGGCACTACCTACCCTTCCGATTAAGCTCAGCCATGCCAAGGGCTTCTTGGGTAAAGTGACCTTTGTGCGGAAACGGCAGGGCTTGTTTGGCGGGTACAGAAATGAGAATTTTGTGTTACGCATAAATGTTCGAATTGACCTGCCGGAAGAAGTCGTGCAAGACACGATTCTGCACGAGATGATTCATTATTATATTGCCGTCAATCAATTACGCGACACTTCGGCACATGGTCGGCTATTCCGTGCAGAGATGGCGCGTATCAACGAAGAGGGTCATCGGCATATCACGATCTCTCATCGCCTGAATGAAGAACAGAAAGCGCAGGCAACGATTCAGAAAGAACGTGCGGTTGCAATTGTGCATTTTTCCGATGGAAAGATTGGTGTCAAAGTCGTGCCCAAACAGGAGAAACATATCCGCTATTGGCACAAGATGGCGATGCGGCGTTTTCCGATAGATCATATCGACTGGATCCTCTCTGCCGATCCCTATTTCGCTCAATTTCCTTCCTCTATCGCCCTGCGGATCTTCATCATCCCGAAGCCGGAGGACTTACCTTTGAATAAAACGACGATACTTTTTTCCTAAAAAAACGCGCGCGGGCTTGCGTATATGAAATAATTTTTGTACCTTTGCAGCCGAATTGTGGAATTAACAAAAACGCGATATGAAAAATGAGTTGAATTCCTTGATCATGGAGGCAATGAAAAACCATGATACGGTACGCACAGAGAGCCTGCGCGCGATCAAGAGTGCGTTCCTGAACTGGCAGACCAGCAAGGAGAATGCCGGTAAAGAGTTGACAGAGGCAGACGAGATCCAGATCATCAAGAAGATGGTCAAACAACGTCAGGAGTCCGTGGAGCAATACATCGCTGCAGGTCGTCAGGAGTTAGCAGACGCAGAGAATGCGCAGATAGCGGTTCTGGAGACTTTCCTGCCCAAGGCAGCGAGCGAAGAGGATATCGTTCGTGCTTTCAACGCCGCCAAAGAGGCGAACGGTTGGGACGCCGAGAAGAAGAACATGGGTCTGTTCGTCAAAGCCATCAAAGCGGCGCTGCCTAATGCCGATGGAAAGATGGTGGCACAGGTGGTGCAAAGCCAATTAGCATAATGGGTAAGAAAATCATCGCATTGTTGAAAGGTCAGCAGCAGACGCTGGACAAGGAACACATCGCCCAATTACAGGCGTTGAGGGGAGCCATATGGATCCACTCGGCATCGGTAGGCGAGTTCGAGCAAGCAAGGCCGATCATAGAAAGGTTAGTCGAAAGACAAAAGACCGTTTCACTCAAAGACAAAAGACCTATCGTTCTGACCTTCTTTAGTCCGTCGGGGTATGAGTTGAGGAAGAACTATGAGCTCGTCGACGGCGTGTTCTATCTGCCCTTCCCTAACCGGCATAACGCGAATAAGTTCTTGGATGCCCTGCAGCCGAGTAAGGCGCTGTTCGTGAAGTATGAGTTCTGGCCGCCGTACCTGCGTGTGCTCAAGAAAAGGAATATCCCGACCTACAGCATCAGCGCGATCTTCCGCCCTACCCAACGGTTCTTTCATTGGTACGGCAAAAGTTCGCTCAACCTGCTCAAGTGCTTCACGCACCTGTACGTACAAGATGAGGCTTCGCGCGCGTTGTTAGCAGAACACGGGATAGCGAACTGCACGGTGACCGGCGACACGCGGTTTGATCGGGTGAAGGCGATCGTCGAAAGTCAGAAGTCGAAAAACGATAGCCGTTTTACGCCGATCGCGCAGTTCGTAGAAGGCGCTGAACGGGTGTTAGTGGCCGGAAGCACATGGCCGAAGGATGAGGAGTTATTGATGAAATGTTGTAATGATGACGCTCCGCTTAATGGTGCGAAACTCATTCTGGTGCCGCATGAGATCAATGAGGAGCATCTGCATTTCATTTTCAATCTCTTCGAGGGAAAGATTATTAAGTATTCAGTAATCAGTAATCAGCCGTCCAATGAAAGTCGGGTGAATATCCTTCAGCACGCACAAGTGATGGTGCTGGATACGATCGGTCTGCTGTCCTCGATCTATCGGTTCGGACAAGTGGCATATATCGGCGGCGGATTCGGTGTCGGTATCCACAACACGATCGAAGCGGCGGTGTATGGTGTACCGGTTCTGTTCGGACCGAACTACCACCATTTCCGGGAAGCACAAGGCCTGATTGACGCAGGAGCTGCACGGAGCATCAGCAATTATGCGGAACTGGAAGAAGCGCTCGAAACCGCTTTTGCACAACACGAAACAATTGGCGCCAAGGCTGCACAATATGTGGAGTCTGAACTCGGCGCAACAGAGAAAATATATAATAATATTTTTTAGTTTGAAGTTTGAGGTTTGAAGGTTTAAACGATCTCAAACAATCTCAAACAATCTCAAACGACATCAAACAATATAGTTTTATGGCACAAAAACCAAGTATACCAAAGGGGACGCGGGATTTTGGACAAGTGGAGATGGCGCGTCGCAATTATATCTTTGATACGATCAAAGGTGTGTTCAGTCTGTATGGTTTTCAGCAGATTGAGACACCGGCGATGGAGAATATCGGTACGCTGATGGGTAAGTACGGTGAGGAAGGCGACAAACTGCTCTTCCGTATCCAGAACAGCGGAGAGAAAGCCAATCTGGCACCGGAGAAAGGTCTAAGGTACGACCTGACCGTTCCTTTTGCACGTTATGTGGTGCAACACCGCGAGGAGATCTCTTTTCCCTTCAAACGCTATCAGATTCAACCCGTTTGGCGTGCCGACCGTCCGCAGAAAGGCCGTTACCGTGAGTTCTATCAATGCGACGTCGATGTGATCGGTAGTGACAGCCTGATCGGCGAGTTGGAGTTGATCCAGATCGTTGAAGAGGTGTATAAGCGCCTTGGCATCAACGTGTGCCTGCATATTAACAACCGTAAGATCCTTGCCGGTATCGCCGAAGTGATCGGTGCGCCCGATAAGATGGTGGATATTACGGTAGCGATCGACAAACTCGATAAGATCGGTGTAGAGGCCGTGAATGCGGAGTTGGTAGAACGCGGA
Source organism: uncultured Bacteroidales bacterium (assembly GCA_902780235.1). Lineage (GTDB taxonomy): Bacteria > Bacteroidota > Bacteroidia > Bacteroidales > Paludibacteraceae > Colicola. The sequence goes on along the minus strand of CACZEL010000029.1, from coordinate 13,709 downwards.
CTGAATGACGATCAGGTGGCTAAGTTGCAGCCTATCCTCAATCTCAGCGGTACGACGACCGAGAAACTTACGGCTTTGAAGACCATCTTAGCGAACAGCGAGACCGGTCTGAAGGGTGTAGCCGAAATGGAAGAGGTATTCCAATTATTGGAAAATGTAGATTGCAGATTGAATATTGAATTGGATCTGTGTCTCGCACGCGGACTGAATTACTACACGGGTGCGATCTTCGAAGTGAAGGCGCTGGACGTGCAGATGGGTTCGATCACCGGTGGCGGTCGATACGATAACCTGACCGGAATCTTCGGTTTGCCGAGTGTGTCGGGCGTAGGTATCTCGTTTGGTGCGGACCGAATCTACGATGTACTGACGGAGTTGGATTTATTCCCGAAGGAGTTGCAGTCTGCCACACAAGTACTCTTCGCAACGTTCGGAACGGACGAATTGGCTTATGCGTTGAAGTGGGCCAAAGAGCTGCGGGCTAAGGGAATTGCCGTTGAAGTGTACCCCGAACCGACCAAGATGAAGAAGCAGATGGGCTATGCAGACGACAAGCAGATCCCGTATGTAGCCATCGTCGGCGGCAACGAAATGGAGACCAACACGGTGATGCTGAAAGAGATGAGTTCAGGAACTCAACAACAAGTTGACCTCCCCGAACTCGTTAAAAGGTTAAAATGTTAAATTGTTAAACTGTTATGGCAGATACAAATAAACAATTTGATGAAGTGACGGCGAAATGTCGGGCGATATTCGTTGATAAGATGAGCGACTACGGGGCATCTTGGCGTATCTTCCGTCTGCATGGCATCACGGACCAGATCTATATCAAGGTTTGTAATATCCGTCAACGGCAAGAAACCGGCGTGAGTCTGGTGGGCGACGATATCGAGGGCAACCTGCGGGCGATCGTCAACTATGGCATCACGGCGATCATTCAGGGTCGTAAGGGTTATAAAGACGCGATCGATATGTCCAACGACGAGGCGATGAGGCTTTATGACCAGGTGCTGAACGAAGCCAAAGAGTTGATGATGCGCAAGAACCATGACTACGGCGAGGCATGGCGCGAGATGAGTAAAGAAGGGATCGTCGATATGATCATGGCGAAAGTGATCCGCATCAAGACTATTCTCGCTAATAACGGCAAGACGATTGCTTCCGAAGGCGTGGAAGGCAATTACTTTGACATAGTGAATTATGCGATCTTCGATCTGATTCACTATGAGAATTAAAAATTAAAAATTAAGAATTAAAAATGACTATTAAACCGGCACATATCATTGGTTCGACAGCACGTACCCTACTCGCTTTGACCTTCCTGTTCTCGGGATTCGTGAAGGCGGTAGATCCATTAGGCACGGTCTATAAGATCGAAGATTATCTGAAGGCTTTCGGCGGGTTCTTCACCGACCTGCTGCCTTTGGCAGGAACAGCAGCCGTACTGCTGATCGCCACCGAATGGATCTTAGGCGTGTGTATGTTATGTAATGTACGCACGAAAGTGACGAGTTGGATCGCACTCGCTTTTTATCTTGTTATGACCCCGTTGACGCTTTGGATCGCGCTGACGAATCCCGTGAGTGACTGCGGTTGTTTCGGGGACGCACTGGTGCTGACCAACTGGCAGACGTTCTGGAAGAACGTGGTGTTCCTCTGTTTGGTGATCATCCTGCTGATCTGCAAGAAAGCCATTCCGCAATTATGGAGCTGGTGGATGGAGATGGTACTCGTCGTGCTCGGAGCAGGATCCGTAGCCGGTATCATGGGGTATAGCTATACCCATCTGCCGCCGATGGATTTCCGTCCGTATAAGATCGGCAACCATATCCCTACCCTGATGGAGATTCCCGAAGACGCTGAACCCGACGTGTATGAGACGACCCTTATCTACGCCAAAGACGGTGTGGAGCAAGAGTTCGACTTGACGAATTACCCGAAAGGTGACAGCACGTGGGTCTTCGTAGATCAACACTCGGTGCTTGTAAAGAAAGGCTATGAGGCGCCGATCCATGATTTCGAGATCCTGAATATGGACTTCGACGATCTGACATACGATATCCTGGAGTCCGAAGAACCGGTGACACTCATCACGATGTACGACCTGAAGAAGGCGGATCTCAAGCAGATCGACAAAGTGCGCAAGATGGTGGAGGACACGCCTGACTGTTATATCCTGACCGGTTCGGGTGAGGCGGACATCGAGAATTTCTGCATAGAGCACGAGATCGATATGAACGTGTTCTGCACGATTGATCCCGTGACGCTGAAGACAATCGTACGAGCGAACCCGGGTGTGTTTGTCGTGCAAAATGGATATGTCGTTGCCAAACATAATGTTCGGCAACTCGATTTATGATTTAAGATTTCAAATTTAAAATTTATATATTATGGCAAGAATTAAAATGGTAGCAGGTAACTGGAAAATGAACAAGAACCTGCAGGAAGGTGTAGCATTGGCTACCGAGTTGAAAGAAGCAGTAAAAGAACCGAAATGTGCCGTTGTGATCGGTACGCCGTTCATCCACTTGGCAACCGTTAGCGAGTTGCTCAAGGGTTCGGCTATCAAAGTAGCCGCAGAGAACTGCGCAGACCACGAGAAGGGTGCTTACACCGGTGAGGTTAGTGCAGAGATGGTTAAATCGACCGGCGCTGAGTACGTGATCCTCGGTCACTCGGAGCGTCGTCAGTACTACGCTGAGAGCTATGCGATGTTGGAGGCAAAGGTACGTCTGGCATTGGCTAACGGTCTGAAGGTGATCTTCTGTATCGGTGAAATCAAGGAGGAGCGCGAGGCAGGTCAACAGAACGAGGTGGTAAAAGCACAACTCGAGGGTTCTGTATTCGGTCTGAGCGCAGAGGAATGGAAGAATATCGTACTGGCTTACGAACCGGTATGGGCTATCGGTACGGGCCTGACCGCAACGCCGGAACAGGCACAGGAGATCCACGCGTATATCCGTAGCCTCGTGGCAGAGAAATACGGCAAAGAGGCAGCAGAGGACACGACGATCCTGTACGGCGGAAGTTGCAACGAGAAGAACGCAGCTGAACTCTTCGCTTGCCCGGATATCGACGGTGGTCTGATCGGTGGCGCAGCACTCGTAGCAGAGAAGTTCTTGGCAATTATCGCTGCTCGCTAATTATGGCTTTGATAAAAGCAATAAATAGGAACGGTGAGATCCTGACACCGCACATTGCTGACGACGTGTTTATGGCGGAGAACGCGACGGTCGTTGGCGATGTGACGGTGGGCGAGGGATCGAGTCTGTGGTTCAACAGCGTGTTACGCGGCGATGTGAACACGATCGTCATCGGCAAGCATTGTAACATCCAAGACGGCGCGGTACTGCATACGCTGTATCAGAAATCGACCATTAAGTTAGGCGACTACGTGTCCGTAGGACACAACGTGACGATTCACGGCGCAGACGTCGATGACTATGCCCTGATCGGGATGGGTGCTACCCTACTCGATGATGCGCATGTAGGCGAAGGTGCGATCGTAGCTGCCAATGCCCTCGTGCTCAAAGGAACGCAGATCGGTCCGCACGAGATCTGGGGAGGTGTGCCGGCAAAATTCATCAAGAAAGCCGATCCTGCCCAGACTGAAGAGATCAACAAAAAAATAGCCAATAACTACGCAATGTACGCCTCTTGGTACCGTTAAGATGGTGACTGCGTCACGTTAAACGGTTAAAATGGTTTTTATTACATAAAAACGTTAAACTGTTATGTTTAAGAGAATACTTCTGAAATTATCGGGTGAAAGCCTGGCCGGAGAAAGTAAGCAGGGTATCGATACCCAACGTTTGGCAGAGTATGCAGAGCAAGTGAAAGCGATCGCTCAAAAAGGCATACAGGTCGGCATCGTGATCGGTGGCGGTAATATCTTCCGCGGGCTGAGTGGTGCCAAGAAAGGTTTTGACCGCGTCAAAGGTGACCAGATGGGCATGTTGGCTACGGTGATCAACTCCTTGGCCTTGGCTTCGGCTTTGGAAGCTATCGGTCAACCGGTTCGTGTACTGACCTCGATCCGCATGGAGCCGATCGGTGATTTCTACAGTCCTGCCAAGGCACAACGGCTCTTGGACAAAGGGAACGTGGTGATCCTTGCCGGCGGAACGGGTGCTCCTTATTTCACGACCGACACGGGTTCGAGCCTGCGTGCGTTGGAGATCAAAGCCGACGTGATGTTCAAAGGTACGCGTGTGGACGGTATTTACACCGCTGACCCGGAGAAAGACCCGACGGCGACGAAGTTCACCGAGATCACGTACGATGAGGTCATCGCTCGCGGACTGAAGGTCATGGATATGACCGCTACCATCATGGCGAAAGAGAACGGACTGCCGATCTATGTCTTCAACATGGACCAACTCGGTAACCTCGAGAAAGTCATTAACGGCGAACCTATCGGAACACTCGTCACTCCGTAAGATATTCATTATTAATTATTCACTATTAATTATTCATTAATATGAACGACGAATTGGAATTGTATCAGAATGCAGCTGAAGAGCAGATGCAGTCTGCTGTCGCTCACTTGGACGACACCCTGCAACATATCCGTGCAGGAAAAGCGAACCCGCGTATCTTAGACCCGATCAAGATCGATTATTATGGTGCGATGTCGCCTCTGGCTAACTGCGCGACGATCACTACCCCTGACGCTCGCACGATCGCGATCACGCCTTGGGAGAAAAAACTGATTAGCGATATCGAACGCGCTATCATCAATTCGAATATCGGTTTGGCACCCTCGAACAACGGTGAGACCATCCGTTTGATCTTACCGCCGCTGACCGAAGAGCGTCGTCGTGAGTTGTGCAAACAATGTAAAGGCGAGGCAGAGAGCGCAAAGATGTCAATCCGTAATGCCCGCCGTGACGCGATTGAGGAGTTCAAGAAACTCGTCAAGAACGGTCTGAGCGAGGACATCGAGAAAGATGCCGAGGAAGAGATGCAGAAGACCCACGATAAATATATCGCCAAGGTGGATGCCCTCTACGCAGCTAAAGAGAAGGAGATAATGACCGTTTAATGCGAGGTCTCGTTATTAAATCTACGGGTAGCAGTTACATCGTTCGGATGGACGATGGTACGAATGTGGAGTGCCATATCAAAGGCAACTTCCGCATTCGTGGTATCCGTAGTACCAACCCCGTGGCTGTGGGCGATTACGTAATAGTCGAAAGTCAAAAGTCGAAAGTCGAAAGCACCGTTACCGTCACGAACTGGATCACAGAGATCGAGGATCGGAAGAACTACATCATCCGTAAGTCCACGAACCTGAGCAAAGAAAGCCATATCTTAGCGGCTAATGTGGATCAGGTGGCGCTCATCGTGACGGTCAACCATCCTGTAACCAGTACGACCTTCATTGACCGCTTCCTCGCGACCTGCGAGGCCTATCGCGTGCGCGCGATCCTTATTTTTAATAAGATAGATCTGCTGACGGAAGACGAACTCGCGCAATTAGCAGAGTTACGGGCGCTTTACGAGTCTATCGGCTACCCTACTATTGAGATTTCAGCGATCAGTCTTCAGAATTCAGAAGTCAGAAGTCAGAAGTCAGATTTATTTTCTTTATTCGAAGGAAAAACGACGTTACTATCAGGAAACTCGGGTGTTGGAAAGAGCACGTTACTTAATGCGCTCTTCGGCAAAGAGATGACCCGAACGGGTAAGATATCCGATGCCCATGACAAAGGTATGCACACGACGACCTTCTCGGAGATGTATTTCCTTGAAGAAGCTAAGAGCCAAGAGCTAAGAGCTAAGAGCCGAATAATAGACACGCCGGGTATTAAGGGTTTCGGAACGATTGATTTTCAGAAAGATGAGGTGAGTCATTATTTTCGAGAGATCTTTGCTGCCGGTCGTGATTGCCGTTTTGGTAACTGTACGCACACGAATGAACCCGGCTGTGCGGTCATCGAAGCCGTCGAGCACGGCGAGATAGCGATCAGCCGATACGAGTCCTATCTCTCTATCCTCGGAGACTGCTCCGAAAGCAAGTACCGCTAACCCCTAACCCTTTAATCCTCTAACCCTTTAAAAATCAACACGTATGAAAATGTATTCAGAGTATCGCGCTCAAGCGCGTGAGACCTTATCTGGTCGTTGGAACGAAATGGCATTATTGATGCTGATTATTTCGTTTATCGCAGTTATCTTTGCTACACCGAATTATGTTGGTGTCTTAGCAGAGCTCCCTTGGCTTGCTATGTCCGGCAGCGGATGTAGTCTGCTGGCAGCTTTTTTAATTACCGTACCGCTTTCTTATTCGTTCGCTAACTTGTGTCTGGCGTATGCACGCCGCGAGGAGATCGAGGGTAGCTATCTGTCGGCGCTCTTCCGGGATTTCGCGGACCGCTGGTCAACGTACGTGCTGAGTGGTTTGTTGGTAGGCCTCTTGGTGGCATTGATTGCCCTCCCTACTCTCATGATCGGCGCTATCATCTTAGGTCTGGCATATGGCATGGTACCGTACGTTATCCGCGACAACAAAGAGATGGGTGTACGCGAAGTACTGCGTACCAGCCGTTTGATGATGCGCGGTCATAAATGGCAGCTGTTCGTGCTGGAGCTGACCTTCATCGGCTGGGTGCTGCTCTGTATCATCACCCTCGGAATCGGTCTGCTGTGGTTGCAGCCCTACATGGCTACCTCCTACGCCCATTTCTATGAGGACGTAAAAGCAGAGTACGAATCCAAACAAGTGCAGGCATAAATTATCATGTTTCCCCAAAAAAGAAGCGACCCGAAAGGTCGCTTCTTTTTTACATCTGCCAACTCTCCAAAGTGGATGTCAGTTCATCAAATGTTTTTACTTTTGCTTTTTCACGAATGTCAGCGATCTGACCGTTGACGGCTTGGTCGTAGGTCTCTGCTTCGACATTACGGATCACACCTAAAGCGATCGGCAGGTCGTTATCGGGTTCTGCGTTCACACTCACGATACGATCTTGACCCATGAGGCCCAAGAGACGATGAAGCGTCGGGTCCGGTTGGGTAGCGTCGTGAACGAGTACGCGCGGATCATCTGCCGGTACCACGATCATCTTCGGCACGAAGGTGACAGGATCAATCTCCACCGCCAGACCTTTGTCGTTATTGGCACCAAAGATCATCTTCTCGCCGTGCTTGAGGATGATGCTATGCTCGGCACGTTGCTCGCGGTCTGCGATCCATGCGTGTGTTCCGTTATTGAAAATCACGCAGTTAACAAGGCACTCCACAATCGAGCAGCCTTTGTGTTGCTGTGCTGCAACGAGACAATCTACCGTCGTCGGCATATCGACATCGAGCGTACGGGCAAAGAACGTACCTCCTGCGCCGAGTACCAGTTGAGCCGGTACGAACGGACGCTCTACCGTACCGAACGGAGAGGACTTGGAGACAAAACCCTTGGGGCTTGTCGGCGAGTACTGACCTTTGGTCAAACCGTAGATACGGTTATTGAACATGCAGACATTGAGGTCCACGTTACGGCGTATCTCGTGAATGAAATGGTTTCCACCGATAGCGAGACAGTCTCCGTCACCGCTCATCTGCCAAACGGTTAATTCAGGATGCGAGGTCTTAACGCCGGTAGCTATCGCACCACCACGTCCGTGAATGGTGTTGAAACCGTAGGTATTGAGGTAATGCGGCATTCGGCTGGAACAACCGATACCGGAAACGACAGCCACTTCATGGGTCGGGATACCTATCTGCGCCATGGCTTTCTGCAGCGCCATGCAAATGGCATGGTCACCGCATCCCGGGCAGAATCGTACATATTGATCAGATTTAAAATCACTTGCTTGCATACTTAACTATCCTTTCTACAGCAAAGGGCTGTCCTTGAATTTCGTTATATTGTTCTATTGGCAGGTCGGGGAATTGGCTACGAAGATAAGCTGCAAACTGACCCGTATTCAATTCGCACACGATAATGCGCTTGTATTGACTCAGTACCTCGTGGGTGTTGCGAGGCAGCGGGCAGATATAATTGAACTGCACGAGGTCGCAATGCAGTTCGTCTGCAGCCGCATGAAGATGACCTTCGGTACTACCCCAACCCACGAGCAGGAGCTCGTGGGACTTTGGCTCTTGGCTCTTAGCTTTTGGCTCTATCACCTTCAGATCCGGGATAGAGTTGGCGATCTGGGCGATCTTGGCTTGACGGGCACGGACCATGACTTCATGGTTCTCGGGGTTGGTAGAGATGGTGCCTCGTTCGGCATCACGCTCGAGACCGATATTGCGATGTTCGTATCCTTCCATACCCGGGTATGCCCAATAGCGCACGCCTCGTTCGTCACGGAGCGCAGGATTGAAATGACCTTTCAGTTCTTCAGGAACGGTTTGCGGATGGATCTCCGGCAGTTCTGCCATCTTCGGTACCCGCCAGAGGGCTGTACCGTTCGCCAGATAGGTGTCGGTGAGCAAGATGACCGGCGTCATATTCTCGAGGGCTATCTTACATGCCTCGTAGGCAAAATCAAAGCAGTTAGCGCTACTCGAAGCCGCCAAAACGACTGCCGGACACTCACCGTTACGGCCGTAGAGGGCTTGGAGCAAGTCGGTCTGTTCGGTCTTGGTAGGCAGACCGGTTGAAGGTCCACCGCGTTGTACATCGACGATGACGAGCGGCAACTCCGCCATGACAGCCAGACCGATGGCTTCCGACTTGAGGCTCAGACCAGGACCGGAAGTAGTGGTACAAGCGAGGTCACCGGCAAAAGCGGCACCGATAGCGGTACAAACACCGGCTATCTCATCTTCGGCTTGGATGGCCATGACGTTCATGTCCTTGCGGGCCGCCAGTTCATGGAGGATATCCGTCGCCGGCGTGATAGGATATGAACCGAGGAAGAGGTGCTTGCCCGCTTTCTCTGCGGCTGCGATAAGACCCCATGCTGTGGCTTTATTTCCGGCAATGGAGGTATACGTGCCATGTGCTTCGGAAGGTTGACCTTCCAGACGAATCTGGTTGATCGACAAAGCGAGGTTCTGACCATAGTTATAACCATCGACCATGACCTTGGTATTCGGCGCAATGAGGGCGGGTTTCTTCTTGAATTTCTCTTCAAGCAGATGAATCGCTTTCTCCATCGGTTCGTCAAAGAGCCAATAGATAAGACCCAAGGCGAACATATTCCGGCATTTGAGGATGGACTTGTTATCCATCCCACTCTCTTTGAGCGCCTCTTTGGTAAGCGTGGTCAGCGTGACCGGCACGATCTGCACGGACTCAGGGATGCCTAACTCCGTGAACGGATTGTCGGTATGATACTGCGCTTTCTCGAGGTCTTTGTCGGTCAGACTGTCGGTATCGACGATGACGATGGCGTGACGATGATAGAGCGAGAACTCCTCATCGAAATGCGCCTGCGGGTGATTGAAATGCGACCCCAAGGTACACACTTTCAATGCCGCTGCGTTCATCGCTACGATGACATCGGCTTTGTCTCCCGGCGTATAGACGCCGCTACCTAACTCAACTTGAAAACCACTCACGCCACCTAATGTACCTTGTGGCGCACGAATCTCCGCGGGGAAGTCCGGGAGTGTGGAAATCTCATGACCCAGCTCGGCTCCCAGTTGGGCAAACATGTTACCCGTCAGCTGCATTCCGTCGCCTGAGTCTCCACAAAATCGAACAACAATATTCTTCACTTTACTTATGAGGTATTAAATTTTTTGCAAAATTACTGCTTTTTCTCGACATATGCAAGTTTTTTATAAAAAATTATAAAAAAAGCACGCAGCCGACTGGCTGCGCACTAATGCGGAAGATAAAAAGAGTGAACCTTTTCTTAGAACTTCATGGCGATACCCAAGCCGTTCTGACTTGCCTGCAATTGGAATTCCAATGCGGTCTGACGCGTAGCGCACGATTCGTTATAAACCTCGTGGGTGTTATTACGTTTGATCGAACCTACAACCAATAGAGGTACACAACCGCTTAAGGAAATAGAACCAAAAGCAAGGAGGATCGAGCCACTCGTCGTTAAAGCAGTGTCAATTTTTTTACCGTCGAGACCGATTAGATAGAGTTCCAGACCAGCGATGAACATACCCAGACCTCCACCGAAGAGTCCCCAACCGGCACCCCAGAGGCGGCTACCTGTCTGATAACTATCCCAAGCCTCTTGGCAGTTGTAACGGATATACTCCAGGTACTGACGTTCGTCCATACGGAAATCGCCCAACCAATAATAATCATCGGTCTTGCGGATCATCATACCCGGTTGGTATTCGGGAATGATACCACCACCCATCGGGGTATAAATACCATAGGCATCATACACACCGTAGGAAGCAACGCGTACAGCCTGTGGCTGTTTGGGCTCCTCTTTCTTCTGTTCGAACACAGATACCGAACCGTTGCTGTAGATGATGGAAGCGATCTGGTCGGTTTTGATAACGAACAGCGGACCGTTGGGATTGTCGGCTTTCTTGTACTTCACTTCTGTTTCCGATACTTCTTCGATCTTCGCGTCGATACGCTCGGAAGAAGTGGTAACAATAATGTCTGCAGCCCACAAGGGGAAGACGATGGCTGCTACGAGCAGCGTGAGAAAGAAACGTTTCATACTATCAGAGTTTGTTTGTTAGAATTTCAATGCCAAACCAAGGCCGTTCTGACTTGCCTGGAGGTCGAGGCTCAAAGCAGCCGTATTCTTCGGCGCGCACTCCTCGTTATACACATTATGCGAGTTGTTACGCTTGATAGCACCTACTACGATCAGCGGCACACTGGCGGTCAACGCAGCAGAACCAATCGCCAAGAGCGAAACACCTGCATAGTACTGATCCCAATTGACACTGAGTTTGGAGTTGTAGATCTGACCCGTGTTGACGTTATACGTATAGGTGTACGTACCCATCGTAGTGCAGGTTACGATCAGACCGGTCAACCAGACACCACCGCCGGCACCTAAGAGACCAAAACCGGCACGCCAAAGTCTGTTACCCAAGCGGTAACTATCCCACGCTGCCTCACAGTTCTTCTGGATATAGGCAAAATACTGCTCCTCGTCCATACGGGTGTCGCCTAACCAGTAGTAGTCACCTTTCTTCTCGATCATACCCGGACGATAGTCCGAATTATGGCTCGTGTTAATGGCGCCGCCACCATAGGTTGTAGTGGTAGGCTGTTGCTTCTTTTGCTCGAAAGCCTGCACAGAACCGTTGGCATAAATAATCGTAGCGATCTTGGAAGTAGAAAGCACGAAAGTAGGACCATTCAGATTGTCCTGACGTTTGTACTTGATCTCGGTTTCAGACACCTCAACGATCTGCGCGTCAATACGCTCGGAAGAAGTAGTCACGATGATGTCTCCCGCCCACATGGGAAGGAAAACGACTGCTAAAAGCAGAGAGAGTAAAATTCGTTTCATATGATTAAATTGATTTAAGTAAGTTGTCTTGTTTGTTATTTCCGCTGCAAAATTACACAAATTTTCTGATATATGCAAATAAAATATGAATTTTTTAACAATTTACATTAAATTTAGGCAGTATTGGCTCATTATTTACTACGACACTACCATTGCTCTATGTTCAAAATGTAGGAAATGCAGAATGGACGATTGTCTTTTTCAAGGATAGTCCACATAAAATATCGAACTTCACGAGATAATATACATAGTATATTATAAGGTAATGTAGGATACGATATTCATATTACTTGCATAGGAAGCGATTAGTCAGCGCATACACAACGGACGTCAAAGGCATCTACCTATGACGTCCGTAACTTTTAATGCTCGCGGTGAAGCGATATTGGTTAAGCAGCCGTACCTATCTCATAGAGATACTCTGGGGCAAAACCAATTTCATTAGACCAATCCACTGTAAAGGGGTCTAAGGAATAATTACGGAAATAGTCCATGTCTTGGAGTTTGACACAAATGCCTTTTTGTGCTAATGGCCAAAAGTCCACATACTTCGTAACGCCATCATTAAAAGACAAGCGCAAAACATAATCGCGAATATAATCAGCATTTGTTACTTTTAAGATCGGATTTATCATAACAACCTCCTTCCTTATTGTAATGGATCTATTCTCATGGGTTCTTCAGATTTACCTAAACGTTCCCAGTTAGCTAATAGCTCGTCTTGATGTTGGTCGAGCCATTCATACACCATGCGTAACGCCCGACGAGGAAGCGAACCTGTGATAACACCATCTTTAATGGTTATAAGCGCCTCATAATTCTGATACTTCACATGGAAATGAGGCGGGTTATGTTCGCTCATATACATGTAAATTGCTATTCCATAAAATGAACTAATTTCCGGCATAATATTTGCTTCTTACATTTTGCGCCGCAAAATTACACAAATTTTCTGATATATGCAAATAAAATCAGAAAAATCGCCCACAAAAAAAGAAAAATCGCCCGAAAAGGACGATTTTTCGTTAAAAGGTTAAAATGGTTCTTCGAACGTTAATAGGTTAAGATGGTCTTCGACGTTAAATTGTTCGGCGCTGCATAGTAACGTGACGCAGTCACCATTTTAACTATTTAACGTCGTGCAACGACCATCTTAACTTTTTAACGTCGCGCAGCGACCTTACCCGTTGCTGTGCTCGGCATCGTACTCTGCACCTTCTCCAGCATCCGGATGGAGAGACGACCGGTCGTTTGCTTTCTGGAAACAAAAGTAACAAGCACGCTATCACCGGCTTGCGGATTGTCAATAAGCGTGACGGTTTCATGATCGAGAGGATACCAAGCATGGCCATGATCTTCGTTTATGTCATTGATGCTCAAACCATTGCCGCCCCATCGGGTGTAGAGTTCAAATACGCTATCATTCACTGCATTCATCTGTTTCCAATACCAGATGCCATAATCATAATAAGCATAGGGACTATCCCAGTCGCTTTTTGCCCAGCAGATCTCCAAAGGACAGGGTTCGATAATAGGACTTACTTCCCAATTCTTAATCCAGATATAAACGACTCCATCGTTTGCGACGTGCACCAATTTTGGCTGACCGCAGTTTTCATATTCAAATTCTCCGTTACCGGCAAGGATGATAACGTTGTCGTCAAGAGCCATATCATTCCTATCACACTCGGCCAATGAATTAGGGTCATAATTTTTACCCCATTGATAAGTCCAACTCAACGGAACGTCTTCTTCCGACGGGCGAGCAACAACTTTACCTTGAAAATCCGAAGTGTATGGCACTGTCAGGGCATACCAATTTGGAGCACTTGCAACAGGTTCAAACGAATAGGTGTCATCATCCGGATACCATGCATTTGTAGTCCCTACAAGGTACGCACCACGCGGGCAAACCTCCGCGTAGATAGCGATGGTGGTGTATCCGGCGCCGGGATTAGCGATCGTAGGCAGTTCTGGAGTAATCTCCGGGTCTATAGGATCGATGATAGTATCTGGAATAACCGGTACTTCACTAAAGATGATACTATCATTACGTTGGGAGATGGTATTGCAACTAACCAATCCGAATGCCCAAATAGGTAGTAAAAATATGAATACCTTTTTCATTTTTTTTCGTGTTTCTAACCTTTGCGGCTGCAAAGGTACTACAATTTTGCGACATACGCAAGAGAAAAAAGAAAAATCGCCCGAATTGGAGGGCACTGAAAAACTTTTTTTAAGAAATTGCACATTTTGTAAGCAAAAACTTGCATATGTGCAATTTTTTTTGTATCTTTGTAGCGTAATTAGAAA
>CACZEL010000028.1 GCA_902780235.1 uncultured Bacteroidales bacterium | reverse complement strand
ACTTGAGAGGGATCGAGGATGTCCACATGGATGTCCTCGGTTTCTTCTTGATGCTGGTCACGGACTTTCTCCACACCGGTAGCGAGGAAAGTATAAGAGAGGTTGTTATGGTTGGTCGGGTTGGGGGAGAGGGTCATGAAAAGCGACCACTCGCCGCCTTCGTAACCGGTTTCTTCGCTTAGTTCGCGTTGGGCAGCCTGAAGGGGCGTCTCACCCGGATCAATGACGCCTGCTACGAGTTCGTAATGGGTCTCTCCGAGGGCATGGCGGTACTGGTCCTCCATGACCATCTTACCGTCCTTGGTGATGGCAATGACGTTGATCCAGTTGGGAAACTCGAGCACGAACCACGTCGGGATCTGCTTGCCGGTAGGCAGTTCTACACACTCTTGTCGCACGGACAACCATGGCCCGAGACGCAGGATATTCTCAGATTTGATGACCTTCCATGGTCTGTTTTTCAGTTTCGGATACATATCGGCTGCAAAATTACAAAAAAAATCCCACATACGCAAGTATGCAGGACTTTTTTTACCAAAAGCGTTGATTACTCAGCGTCTTTCTTTGTGCTCTTTTTAGCCTTAGCCGGCTTCTCTGCTTCTGCTTCGAGGGAAGCCTTCAGTTCTGCGAGAGCGGAGAGATCACCGAGGGTGGTCTTCTCTACCTTCGGCAGGTCGAGAGCGGGTTCTTCAGCCTTAGCGGCTTTCTTAGCTGCCTTCGGAGCTGCCTCCTTGCGCTCCTCCCAAGTGCGGAGGTGCGAAACGAGGATACGCTTAGCGTCGCGGTTGAACTCAATCACCTTGAACGGCAGGGTGTCACCAACAGCAACCGGGCTCTTGTCTTCCTTCTGGAGGTGGCGGGTCGTGCAGAAGCCCTCTACGCCTTCCTCGAGCGAAACGACAGCGCCCTTGTCGGTCAGTTCAACAACCTTACCATCAACGATGGTGTCCACGCCGAACTTAGCCTCGAGCTCTTCCCACGGGTTCTCCTCGAGCTGTTTGTGACCGAGGGAGAGACGGCGGTTAGCTACGTCGATGTCGAGCACGACAACTTCGATCTGTGCGCCGATCTGGGTGAACTCATTCGGGTGTTTGATCTTCTTGGTCCAGCTGAGGTCGCTGATGTGGATGAGGCCGTCAACGCCTTCCTCGATCTCTACGAAGACACCGAAGTTGGTGAAGTTACGAACCTTAGCCCAGTGGCGAGTACCAACTGCGTACTTGGTCTCCACGTTAGCCCACGGATCAGCCTTGAGTTGCTTGATACCGAGGGACATCTTGCGCTCAGCGCGGTCGAGAGTGAGGATGACAGCATCTACCTCGTCGCCGACTTTGAGGAAGTCGTTAGCGGAACGGAGGTGCTGGCTCCAGCTCATCTCGGATACGTGAACGAGGCCTTCTACGCCTTCTGCGATCTCAACGAATGCGCCGTAATCAGCCATAACGACTACCTTACCGTGAACCTTGTCGCCTACTTTGAGGTTCGGATCAAGCGCATCCCACGGGTGCGGAGTCAACTGCTTGAGACCGAGCGCGATACGTTTTTTCTCCTCATCGAAGTCGAGGATAACAACGTTGATCTTCTGGTCGAGTTGCAGCAGCTCGTGCGGGTCGTTAACGCGTCCCCAGCTGAGGTCGGTGATGTGGATAAGACCATCCACGCCTCCGAGGTCGATGAAGACACCGTAGTTGGTGATGTTCTTAACCGTACCTTCGAGAACCTGACCCTTCTCGAGTTTGCCGACGATCTCAGCCTTTTGAGCCTCGAGTTCAGCCTCGATGAGTGCTTTGTGGGAAACAACGACGTTGCGGAATTCCGGATTGAGTTTGACGATCTTGAACTCCATCGTCTTGCCGACGAGGATGTCGTAGTCGCGAACCGGCTTGACGTCGATCTGGCTACCCGGGAGGAAAGCTTCCATGCCGAGAACGTCCACGATCATGCCGCCTTTCGAACGCCATTTGATGTAACCGGTAACGATCTCACCTGCGTTGTAAGCCTCGTTAACGCGGTCCCAAGCGCGAGCGGTGCGTGCCTCGTTGTGCGAGAGCACGAGTTGGCCCTTCTTGTCCTCCTGGCTCTTGATGTAGACTTCTACTTTGTCGCCTACTTTGAGCTCAGGGTTGTAACGGAACTCAGATGCCGGAACGATACCGTCCGACTTGTAGCCTACGTTCACAACGACTTCGCGTTTGTTGATACTGATGACGGTACCCTCAACGACTTCGTTGTCCTTGATGGCGCTCAGGGTGTCATTATACTTTTGGATTTCTTCTTCGTTTTTTGTGCCTTGCTGTTGTGCTTCATAGGCATCCCAGTCGAAGTTCTGGAGAGAAAGATTTTCTGCCATGTGGTAGAATTTTTGGGTGGAAATCAATATTTTCGGGATACCGTGATACCGGTATACCGTGATACCGAATTTCCGTTAAAAGTTAAACAATAAATTAGCCTTTTCTCGCCTCTCAGCGAAAAAAGCGTGCAAAATTACAAAAATATTTTGATATGTGCAAATTTTTTAGTAACTTTGCAGCGTTTTTTTGAAAATTGTAAAATATACTGGATATTATGGCTAAGTACAAATGGACTTATGCGAATGTGGGTGGTGTGACCCGCGTACGTATTCAATCGGCGGAGGATATCCGTCATTTAGGTGAACTGGACAAGAAAAAATGGACGGTTCTGAGTTGTCCGACCACGGGTCTGGAGATCAGCAGCGATTCGCTGAGTCTGATGGACCTTGACGGCGACGGCAAGTTGCGTGTCAAAGAGGTGATCGCGACCGCAGACTATCTGTGTGGCGCACTCAAAGACCCGGAGACGCTGTTTGAGCAATCCGATTCTATCGCAATAGATAATATTGCCGATGAATCGATCAAGGCTGTAGCTGAGAAACTGGCTTCAGACGGTAAGATCAATCTGGCAGCGGTACAGGCAGCTATTGATGCCGTGACGATCGAAGAGAAACCGATTCCGGCGGCACCGTTAGAGGCAGATGTGATCGCGGCTTACAAAGCGAAACAGGCGGAGTATGCGGCTTATTACGAGCAGGAGAAACTGCAGAAACTGGGTCTCGCAGTCATCGCAGAAGACACCCCGAAGCCCGGCATGAAAGAGGCGGATTTCCTCAAGATGGGTAAGCAGATCGCAGATTACGAAGCAGCCAAGGCTGCTGCTGAGACCGCGAATGCAGACGCGTTGGCTGCTGCGAAAGCAGAGTATATGCCGCTGCGCAAGTTGCTGCTGCTGCACCGCGATTTCTACCGTTTGCTGCGTAACTTCGTGACCTTAGAGGATTTCTACGATCGCGACAGCAGTACGATAGCATCGTTTGAGGCCGGTACACTCATTATAGATCAACGTGCGTGCAAGTTATGTATGCGCGTGAATGATCCGGCGAAACATGATTCGCAAGCTCCGCTGAGCGGTATGTACCTCGTTTATTGCAACTGCGTGAACCAGAAGAGCGGTAAGTCGATGGCGATCGTAGCGGCTATGACGCAGGGTGAGGTAAATAACCTCAGTATCGGTAAGAACGCCGTGTTCTACGACAACGACGGGCTCGATTATGATGCTACCGTGACGAAGATCATCGACAACCCGATTTCCATTCGTCAGGCGTTCTGGACTCCGTACCGTAAGTTCTCCAAATGGATCGAAGAGAAAATCAATAAATCTGCCGCCGAGAAAGATGCGAAAGCGTTTGGCGACTTGACCGCCAAAGCCGATGCAGCGGCCGACCCGAATGCCGAGAAGAAACCGGCGTTCGACATCGCTAAGTTCGCCGGTATCTTTGCCGCCATCGGTATGGCATTAGGCATGATCGGTACGGCTTTGGCCGCTGCCGCAAAGGGTATGAGCGATTTCACATGGTGGCAGTTGCTGATCGTGTTCGCATGTATCCTGTTGGTCATCTCGGGTCCGAGCATGATCATGGCTTGGCTCAAGTTGCGTCGTCGTAACTTGGCACCGGTGCTGAACGCCAACGGTTGGGCTATCAACGCTGACGCGATCATCAGCGTACCGTTTGGTAAGACCTTGACCGAGCAGGTGAAGTTCCCCGTGGTGAAGATGCCGAAGGTGAAAAAGAATCGCAAAGCAAAGAATGAGGAGGAAGATTGATGAAGAATCTGGTTATTAGTCTGTTTTTAGTCTTGGGTCTGACGATGGCTCAAGCGGATAATGTGTTTACCGAGGACTTGGGTCTGAATGTCCCGCTGGACTCCGCCGCTGTCGATAGCGAAGGGGACGAGTTGGAAGAGTTGGACGATATCGACGTGCGTCCGAACCAGTTGCCGGAGTGTCTGGCAGGTTTGTTCTCGCACGACACCTTGATCTTGGGTTGCGACCTCGACTTGCTGCCGAATAAGATCATCGTGCGCACGAAGGACGGCGACGTGGTGTATAAGATCGCGCCGCAGTTCCTGCTCGATACCAACCTCATCAACCATCACCCGGCGGATAGTATCTACCGCTTCATCTGGACCGATGAGCGTGTGAACCCCTACGGCACGATGTTCGACAGCCTCAAGGACGATATCCATATCCCGATGGCGGGCTTTAAGTTGCCGCACCCGGGATATGTGACGAGCCCCTACGGCTGGCGTCGCAACCGCATGCACAAGGGTACGGATATCAAGGTGCAGGTAGGTGACTCGATCCGCTCGGCATGGCCCGGACAGGTACGTATCGTAGGTTGGGACCCGCGTGGGTACGGTTATTTCGTGGTCGTTCGTCACGAGAACGGATTGGAGACCGTGTATGGGCACTTAAGTCGTCCGTTGGTGGATGAATACGAGATGGTGCCGGCAGGCTATGTGTTAGGCTTAGGCGGTAACACGGGTCGTTCGACCGGCAGTCACTTGCACTGGGAGATCCGTTATCTGGGCGAAGCGATGAACCCGGCGAACGTGGTGGATTTCACGACGGGTCAGTTGAAGAACGCGGAGGAGTACGTGATCGGTATCAAAGCGATGAAACAGGCACGCGCCGAGGCAGCGGCAAGGAAGTACCATACCGTACGCAGCGGCGACACGCTGAGCGGCATCGCGAAGAAATACGGTACGACGGTGAAGAAACTCTGTGCGTTGAACGGCATCAAAGAGACGAAGATCCTTCAGATAGGAATGAAGATAAGAGTGAGGTAAGGGGTTACGGGTGACGGGTTACCGGTCACTCGTGATGGTAGGGCTCGCCCCGAAGAATGGTCATTGCGCGGTAGATCTGCTCAATGGCCATTAATCGTATCATCTGGTGGGAGAAAGTCATTTGGGAAAGGGAGATCTTACCGTTGGCGCGGTCATAGACGGCTTGCGAGAAACCGTAGGCACCGCCAATGATGAGAACGAGATCCCGACCGGCTGCCATCTTCTTTTGCAGGAAATCGGCGTACTCGATAGAGCGGAACTCGCGTCCGTGTTCGTCGAGCAGCAGCACGTCCATCGCCGGCGTCAAACGCGCCAAAATGGCTTCGCCTTCGGCGACCTTGAGTTGGTCTTGGGTGAGCGACTTGGCATTCTTGATGTCGGGCACGACGACGAACTCAAACGGCACGTAGTGCTTGAGCCGTTGCTGGTATTCGTCGATGAGCGCGCTGAGCCGTGCGTCACTCGTCTTCCCCAAGGTCAACAATGTTATCTTCATCGGTAAAATAGAGGTCGCAACTCTCGCCGGTCCATTTGAACTTATAGATCACGTTATTCCCCATGAACCCGTCGTAGGAGACGATGGCGGTGTAGTAGGTGTGACCCACGATGAACTCTTCGTCGGAGTTATACCCATCGTTCTTGGTCACATGCACACCATAACGCACCAACTCATTGAGGTCGTACTCCGAGTACAAAAGGAAGAGTTCCGTGAAATAATCTTCGGGTGTCTTTTGATAGATGTCGGTCAGGTCGGCACTATCGCGCGTCGCCGCCAGATATGGGAAGTAATAATTGATCGACCCGTCTTTGTCGTTGATCGGGTAGATATAATCATACACATCGCGGACGCGATAGTCGAAATGGACGTCATAGATGCTGGTGTCGGAGGTGTGCACGGTCTGCAGGTACAACTTACCGGCAGGCTTGAGCGTCTCGGGATTGACGACGAACGCGAAGACCCAGTACGTGGAATCCGGGACAAGGTTGGTGAACATCTTATCGACGCTTCCGTACTGGAGCGAATGGCTGGAGAAAGGCGCGACATTCGATTCGCCGGCTTCCAACCACCAGTACCGCCATTGGAGGTACTTGATATAGGCGGAATCGACCGCCAGGGTCATGAACTGCTTCTGGTAGTCGTAGGGATTGTACTCCGAGGATGCCGGCACGCAATCGATCAGATAATAGGCATCCCGGCTCGTGGAGAATTGGCACTCGATAAATCCCGCCGACACGGCGCCGACCTTCATCGTGATCGCCACATCGTCCGTCGCCCATTTGGCTTCGTCCAAAGCACAAGAGCACATAACGAGAATTGAAAGGAAAATGAGAATCCCTTTCACCTTTAACCTTTCACCTTTAACCTTTATATTATTCATATTGCTTATTCTCTTCTTCTTCCTTATTCAGGAGGTTATTAACGGCAAAGATAAAACGCAGGCAGGTCTTGACATGTCCGCCGTAGTGCCCGAAGTTATAGGTAATGTTGGCATACTGCCATTTGTTCTTCGCGTTGGAAGCGTTGGCGTAGGGGACGGTCTCGTCATCCATCGAATGCATCATGTAAACGGGTGCCTCGGGTTCCCAGTTGAAGGAGATGATCGAATTGGCGTTCATGGCCTTGTATAGTTCGGCAACTTTGTCGGACTTCTGGTCCATGGCCTCTTTGGTGAGCAACTCATGCGTGACCTTGGTGCCGATCATGGTGTTGAGCGCGGAGGTGCAGTATTTCTTACTGTTGATCCACGGGTCCATCTTCTCGCACAGCCATCCTTGCATCATATCGGACATCTGGATATTGAGTTTGTTACCCTTGATCATTCCTTGCACGACGAGCGGTACGGCGACAGGGTATCCGGCGGTGTCGGTTACGACAAAACGCTCGTACGTAGCCTTGACATCGTACGGTCCGCCTCCGGCAAAAACGCGATGGATAGCAATACGTTGCGGGTCATTCTCGTTCCAATACTCCGTCTCGATCAGATGTTGTACCGCCATCGTGTTGGCGCCTCCCTGACTATAACCCATGAGGATGAGTTCGGGTTTCTCCGGTGCCCGATCGACGGCTTCGAGCCATGGCCGCACGGCGAGGTACATATCCACCACGTTCCGGGCGGTGAGATCCATGACGAGGTAAGGGTGAACCAAGTTGGCGGTGATGCCATAACCGAGGTAGTCAGGGATGATCAGACCGTAACCCTGCTGCACGAGGATCCCCTCGAGCGAGAAGCAGTTGGACGGGGCCTCTGCATCGGAACCGACGGTATAATGGCTCACGAGGATCATTCGTTTGGGTTTGCCTTCTTTGGGCAGCACGACCTTACCGGACAAGCGGATAGAGTCCCAGTTACCATCCACGCTGGGGTAGGTACCGACGATCTCAATCACTTTCTTCTGGTTTCCGTACTTGAGCAGCTCCTGGATGATCGCCGTTGCCGTGACGCTACTGGTCTGCTTGATCTTATTGGGACCTTCGCTCTCTTCCGAGTAATCGTTCACGGCTGTGCCGTCAGGCAGGAAGCAGTTGTACGGCAGACCCTGACTGAGGTCGGTTTCTCCTTGCCCGATCACTTGAAACTTCATTCCTTTCGCCGCTTCGATGTTCATGAAATCCACGAACTCATCGTTGCGATATTGGCAGCTTGTCAAAAAGACAAGCGCTATAAAAAATCCTATTTTTAACGTTTTATGAAATAAAACCATCTTAACTATTTAACGTTTTATAAAATAAAACCATTTTAACAATTTAACGTGCGCAGCACCTAAAATCGTGCTCCTATACTTACGTTAATGATTCTTGAGGCGGCCATATACACGTGGTTCTTGTCGCGAAAAGCGGTCATGCCGCCGAAATCGACGGCTGCGAACCAACGCTTGTAATTGGCGCTGATACCCAAGACCGTACCGTTGACGGCGACACCGAAATCGGTGTTTTTGTTCTTCTCGTTCAACTCCGTACCGCCGTTGATATCGACTCCTATACCGATACCGGAATAGATATTGACGTTCGGATGGAAGAAATAGGTGAAGCGGATCGTGGGCATAATGACGAGGTTGTAGAAATACTCCCGTTTGCCGATGTTGAGGATCTGACCCGTGCCATCCCGCGTGACGTTGTTCCATCCCACTTCGCTGATATCCGCCATACCGCCGAGCGAGAACCAATAATTGAAGCGGTACTGGTACTCCGCCCACAAGTGTTGATTATGCCTGTATCTCTCCGGCACGGTCTTCTGCCATGTCGCCGGCATGGTCGTGACGGTAAAAGTAGGGTTATGCCACATCAGGCTCTCGAACAACTGATCGCCCCAACCGATACGCACCTCGTTGCGCCAAGTGATATGATCCCACTTGGTCTCTGCCATACACGCCAAAAAGAGCGTGCAGAGCGCTATTAACAGATAGATTTTCCTTTTCACGCTGCAAAGGTACTGCTTTTTTTGCAAATATGCAAATAATTGCACCGAAAAGTAGGTAAAAACCGCAGTTGGGTGCTTAAAACTGCCAAAATGTCATTAAAAAATACCGTGGTATGCATTTTGTTCTTGCATATATGGAAAAATTGTAGTAATTTTGCACCGCATTTTGTGCGTAAATCATAAATTTGAAATTTGAAATCAAAAATATAGAATGAATTTTTTAGAGATTATTACCAAACTATTCGGTAACAAGCAGGAGAAAGATATCCGTGCCATTCAGCCGATAGTGGATCAGGTGAAGGCAGCGTATGCGACCATAGACGCGCTGTCTAATGATGAATTGCGTGCACGTTCTTGGGCGTTAATGGACAAGTTGCAGGCAGCTGTGGTAGACAAGAAAGCCCGCATCGCCGAGCTCAAAGCGTCCATCGAAGAGACACCGATCGAGAAACGTGAGAAGATCTACAACGAGGTAGATAAGTTAGAGAAAGAGATCAAGGACAAGTACGAAGAGGTACTGAAGGAGATCCTGCCGGAGGCTTTTGCGATCGTCAAATCGGCGGCTCGTCGTTTTGCAGAGAACGAGACGGTAGAAGTGACGGCTACGCAGATGGATAAGGACCTCGCTGCCGATCCGCGCTATGACTTCATCGATATTATCGGCGGAGACAACTTAGCCAAAGCCGTTTACCATAATCACTGGATGGCCGGTGGTAACGAGATCACCTGGGACATGGTGCACTATGACGTGCAGCTCTTCGGTGGTGTGGTACTGCATCAGGGTAAGATCGCCGAGATGGCGACCGGTGAAGGTAAGACCCTTGTGGCTACCTTGCCGGTTTACTTGAACGCCCTCACGCACGAAGGTGTACACGTAGTGACCGTCAACGACTACCTCGCCAAACGTGACTGCGAGTGGAATGGTCCGCTCTATCAGTTCTTGGGCTTGAGTGTCGATTGTATCGACCGCTATAAACCCAACAGCGACGAGCGTCGTAAGGCGTATGCCTGCGACATTACCTTCGGTACGAACAACGAGTTCGGTTTTGACTACCTGCGTGATAATATGGCGGTCAGCCCGCTGGACCTCGTGCAGCGCGGTCATAACTTCGCCATCGTCGATGAGGTGGACTCCGTCTTGATCGACGATGCCCGTACGCCCTTGATCATCTCCGGTCCGGTGCCGCGTGGCGAGGATCAGATGTTCGATGAGTACAAAGATCGAGTAGCGAACCTCGTGCGCCAGCAGACGACCTTGACAACCAAGCTGCTCGCTGAAGCGAAAGCGAAGATGGGTTCGGAGGACGAGAAAGTGCGCGAAGAAGGTGAACTGGCGCTCTTCCGTTCGTTCAAGGGTATGCCGAAATCGAAGGCACTCATCAAGTATCTCTCTGAACCCGGTATCAAAGTGCGCATGCAGAAGACCGAGGAGTTCTACCTGCAGGAGAACGAGAAGAACATGCATATTGCGACGGACGAACTCTATTTCGTCATCGACGAGAAGAACAAGTCGATCGAGTTGACCGACAAGGGTATCGATGCCCTCACCGGTACCACCGACGACCCCGATTTCTTCGTGTTGCCGGATGTGGGTTCGGAGATGGCTGAACTGGAAGGTCAGACCGGTCTGTCGGCCGAAGAGAAACAGCAGAAGAAAGACGATATCCTCACCAACTACAGCATCAAGTCCGAGCGCGTGCATACCGTGCACCAGTTGCTCAAGGCCTACACGCTCTTCGAGAAAGATGTTGATTATATCATCGACGGCGGCGAGGTCAAGATCGTGGACGAACAGACAGGCCGTATTATGGAAGGTCGTCGTTGGTCCGACGGTCTGCACCAAGCGGTGGAGGCGAAGGAGAACGTCAAGGTTGAAGGTGCAACCCAGACCTTCGCAACGATCACGCTGCAGAACTATTTCCGTATGTACCACAAACTCTCGGGTATGACCGGTACGGCAGAGACCGAGGCGGGTGAGTTCTGGAATATTTACAAACTTGACGTAGTCGTTATCCCGACTAATAAACCGATCGCGCGTAACGACATGAACGACCGTATCTACCGCACCAAGCGTGAGAAATACAATGCGGTTATCGAAGAGATCGTGGAGATGGTGAACCAAGGTCGACCGGTGCTTGTCGGTACGACGAGTGTCGAGATCTCCGAACTCTTGAGTCGCATGCTGACGCTGCGTAAGATCAAGCATAACGTCCTCAACGCCAAGTTGCACCAGCAGGAGGCGCAAGTCGTTGCTGAGGCCGGTCGCGCAGGTGTTGTAACGATCGCTACCAACATGGCCGGTCGTGGTACGGATATCAAGTTGACGCCCGAGGTCAAAGAGGCCGGCGGTCTCGCGATCATCGGTACCGAGCGTCACGAATCCCGTCGTGTCGATCGTCAGTTGCGTGGTCGTGCCGGTCGTCAAGGAGACCCGGGTAGTTCGGTCTTCTATGTCTCGCTTGAGGATGACTTGATGCGTATGTTCGGTTCCGAGCGTATCGCAGGTGTCATGGACCGCATGGGCTTCCAGGAAGGCGAGATGATCGAGCATAACATGATCTCGAACTCCATCGAACGCGCGCAGAAGAAAGTGGAGGAGAATAACTTCGGTATCCGTAAGCGCTTGATTGAGTACGACGATGTGATGAACCAGCAACGTAACCTGATTTACGCGAAGCGTCGTCACGCCCTCATGGGGGAACGTATCGGCGTCGACATTACGAATATGATCTACGAGACAGCGGAGAACATCCTCAACGAGGCACGTTCTGCCGGTGACTACGAGGGCCTTCAGTACGATGTAATGCAGACTTTCGCCATCGAGGTGCCGTTTGACGAAGACACTTTCCACCACGGCAAGCGCGATGAGTTGAGCAATAAGATCGCGGAGGCGGCGTTGGACAGCTTCAAGCGCCACATGGACAAGTTGATGCAGATCGCGGACCCGCAGATCCAGTACGTCAACGAGACCAAGGGACACATGTACGAGAACATCCTTATCCCGATCACCGACGGCAAGAAAGTGTATAACATCGCCGTCAACCTCAAAGCTGCTGCCGAGACGCATTGCAAAGAGGTGGTGAAGGAGTTCGAGAAACGCATGTTGCTCTTTGTCATCGACGACGAGTGGAAAGAGCATCTCCGTCAGTTGGATGACCTCAAGCAGAGCGTACAGAACGCGTCCTACGAGCAGAAAGACCCGCTGTTGATCTACAAACTCGAGTCGTTCAATATCTTCAAAGGCATGCTCGACGCCCTCAACCGTCGTGCGATCGCGATCCTGCTGCGGGGTCAGATCCATGTGCAGGAACCGGATAAGGTGCAGCAAGCCCAGCAGCAACGCCGCATGGATTATAGCCGTTACCGCACGCAGAAAGATGCGGTACAGCAAGCGGCAGCCGCTTCGGGCGCTGCGCAAGCAGCCGGTCGGGACACCCGTGAGAACGCACGGCCTGAACCGATCCATGTAGATAAGAAACCGCGTCCCAACGACCCATGTCCGTGCGGAAGTGGTAAGAAATACAAACAATGCCATGGTAAGTTGAATGCTGGTGTTTAACGTGCGAAGCACCATTTTAACGATATTCACGATTTGTTGCGCTGTCATAAATATGGCGGCGCAACAAGTCTATACCGATACCTTCAAACTGCAGGATCAGCAGCAGACAGCGGATATCGACCTCTTGCTCTTGGACATGGTGCATCAGCAGAGCGAGCAGTTATACGCCAACGACACGGTGGATACGCTCACGCTCGCGGAACTGCTGCGGCTCGATTCGATCCAACGAGAGATGCAGGAGATAGACTCCTTGCGCACAGCCAACGCCGAACTCAAAGTGCAGGAGATGCATCGTACGCCGACGATCGTCATCGAGAAAGCATGGGTGAAGGATGAGGTGGAAGACCGCAACGATGTCTTGCGCGCCATCCGCGAGATGCGTTCGCCTTGGCGTCGTGAGGCCACTCTCATGGCGCAGATCACGCAGAACTACGTCACCGAAAACTGGTACCAAGGCGGTTCCTCTTCCTTCGCCGGACTCGGGAGCGCCAAAGGGCAGATCAGTTATATCGGCGAGCGCTTCACGTGGGAGAATACCGGCGAATGGCGTGTCGGCGGTTCGACCATCTCGGCTGACAGCCTCCATAAGGTCAATACGACCGATGACCTCTTCCGCGTCTATACCAAAGCCAACTTGCGGATCGTGCCCAAACTGTTTACATCCATCTCAGCCGAGATAGAGACACGTTTCTTCCCGACCTACAAATCCAATTCAATGGATCTCAAGTCCGGTCCGTTCTCGCCTTTCCGCTTCAATGCCGCCTTCGGTCTCGATTACAAACCCGTGCCGGGATTGTCCATCTCGTTCTCGCCCGTTTCGTACAAGATGATTCATGTGCACGACACCGTGCGCGTCAACGCCAAGGACTACGGACTTAAAGCCGGGCAACGTACCCAGCATAATATCGGTTCGTCCGTGCGTATCGAATATACTTGGAAACCCGTGCGTGAGGTTGCACTGGATTCGAAATTCTTTTTCTATACCAACTATCAGGATGTGGAGATTGACCTAGAGGTGAACTGCGATTTCATCATTAATCGCTTCCTCTCTGCGCGTCTGACGCTGCACCCGCGCTATGACACCTCGGTCATTATGGATGGCGATGACCATGCCAAGATACAGTTCCGCGAACTCCTATCGATCGGCTTCGCCCATAAGTTCTACTAATTCCTGCCAGCGTACAAACGCGGCATGGCCGTACTTCCAGATATTATATTTGATCTTATTGATATCTACCTCTTCGCCGAGGTGGCTTTTGCTGTAGAACTTATCCGCATAACAGATGATTTTCTCTTCCAGACTCTGCGGACAATAGTCCCGTTCGGGGATCGGCAACTCTTCGCGTTCAACCTGCTCGATCGTGATACCCGTTCCTGTGTGCCGCTCGGCTACGAGTGCATGCTTCGGCAGGTTCTCCGCCCGCAGCAGTTCCGCACCTAAATAGCCGTGCTCAATGTACTTATGCGACCCGCGGCAGTAGATCTTCGGTGCGTCGCAGAAGATGATACCTATGTCGTGCAGCATGGCAGCCTCTTCGATAAACGCCCGATCCACCAGCCCTTGTTCTGTCCATTCAGGATGGGCGTCCACGATCCGTAACGCACGGTCGGCTACCTGCCGGCTATGCGTCACCAGTACGTTCCGCAACTCAGGGTAGTTGCCGTAGTATTTATCGATGAGCTTAATGTAATCCATTCAGGAAGGCTTTGATATCCATTCGCTTTTTGCCGGGTACTTGCAGTTCAAGAATGCTGACCGCACCTTCTTTACACGGCACGATGATCTCTTTGCTTTCGACTTTCGACTTTTGACTTTCGACTATATCGACCTCAAAGATCTTGACATTCTCGAAACTCTGCCCGTTGATCGTCAAGTTCGCCCATGCAGCGGGGTAGGGACTTAAGCCCCGAACGAAATTATGCACCTCTTCGGCGGTTTTCTCGTTGAACTTGATCTCGCAATCCTCTTTGAAGATCTTCGGCGCCGGCTTGAGTTCGATGCTCTCCGGTTGAGGCGTGGTCGGTACAGGTATGCCCTTGTTCTCGCACTCGATAATCAGATCCACCGTGCGTAGCACCATCTCTTTGCTCAGTTCCATAAGCCGGTCGTGCACCGATCCTACGTTCTCGTTCGCGCCGATAGCGATCCGTTCCTGCAGGATCATATTGCCCGTATCGATCTCGTGCTTGAGCATGAACGTGGTCAGACCGGTCTCTTTCTCGCCGTTCATGACCGCCCAATTGATCGGCGCAGCACCGCGGTACTGCGGCAACAACGAGCCGTGAACGTTGAACGTGCCCAGACGAGGCATCGCCCAAACGACTTCGGGTAACATCCTAAACGCCGTCACGATCTGCAGATCGGCGTGATACGAACGGAGCTCTTCGATGAACGCTTCGTCTTTGAGTTTCTCCGGCTGCAACACGGGAAGTCCCGCTTCCAGCGCATATTTCTTCACGTCTGAATACTGCAACTGGTGGCCGCGACCGGCAGGTTTGTCCGGCATCGTCACCACGGCTACGACATGATATCCGCCTTCTACCAAGGTCCGCAAGCCTGCTACGGCAAACTCCGGCGTACCTAAATAAACTATCCTAAGATCTTCTTTGGTCATAATAACGTGCGAAGCACCATTTTAACTGTTTAACGTGACGAAGTCACCATCTTAACTATTTAACGTCTCGATACTTAGGATCGAGACTTTGTGGCTGTTTTTCAACCACCGGACTCAGCGGTCTCTTATACGCGCGTATAATAAGGTATATACCGAGTGCGATGAACGGCAGGCTGAGCAGCTGTCCCATGTTGAGCACATGTCCGGCTTCGAACGCCTCTTGGTCGTTCTTGATGAACTCCAAGATGAATCGCGTCACGAACACGATCTCGAAGAACACGCCGAGCAGCAGACCTTCGCGTCTGCGCGCCTCCGTATACCAATACATAGGCCATACCACGCACAGCGCCACGAAGCAGTACAACATCTCATAGATCTGCGTCGGGTGACAAGGTACGGTCTGACCGTCACGAACGAAGATGAATCCCCACGGCAGATCGGTCGGACCGCCGTAGATCTCGCTGTTCATCAAGTTACCGAAACGAATCAGCATCGCCGTGAAGCAGACGCCTACGCATAAGCGGTCAAGGATCCACAGCCAACTCGTGCCAAACTGCGGATAGCGGCTGAACTTATACTTGTTCAACCCGATAGCGGCGATGATCAGACCGATCGCACCGCCGTGACTACTCAGGCCGCCTTCCCATATTTTCAATAACCGGAAAGGGTTCTCGATATACGGATTGCGGTAGGTGAACTCCCAACCAAACAGGTGCCAGGGTTGACCGTACTGATGCCATTCGTAGAACCAGCAATGTCCCAAGCGCGCACCGATGATCACACCCGCTACCATCCAGAAGAACATCTGATCCGGCCATTCGGCGGGACAATTCTCCCGCTTGTACATCTTCTCGTTCACCGCCCAACAGATATATAATCCGATCGCCCAGCATAAGCCGTACCATCGTATTCCTCCGTCCCCGAAATGAATCAAGATCGGGTCCACATTCCACGTGATAAAATCTAACATTTTATACTTTAGCTTTTGGCTATTGGCTATTAGCTAAAAGCTAACGGCTAACAGCTAATGTCTTTTATTTCCCCCAATTCAGTTTATTCCTCAGACTCTTCAAGAATCCGTTATCGCCTATCTGCACCACTTTCGTCGTGTACGGCGCGCGTTCGATATGCAGACTCAGGTCGGTACTCAGACTCTGGCTGCGGCCATCGACCGACACCATGTACGCGTCGTAACGGCTGCTGACCTTGATGTCGATCTTCCATTCGTCCATGATCACGATCGGACGTACGGTCAGGCTGTGCGGCGCGATAGGCGTCAGGATGATCCCTCGGCTCTGCGGCACCAACAGCGGTCCGCCGATAGACAAGTTATACGCCGTACTACCCGTCGGGGTAGCGATGACCAAACCATCCGAGTGGTACGTGTGCAACAACTCACCGTTGATCTTCGTCTCGATCGTCAGCATGTTCGTCAGACCCTGCTTGAGAATAGCGATCTCGTTCAGCGCGTTCGGCGACATCATCAGACCATCCCGTACAATACCGTCCTTATCCAATATCGTCAGTTGCAATAGGCTGCGTTGCTCAATCGTGTATTGACCTTCCACTAACTGCTTCAATATCTCATCTAAGTCATCTGTCTGCACCTCGGCAAGGAATCCCAAATGTCCGCAGTTAACACCCAAGATAGGGATGTTCTTGTCGCCAATAGCGGCTGCACTCGTCAAGAACGTACCATCACCGCCAACCGACAACGCGAAGTCGATCGGCTCGCCGTATACGTTCTCCGGCTGCTTCTCGCCGTCCCAATTCTCAGGAAAACCCGGGTACTCACGCAGGTTCAATTCCTGACGTAACTCCTGCGACAGCAGCACATGAATACCCTTCTCGGTCATAAAATCCAAGATATGCTGCACCTCCGCTAATGTCCGCGACTTCATCGCGTTTCCAAAAATAGCTATCGTCATAAGGCCACAATACGCTAATTTAAATTCGGCTGCAAAGGTACTGCTTTTTTTGCATATATGCAAATATTTTTCATATTTTATTTGTCTATGTCAATTTTTTGTTGTACCTTTGCAGCCGCAAAGGTTTTGGAATAACAATCAAACATACCATATATGAAAGAAAATTATCTGGAGTCGCGTCATATCGGGCTGACGCAGGACGATGAGAAACACATGTTGCAGACGATTGGTGCGGAGTCGATGGAGGCGCTGGTGCGCGAGACCATGCCGGCCGATATCCTCTTGCCGGAACCGATCGATTTGGAGGAACCGCTGACGGAGCAGATGCATCTGGAACTGGCAGAAGCGGTGCTGAACGCGAATGAACCCGCACGGTCGTATATCGGCCGCGGTTGGTACGGCACGATCACACCCGCTGTGATCCGTCGGAACATGTTGGAGAACCCCGTTTGGTACACCTCGTATACCCCGTATCAAGCCGAAGTGAGTCAGGGTCGTTTGGAAGCGCTCTTTGTGTTCCAGACCATGATCAGCGACCTCACAGGTCTGCCGCTCGCTAACTGCTCGTTGCTCGATGAGGCGACCGCTGCTGCCGAGTCCGTGACAATGATGCGTAACTTGCGTAGCCGTGAACAGGTCAAGGCCAACGTGCGCAAGGTCTTTGTGGATGAGAAAATATGGCCGAACACCTTATCTGTTTTGCGCACGCGCGCAGCAGGTCAGGACATCGAGATCGTCACCGGCAGTTATGCGGACTTTGAACCGAACGCAGAGTTCTTCGGCGCACTCGTACAATGGCCGAATAGCGACGGTGCTATCGAGGACTACGAAGCCTTCATTGAGGACTGCCATGCGGCAGGACTCAAAGTGACGGTAGTAGCCGACCTGATGGCCTTGGCGCTGCTCAAACCGCTGGATGCCGATATCATGTGCGGTACGGCGCAGCGTTTCGGTTTGCCGATGGGCTTCGGCGGTCCGACGGCAGGTTATATGGCTACGCGCGATGAGTTCAAGCGTGAGATGCCGGGACGTATCATCGGTCTGAGCAAAGATAAATACGAGCATCCGGCTTTCCGTCTGGCGCTCCAGACCCGCGAGCAGCATATCAAACGTGAACGCGCGACTTCGAATATCTGTACAGCAGAGGCACTCTCTGCCATGATGGCGGGTATGTACGGCGTCTATCACGGTGCGGAAGGTATCCGCTCGATCGCCGAAGGCATCCACGGCAAAGCCGTCTATCTGAGCGAGATGCTGCAAGCTTACGGCTACGAGCAGGAGAATGTGGAGTTTTTCGATACGCTCAAAATTCAGTTGAAAGATGAAAGTTTAAAGTTGAAAGATATCAAGGCCAAAGCCGAAGAACTGGGTATCAACCTCTATTACGACGAGGCGGGATGGATCGGTCTGTCCATTGACGAGACGGTCGATATAGACGACATGAACGACCTGATCGAACTCTTTGCGGAAGCAAGCGGAAACATGCCGCAGTACGAAGAGAGCGATGAGGCGTTCGAAGGTCTCTGGGCGATCGACGAGAGTAGGGTGCGCGACATCGATTATATGCAGGCGGAGGTGTTCCAAAAATACCACACCGAGACCGAAATGATGCGTTATCTCAAGCGCCTCGACCGCAAGGATATCTCGCTGGCTACTTCGATGATCCCGCTGGGCAGTTGTACGATGAAACTCAATCCGGCAGCCGCCATGATCCCTGTCACCTATGGCGCTGCCATGAGCCCGCATCCCTTGGCTCCGAAAGAGCAGGTAGCCGGCTATGAGACGATCATGGAGCATCTGCAGGAACAGCTCTGCGCCATCACCGGTTTTGATGCTTGCACGCTTCAACCGACCTCGGGCGCCGCTGGCGAATATACGGGCTTGGTCGTTATCCGTGAGTACCTCCGTCGTCTGGGACAAGATCGACGTAAGGTGCTCCTTATCCCGGCTTCGGCGCATGGTACCAACCCTGCCTCTTGTGCGCAGGCGGGCTTCATCCCCTGCGTGGTCAAGTGCGACGAGAACGGAAACACCGACCTCGCTGATTGGACCGCCAAAGCGGAGGAGAACAAAGAGGTGCTGGCGGGTTGTATGATCACCTATCCTTCGACCCACGGTATCTTCGAGCAAGCGATCCGCGCGATGATTGCAGCCGTGCATGACAACGGCGGATATGTCTATATGGACGGCGCGAACATGAACGCGCAGATAGGCTGGACGAACCCCGCTTATATCGGTGCCGACGTGTGCCACCTCAACCTGCATAAGTCCTTCGCTTCGCCGCACGGCGGTGGCGGACCCGGTGTAGGTGCCGTTTGCTGCACGGAGGTGATGGCGGATTGTCTGCCGACCGAAGACAAGAACCGTGTCTCGTCGGCTATCTACGGCAATGCGAACATGGCGCTTATCTCGTGGGGCTATATCGCGATGTTGGGCGCAGAGGGCCTGCGTCATGCCACAGCGGCAGCGATCCTGAGCGCCAACTACATGGCCGCGCGTCTGAAGGATGCCTACGGCATCGTCTATACCGGCGCCACCGGTCGGGTAGGGCACGAGCTGATCCTCGACTGCCGTCAGTTCCACGCCATCGGTATCACCGAGGCGGACATCGCCAAACGTCTCATGGACTACGGCTACCATGCGCCGACCCTCTCTTTCCCGGTTCACGGCACGCTGATGGTCGAGCCGACGGAGTCCGAGTCGCTCGAAGAAATCGATCGTTTCTGCGACGTGCTGCTGCAGATTCGTCAGGAGATCGCCGACATCGAGTCCGGTAAGGCCGACAAGACGGATAACGTGCTGCTCAACGCACCGCACCCCGAATACGAAGTGGTAGCCGACGAATGGACCCATCCGTATAGCCGCAAGCAGGCTGCCTATCCGACGGAGTGGGTAGCGCAGACCAAGTTCTGGTGTCCCGTAGGCCGTGTAGATAACGGTTTCGGCGATAGAAATCTCGTAGCTAAATTCTAACATGAAGTCGAATCAGAGATTGCGTGAACAACTGCAGCATTACCGGCGTGTCCTGCCTTGGATAACGCTTAAGGAACTGCTGATGATCATCCTGTGTACCATCCCGTACGCGTTGACGGTCAATCAGTTACTCGTGCCACATGCCATCGTCGGTGGAGGCGTAACGGGTATCTGCGAGATCATCTATTTCGCTACGAATACCTATGTCCCGATCTGGCTCAGCAGTGCCATCATCAATGTGGTCTTACTCGTCATCGCGACGCTGACCGTAGGATGGCATTATGCGCTGCGAACGGTCTGGGGCGTCCTGTGGCTCACGATTTGGCTGAAGGTGATACCGATCGCATCGGTACCGTTGCTCACTGACTCGTTCATGGCCGTGGTTGTCGGAGGTTTGTTCACCGGCTGTTTCCTCGGAATCTGCTTCCTTAATAACGGTTCTACCGGCGGTACGGATATCATCGCCATGATCGTCAATAAGTACCATCACCTGCCCATGGGACGTGTGCTGATGTTCGCCGACATGACGGTCATCTCCTCGGCTTTCTTCCTGCCTACGATACAGGCTGCAGGCACGCAGGGCGCGATCGAGAAGATCCTCTTTGGTCTCACCTATACCTTCATGCTTTCTACGGCCGTCGATTGGGTGATGAACCGCATGAGACAGTCGGTGCAGTTCATGATCTTTACGCAGAAACCCGATGAGATCGCTGAGGCTATCATCACGCAGGCGCATCGAGGCTGTACGTTC
Organism: uncultured Bacteroidales bacterium; assembly: GCA_902780235.1. GTDB lineage: Bacteria > Bacteroidota > Bacteroidia > Bacteroidales > Paludibacteraceae > Colicola. The sequence goes on along the minus strand of CACZEL010000028.1, from coordinate 5,477 downwards.
CTCGATGCTCAAGGGGGCTATAATAAGAAACCCATGAAAGTGGTCACCTGTATCGCCCGTTCGTACGAGTCCGCGACGATCTTCCGTCTCGTACGTGCCATCGATCCGAATGCGTTCGTGAGCCAGAGTCAGGTGCGTGGTGTCTTCGGTCAAGGCTTCGACCCTATGGCCAACGGGAAATGATAAAATGGCTCAATGAAAAAATAAATCGTAAATCGTAAATGACCCATACGGCGAAGCAGATCGTATGAGTAAATCGAATAAAGAAATCGTAAATAACAAGATGCTTCGTTACAGCCAATTTGTCAATCCGCATAATACGCCGCATGAGTCGAAGACGCGTATGCTCTTTGAGTACCTGGCGATCATCATTGGTATAGCACCAATGGCGTTGATGGTGAACTGGGTCTTACTGCCCCATGCTTTTGTCGGCGGAGGCTTGACCGGTATCTGTTCGATCATCTATTACCTCACCGGCGGACTCTTCCCGGCGCTCTTCCCGGAGTACGGAGGTGCGATACCGGTGTGGCTGACGACCTTTGTGTTCAATGCCATCCTGCTGCTCATTGCCGGTCTGACGGTCGGCTGGCGGTTCTGTATCCGCACGATGGTGGGTGTAGCGGCGATCACGTTCTGGTATCGTGTCATCCCGATCATGCCGGCGCCTATTATCGAAGATCCGTGGCTTGGGGCTATCATCGGCGGTTTTGTCTTCGGGCTTAGTCTCGGCTGCGTCTTGGCGGCTAACGGTTCATCCGGCGGTACGGATATCGTCGCCATGATCGTCAATCATTATCGCGATATCTCGCTGGGCAATATCATGTTGGTATGCGATATTCTGGTTATCGCCTCGGCTTTCTTCTTGCCCTTACCCGAATCGATGTTGCAAGAGGGAGGTAATGTAACGATACTGAAGATCAAACGTGTGATGTACGGTGTCTGCATGACGATCTCTTATACGGCGGCGGTGGACTGGCTCATGGCGCGGCTGCACCGTTCCGTGCATTTTCTCATTTATTCAGCCAAGTATGATGAGATAGCTACAGCCATCAATACGACCGTCAATAGAGGCGTCACGGTCTTGGACGGAACGGGTTGGTATTCGAAACAACCGGTGAAGGTCATCTCGGTGCTGGTGCGCAAACCCGAGAGTTCACTCGTCCTCAGTATCGTGCATGAGATAGACCCGAATGCCCTTGTCTCAATTGCCGATGTAGGCGGTGTCTTCGGCTCCGGATTTGATAAAATTAAGGCAAAATAACATTTTTTTGCAAAAATATTTGGTCAATTCAAAAAAAAGCAGTACTTTTGCACCCGCTTTTCGAAATAGGAATGAGTAGGGCTCCCGAAAATTTCTAATTTTTGGGAAGAGGAGAGTTGTCTGAGTGGTCGAAAGAGCCGCACTCGAAATGCGGTATACGCATTACGTCGTATCGGGGGTTCGAATCCCTCACTCTCCGCAAAGCGTCGAGTTCGGGAAACTGAACAAAATGCAAAAAGGAATGGAGGTCATTGACTTCCATTTTTTTTTGTGGACAATAGAGCCTGTTGAGAATTTATTATCATAAAGGTACTATGGTTCACAAAAAGAAAGGGTGCTTACACTCTTTCCTTTGTATTTTGTTTAGTTGGAAGAACTATAGCTTTGCCCCGGATGCCGCCGGCAGGCTTTAGGGTTTTCGAGGTGGGCGGCATAGCCGCTCGGTGCCCTCGAATCCCTCAGATACTTATTTTGCCAAGTAACTGAGCAATAATACTGCGAGTATGACTAAGATTATTGTCAAAACATTTGTTTTCTCCGATGGGTCTGGTTTGATCAATGACGGCTGTTTTGCTATGCCATTCTTGCGTGCATAGAAATAATTGATACTATCTTTAACCTTGTTATTGGGGAATGCTGACAAGTCTAATTGATATATTGAATTTTCAATTTCATCCTCAGTTATATCGGTATCTGCTAATTCCGCAAAATCTACCATGTCGTCAGGGATTTTAGTCCCTTTTTTAAAGAATGTGATTAAATATCCATCCATTTGTGCCCGCTTGATTTGCTCCCATGAGATATGTATCTCCTTAAAATCCATCTTGAGATTTAGCCGTTCGGTATTTGCAACATATCCACGAATCCCTTCTTCATCTATGACCAAGTAACTTCGTAATAGTTTACAACTATTTACAAATGCAAGGATAAATAATACTGAAAAGCCTCCAAAGAAGATTAAAATTAAAAGTAATATTCCGATAGAGGGCGTGTCGGTAATTACCATGTATAATATTTTGCCACACATAGAAATTATGAATAGGCAAATTATCGGTATAAAATAGTTTTTGAGTTGCTTGACCGCTTCAAACCGCACTCCTTCTGGATCAAAAGTACCTGGGTCATACTTCGAGGATGCCCTTTTGTTTCCTTTCTTGGAATTCTTCCTATAAAGTAATTTGGGCACAATAGTTGGCATAGTCATAATTGCAAATACAATAATTAGGCACAAAATGATACCAAGAAATGTATTTCCGCCTGTAATTTTGTTTATCCATCTTCCTAATTTGCCCGGTGTACCTTTTTTATGTCTCTTTGGAGCATTACTATCGTAACGAGTTTTATCCCCTCCGCCGTGTGTTTTTACAAACTCTTTTGTTTTGACGACAATAACTCCATTTTTAGCGCGCTCTCCATACAACTCAACTGCCTCTTTGTCTGCAAGTATTGTTGTAGATGCAACCTCGTCGGTAGGAGGAAATTCTGCTGGATTGACACCAATTTTACCATCTACAATATACAATGGCATATGTACAAAACCGACTGTGTCCGTCCTGTCATTCCCTGTTGCCGCGACTGCCAGCGGAAGTAATAGTAATATTAGGAGAATATGTATTTTACGCATATAATAGCGATTTAATTAGCGTTTTTTAATCTCGATTCATTTCATTTGAAAATGTAATCGGCACGCTGTACTTTACTCGTACTATTTCTCCTTTTAAGCGTCCTGGTTTCCATTTGGGCATGGACTTTATTAACCTGATACCTTCCTGATCCAGCCACTTATTGCCAGATGATTTAGCAATCACAACATTTGATATACTGCCATCTTGTTCCACTACAAATGTAACAATTGCACGTCCTTGTGCACCATTTGCCTTATCAGGATAGCGGATGTTTTTGGAAAGATAATCAAATAATACTTGTTGACCGCCCGGAAATTCCGGCATTTGATTTACAATAGCATGAATGGTCGTATCCGTACTGACAACCAAAGAATCATTAGTCGGGACTTGGGCTACAATCTTGAAAGAAACAGGAATAGTGTATTTTACCCGTACTATTTCTCCTGCAGACCTTCCGGGAATCCACTTCGGCATTGAAGCAATAACATTGACTGCTTCTTCATCCAATTCATTATTTCCGGAGGATTTAAGAATTTTAATATCAGATAAAGAACCACTTTTGTTGACTACAAATTGGCAAATTGTCCGCCCTTGAATACCATTCATGCGAGCAGATGCCGGATATACCACATTGTCTGCTATATATTGGAACATTGCTTTCTGACCTCCAGGGAACTCGGGCAATTGTTCTGAAGATAAGTAAATGGTGTCATTTTCTGCCTTGGGAGACTCTATTTCATCTTCCGAGTAGTATTCTATCTTACGGCTCGTAATGGTAGTAAACCATCCCATAGGAGTATTCGTATTTGTCATTCCCTTTAGGTGAAGCCAATTACCATGTTTGTCGTAATTTGATAAAAACATGCGCATATTACTTTCTTCAACCTTCACTAATTGGCCTTTTTTATTTACAGTATATTTTCTGTCAAAGGATTTGCCATCCTTTTCATTTACACAATGCATTACGTAATTTCCATCAGGGGAATAATGAACATTATACAGGTTTTTACTTCTCCAATCCTTATATGAATCAATACGCCCTATAGAATCGTATTCATATGTGTATCTCAAAACTAATGAATCATTCTTGCGGTTCATATTTTCATATGTTTTGACAACTCGTTCGAGCGAATCGTACACAATAGAATCTTTTGCAAAGAATTTACCATTCATGTAGCATATATCAGAGATTTTATGCCCCGCAGAATCAAATGTAATATTACGGTAATGCCCCTCAACTATTCCTTTCGCATCGAAATTATATTCTTTGCATTTATTATTGGCATATCTGCAAAAATAGCCATCCGCTAATTCTTCTCCGTGAAAATGTTCTCTTCTTACAATACGCCCTTTAGTATCATAATGAGTAAAAATAACTACCTTGTTAAGAACAGGCCCTCCGTATGTACTTATTTGTGCTCCCGGGCTTGCTGATTCTAATATTATCATAACCTGCTTAACGGGGCCTTTTACGTCCTCGTTATTAACTTCAATCTGTGCAAATGCGCGTGTTGCCCAAGCAAAAACAAAAGCAATGATGATAAATATTTTTTTCATATACATATAATTTTATTAATAACAAAAGTGAGCGCTCCTTATCTCAACCCGAGGCTGTAGGAAACGCCTATTGCAGAAATAAGTCACGCCCACGTTTGCACGCGAGCGTTCGCTGACTTATCCAACTGCAAAGACCAAAACTTCCTACATTCCGGGTTGCTGAATAATTGCAAACGCTTTTAATAAATATGTTCGCGCACGCTTGCGCGACCTCCGGTTTTACGTCACGGAGAGGGACGGTTAAGTTGTCTTTGCAACTTTTGGCTGCAAAGTTACTGCTTTTTTTCGATATATGCAAATAATTTCCTTCTTTTTGTGTTTTTGCATGAAGAATTTATATAGTTTTATGAGTATACTTTTCTTCCACAGTTTTTTTTCTTCTTGTCTGGCACAGAAATTGTAGATGTACATGCGTGTTTCGAAAATGGCTGATATTAACTGTGTCTCTTATGTCCGTGCTACCTCTGGCAGCACGGAGACATAAATCAGTTGTGCCGGACTCGCTACAACAGATAGACATAAAGATTCATATAGCAGGAAAAGATAGTTCGGACGGAAAAGATTTGCATTTCATTATGCAAAGGATTGAAGGCGGTTCGTTTATGATGGGTGCTACAAAAGACCAATACGATCCTGACATTTATACGGACAAACCTGCACACCTTGTCTTCCTTTCTCCCTATTATATAGCCACCACAGAAGTCACGGTCGAATTATGGCGTGCAGTAATGCCCGAACGCGAAATCATCTGTCCAAAGGGCTATCCGACGATTCCTATTTCTTATGTGTCATGGAACGACTGTCAGGAATTTGTGCATCGTTTGGACAGTATAACAGGATATCCTTTTCGTCTTCCTACAGAGGCGGAATGGGAATACGCTGCGCGCGGAGGAAACAAGAGCAAGTTTTTCCGTTTTGCGGGAGGAAACATAGCTGATAGTATCGGGTGGACTTATTCCTGTTCCGGAAACTGGAAGCATCCGGTCGGACGCAAGCATCCCAATGAATTAGGGTTGTACGATATGACGGGAAAT
>CACZEL010000027.1 GCA_902780235.1 uncultured Bacteroidales bacterium | reverse complement strand
GAGGGACGCTTGTTTACAGCCTTTAGATAAGAAATAAAGGCGAGAGAGGTGTGTTTGCCGCACTTCTTTATGTAGCGGCGTGATCTTTTGTTTAACCATAATACATCGCTTATCGGAGGGATGGTTTGTCTCCGAAAAGCGATGCAAAGGTAGGAATAAAAAAAAAGAGTCTCGAATTTCGGGACTCGTTCGGTACTGACGGTACTATTTCGGTACTTTCGGTACTAAATCGGTACTAAATCGGTACTAATACCTGGTGTTGTTGTAATGCTTTTTGAAGACCTCATAGCCAAACGGAAGAGGGAGGATTTTCTGCAATTCATCGTACATGACTTGCGCATTATAATGCGCATCTATATATTCATCTTTTTGCCAAATCTGCACTTCTTTCGCGAGCGCACGGGACTTGTCTCGTCTGCCTTGCATGGACTTTCGCAAAGCTTGGATGATAGAAGGGATTTTGCTCTCTTGTTTGGCTTTCTTGGTGAAGATGATAGAATCTATAGACGAAGGGGAATCGGACTGGTAGTCCGACGAAACAGAAGAATCTTCGGCAGGGGTGATGTCTTCGGCTTCTATGGCACGCATGACGGACGCAAGATCTTTGCCTCGCGCATCGATATGGTACTCACGAGAGTTGTCGTTGTAGGTGCCAATGTTGACTATACCATCTTGAATTTTCAGACTCATATGCTTTTCATTAAAAACATGGAATAGATGGGATAATAGACAAAGTCTGCGAACTCGTGGTAATATCCCACCTATCCATGCACATGGATATATGGGACATATTTCTCTTTACCACTTAAAGTTTCGCAGACTTGTCTATAAAGGAATATGTCGATTCATTCAAAATCGGGTGCAAAATTACAACAATTTTGCGATATATGCAAATAAAAAGTTATTTTTCTACGTTATAGTTGGTACTATTGTCGTTGTAAGTGTCGATATGGTAGTGTTTTACTATTGTTACCGATGTGGGTTTTGCCTTGGGTTTTGGGGTACGTTTGGCGGGTTTTGCAGGCGTGGGCTCTTGGGGAACAACAATATCTCTTTCATCTTCTGGGAGAGTTGTTTCGTCTAATAGGAAGCCGTAGAGATAGACATTCTTTCTGATCTTCTCGGCAAGGACCTTTTGTGCCTCTTTGATCTTATTCCATAGTTTCATATATGTCTTGTCCTCGCTCTCCGTATTCATTTTGCCATTCTTCTCGCCTTGGAAATATCGTCGAATATCGTAGTACGAGGCATTGACGTTGATATTTTCTTGCTGCAGATAGTACCGCCAGAGTTCTCGCCCGGCATCCATGACGGCTTGTGCTTCCGTCGAGAATTGGATCGGCTCGGTAGGGATAAGGCTTTCTTCGTCACCGAAGAGTGTTTGCTGTGTATCCTGTTTGATTTTGCCGGCAATGAAGTCCGACATGAAATGCGATTCAAAGAGCATGGGAGCAGAAACCTCTTTTTCGGTAAAAGGAATCCAATGATTTATGCCTTCAGCCGATGTGATTCTATTCTGCCCATGGAAGAGCGTGAATGCAAGGCAGTCGTTTTGGAACTCTTTGTCCTCTTTCCATGCTTTGCGGGGATAGAGGAATTGGTCACGGTCATTAAGCCAATCTGCTTCAATACAATGACGGACGGACAGGTAGATACAAGACGGTATTATATTGCTTGCAGTTATAATATTTGTATGATTTTTATTGTTTTCAGAAGTTATTCTTATATAGTTCTGATTTTGAAAATCATTTCCTCGAGTATTCATAACACCCACTTCCTTACTATTAGAATAATATTCTGAATACCACTTGTTTATGAATAAATGACCATCTATGTTGGCGAAAAATTTATATCCATCAAACTTCACTTCCTTTCTTTTCTTCTCATATGTATATACCTCTGAATTTATTTCGCTAAAAATACAATCTTTATTGGTATCCCATATAAAAAATCCTATAGGAAATTTCCCGGGAACATTATCAAAAGTATTTGCGGGAACAATAAAAGCCTTTTCTAATTTTGCGCGGAATACTTTTCTAAAATCCGCAAAGTTACTCGCCTGCAGTATTTTCAACTTTGAAAATTCCGCAAGTATCGCTCCCGGAATTTCTTTATATATTCGGATGAAGAATTGGGCAAATACCTCATTTGCAGCAGCTCCTATTATCTTCTTATATTTATCGTAAGTTTTATTATTTGTCGCTACATTTTTCTTATTCTTATTACCTCTTGTTAAAGTCGTTGTACTTGCAGCCTCTGCATAGGGTGGATTGATATATATGACGAGTTTTTTACGTTCCTCGGGATCTTTTAGGATACGTTTTAAATCTTCAGGTACTTTGTCACCAAACAGATCGTCATTGAGGAAATCGAATTGGAAGACATGCATGGGTAACAAGTTGTCACGTGTTTTCATGTATGTTACATCCGGATCATCCTTCGTAGATGCAAATATCCTTTCTTTTTCGGTCAGACCATAAACAAGATTTCCCGTACCGGCACAGCAATCCCACACATAGTATTCATTTTGCCAATTTTCGCCGAGAACACCATTTAAATATTCACGACTTAAGTCCACCCATTGTGGAGGAGTATAAAATGCGCCACTACTTTCTCTTCGATCCGGTTCGATAAGTAAGTCTCGTCTTTCTTGCATGAGCAGTCTCTCCTTTCGGCGAGGCGGACGATTATATTTATTCCAAAATGTTTTATGAGCTTTTTGTTTGTCCGTAAACTCAACAGGTCTTAGCGCTATACCAAAATCAGTCGGGATCTTTACTTGGTAGGCATTGGAACGAAGTAAAACCTGCAAACTCTCTCCAAGGGATTGATTGTTTTTGGAGATAGCGTCCGCCAAGAAGAAATCTGCCGGATAAATATTTGCTTTCTCCCATTCCTTCCAAGTTATTTTGATAGTGGGTTTGACTATTTCGAGCCATCTATTGAAGATGGACGTCATACGGTTTAGGGTGATATTGATTTTGTTGGTGCCGGTTTTGGCTACTACAAAATTAGATTTGATAAATTGTTTTAATAGTTTCTCTTCTTTTATAAAATCAAATTGGATCTTTCCGGATAATATATCTTTTGCTTTTTTCTTTACATCATCAAAGGCTTTCGAGGAATGGTCGGAAGGCGTGATAGTTGTCCAATCAATATTATTCTCCAAGATCGGATCAAAGATAACTTGACGCTGCAACTTGTCATCGTAAGGTATGAAGGCGATCTTTTCTGCATCAAACGCAGCAAGGTACAACGGCGGTAAATAGTCGTTGTACGTGCGCGCCTTCATAATGGTAATAATCAATTGTACCAAAGAGTCATCTATGTCTTCTTTGTTGCCCTTTTTGGCTTCCGCCCAGAGGAAGAAATCGAGGTCAAAAAGTTCCAATTGACCGGGGTCGGTAGGTACACAAACGCTGAGGTCTATGTTGCCTATGATTTTATTCCCGTCATATTTGCCAAACCAATCGTCACGAACGAGGTTCTTCAGCTCTTCTTCACGTATGGATAAGTCGTATTTAGTCATGGTATTAAATTTATTCGGGAATAGAATGTTTCCAAAGATTCATTTGGTCGAGATAGTGGATGAAGCGGCAGGCATCGGAGCAGCCGAGTTCACAGGCATGCTGGAGCATGATGTCTGCTTCATCGAGCGACACGACGGAGAGGGTGTCGCGCGCTGCCGAATCGTTACGATGCAGATAAGCGGCCGCGCCCGTTACGCACAGGGCAGCTGCATCATCCTCGAGGTACGCGCGACGCGCATACTCCATCAATGAATCATTATTATAATAAAGGGAAGTTTGGAAATACGGAACGGTGTCCGGATGGGGTTCTAACCCCGTATCATCTAAGGCAGGTTTCTTCCACGTGCACGCATTCAGAAGGAGCGTGCAGGTAAACAATATCCCATATACGACATTTTCGATGTGTGGGGGGGGTAAAATTGAACATTGATTTTTTCATTTTTTCGTTTTTCTAACCTTTGCGGGTGCAAAGGTACAACAATTATGCGATATATGCAAGAAAAAAGGAAGAAAAATTTTCGCGCGCCCACCGCCCGCCGCAGAAGATACCCCCTAAAAACAAAAAACCGTTTCCTCACGTCATCGCAGATGATGTACTTGCAAAAAAAATAAGGAAAAATTACGCGTGCGCTTGCGTATGTCAAAAAAATGTTGTACCTTTGCAGCCGAATTGTGTATTTACGTTACGTAAAGATGAGCAAAAAGGACAAACCCTATTTGGATAACGAAGGCAGAGCATTGCCTTATCCGTGGATTATCAACACGATGCTGTGCATCGTTGGTGGTTTGCAGACGATCCGTCTGCGTTTCTGGAGCCGTAAGCCGCGTCATGTGGCGGAGAAGACGCTCCGAGACATACTCACTATCTCCCGCGACACCGTTTATGGAAAAGAACACCATTTTGACCGCATCCTGAGTGCCACGACGGCGGAGGACCTGTTCCGTCTGTACCGGCTTTACGTGCCGGTGAACAACTCGTTCGAGACGCTGCGTCCGTACGTGGAGCGGCATAAGAACGGCGAGGAGAACGTCCTGTTCCCCGGTAAACCGGACATGTACGCAACGACGTCCGGTACGACGAGTGCGCCGAAATGGATCCCGATGACGCATAAGTACCTGAAGGACGTATATGGCAAGATGAGTCATATATGGACATGGAACTTCGTTAAGCACCGCAGTCGTATCTTCGGCGGACATATCTTCACGACGGTAGGCAAGGAATGCGAAGGCTATGCACCGGACGGAACCTTGTTTGGTGCGGTGAGCGGCGTGTTGGTACGCGATATCCCGCCGATCATCAAGAAGCACTATACGGCGCCGGCATCGGTCATGTCGATCCCGGACTACGGCGCACGTAACTACGTGCTGATGCGGCTCGCGCTGCAACATCGCGACGTGACGCTGTGGGCCACGGCGAACCCGTCCACGATCCTCGAGCTGCTCCGCGCGCTGAATGAGAACACGGAAGAGATGCTGACGGATATCGAGAAGGGAACGATATGCGAAGATTTCGAGATCCCGTTTGATATCCGGGCGGAGTTGGATGCGTACATCTCCCCGAAACCCGAACGGGCGGCAGAGTTGCGCAAGATTCTGGCGGATAAGGGACACTTGTACCCGCGGGATTTCTGGCCGTGGTTGCAGTACCTCAGTACATGGAAATGCGGCAACACGAAGATCTACATGGACAAATACATGGACCAGTTCAACTGGGACAAGACCTACTATCAGGAGTTGGGCTATATCGCGACGGAGTGCCGCTTCGGTTTCTCGCTGGACGAGACGAACGAGAGCGTGCTCTTCCCGCAATTCCATTACTACGAGTTCGTAGAGGAGAGCGAGTTGGATTCGCCAAGAAAACATTTCCTGCAGATCGACCAGTTGGAGGTAGGCAAGCGGTACTGCGCGTACGTGACGACCTATGCGGGTTTATTCCGATACAACATGAACGACCTCGTGGAGGTGGGCGGTAAGTTCAAGAATACGCCGACGGTGCATATGATCTCGAAAGTGAACGGCATCGTGTCACTCACGGGCGAGAAACTGTACGAACCGCAGTTCATGGACGCGGTGCATCAGGCAGAGGACGAGACGGGTATCAAGACCAAGTTCTTCGTCGGTTTCGCGGATGTGGAGGAGAGCAAGTACCATTTCTACTACGAGTTCGCGGACGAGAAGATGACGCAAGAGCAGGCAGAGGCGTTCACGAAAGTGGTGGACGAGAAGCTGCAGCATATCAACCTCGAGTACGAGAGCAAGCGTCAGTCGTTCCGTCTGCATGATCCCGAGACGCACATACTCCTATCTAACGCGTACGCGCGCTTTAAGGCAGCCTGTCTGAAGGACGGATTCCGCGACGGACAGTTCAAATTCAACCTGCTGATGCAGGACGAGAAGCGGCGCAACAAATTCAATATGCTGCAACGCTGGGAGAACCGTCTCGAGCGCTTCAGCGATACGATTATTGAAAAAGCAGATAAGATCGATGAAAGACGGAAGAAGAGAGTCGAAAGACGAAAGTCGAAAGTCGAAAGCAAAAAACGTCGTTAGTCGTTCGTCGTTAGTCGTTAGAGATATACCAATGACCAATGACCAACGACTAATGACCAACGACCTTGAGGGCCTTGAAACCGTCATCTTCGACCTCGACGGAACGCTGTATGACAAGAAAGGGCTGGCGAAGAGGGTAGTGAAGAAGCTGTGGTGGTGTCTGCCGCTGTTGGCAGCGGAGCGGCTGGCACGGCGTAATGCGCACTACGTGCAGTTCGCCTCCGAGGAGGAGTTCTTCGGGGCTTTCTTCGCGACGATGGCGCGTGGGCATTGGTGGGGCCCGCGTATAGCAGCCGAATGGTATCACCGTATCTATATGCCGACGATGATCAAGATGATCCGGAAATATCACCACCCGCGGCCGGAAGTGATGGCGCTCGTGGACGAATGCCGGGAGCGGGGGATATGCATGGCGATCTACTCGGACTACGGTTCGGTAGTAGAGAAACTCGAGGCGCTGGGCATCGATCCGAACCTGTTTGAGTTGCGGATCTCGGCGCCTGAGTTAGGGGCGTTGAAGCCCTCCGAACCCTGCGCAAGACGGGTGATGGAGATGCTGCAAGCCGTTCCCGAGACGACGCTGTTCGTCGGCGATCGGGAGGAGAAGGACGGAGCGAGCGCAAGAAACGTGGGGGCACGTTTCTTGCTAATTAAAAATTAAAAATTAAAAATTAATATTGGGGCACATTTTTTACTAGTAGTTAGTCGTTAGTCGTTAGTCGTTAGACTTTTGCGACCAATGACCAACGACCAATGACCAACGACCAATGACCAACGACCAATGACCAACGACCAATGACGAACAAACGCTATATAGATCTGAAAGTGAAGCCGGGGACGTATGTGCCGCCGGTGAAGACGAATTATCCGGAGGATGATCCGTATGTGGGATTGTATAAACCGGTATATGACCGCGATTTTCCGGCGGTGGATGCGACATACCCATATGCCGAGGACTCGTGGAAAATTCGGTTGAGAGGTTTCTGGTGCTATATCTTCGTGCTGCAAACCTTGGGTCTGATTCTTCGAATCAAGTACGGTTTGCGTTGGAAGATAGAAGGGGAAGAAGGATGGCGTCGGTCGAGTTGCGGCGTGAGACGATGGTTGAAGCAGTTCGACTTGAGTAGGGGTGCGATCACGGTAGCGAATCACTGTTACCGGCATGACTGCGCATCGGTGCTGACCGCCATCCATGGTTCGTACCACACGCGTATTCCGATGTTCGCACCCAATTTCCGAACGAAAGATCAGAAATACCTTCTGATGGTAGGCGGAATCCCTATTCCCGAAGCGGAAGCGGGGTTGAGCGCGATGAAGGCGTTCAATGCGGCATTCGATTCGTTCAACGAGAAAGGGTACTGGTTTCATATCTTCCCTGAAGCCAAGAGGTGGGATTGGTATAAACCGCTGAGGCCGTTCCAGAAAGGGGCTTTCACCATGTCGTACAAGTACGACAAACCCATACTGCCGTGCGCTATCACCTACCGCGAGCGAACGGGCATATGGCGTTTGTTCGGTCCCAAAGACGAACCGCTTACGCAGGTAGTGATCGGTAAACCGATTTACCCGGACACAAGTAAACCGCGTGCCGCAGAGACCGAGCGATTATTGAACGAAACACACGCAACGATATGCCGTTTAGCGGGAATAGAGAAAAACTCGTGGCCATCTCAGCCCTGATCGTCGCGATGCTCATCTGGTCGGTGAGCGGGATCGCGATCAAGCATGCGCTGGTGGTGTTGCCTCCGTTCACGATGATCGTGATGCGGTTCGTGCCCTCTGTGCTGCTGATGCTGATTATCGGTCTGGTGCGAAGAAATCACTCCCTTTTCTGCCTGCAGAAGATGGATCTGAAGGATCTGCCGCTCTTCTTAGTGGCAGGTTTTTGTCAGCCCTTCCTGTACTATATGCTCGAGACCTACGCCTATGACGCGCTGAACAGCCCGACGATCGCTGAGACGCTGCTCTCGACAAGTCCGCTGTTGAGTCCGATCTTTGCCGCTGTGCTGCTCAAGGAGCGCGTGACGAAATACAATATCGTCGGTATATTGATCTCGACGATCGGCGTTTTTGCCTTGACCCTCGCGGGCAGCACGAACTACTCGATCGGCAGTTATTGGGGCGTGTTGCTCGCTTTTGCAGCGGTGTCGGCAGCGGTGGTGGACTCGGTCATGATGCGTAAGGCGCCGATGAAATACAGTTCGCTCTCGTTCGTGTTCTACACCCAACTGATCAGCTTGTGCTTCTTTATTCCGATTTGGTTCTTCAAAGAAGCCAAAACCGTCTGCAACATTGGATATTGGACGATGGATATTGGACAATTGAAAACTGCGCTATGGTGCGTGGGGTATCTGACGGTTTTTGCGAGTGTGACCGCGTTTATATTGTTCTGCTTTGCGCTAAGGAAGGTAGGGGTGACGCAGGCGAATGCGTTCAACAATATCCGTCCGGTTTTTACGGCTTTATGGATGATCCTGTTCTTCGGCGAACAGCTTCCGGCGGCCAAATGGATAGGCATGATTTTAATCATTTTCGGATTATTTGTATGCCAAAAGCAAGAAAAAAATGCCAAATCTTAAGATTTATTTGCATATACAAAATTTATTTTGTAACTTTGCACGCTTTTTTGATTGAAAATATAACAAACGATCATGGATATACATACGATTGATTTCTTTTACGACTTGCTGTTTATCATGTTTTTGGTAGGCCTCGTCGTGTTTGTGTCCCTGTATTTTGTGGATGCCGGTTACGGCAAGATGCGTTCGGAAAAATGGGGACCGTCGATGAATAACAAAGTGGGCTGGTTGTTGATGGAATGTCCCGTGTTCTTTGTGGTCCTGTACGAGTATATCAAGTCGCTGCCGATGTACGGTGGTCTCACGATGAATGCGCCGTATTGGGTCTTCTTCTTGATTTTTGAGTTCCATTATTTCCAGCGTTCGTTCGTGTTCCCGTTCCTGCTGAAGGGCAAGAGCAAGATGCCGTTCGCGATCATGATCATGTCGGTGGTGTGGAACTTGATCAACGGATACATTCAGGGTTATTTCCTGTTCCATATCGCGCCGAACGATCCGACTTACTCGCATCTCTATACGAGTGCATGGTTGACCGATCCGCGCTTTATCATCGGTACGCTGATCTTCTTCACAGGCTGGGTGATCAACATGCATTCGGATCATGTGATTCGCCATCTGCGCGAACCGGGCGATACGAACCATTACCTGCCGAAGAAAGGATTGTACAAATATGTGACGAGTGCGAACTACCTCGGCGAGATCACGGAGTGGTTGGGTTTTGCGATCCTGACATGGTCGGTAGCCGGACTGCTGTTCTTCTGGTTCAGCTGCTGCAACCTCATCCCGCGTGCCAACTCGATCTATCACAAGTACGAGGAGGAGTTCCCGGATGAGTTTGATCGCAAGAAACTAAAACGAATAATACCGTTTATTTATTAGTCGTTAGTCGTTGGTCGTTTGTCGTTAGTCATTAGACTAATTCAACAACAAAATTCCAACGACCAAATACCAACGACCAATATCCAACGACCAACGACCAATGACCAACGACCAATATGATCCACAATTTTAGAGAATTAGAGGTGTGGAAACGCTCCATGTCTTTGGCGGGGCTTGTTTATGCACTTTCACGTAAATATCCTGAAGAAGAAAAATTCGGCTTAACTTCCCAAACACAACGAGCTGTTGTGTCAATAGCTTCGAATATAGCAGAGGGAGCAGGTAGAGGCTCAGATAAAGATTTTGCTCACTTTTTAAATGTGGCTTTAGGATCTGCTTTTGAAGTAGAGACACAGGTGATTTTGGCAGGACAATTTAAGTATATTACTGAGGAAGAACAAGAAATAGTGCTTTCCGAATTGCATGTTATTCAACCTCAGTTAAATGCATTGATAAAAAAATATTGCAAATAAGATAAATATGACGAATAAAGAAATCCAACGACCAACGACTAACGACCAACGACTATTCACTCCCTTTCAATTAGGGCCCGTAACGCTGCGGAATCGAATTATCCGCAGCGCTGCTTTTGAGAATATGGCGCGTGGTAATGCGCCGACGCAACAGTTGCAGGACTATCACGTGAGTGTGGCTCGCGGTGGAGTCGGCATGACGACGGTGGCATACTGCGCAGTAGATCTGAGCGGTGTGTCGTTTGACGGTCAACTCTACGTGCGTCCGGAGATCATCCCGGACATGAAGAAGATGACGGATGCCATCCATGCGGAGGGCGCGAAAGCGAGCATTCAGTTGGGGCACTGCGGTAACATGACGCATTTCTACACCTGTCACTGCATGCCGGTGAGTGCCGATACGTGGTTTAACTTATACAGCCCGACGATCCACCGCCGCCTGAAGGTAGCGGAGATCAAACAGCTGGTGAAGAAATTCGGCGAGGCGGTCGATTGGTCGCGTGAGTGCGGCTTTGACTGCGTGGAGATCCATGCGGGGCATGCGTACCTGATCTCGCAGTTCCTTGCTCCGCGTACGAACCATCGTCATGACGAATACGGCGGAAGTTTTGAGAACCGCGTACGATTCCTGAACGAGGTGCTGGACGAGGTGATGACGCATGCTGGCAACGACATGGCGGTGGTCGTCAAGACCAACATGTGGGATGACTGCTGGAAAGGCGTAAGCATCGAAGAGGGTATCCGGATCGCCAAAGAGATCGCGAAGCATAAGGTACACGGAATCGTGCTGTCCGGCGGAACGGTGAGCCGTTCGCCTATGACGATCTTAGGAGGCGCAATGCCGTACAAGACCCTGGCGCACTATATGAACATGAAATCGTTCTGGTGGCTGAAGGCGGCGCTGAATATCCCCGGCGTGCACCAGATCATGCTGCCGACGCAGCCGTTCCATGAGTTGTATTTCATGGACAAAGCGAAGATCTTCCAAGAAGCACTCGAAAAAGGGCTAACAGCTAACAGCCAAAAGCCAACGTTAATTTACGTCGGCGGCGTACAGAGCGGTGACAACTGTCAGCAGATCATGGACGAGGGTTTTGAGTTGTTCCAGATCGCCCATGTGCTGATCAAGGATCCGGATTTCGTGAAGCATGTAGAGGCGAATCCGCATTACCATGCCGGCTGCGGACGGTCGAACTACTGCGTGGGACGTATGTACACGCTGGATATGAAATGTCATGAATGCGTAGAGCGTGACGGCGAAGTGATCGCTCCGCGTATCAAGAAAGAGATCGAACAATTGGAGAGAGATGCTGAGCTTAGTAACAGGCGCAAGTAGCGGAATCGGGTTGCAGTACGCGACGCAGTTGGCGCGCGACTACAGAAGTGACCTGCTGTTGGTCTCGAACCAGCAGAAAGAGCTGGACGAGGTGGCGCACGACCTTGCCGAGCGGTACGGCGTGAAGACGATCGCGCATTTTGCGGACCTGAGTCTGACGGACGCGGCGGAGAACCTGTATGCATGGTGCAAAGAGCAGGGCTTGGTGATCGACGTGCTGATCAATAACGCCGGCGTGTTCTTCTTCAACGAGTACTGCAAGACCGACATCAAACGGATCGAGTTGATGCTGCAGTTGCACGTGATGACGGTAGCGAAAATGACCCGTCTTTTTGCCGCCGACATGTGCGAACGGCGAGAGGGGTATATCTTGAACATGAGTTCGATGTCAGCGTGGATGGCGATGCCGGGTATTCAGACTTACAATGCCTCCAAGGCCTTTATCTATAATTTCTCGAAGTCGCTGTGGTACGAGTTGAAGCCGTATAACGTGCATATCACGGTGATGGCGCCGGGAGCAGTCGATACAGGTCTGTTCGGTTTGGCGCCGAACCTGCGTAAGTTAGCGGTGGCGCTGACGGTTAGTATCCCGCCGGAGAAACTCGTCAAGCGGGCGCTGAAGAAACTCTTCAAGGGCAAGAAAGCGGACACGCCGGGCGTGATCAACTGGCTCAGTACGCCGCTGTTGAAACATACGCCGGATTGGATGCTGCTCTTAGCGCAGAAGAAATTAGCGAAGTTCATGCATTAAACAGATAGCACTATGAAACAGTTCTTTTCGTTGATCGGAGCGTGCCTGATGGCCACGACGATGCTGGCGGGCGTAGTGAACTACACCGCCGATGATGTGACGATCTTCAAGAACCCCGAACGGGGATTCACGGAGGAGTTAAGTCGTAAGGTGACGGCTGCCAAACCGAATGTGGTGAAGGGGCAGATCAGCGCCAACTATGGGGCAAGCGAGAAACGGACACTGATCATGGTGCTGTATAACTTGTATAATTTCAAAGCGCAAGACATCCCCGAAGAGGTCTTGAGCGGTTTTGACGAGGACATGGCAGAGTTGCGTAAGTACGGCTTCAAATGCGTGTTACGCTTCGCTTATACCGAGACAGAGAGCGACAAAGTGGATGCGACGCCGGAGTGGGTGGAGCGCCATCTGGAGCAACTGCAGCCGCATTTGGAGGCGAACAAAGATGTGATCTATGTGGTGGAAGCCGGTTTTGTCGGCGTATGGGGCGAGTGGTACTACACGAGCAACTACGGCAATGAGCAGCAACACCTGAATAATAAGCGCCGTAGGGTAGTGGATGCTTTGTTGTCAAGGGTGCCGGTGGAGCGGTTCGTGCTCTTCCGCTATCCGATGATCAAGACCGATTATTTCGGCGATGCGGATCCGTTGTCGGCCGAAGAGGCGTTTACCGGTACCAACCGCGCTCGCATGGGCTGCCATAACGATGCGTTCTTGAATAACTGGGGCAACGACGGCACGTATGCGAGCGATGACAAGAGCGACGATCCGGCAGTAAGGCAGTATATCGCGGACGAGACGCTGTATGTACCGAACGGCGGGGAGACGAACGTGGAGAGTGATTCGCGAGCGCAGCAAGTCTATACGCAGGCAGAGAGCGAGATGCGTACCTATCACTGGTCGTTCTGCGGCCGGTCGTATGCGACGCAGGTGACGAGCCGCTGGCGGAGCGACGGTATCTTCGATGAACTGAACCGCGTGATGGGCTATCGTTTCCAATTAGTGACGGCTACTATCCCGGACGAGGCAGAGACGGGCTTTGGTATGCCGGTCACGATGCAGATCAAGAACGTGGGCTGCGCACCGCTGTATAACGAGCGCAACGCGTATTTCGTATTCAAGAATGAGCAGTCAGAAGTCAGGATTCAGTTGTTGGATGATCCGCGTCGGTGGCTGCCGAACCACGAGGTGACGACGATCAACGCGTTCGTGGTGCTGCCGACGGACATGCCTTCGGGTACGTATCAGACCTATCTGTACATGCCGGACAGTTCGCCGAGCATCGCCGATGATCCGCGTTATGCAGTACGTTTTGCCAATGAAGATGTATGGGATGAGGCCACGGGAATGAACGACCTGAAAGCATCGGTGGTAGTGGTTAATAATGGTCGCCAAGGACTAACGACCATCGACCAACGACCAACGACAATTACCAAGATTCTCCGCGACGGACAACTCTTGATCCAACGGGGAGAGAAGACCTATACAGCGCAAGGAATTATCGTTGAAAAATAAGAAAAAGCACGTTTTTGGACGTGACGAGAGTGCATAATTATTAAGATTCTTAATAATCGTGCACTTTTTCTTATGTATGCCTATAGGCTATTTCAAAAAAAAGCAGTAATTTTGCGCGATTTTTTGAATGAAGCTTATGAAGAAGATTTACCTATTAGTCTTTCTGGCCGTTTTGAGTGCGCGAATGTCTGCGGAGAAGCTGGTCGGAGTTATTATGGACGCTTTCACGCGTGAACCCTTGATCGGCGTAACGATCTTGAATACAGAGGACGGTTCGGGTACGGTGACGGACTTCGACGGATACTATGAGTTGAATGTACCATCGACGCCGGTTCATCTGAAGTTCTCCTATGTGGGCTACCAGACGGAGGAGAAAGTGCTGAAGACGATCCCTGCCAAGTTCGACTTGCTGATGCAGGCGGATAACGAGGTGCTGGACGAGGTGGTCGTGACTGCCGGTCGATTCGAGCAACGTATGACCGATGTGACGGTGAGTATCGAGTTGCTCAAGCCGCAGGCTATCCGTACACAGGCTCCTACCGACTTGTCAGCTACCCTGCAGACCCTTCCCGGTGTGGAGATCATTGACAAACAGCCGAGTATCCGTGGTGGTGGCGGATGGACGTATAGCGTCGGTTCGCGTTGTCAGGTGCTGATGGACGGCATGACGATCCTGAACCCCAAGACGGGTGAGATCAACTGGAACAACGTGCCGCTGGAGAATATCGCGCAGGTGGAGGTGATCAAAGGTGCCTCGTCGGTGCTGTACGGTTCGTCGGCGCTGAATGGCGTGATCAACGTACGTACCCAACGTCCGGGTCTGGAGCCGGAGACGAAAGTGTCGGGCTACGTAGGCGTGTATGACAACTATAAGAACTACGCTTATACCGGTGCCCGTCAGCCGCTGTACTACGGAGCGGAAGCGTCCCATGCCCGTCGGGTAGGGGACTTCGATATCTCCGGCGCGATCAGCGGATTCAAGGACGAGGGCTACCGCGTGCAGAGTTTCAACGACCGCGTGCGTATGGGCGGAAACCTGACGTGGCATACCCCGATGGAGGAGAATAAATACCTGAATATGGGCTTTAACGTCAATTATGTGGGAAACCGCTTCGGCGATTTCTTCATCTGGCGCAGCCCGAAGGATCCTATCCATCCCTCTCCGCTGACGAACTTAGGTCGTAAGGAGCATAATTTCAATATCGACCCGTTCCTGAACTACGACGACACGGAGCGCGGTATCTCGCATAAACTGCGTACGCGTTTCTACGTGACGGCGGACAACACCTATACGCCTTCTGCAACGATCAGTACGGAAGAGCTCGTTAAATGGGGCCTGACCAGTTTCGATCTGGACAAAGTAGGCGGTTATGTAAACGACATCAAGGGCTATATGGACGGCGGCATGGAGTTGAAGGACGCGTTGCTCGTGGCTTTTCAGGACGTAGCCGTGCCGATCACGAACGAGGACTGGATGGGCGCCGTGGTGAACGGTATCGACCTGATGAAGAACGGTTTGGGTTATACGGGTACGGTAGCGGAGTTGCAGGACGTGGTAGCCTATGCGATGAGCCTGCTGACGGATAATACGCCGACCCGTCCCGAGTTGACCTATAACGGCTATTTGGACTATCAGTTTGCGAAGGCTTGGGCATCGGGTGTTCGTCTGACGACGGGTGTCAACTGGAGCCATATCACCAACACGGCCAATATCACGGGTACGCACGAGTCGGACAATGTAGCGGCGTACCTGCAGTACGACCATCGTATTGCGAACCGCCTGTCGTTGAGCGCCGGCGTACGTCTGGAGTACTACCGTATGGATAAGGATTTCAAGGAAGCGAACATACAGATCGGCAAATGGCTTTGCCCTGTTCGTCCCGTGTTCCGCGCCGGACTGAACTGGGAGATCTACAAGGCGGGTTTCTTGCGTGCCAGCTTCGGTCAGGGTTATCGTAACCCTTCGCTCACGGAGAAATTTGCCCGCAAGGACATCGGTGGCGTAGGAGTCTATCCGAATCATAACATCCGTCCGGAATCGGGTTATAACGCCGAGTTGGGTTATAAGCAGCTGTATAAGTTCGGTCCCGTGTCCGGTATGTTGGACGTAGCGGCTTTCTATACGGAGTACCATGACATGATTGAGTACCAGTTCGGTTTGTTCCGCAACTCGGACTTCACGATGATCAACTCGATGAACGACGTGATCGATGAGGCGCAGCAGATGATCGAGAGTATCAAGACGACCAAGTCGCTGAGCAACGCCGGTATCGGTATCGGTGCGCAGTTCGTCAACGTGGGTCACGCGCGCGTTTATGGCGTGGAGGTCGGTACGGCAGGTAAGGTCGATATCCGCAAGGACATGAGCCTGATGTACAATATCGGTTATACCTACACCGAACCCGAAGATCTGGACAACACAGTGCGTATCGAGCGGGAGAAGAGTTACACCGACCCGCTGCAGATGAAGAACAAATCCAACGACTCGAAGTACCTCAAGTACCGCAACAAGCACTCGTTCAAGACCTCGATCGACTATAACTACAAGTGGTTCTCGATCGGAACGAACCTCTCGTACCGCAGTAAGATCCTTGCGGTGGACTACCTGATGGTGGACGAGCGGGTGAAAGAGCAGGAGGACCTGATGGACTACGTGCGTAAGTTTGTCTTCGGATACGAGGATGGTCTGTCGCTGCATGACTACTGGATGGCGCATAACACAGGCGTCTTCACGATGGATGTGCACGCTTCGGCGAAGTTCAAAGACCATGTGGAGCTGCAGTTTATCGTCAACAACCTGCTCAACGCCGAGCATAGTTTCCGTCCGATGGCCTTGGCGCCGCCGCGTACGTTTGTTTGCCGACTCAATTTTACGTTCTAAAGAAAAGTGAAAGGTGAAAGGTGAAAGGATGAAGAAACTATTATCTATATTTTTTGTACTCTGTGCCTTGATGGCGCGAGCGACGGAGGCGGGCGTCTATAGCGGTTCGGTGACAATAGCAGGCACGGCTTATACGGATACGCATATTTATATCCTGCCGGGTACAGAGCCGAGCACGCTGACCTGCGTCGTGGGTGAGGTAGTGCGTGTGAATGTGCCGGCGGCGGATATTTCGCTCTCGGCGCAAGCGGTGAATGCGAACTATGATTTCGTGAACGGCGGTTTCGAAGGGGCATGGAGCAGCAACGAGCCGCAAGGCTGGCATTCGTTCGGTTCGGCTACCGGTGGTTTTGCCGGATTTGTAAACGGCAACACGGGTCAGTTTACCAAGTCCGATGATACGCGTCCTGGTTCGAGCGGTTCGCAGAGCGCAAGGATCCAATCCAAGTCGGTGCTGGGCGTCAAGGCGAACGGAAACTGCACGAACGGACGGATCAATGCAGGTTCGATGACAGCAAGCGATGCTGCCAATAACTATAACTTCTCCGATCCGGGCAGTTCGGCATACAACACGCCTTTTGTCGGTCAACCGGACTCGCTTGTTTTCTGGGCGAAATATATCCCGGCGGACCAGAACCCCTCCAACTCGTCCAATAAGGCTCGTGCGCATGCGGTCATCACGACCAATGCGCGCTATCAGGACCCTGAGTCGAGTGACTATAGTGCGGTGAAGATCGCCGATGCGGAGATCAATTATACGGCAGGCAATATGGGCTGGCAACGCCTCTCCGTGCCGTTCCGCTACTACAGCATCTCGCCCGATCAGGCGGCATATATGCTGATGACCTTTACCACCAATGCGCAGCAGGGAGGCGGAACGACCTCCGGCAGTACGGTGGATAATATTTACCTGGACGACGTGCAGATGATCTATAACTACGGCCTGAAGAGCGTCAAACTGAACGGCAAGACGCTGACGTTTGCGAACAAGCAGGCCTCGGTGGATCTGCCTTTCAGCGACAGTTATGCCTGGGAGGTGACAACGGACGGAAAGGGCGCGAAAGTGATCATCGGCTATGACGCCGAGACCTACAAGGCATGTATCTATGTGCTCGCCAATAACTACGCGCAGGCACAGGCGTACGCGGTTTATACGGTGCAGATGACCGCACCCGAACCGGTGATCCCGACCACGACCTATGCGTACTCGGCTGAGACCTGCAGTGATGCGCTGTACTCGGATGATTTGTTCCAAGGCTTGACGGAAAGCGGTGAATATCGCGATACCTTGGAGAATATCTACGGCGGCGACTCGATCGTGATCCTGACGCTGACGGTGCACCCGACTTACTTGTTCGAAGAGCAGATCTTCATCATGGAGCAAGACACTGCTTGGCGCGGAAGACCGCTGATCGGTCTGCCGGCTGCGGACGAACCGTACCTGTTCTACGACAGTCTGAAGACGATGGCAGGCTGCGACTCGATCTACCAACTCTCGCTCTATGTGAGCACGGTGCCGCGTACGTTCGGGACCTATGCTGCGCAGTTGTGCGAAGGGGACTCGGTGATTTTTGAAGGCGTGACGTACAAGGAGGCTTTCGAAGGCGATATCCTGATGGAGCAAAAGAACCAATACGGTGGCGACTCGATCGTGCATCTGACAGTCATGGTGCTGCCTCACTACCTCATCGAGCAGACGATGACCATGGTGCATGGAGCAGATCGTACCTGGGAAGGGATCCGTCTGGGGACCTTGGCGCCAGGTACGATGACGATGAGCGTGTCCTATTATGCGGAGGGTGAGTGCGACTCGACCCGAGTGCTGCATCTGACGGTGCTGCCGACCTATGTACCGAATGCAGGTAAGGACTCCGTTGCCTATCGCGATATCTTCGGTCGCTTCGACGGCGAACTGACACAGGAGGGGGATACGACGATGAAGCAGTCCGTCTATCTGCTGCCCGGCACGATGGACAGTACGGTGACCTTCGTGCTGCCGGACTTCGTGCTTGACAGTCTTTCGCTGGGCGCTATCGTGCTGCCCAATATCCCTATGGATGCGTACGGTCAGCTGAGGCTGGAGGGTAGAACGTATTTCTTCGAGGCGCTCCAAGAGCGTGCGTCGATCACGTTCATCGCCTACTCGGCGGTGAACCCGACGCAAGCGCAAGTGAATCTCTATATCGAGATGCCGTCGATGCCGGAAGGGCTCATCGTGCGATTCAAAGGACAAGCGGTTAGGCAGAACAACTACAGCCTTGCCAACGGCGGTTTCGAGGGCGCATGGACGAATAACGAACCGGCAGGCTGGCATTCATATGTGTCGTGTACGGGTCCGATGAAGAATTTTGTCAACACGCATACCGAGCAGTTCGTGCTTTCGAATGAGGTGCGTCCGGAGTCGAAGGGTGCGCAGAGTGCTTTGCTCGCTTCCTCGTTCCTGCTCAACACCCGCGTGAACGGTAACTGCACCAACGGTCAGATCCATGTCAGTTCATCCACACCGGACGATGCGGCGCTCAACTATAACTTCTCCGATCCGGAGAACGCAGGCTTCAATACGCCGCTGCATGGTCGTCCGGACTCGATCGTGTTCTGGGCAAGGTATATCCCGGCGGATCGGGATGCGGCCAACAGCGTCAATAAGGCGCGCATGAGCGCGGTCATCACGACGGATGCCCGTTATCAGGATCCCGAGACCTTCGACTCGACAAGGATCGGTTCGGCAGCGATCAACTATGCGGCTACATCCTCTCTCGGTTGGCAGCGCATCGCCGTGCCGTTCACCTATCGCGCTTCGATGAAGGAACAAGCACCCGCGTATATCCTCACGACCTTTACCACGAACGAGACTCCGGGCGGCGGATCGTCTTATACTGTGATGGAGAACCAGCATAAACGCCATGTCATGGATTCGGTCTATGTCGATGATGCCGAACTGGTATATAACAAACAACTCAACGCGTTCTATGTCTCGGGCGAGGCCTTGCTGTTCGAGAATCATGTGGCTTCGATCGCCGATACGTACTGCGATGACTGCGAGACGTACAAGGCGGAGGCACAAGGCGTCTCCACGCGGCGTTTCATCGCGTTTGACCCCAACCACCGCTGCATCTATGTCTATGTGATCGCCGATGATTTCGTGCAGAACAAAGCGTATAATATATACCGCATTGAGTTTGCCGACAGCGAGACGGAAGAACTGAAGCCGATCACGCAGACGGAAGGATGCGAGCGGGTGACGATGCAGCCGATGCGGTGCATCAAGCAGCTGTACAAGGGACAGATTGTCATCGTTTGCGAAGATGGAAGCATGTATGATCTATTAGGAAGAAAGATACAATAATATGAAGAAAATCAGTTTGTTGATAGTACTGCTCTGCGGCGCGATGATGGTGTCCGCGCAGACGTATAAAGACGGCGTTTGGTACGCGCTGTATGATGAGGAAGGCTTTGTGATCGGTACGGTAGGAAGTCACGAGATTGCGGTCTTTGCGCCTACGGCAGGTTCGTTCACCTTCACCTCCACCTATAATAAATGGCTGGCGAACGTGTTCCCGAAATGTAAGACTTATGTCTTTGAGTCGGCGAATAACGGTTCGTCTTCAACCCAGATCGGTCAGGCGCTGCCGGATGTGGATCTGTCTTTCAGTTACGGTCATTTCGGTGAGTCGCATAACAACAGCCTTTCCTGTTCCCGCAACATCAACTGGATCAAGTTCGACCGTGCGACCGGTAACACGCACGATCATAAGATCGAGAACCTCAAGATCCGCTTGGCGCAACATATCCTCTTGGCGTCTGGTGAGTACGGTACGACCGCTTCGTCGCTGAGTTTCGAGGAGCGCGACATGCTGACTGTCTCCGAACCGCAGCGCGTGAACCTCCGTTCGTTCCTCACCAACGGAGATATCCATATCACCTGTTCTCAGCCCGACATCTTCCGTATCGGTTCGGCGGACAACACGAACGGCTTGACCTATGCCGTAGGTGCGAACGCCTGTGCATCGGCGAATCTGGGCAATATCGATGCCTATGCTTTCGACGTCTATTTTACGCCGCAGGAAGGCAAAGCGTATGAGGCGCAGATCACCATCACGGACGGTCTCTCGACTGCTACCGTCACCGTCAGCGGTACGGGCCTTTATGTAGCGCCGCCTACGCCGCCGGAGGATACCTATTTCGCGTATGGCGCGGCTATCTGCGAAGGGGATACTTATTCCGATGAGCGTTTCCATGACCTGAGTCTGGCGGGCGACTATACGGATACGATTCCGAACATCGCCGGCGCGGACAGTATCATCACCTTCACTTTGACCGTCAACCCGCTCTATCATTTTGAGGACAGCCTCGAGCTCTTTGTCGGTGACAGCGTGACATGGCAGGCGATCGACCTGAGTGTGCTGCCGATCGGCGACACGATCCTCGTCGCTTCCTATGCGGCGCAGACGACCTGCGACTCGACCTATACGCTCTATCTGACCGTTCGGCCGCGTATCACGACCTATGGCAACGACACGATCGAACTCTGTCACGGCGAGCAGGCGGAGTACGAAGGGAAACTCTATCGTCGGGCGACGGTGGACTCTGTGCGCGTGAGTCAAGTGAACCAATTCGGCGGCGACTCGATCGTCGAACTGGTGGTCATCGTCTATCCGCAGATCCTCATCACCGTGACGCAGACCATCCGCGAAGGAGAGGAGCAAGAGTGGGAGGGCTACGACCTGAGTCAGTACCCGATCGGCGACACGACCCTCGTGGCGCAGTACAGTTCGATCCACGGCTGTGACTCCACTTTCGTGCTCAACCTCTCTGTGCTGCTCAATACGGAAGGCATCGACCTGCCGGGCGTAGGGCAAGAAAAAACCGCTGATAAGGTCATTATCAACGGTCGATTGTATATCCGCAAAGGGGAAGACTATTTCGATGCACTCGGGCGGAAGTTATAAAGCGCCCGTTTGATCTCGTCGTCAAAACGAAGATTATACGCTGCTTGGCCTCGTTGGTAGTAGTAACGCAACACTATCTCGGAGCCAAGCAGTGATTGTATCTCCTGCTTATGTCGTCCGATAGCTGCCCGGAAATCGGGTGTCAGAACCGGTTCGAGCGCTTCCAGTTGAGCAATCGTCGCCGAGTCGATGTCCTCGTGTTTGGCCATTTTGAGCATGTCGGCGAAGAACTTGGAGGTCTCCGTCTCGTATTTGAATTTACGTTCGTCCAGGTAGGCGCAGAAATCATGGATGATCTCGTCCGTCACCTCGAAAGTCTTGGGATCGGCGATGCTGTCGTGCAGACGGTGGTAGCGCGTGGCGAAATCGAAGAAATGATGATTGACGTAGAGCGAATAGCTGATATCCACCTTGGCGCTGTCGTCCATCACGATGTCGGGTAAGATACCTCCGGCAGTGTCGCGCTTGAGTTCATGTCCTTTCTGCCGTTCGCTGTAGTCGATCGCCTGGATGCAGCGACCGGACGGTAAGTAATACTTACTCGTCGTCACTTTCAGATGCCCGTCGTAGGCGATCGGACGGATGTTCTGCACCAAGCCCTTACCGAAGGTACGCTGACCGATGAGGGTCGCGCGACCTAAGTCCTGCAGCGATCCCGACACGATCTCGCTCGCCGAAGCAGAGTGCTTATCGACGAGTACGACCAGCGGCAGATCTTTGTACCGAGGCTTGTTACGGGTCTTATAGACCTGGTTACTTCGGCTGCTCTTACCGCGTGTCTCCACGATCTTCGTGTCTTCATCGACGAAGAGGTTCACGATCTGAATCGCCTCATCAACGATACCGCCGCCGTTCCCGCGCAGGTCCATGATCAAACCGCGGGCGCCGTGCGTGTAATAGAGTTCGTCCAAGGCATTGGTGAACGCCTGTGCGGAGTTCTCCGTGAACTCGCTGAAAGCGATGTATCCGATCGGATAGGGGAGGGTGTCGGACGTCAGCACGGTCGCATAACTGACCGGCTCCAAGTGAATGTCCTCGCGGACGATTGAAACCTTGAAGGGCTTTTCTACGCCCTCGCGCTCGATCTCCAGCACGACGGTTGTACCCGGTACGCCGCGCAGCATGTTACTCACCTCGCTCACGTCCAGACTGTCGGTCTTCTTGCCATCTACACTCAGGATCCGGTCGCCGGCTTGGATGCCTGCCACCTGTGCCGGT
Organism: uncultured Bacteroidales bacterium; assembly: GCA_902780235.1. GTDB lineage: Bacteria > Bacteroidota > Bacteroidia > Bacteroidales > Paludibacteraceae > Colicola. Next base: position 3,562 of record CACZEL010000027.1, on the reverse strand, counting down.
TTGCCCTCGTACGGGTTCACGGCATAGGTCTTTTTATCGCGCTGCTGGATGATACTGCCGATACCGCCGTATTTACCGGTGGTGAGCATACGCAGGTCCTTGTCGTTCTTCTTCGGATAATAGACGGTGTAGGGGTCTATCTTACGCAGCATGGCGTTGATAGCGGTCTCCGTCAGGTCCTCGTAATTGAGCGTATCCACATAGTTGACATCCACCTGACGAAGTACATCGGTGAAGATGGCAATGCTCTCATCCGCCCGCGTCGTTGCGGGTTTGTCCTGCGCGCATACTACCAACGGCAGCAGAGCAAGAATAAGTAACGTTTTACGAAGTAAAACCATTTTAACTATTTAACGTTTTATGAAATAAAACCATTTTAACCGTTTAACGTAAGGTGTTAGGTACGAAGTCACTAACATCCTTACCGTATGCGTAAAGGTCACGAACTAAGGTCGATGAAATATGTGCGTATTCAGGCCGCGTATAGAGGATGACGGTCTCGATGCCGGTCAACTGCTTGTTCGCCTCCGCCATGTTACGCTCGTACTCGAAATCACCGATACAGCGCATGCCGCGTAAGATGAACTGCGCGCCCTGCTCTTGGGCAAAATCTACGGTCAGGCAGTCGTAGATGGCTACCTTCACACGCGGTTCGTTAGCGAAGATCTTACGAATCGCTTCTTCCCGCTCGCGGATGGGGAAAGTTTCTTTTTTCGTACTGTTTCGACCGATACCGATGATGATCTCGTCGAATAACTCGAGGCCTCGGTTCACAATGTCATAATGGCCTACGGTAAACGGGTCAAACGACCCGGGAAATATTGCTCTTTTCATAATTTTGTCGTTAGTCGTTGGTCATTAGTCGTTGGTAGTTAATGACCGGGTTGTTATACATCTCATATAATCTTTCTCTCAAGAACGCTTCGTCCTTGTTGGGGATATCGATCAGGGCCAGACGGCTCTCAATATAGGCATCAAAATCCGTGCCACGATCGAAGATCTCATAGCCGCGGTGGATATGGTTGTCGATGATGTCGCATACGCGTTGTAGCTGCTCCTTGGGCGGCAGGTTCAGCACTTCCGGTTCGGCAGCTAACATCGCGTCAATCTCCGGATTGATGCTCGGCGTGAGGCGGAAGACCACATGCCCTTTCTTACCGCGGATGCCGGTCTTCATGGACAGCACGTCATCGCTCTTGCGTTTGCGCCATTTGGGATTGTCGCGCTTGAGTTGCATCTCGGCGGCCTTGAGGTAGTCGCACGGGTCGTACTCATAACTGATACTCACCGGACAAATATTGAGCGCCTTGACATTCTCGAAAAAGTCATCGTCGCCCAAGGTCAGCATATGCAGCACACTCGGCTGGGTGAGGTCATTGCTGTCTTTGGCGCGTCCTTCGCGTTGCGCCAGCCAGATCGATTTGCCTTGCTCGCGCAGCATTCGGATATATGCGGAGAGCTGCTTCGAGTTCTCCAACTGCGCATGGGCGCCCGCTCCGCGTTTGACCACGAAACAGCGGTTGAAACGCACCAGAACCTCGATCCATTTGTAAGCGAACAGATTGTTACCGATACCGATGAACGGGCGGATGAAATAGCGCAGGCGGAGTAACTGAGAGAGCCAGGCGGAGTCAAGCACGATATCGCGGTGGTTGGTCATGAAGAACGCTCCGTGCCGGATGTCCTGCTCAATCTGCTTGCGGTCGCCGAGGTAGTCCAAACGAATCCCCTTCGTCGTCTTCCGTGCCCATGCACTCAAGAGCGGAAAAGCAAACAGAAAATCGCAGATAGTCAATAACCATCCTACGCGATATGCCCGTATGTCCCTGAATCGTTTTTCGTTATCTTTCATAATTCAAACTTCAAACATCAAACATCAAACCTCAAACTTTCAAACCCTCAAACTTCAAACTTCAAACATACGCGTCCAGCGCTGCTTTACTTGCTTCGCGGTAAGCGACCATAAGACCGCCTGTGCCTAATAAGGTGCCGCCGAAATAGCGTACTACGACGACCAAAATATTGTCCAGATTTCGTGCATCGATGGAGCGGAGGATCGGTGCGCCGGCGGTACCGTGCGGTTCTCCGTCATCCTTGGTGCGCCACAGGTTCGGTCCCAAGCGATAGGCGTAGCATACATGCCGTGCATCGTGGTATTTCTTCTTGTACCACGCCACCCGTGCTTTCGCCTCGTCCTCGTCCTTGATCGGTTCTGCAAACCCCAAGAACTTCGACCCTCTGTCCTTATATATGCCCTCTGCTGCCATTAATCCGGAAATTCCATAAGGTACGCTTTGATGAACGCGTCGATGTCGCCATCCATGACGGCATTGACGTTACTGGTCTGATAGTTCGTGCGGTGATCCTTCACGCGGCGGTCATCGAAGACATACGAACGGATCTGCGAGCCCCATTCGATCTTCTTCTTACCGGCTTCCACTTGTGCCTGTGCCTGACGGCGTTTCTCCATCTCTAACTCGTAGAGCTGGCTGCGCAAATGCCGTAAGGCATTCTCGCGGTTCTTCGGCTGGTCACGCGTCTCTGTGTTCTCGATCACGATCTCGTCCGGCTGACCGGTGAGCGGGTTGACGAACTTATAGTGCAGACGTACGCCGGACTCAACCTTGTTCACGTTCTGTCCGCCGGCTCCCGAAGAGCGGAACGTATCCCAACTGATACCTGCCGGGTTGACCTCCACCTCGATCGTGTCGTCGATGAGCGGCACTACGAACACGGACGCAAACGACGTCATACGCTTACCCTGCGCGTTGTACGGGCTGACACGCACCAGACGATGTACGCCGTTCTCCGACTTGAGATAACCGTACGCCATGTCGCCTTCGATATTGAACGTCACGGTCTTGATGCCCGCTTCGTCGCCTTCCTGCAGGTTCTCGATCGTCACCTTATAATCGTGCTTCTCGCAGTACCGCATGTACATACGCATCAGCTGCTCCGCCCAGTCTTGCGCTTCCGTACCGCCTGCACCGGAAACGATCTTCAGCACCGCCGGCATCTGGTCTTCCTCGTGGCTCAGCATGTTCTTCATCTCGAGATCCTCCACCTCGCCCAAAGCTTTCGCATAAGCGGCATCCACCTCTTCTTCGGTCACCAACTCCTCTTTGTAGTAGTCAAACGCCAACGCCAATTCTTCTACGGCTGCGCGTACGCCTTCATAGCCCTCGATCCAGCGCTTGATGCCCTTCACCTTACGCATCTGCGCCTCGGCTGCCTTGGCATCATCCCAGAATCCCGGTGCCTGCGTATGCAACTCTTCTTCCTCCAATTGAATACGCTTCTCATCAATCTGCAAATAAGCCTTCAGCTTATCTGCGCGTTGCTGTACATCTTTTAATTGCTCTATCGTGATCATAAGCCTATAATTTGCCAATTTAAAATCGGGTGCAAAGATACTGCTTTTTTTGCATATATGCAAATAAAAAGAGAAAAATCGCCCGAAAAGGGAGGGCACTGAAAAACTTTTTTTAAGAAATTGCACATTTTGTAAGCAAAAACTTGCATATGTGCAATTTTTTTTGTATCTTTGTAGCGTAATTAGAAA
>CACZEL010000026.1 GCA_902780235.1 uncultured Bacteroidales bacterium | reverse complement strand
AGCTTCTCCCGCGCTGCCCCTCGACTTGCATGTGTTAGGCCTGTCGCTAGCGTTCATCCTGAGCCAGGATCAAACTCTTCGTTGTAAAAGAAATTATAACTTAGCTCAGAATAATCGAATTTATCAAGTGTAGAAATTTTAGGGAACCATAAGAAGTTCACGGTCGAGCCGTGGACTTCGTAATAACTTTCGTCATTACTTCAGTTCTTGTACTACATCTTGTTATGAATAGACATTCTTTCAAAGATCACTGTTTTGCTTAGGCTCTTTAGGAAGTGTCCCATTTTTGAGCGAAAGCGGATGCAAAGGTACTACAAATTTTTGAACTGACCAAATAATAATGCATTTTTTTTGCATTTTCTTTGTAACTTATTGATTATCAGCATGAGCATTTTTTAGACATTTTGGGTGTTTTGGTAAAAAAAGCCCCTTTCGCGAAGAAAGGAGCTATTTTACACACGCATACACGATATTATAAGGAACGTGCGCGGGCGCGCTTATACGCGTGTATAGTTATTCCTCTTTAGCTTTTTTTGCTCTCGGAGCTTTTGCTTTCGGAGCTTCCTCAGCAGCGGGTTCCTCAGCTTTGGGTTCTTCTGCTTTAGGAGCCTCTACTTTGGACTCTTCTGCCTTCGGAGCCTCAGTCAGTTGACGATAGATAGAAGCGTCCACGCCATAGATAGCGGGTACGATAAAGATAATGAGGATGACATTGATGATCGTGCCGATAGCCTTGAGCCAACTGATCTCACCGATACTGAAGAGCGCGCCGATGATAGCTACAGCAATGCAGAGCGCGAAGGCGATGAGGAACTCAGCTCCGAAGATACGCCATTTGTTGCCGTAAGTGATACGGTTGGATTCACGCAGCGCATCGAGCGCGGGCATATCTTTGTCCACAAAGAGAACTGCTGCGAAGTTCCACGCGATAGCGATAACGATACCCGGGATACCCATAAACATGAATCCGACACCAATGGCACCGGACATGAGAGCCATGAGGATGAAGAACTCGCCCATGTTCTTACGGTATTTTCCTTCGAAGATAAAGAGCGGGTTGATCATGTTTCCTTTAGCGAGCTCAGCGGGGAGCGATGCCATCGCGATCGTCGTACCTACGTTGAGATAGGGAATCCAGATAGTGATGACATACAAAAGCGTAACGAGAATGAGGCTGAGGAAATTCAGTCCTGCGATAGCGATACCGTCCTTGAGGGTCGCCATAATGTCGATTTTCTTGTTCATAATGAAACGGATTAAAGGAGTTAAACAACTTTTCGATGCAAAATTACAACATTATTTTGGAATATGCAAGAAAATTGCGAAAAAAAAACTCATTTTATTGCTCAAACGGGTGTGACTGTTTGTAATCGTGAATGAGCGAATTATATTTCCACGCACGGACAGTGGTGTAGGTTTTACCGTTGGAGGCGATGTGGTTCGCTGCTTCGAAGTCCGCCGCCAGTTGCGCCTTGGCTTCCGGAGAAGTCAAGAGTTTGAGTTGTGAATTGGCATATTTAAAGGCGGCAGAGTTCCATTTCTGGCGCGGAGATTGTTTTTTCTGGTAGGTTTCATCACGAGTACGGTAAAATTGTTTGCCATTTCGCATGTAGAAATAGCCACTGTCACGGCCGTTAAGTTTGCCGCTGATCTTGTCGATACCTGAGGATGTTATGATTTCTGACATAAAAAGAGGGGTTTAAATGTATATTATATATAAATATATAATATAGTGTTATACATAAATTTGGGCTCGTTTTTGAACCGATAAAGTTATTACATTATTTTTGACTGTCGCTTGACCGTCGTTTGACTGTCGTTCCGATAAGCAAAAACAGTGCAAAGGTACAACAAAAAATCGGAATATGCAAATAAAAATATAGAAAATCGCAAAAAATGAAATAACGTCGCCAGTAAAGAGGCAGACAGAACAACGAAAATTCCGAGATAACGAGATACGAGATTTCGAGATATCGATATTTCGGAGGAAGGGAATACATCCATGAACGGGGGAACGCGCCAGCGGAGGTGGCGCGCACAGGACAACGTGAGGGCAGAGGGGAAAGAGGGGAAGATGCCGGATGACATCCGGCGGAATAGACGACGAAAATGCCGGAATTCAATTCCGGCGCAATAGACAAAGTGACAGACGTGAGGGCGAATATGCCCGGTCATAGAGAACGGCGGCGAAGCGGTAACCCGCCAACACCGCGAGCTCACACAAGAGCGGGCGATAATATCGCCCTGAAAGAAACGAAATAAAGCGGCATACAATGCCGGGGAAATGGACGGAGAGAAAAAGAAAAATCCCCCACTCTACGGGAGAGAGGGGGAATTCTATCTCGGGTCTGACGCCCCGAGCACCTAACAAAGGTTATTTCACTTCTTCGAAGTCGACGTCCTCAGCGGTGGGGCCGTTGGAGCCACCGTTGTTGGAGTTGTCAGACGGGCCTGCTTGCGGACCGGATTGGGCACCGGATTGCTGTGCCTGCTGTTGGGCAGCGTACATCTCTGCGCTGGCAGCCTGGAAGGCCGTCATGAGGGCGTTGTTAGCTGCTTCGCAAGCGTCGGCATCTTTCTTCTCGTAAGCCGCCTTCAGGTCCGCGAGGGCTTTCTCAATCGGTGCTTTCTTGTCAGCAGGGATCTTATCGCCGAGTTCAGCGAGTTGTTTCTCTGTCTGGAAGATCGTAGCGTCGGCTTTGTTGAGTTTGTCAGCCTGCTCTTTGGCTTTCTTGTCGGCTTCAGCGTTGGCCTCTGCCTCGGCTTTCATTCGCTTGATCTCTTCGTCCGACAGACCACTCGAAGCCTCGATACGGATCTTCGCGTCCTTGCCGGTAGCTTTATCCTTGGCGGTGACATTCAAGATACCGTTGGCGTCGATATCGAAGGTTACCTCGATCTGCGGTTCTCCACGACGTGCCGGCATGATGCCATCGAGGTGGAAGCGACCGAGCAGTTTGTTCTGCGCTGCCATAGGACGTTCGCCCTGATAGATGACGATCTCCACAGAAGGCTGGTTATCGACAGCGGTGGTGAAGGTCTCGGTCTTCTTGGTCGGGATGGTGGTGTTGGCTTCGATCATCTTGGTCATGACACCACCCATGGTCTCGATACCGAGGCTCAGCGGGGTTACATCGAGGAGCAGAACGTCCTTGACATCGCCTGTGAGGACACCGCCCTGGATAGCTGCGCCGACTGCGACAACCTCGTCCGGGTTAACGCCCTTTGACGGAGCTTTGCCGAAGAACTTCTGTACAGCATCCTGGATAGCCGGGATACGCGTCGAACCACCTACGAGGATGATCTCGTCGATATCGGAGGTCTTCAATCCGGCGTGCTCGAGGGCCGTGCGGCACGGAGCGATGGTACGCTGGATCAGATCGTCAATCAGTTGCTCGAATTTCGCACGCGTCAGGGTCTTAACGAGGTGAGCAGGAACGCCGTTTACCGGCATGATATACGGCAGGTTGATCTCCGTAGAGGTAGAGGACGAAAGCTCGATCTTTGCTTTCTCGGCAGCCTCTTTCAGACGTTGCATAGCCATCGGGTCTTTGCTCAGGTCGGCGCCGCCGTTCTCAGCCTTGAACTCCGAAACGAGCCAGTCGATGATACGGTGGTCGAAATCATCACCTCCGAGGTGGGTATCACCATCGGTTGCTTTTACCTCGAAGACACCGTCTCCAAGCTCGAGCACGGATACATCGTGTGTACCACCACCGCAGTCGAAGACCACAATCTTCATATCCTTGTTGGACTTGTCGAGGCCATAAGCCAAGGCAGCTGCGGTCGGTTCGTTGACAATACGGCGTACGTTGAGACCTGCGATCTCGCCGGCTTCCTTAGTAGCCTGACGCTGCGAGTCATTGAAGTATGCCGGCACGGTGATGACAGCTTCGGTGACCTCTTGTCCGAGGTAGTCCTCAGCGGTCTTTTTCATCTTTTGAAGGATGATTGCCGAGATCTCCTGCGGAGTATAGAGACGTCCGTCGATGTCCACACGCGGGGTGTTGTTGTCACCCTTGGTTACTTTATAAGGAACACGCGCGATTTCTGATTGCAAGCGGTCATAGGTCTCACCCATGAAACGTTTGATAGAATAGATAGTTTTGGTCGGGTTTGTGATAGCTTGACGTTTAGCAGGGTCACCTACTTTACGCTCACCGCCCTCGATAAATCCGACTACAGAAGGCGTAGTACGTTTACCTTCAGCGTTTGCGATAACGATGGGTTCGTTACCCTCCATTACGGCTACACACGAGTTGGTGGTACCGAGGTCAATTCCAATAATCTTAGACATAGTATTTTTCCTTTCTTTAATTAATTTTCTAATTTCAGTTTACTAGTCTACTAGTTTTCTAGACGACTAGTCACCCTAATAATGACAAAGATTGTGCCATACGAAAAAAGTCTGCCAAACATGACAAATTGGCAGACTTTGTGTGTATCGCTTCGCTGTTTATGTCACGGAGTGACGTGTATGCAGCTGCGCTACGTTTATGTCAGGTCGTAACCGTAATGCTTGAGACGGCCGGTGTTGGACCGCCAGTCTTTGTCCACTTTGACGAAGAGTTGGAGGAAGACTTTCTTTTGCAAGAAGTCCTCGATATCCTTTCGTGCTTGACTTCCTACCCGTTTCAAGGCAGAGCCGGCTTTGCCGATGATGATGCCTTTCTGGCTGTCCCTTTCACAATAAATCACCGCGGAGATACGCACGATGTTTTCTTCTTCGAGAAAGGATTCCACCTCTACTTCGACGGAGTACGGGATTTCCTTGTCATAGTCCAGGAGAATCTTCTCGCGTATGATCTCGTTGACAAAGAAGCGCTCGGACTTATCGGTCAGTTGGTCCTTCGGGAAGAACGGCGGACATTCCGGCAGTGCGTTCTTTATCGCCTCGAAAAGTTGGTCCACTCCAAAGTGTTCCTGCGCAGAGATGGGGAAGATCTCGGCTTCGGGCAATTGGTTATGCCAGAAGTTGACGAGGTTATCCAGGGTATCCTGGGTCGTGAGGTCTATCTTATTGATAATAAGGAACACGCGGGTGCCCGCGGTAGCCATCTTCTTGACTTTGTCGAAGAAGTCGGGGTTGCGGTCGATGGTGTCTTGTGGTTCAGTGACGTACAAGAGCACGTCGGCATCCACGAGGGCCGAGCGGGAGAACTCGAGCATCTGTCGCTGGAGTTGGTAGTTCGGCGAGAGGACACCGGGTGTATCGGAATAGACCATCTGAAAATCATCCCCGTTGACAATGCCCATGATACGATGGCGGGTAGTCTGCGCCTTTGACGTAATGATCGAGAGGCGTTCACCCACCAAGGCATTCATGAGTGTCGATTTACCGACATTGGGATTACCAACAATGTTCACAAACCCACTTCGGTGGGCCTGTGAACATTGATTTGATATTTGCGATTGGAGATTAGTCATTTTACATGACAGCATCATAAAGCTCTTGCTGGCTGGAGTTGAAGAGTTTAGCCGGCGAAAGCTTAGTGATCTTGCATCCTACCTTCTGCTGGATAGCCTTGAGGTCAATCTTCTTGGGATCTCCCATGAGGATAATGGTGACCGGTTTGCCTTGGATATTCTGCTTATAGAAAGTCTCGATATCTTCAAAGGTCAGTGCATCGATCTTGTCGGCATTAACTTTCGCAGGATCTTCTTTGTAGCCCAGTCTTTGCCAAGCCTCGAAGGTAGCCGCTTTGCTGCGCATGGAAGGTTTAGCAGTCTGTGCGTTTTGCTTGAGCATCGCGCGCAGCGCATCCATATTCTCTTTATCTACCGGCATGTTGTTAAGAATATCCGTATAGACGCTGATAGCATCTGCCACCTTGTCGCTCTGAGTACCTACATATCCGATAAAGAAGCAGTCTTTTCCCGGCAGTTCCGGCGTTGCATCATATCCGTAGGCGGTATATGCCATGGAGCGTTTCACACGTATCTCATTCATTACGACACCGGTGAAACCGCCGGACATATACTGGTTGAAGGCATCAGAAGTCACATCCGAAGCGATATCGTACGGGCGGCCGTTGATGTAGAAATACAAGTCCGCTTGCTGAACGTTTCCGTTCGCCAGGAAGAGGACGGTCGGTTCGTTATAAGTCTGTCGGTCTTGTATGAATGGCGAGGTAGAAGGTTTCATGCCTTCTGTGAGCGGCAGTTCAGCAATCAGTTTCTCTTGAGGCAGGGTACCGCAGTAGAAGACGTCGAGGGCGTAGGTACGAGCCTGCGCGATGAGCGACTGGATATTCGGAACACCCAGACTCCAAATATCTTTAAACGGCACTTCGTCAAGATACGGCGATTTCTTGCCGTAGAGGGCATATTGAAGCAAAGCCGACTTCTGAGCAGCTGTACGTTTTGGGCGGCTCAGACGGGAGAAGAACTCCGAACCCTTGACTGCATCCAGCTGTTTTTGCTCAAGGTACGGCATGAGGAGCTGGCGATTGACGAGGTTCATGATCTTGTTCATATTCTCATCGTCACCGGAGATAGACACGGTGAAATACGAGTCATCGCAACTATAGGACACCTCTGCGCCCAGTTCCGCCATCTGCTGCTTGAAATCTTTACCTTCAATCTTCGGCAGGGTCTGAATACCGGCGTTATTCATCAGTGCTGTTGCGTAAGGCAACATCGGCAGTTCATGACGGCCTGCGCCGTAGCGGAGCGTGAGGGTGAAGATATCATTCTTCGTATTCGGCGTATAGTGCAGTGTTACGTTCTCGCCCAGCGTAGAGATGGTCACATCATTGAAGTTATTGAACGTACGTTGGAGTTCGCCGTGAGGCATTTGTCTGAACTCAGCTGCATAAGCCGTTTTGGCATTCTTGATCGGATCCAGCGGTTTGATATTCGGTTTCGGCAGCGTTTTTGCCTTCGGTTGGGTGGTCGGTTCGTCAAACGAGAGGGTCATGTAATCCGCATCGAAGTATTTCTTTGCCACACGTGAGATCTCTGCTTTCGTGAGCGCTTGGATACGTGCGTTCGTCGTGAAGATATCATCAATCGGTTTTCCGTACACGAAGGCATCCATGAGCCAGTTCATCTTCTGCGCAGGTGATTCTTCCGCAACTTTGTACATCTGTTCGTACATATGCTTCACGTTCGCAATCAGTTCATCAGGGATATCACCAGTTTTCAGGCGGTTGATTTCTTTCATGACGATGCGCTCGGTAGCCTTATCGGTCTCAAACATCTGCTGATTAGCATCATAGTACGGTACGGCCTGCACGATGATACGTCCGTCATTACGGCGTGAATCGAGGAACACTCCTGCGAACTGAACATCTCCGTCGATATTCACTTTGTCCAACAGGCCGGTTTGGCCGTTATACAGCACGCGGCAAACGAACTCCAGCACGTCTTGGTCAGGGTCGCCTTCCTTGACACCCTGATATGCCCATACAACCTGCGGGTTGTAGCCTAACTTATAATGCTTGGTACCGGTGAGTTGAACAGCAGGATAAGTAGCACGTTGCGGCAAAGCCTTCGGCTGCAGGCGCGAGAAGGTCTGCGCAATCATCGGTTTTGCTTCCTCCGTATTGAAGTTTCCTACCAGGATAAGGGCCATGTTGTTCGGCACATACCACGTGTTGTAGAACTCAATCAGTTTCGACAGACGCGGGTTCTTGAGGTGCTCGGGGAGACCGATGACCTCGCGCTCGTAGGGTGAACCTTTGTAGATATCCGCCATCATCTGGTTTTGCACCTGCGACGAGGGTTCGTTAGCATACATATTGTACTCCTCGAACACATTCTCGAGCTCGGCTTGGAACGTACGGAAGACAGGGTTGATAAGACGATCGGAATAGATGGTCAACCAGCGAAGCATCTCATTCTGCGAGAACGAACCTACGTAGGCTGTGAGATCATAAGAGGTGAAGGCGTTCACGCCCTCGGTTCCGATGAGGTCGAGCATGTGAAAGAAATCTTCGGTGGAAGATACTTTGGCCTCACGCATGGAGCACTCGTTGATTTGTGTTGCGAGTTGCTCGCGCAGTTTCGGGTCCGTTGTCTCGCTATACTGGTCGTAGAGTGCGATGATTGAGTCGTAGATCGGTTTCTCTTTCTCCCAGTCGAGCGCACCGATACGCTGCGTACCCTTGAAGAGCATGTGCTCGAGGTAGTGAGCAAGACCCGTGTACTCCGACGGTTCATCTACCGAACCCGCGCGAACTACTACGTAGCCTGTTACATCCGGCGCGTCATGGTCTTCCCACAACATGACGGTCAATCCATTGTCTAACTTGTACTCTGTCAGACCCTCACGGGATTGAGCAGAGAGAAATGCGGTGCCGCAGATGAGCAGCAGAGCGCCAAGTAAAAATTTTCTCATTGTTGTTAATATTTGTTGATAATTATCGTAATTTCGTAATTACGGGATTACGGAATTGTTTTTTACCATTCGAGGAGGACCTTACCGCATTGTCCGGAGACCATGACATCGAAGCCTTTCTGGAAGTCTTCGAACTTAAAGCGATGGGTGATGACGGGACTGAGGTCGAGTCCTCCAAGGAGCATCTGCTCCATTTGATACCATGTCTCCCACATGCGGCGACCTGTGATACCTTTGATGGTCAGGGCATTGAAGATGACGTCTGACCAGTTGACCTTGGTGTCGGACGGCAGGATGCCGAGCTGGGCGATGTTGGCACCTTTGTACATATGCTCGATCATATCGTTGAAAGCAGCCGGTGCACCGGACATCTCCAGTCCCACATCGAATCCCTTGATGCCGAGTTGCTTCATCGCGTCTGCAATCGTCTCGCCTTTGGAGCCGTCCACGGTCAGCGTTGCGCCCATCTTCTTCGCAATCTCGAGGCGTAGCGGATTGATGTCCGTCACGACGATGTTCTTCGCGCCCGCAAAACGACATATACCCGCCGCCATGGTGCCGATGAGTCCTGCGCCCGTGATAAGCACATCTTCGCCGAGAAGCGGGAAGGCAAGTGCTGTATGAGTAGCATTGCCGAAAGGATCCATGATGGCCGCGAAGTCATCGGGTATCTCCGGACGCAGCTTGACAACGTTGGACTCCGGGATGGTCACATATTCTGCGAAACAACCGTCTTTTCCCATGATACCGACCGAGATGGTATTCTCGCATACATGTCCCATGCCCCGACGGCAGTTACGGCAGTGTCCGCAGACGATATGTCCTTCTGCGGTGACGCGTTCACCAATGGTGAAGTTGCGCACACCGGGACCTACATCTTCGACAACGCCCACGAACTCATGCCCCATCGTGTAAGGCGGCTTGCAGTGCGACTGAGACCACTCGTCCCATTTATACATATGCAGGTCCGTACCACAGATAGCGGCTTTGATGACACGGATCAATACATCGTTGACACCCACTTCCGGCATCGGGACGTCTTCCATCCAGATACCCGGTTTTGCGTATTTCTTTACTAATGCTTTCATTTCAACACTCCTAATTTCTTGCCCACTTTTACAAAGGCGGAGATTCCTTTATCGAGTTGTTCGCGGGTATGAGCGGCAGAAACCTGCACGCGGATACGCGCCTGTCCTTTCGGCACAACGGGATAATAGAAGCCTGTGACGTAGATACCTTCTTCCTGCAGCGCGGCGGCAAAGACCTGGCTGAGTTTGGCGTCATACAACATGACGGCACAGATAGCCGACTCGGTGGGTTTGATATCGAACCCTGCCGCTTTCATGCGTTCGATGAAGTACGCTGTGTTCTCGTGCAGACGGTCCTGCAGTTCGTTGCTACGCGTGAGGATCTCGAAGGTCTTGATACCTGCCGCAGCAATCATCGGCGGGATGGAGTTCGAGAAGAGATACGGACGGCTGCGTTGACGAAGGAGGTCGATGATCTCTTTCTTACCCGTCGTAAAACCGCCGACGGAACCGCCGAAGGCTTTGCCGAGTGTGCCGGTGATGATCTCTATCTTTCCGCGGAGGTTATAGCGTTCGGTCACACCGTGTCCCGTCTTGCCGACCACGCCGGCGGAATGGCTCTCATCCACCATGACGAGCGCATTGTATTTCTGCGCCAGTTCGTAAATCTTGTCGAGCGGACATACATTACCATCCATCGAGAACACGCCGTCGGTGGCGATGATGCGGAAACGCTGTGCCTGCGCCTCTTTCAGTTTTGCCTCGAGATCCGCCATGTCGCCGTTCGCATAACGATAACGTACCGCCTTGCACAGACGCACGCCGTCGATGATCGAAGCATGGTTGAGCGCGTCGGAGATGATAGCATCTTCCTCCGTCAACAGGGGTTCGAACAGACCGCCGTTCGCATCAAAGCACGCCGCGTAGAGGATGGTATCTTCGGTGCCGAAGAAATCCGATATGACGCGTTCGAGTTCTTTATGCGTGTCTTGTGTGCCACAAATGAAACGCACCGACGCCATACCGTAACCACGCGCATCCATGCGGTCCTTCGCCGCCTGAATGAGTTCCGCGTTATTGGCCAGACCGAGGTAGTTGTTCGCACAGAAGTTAATCACGTCCTTATTGCCCTCGACCTTGATACCCGAGGATTGCGGAGTGATGATCACGCGCTCGTTCTTATAGAGTCCTGCATCCTTGATCTCTTGCAGAGTGGATTGCAGATGTTTTTGAAATTGCTCGTACATAATTTTTCGTAATGACGTAATCACGTAATAACGTAATCACGAAGTTTTTTTATATAATTCCTTGTTCGAGCATCGCTTGCGCGACCTTCATAAAGCCGGCGATGTTCGCACCTTTGACGTAGTCGATATGTCCGTCAGCCTGGCGACCGAACTTCACGCATTGCTCGTGGATGGACTCCATGATATGATGGAGACGGCTGTCCACTTCTTCGGCTTTCCAGCTCAGATGCTCCGCATTCTGGGTCATCTCCAGGCCCGATGTAGCCACACCTCCGGCGTTCACCGCTTTACCCGGTGCAAAAAGTATGCCATTGGACTGGAAGAAATGAATAGCACCCGGCTGACAACCCATATTACTTACTTCGCAGCAGCACCAGCAGCCATTAGCTTTCAGTTCTTTCGCATCGTCTTCAGAGAGCTCATTCTGGAACGCGCACGGCAGGGCGATGTCACACGGGACAGACCATGCTTTCTTGCCTTCCGTGAAGACGCACTCTTTCGGGAACTTGTCCGCCATGTCCTGTACTTTGTTGCGGTTCGACGCACGCATGACGAGCATATAATCGATCATCTGTTTGGTAATACCATCTTTGATAGCCACTACGCCGTCCGGTCCGGAGATAGCTACCACTTTGGCGCCCAACTCGACCGCTTTTGTCGCTGCACCCCATGCTACATTGCCGAAACCGGAGATAGCGACCGTCTTGCCTTGGATATCTTTGCCTGCCTCATGCAGCAGATGTTGCGTGAAATAGAGTGCGCCGAAACCCGTTGCTTCCGGGCGCAGGATCGAACCGCCCCAGGTTATGCCCTTGCCGGTGAGGACTCCTGTATGATACTCGCGCGCCAGTTTCTGGTACATGCCGTTGAGGAATCCTATCTCACGTCCGCCGACGCCTACGTCACCTGCCGGTATATCCTGATCCGGACCGATGCAACGCCATAGTTCGAGCATGAACGCCTGGCAGAAACGCATGATCTCTGCGTCAGACTTACCTACAGGGTCGAAGTCCGAACCACCCTTGGCACCACCCATCGGAAGGGTTGTGAGCGCATTCTTGAAGGTCTGTTCGAAGCCCAAGAACTTCAACATCGACGGCGTCACCGCGCGGTGGAAACGCAAACCGCCCTTGTACGGACCGATGGCGCTGTTGAACTGAACGCGATAACCGAGGTTCGTCTGAACCTTGCCCTCGTCATCGATCCACGTCACACGGAACGTGAAGATACGATCCGGCTCGACCATGCGCTCCACGATCTTCGCCTCTTCGTACTCGGGGTGCTGATTGTACACCTCTTCAATCGACTCAAGAACCTCTTGTACGGCCTGCAGATACTCTGCCTCGCCCGGATGTTTCGCAGCCAAACGCTGCATGATGTCTTGTACTTTCATTGTTTGTAGTGTTTTAAATGGTATGTTGTTTCAATTTTGCGTGCAAAATTACAAATAAAAAATGACATACACAATAGTGAATGCCACTTTTCTGCATTTTTTATTTCCCGGTGCCTACTCCGCCACCTCCGCCAAGACGGTTCAACTCGTCGAGATTACCTACCTTACGGTTCTTATGCTGTTGGTACTGACCGAACATCCATGTGACGGAGACGGTCACGCGTTGCTGGCGGACGGTATTGCGGAACCAGGAAGTAGCTCCTGATTGCAGCGCCACATCCTCGTTGCTGAAGACGCACGAACGCGCGAGGTCTTGCACGTTGAGGTTGAGAATCAGACCATGCTTCATGATCATCTTACGGACTCCGAAGTTCAGGAAAAGGGTGCTACCCGTCTTTGAATAACCCGTAGTCATCGGACTCGACCAGTTGGCGTCGACCGTCAGCGTCCAGTCTTTGGGCAGATAAGCCGACAGTGTACCGCCGACATAGCCATAATGATTGCGGTTCTCATAGATCGGCGTGCCGTCCGCCTTCTTCTCGTACGACTTGTTGATGAAATGGAGCCAACCGGCATTGACCGTCAAAGCCAACCATGCGCCCTGCATCATCTTCGTGCTATCCGGCAGCGTGAGGTACTTAGGTACCAAGGGCAGTTCGGTCAAAGAGAGGTTCACACCGTGAGTGGTACAGGTGCCGAAATTGACCCATTGAATCATTCCCGTACCGTTCGGCATGAGCGTCGTCTTCTCGGAGAACATATCCTGCGTATGGGCGAAATTAAAGGTCATGTTCCAATATTGCGTCCACGAGAAATTGAGTTCTACATCGTTATTGAATTCCGGTGTGAGCGCCGTGTTTCCGGTCGTATAGGAATAGGCATCTACGTACGCCACAAAGGGGTTGAGCATGTAGTAACTCGGTCGCTTGATACGACGCGTATAGCTGGCACTCACGGCGATCGGCTGGCCAATCTTACCCAGCGGTTTCGAGGTGTAACCCACATACGCCGTCGGGAACGGGTTGAAATAGGAACGGGTGGTTACCGAATCCGCACTCTGCCAATCGCCGCGGCTGTAGGTATATTCGCCGCGCAGACCTAACTTCACCGACCAGTGCTCGCCAAACTGCTTGCCGACAGAGATATACGCCGCAGCTACATGCTCATCGTAGCGGAAGATAGAGGGTGTATGGCTAATCGGCATGCCGTCAATAATGGAGTCGGTGGTCATGTTGTTGTCGGTAGACGACAGCGCATATTTGACTCCGCATTCGATCATTCCTGTCTGCCAGAACTTGGTCTGGAAATCCAGTTTTCCACTATAGATATTGATCACCTGATGGCTGTTGATGTCAAGTCCCAAACGCCGCGCGGGATATTGCGTCTCCTGGAAATTGAGTTGGCGATTGTTATAGCGGTTATAATCCACGTTGACCGTCAGTTCGCGCTCCAGTGCCGAATTGAAGGTATGGGTGAAGTTGAGGTTTGCAGTATGTTGAGGCGAAGAGACCTTGTTGGTCGTAACCGTTTTAGTCCACGCGGTATCCGGGCCGATAGCCGTGTAACCGATGTTACGTCCGTCGATGATCTGCTGCTTCATGTTCATGAACGGCACGTTGAGGATAAATCCGAACGTGTTCACCGAGTCGATATACCAATCGTTGCCGACCTTGAGCATATAATACTGGAAATTGATGTCGTAGCCCGACCGGGAATAGTTGCTCACCTTCGGTGTGGTCTCGGTTGCAGGAACAGTACGGCCTGTCTCAAAGTCGATGTCATTCTGCGCAAAGACCTGGGTCAACTGGCCGAAAGTATAGGTCTTCTCTCCGCGGTAGTTGAGGTTGAGCGAAGCATATTCGGTACTGAGCCAGCGGTTCACATCGCCGAAATACATACCCCCGTAACCAACGGAAAGTGTTCCGTTAATGCCCTTCATCATATTGCGCTTGGTCTTGATATTGATGATACCGCCGGAACCGCTCGCATCGTATTTGGCGGAGGGGTTGGAGATAATCTCGATTTTCTCGATCGTGTTGCCGTCCGTTCCGTCGAGCATCGCTTTGAGTTGCTGCCCGCTGAGGTACGAGGGTTTGCCGTCAATCCATATCTCCACGCCCTTGCCGTTGACGGTGATGTTGCCGTCCTTGTCAATACGCACGCCCGGTGCACGGCGGAGGATATCGTTTCCGTTCGAGCCGGCGGCGAGAGGCGAAGCGGAGACGTTCACAACTAACTTGTCCATTTGACGTTCAATGAGCGGTTTCTTCGCTTTGACCTCCAACTCCGTCAGACGCTCCGTCTCTTCGCGCAGCACAAAATCCGGCCCGCCGAAAGACGTCTGGTAACCCACATATGAAGCCTGGATAATATATTTCTCCTCCCTTGAGGATGAAGGGCTTTGCCCGATCGGACTGCCGGTGGCCGTCCGTAGAACAATGTCGGGAGGGGTTACTATATATTTCCCCTCGTCATCGGTGATGGCACCCGTGAGCAGCGTCGAGTCCGGCGCCAACACAGAGATTGTCACAAACGGCATCGCTTCGCCTTTCGTATCTATAACGGAACCTTTGATTACCTCTGCACTGACTCCGGCAGCACAGAGCAGCATCATGCCTAAAAGAATCTTTTTCATCGCTTTGTTTGTTTTCTTGTATGATACGCCGTTTCCAAAAAGGTTACACCTCTTCATCCACCTGGCGGATGATATCGTCGCACAGGCTCAGCACACGGCGGTGCATACGATAACCGAGGAGAAAACCTATCACGCCGCCGAAGAACAACATTCCTAACATACCGCCGCGCACCATGAGCGAACTCTCCGCATAGACCGTTTGACCGAACAGGATTTCCATTGCCAGCCAAATGAACCAAACGAATACCATCGCCATGCCGCCGTACAGCGAACGGATATAATCTTCCTTAAGGCGCTTCGCGGCGTGCGCTACCGTCCGCAGGTCATCCGTCATCACGTTGTTCGCCGCCAGGCGACGATGAATGATGATCGTCTTGACCACCGAATAGATCATCATCGCTACGGTCGCGCCGATGAGGTACCAGGAGAGTCCTAACTCATGAAAACTCCATATACCGAACGTGCATACATACAATGCGCAGAGACCTACCACCCATGCCTTGCGGTGGATGCGCTCCACCTTGCCGTGCATCGCCTCGCGCAACAGACGGTCGTTGACTATCTGCTCCTTGCGCAGACTATCTTTGAGAAGAGCCATCTGCTCTTTCATCTCTTGTAATTCTTGTGTTTCCATACTGCTCATTTGCTTTGTTTCAACTGTTCTTTGATACGAACCAACTTCACGGAGAGGTTCTTTACCGATATACCGACGATTGCTGCTATCTCCTCGTAACTGAGGTCTTCGAGCCATAGCAGGATGATCGCGCGGTCCACCAAGTCCAACTTCTGGATGCGGTGGTGTAACTGACGCGCCTGCTCGGCGGAATGCGACTTGTCGCGGTAGAGATTCTGGTGCATAGACAGTTCTACGCGCTGCAAAGCTGATTTCTTCTTGCGGTCTGCGGACAGACACGTGTTCAGGGCTACACGGTAGATCCATGTCTCCGGCTTGGACTCATGGCGGAACGAATCCAGGCCCTCCCATAGATTGACCAGCGTGTCTTGAAACAGGTCCGCCACTTCATCCTCGTCCTGCGAGAACATGTAGCAGACGGTGTAAATCGTCTGTTTGTGCTCCCGCACAAGCGCAGAAAAAGCTTGCTCGCGGCCTTGCGCTGTTTCTTGTTTCTCGTTCATTGTCTGTTTTTGTTTTTACCCGTTAGACGCAAATGAGGTATAAAAAACTACACTGATTTACAAAAAAAACGCAAAAAGCCTGTCACTTTTTGCGCAGATAGATGAAGAATGTGGTTCCTTTGGGCGAGGTTGCAAAGGTTATGCGACCTCCGGAACCCTCTACGATATGTTTCGAAATTGCGAGTCCAAGTCCGTTGCCGTTGCTCTTCGTCGTGAAGTTAGGACGGAAAATCTTCTCGCGAATGTCCTCCGGGATGCCCGGCCCGTTGTCGGAAATTGTGATCTCCATCTCCTTCTCTGAATACAGCGGATTGAGTGTCACGATGATATCCGGCTGCCGCTCGGTTCTCGGTTCATCACTCTTGCCTCGCGCCTCTTGCTCGCTGATTGCCTGAATAGCATTGCGGATGATGTTCACGAACACCTGCGAGATCTGCTCCTTGTCGGCGTATCCCTCGACACCGCTGTCCGCTCCCACGTACCGGATAGGCACTTGCGCATCGTTCTCGCGCTGGAGCGTGATAACGTGCGATAACTTCTCCGCCACGTCCACTTCCGTTGTCACTACCTCCGGCTGCTTGGCAAAAGTGGAGAACGACTGGGCGATGTGAGCGAGGTTGTCGATTTCGGAGATCAGCATCTTCGTCGTCTTCTCGAAATAGGCGTCGAACTGGTCCGTGCCGCGTTTCAGCTGCAGTTTCTGCACGCTCAGCTTCATCGGTGTCAATGGGTTGTTTATCTCGTGTGCTATCTGACGCGCCATCGTCCGCCAGGCGCTCTCACGCTCCGCCTTGGCTAACTGCTCCGCACTCGACTCTACACGGTCAACCAACAGGTTGTAGCGCTCTACCAGCGCACCTAACTCGTCGTGATACGGATAGTCGATATGGTTCTGCTTGCCACCGATTGTGAACCCTTTCATTTTCTCCGTCAGTAGCGAGATCGGTGCCGACATGGACTTTGCCGCCGCGTAAGCGAAAAACAGCGATAACAGCACTACGATCAGATACGGAGGCAGCAGATGCCCCAACACGCTGTCCACCTCTGCATTACGCGTCTGCTCGCTTAGAAAAGAGGGAACAGCGATATAACCTATCGTCACAAACGAACCGTTGTGAAACGGCACGTACGACACCAGGTACGGATGATTCGCCAACTGCTCGTAGCATACCACCGAGTGCTCCTCCGTAAACAACGCTTCCGGAGACATGCGGCGGGACAGCAGACCGCTGTTGAACAACGCCGGACTCGACGATGCAATCAACTCGCCGTTCAGACCATAGACGTGGATGTCCTGGTTCATATCATATCCCAGGTCATGCAGATCGACCGCCAGCCCGGGAGCCTGGCTGTTGTCCAATGCCTGATCCCAGTAATACAGGTTGCGCAGATAGGACTGAACATACTCCGAACGCATCTGCAGGTCATGACGCTGATGCGACTCCTGAGTCGAGTGAACATAACGGATCGACATGAAGAAGATATAGATGAACACCGCCATCACCGGAATCATCACAATATAGATGATTCGAGTGGACAGACGCATGTTACGCGTACCGCGATGGTAGATCAGAACGATCACACCAAGCAGTATCACCAGACCGAATAACACATGGCATAGGATGAAGTACGGACGCGATGAAGCGTAAGGTTTGTCCTCGTACTCCAATAACTGACGGAAGGAGAATGTCTGCGAGGCAACCGTATAGACGTCCGTGTAGTCCTCCAACTCCGTGTACGCTATCGGCAGCACTGTCAACACGTTGTATATCCCTGCGCGGGACCAGCGCACCTTCGTTTTCGCGTTCGTGAACTCCTTGTCACGCCACGTGTCGTATGAGTATAGAAACACATCGCCCGATGACAAACGGTTCGACGACCAATAGACCATCTGATGCGCATCGAACACGTAAAACAGCACTTTGTCCGTCGCCTCCGTGATCGCACGGATCGTGTCTATCGGAGCCCCGCGCTCCAACGCTGCGCATAACTCCGATGTCTCACGCTCCGCATAAGCCTGACGCTCCGCTATCTTACGGCTCTCCGATGACGAATGACAAGCCGTTAGACCGACCAACAGCGCCAGGACTACCAATCCTGCCAATATCCAGCCTAAATACGTCTTTAACTTCTGCATGTATTTCCAATTTTGCTCTGCAAAATCAGTACTGGCAGGTTAGATTTTGCCGCGGACAAGGAAATAATAAACCGCAAAACCGATCCAGCTGAATGCCAATACAAGAATCGACGCGATGATCTTGCCGACAAGACCGCACTTCGCAGTCTTGAAGATATCCAGCACACACCATATCGCGCACACGATACCTAATACATAAAGAATTGTTCCTAACATACTTATAAAAATTTTTAAAATCCAGTATTAATTTTTAACAAAAAAGCCTTAACTCGCTTTTCGGGTGCAAAAGTACTACATTTTTTTGACATAACCAAATTTTTTGAACATTTGTTTCAAAATGCAGAAATCAAAGCGAAATAGTCAAAATTATTTGCGTGCATGAAAAAAAAGCAGTACTTTTGCATCGTGTTTGTAATATCTTTTACGAAAATATGAGCCCTGTAGAGGTAGTGGACATATTGAGTACAACGCAGCAGCAAGCACACACGGGTTACTTGACGCACGCTTTGTGCTTGGAGGGAACAGCGACGCTGCTTTTCAACGGCGCGTCGTTCCCTTTGCAGCGCGGCGATTGTGTCATTATGCAGCGAAGCGAGAACGCGCAGATAGCCGATGCAAGCCCTGATTTTCAGACCATTACCGTTTATGTCACGCCGGAATTTATTCAGATGGCGTTGCCGCTCAGCAATTACGGCACACGCGGGCATATGATGCTCTTCAACGATCCGGTCATGCACCTCAACGCGCGGCAGGCTGAGCGTTGCAAAGAGAATATGGAATACGTGCGTACGCGTTGCGCGGAAAAAGAGCATCGTTTCTATCTTGACCTGACGCTCAATGCCGTGCAAGCGATGATTATAGATTTCTTTGATTTTCATGCGGAGATTTACGCCGAGTCGAACGATCTTACCCACCAGAATGCGCACCTCATGAAACCGCTTTCTTGAGATGTTGGAGCGTGGCGATTATAGAGCGCATCGTGACATCGCCTATTATGCCGACCGGCTGTGCGTCACGCCCAAATATCTCTCCGAGACCTGTAAATCCATCAGCGGTTCCGGAGCCGCCTATTGGATCAACCGCTATACCTCGGTTGAGATAGCCCGTCTTCTCCGTGACCGTTCTCTGACTTTAACCGACATCGCATACCGTTTTGATTTCTCTTCCCCGGCTCATCTCAGCCGTTACATCCGCCAGAACCTCGGTATTTCCGCGTCAGAGATTAGAGGAGGGGATAGGTAAAAAGTTTCCGATTATTAAGATTCGGCAAAAACGAGGTTTTATTACACTATTGTATAAATGTCTTATTTTCAGTGATTTACAGGGTAGTTATCGGAGGCAAGTCGGACTAATCTCGGAGTAAAGTCGGAGGCAAGTGCTATCAAACACCTGTACACTTCCATGGTAAAAATTGCCGATTATTAAGATTTAGGTGTGTTGTTGACCTCGCCAAATTGTAGCAGTCAATCAGCCATTCTCAAGCCACTCTTGCGCCACTATTATCCTTCGATATCCATACCCCTCTATATATAGTCAAATAAGTTGCAAAATCTATCACGTCTTTTGCAACTTTTTTTAATTTTTAACTCTATTTGCTACTTTTAGTCCGATTACAATGTCGGCAGAGCATTTGACAATTCTCTTTTACCGTTTTACCGCCTTTTGCCCATGGAATAATATGGTCAGCTTCCATTTCGTCAAATGCAAATTCATGGTCACGTCCATTCGGACAGTTTGGATTGGCACAGCGGTGTTGCTGTTCTTCATAAACTTCCAACGCTGTACTCTCGTCAAAAGCACGCAGACCAAGGTGTTGTTCATTGCCGTCTAATACATACCATAAAATGCCCTTCTTATTGGAAATTTCACCATCCTTAAGCAGTTTAGAAATCTGTTGCTCCAACTGTTTTCCATCTATCTCTTCTTTGCCGTGCAAACGATACATCTCTCCCCAATCTGTGGCTATGTATAGTTTCTCGTGCTTGCCTGTAAATTTGGCTTTTGCCCAATTGACCACTTGTCCGAAATAGAGCCACAAACCGTCTGCATTGCTGTCATGTTGGTGTTCAGCCATATACTGCTCAATGGACTTGTTCTCTAATTTAGCCATCCATGAGATTACCATTTCCAACCCTTCTTGGCGATTCCAAGTTTTGGATATATACCCGTCGCTCATTCGCTTGGCAGCACAGTTGTTACGGGAAAAATAGCGTTTGGCATCGGTCAGCCATGTACCTGCATAAATCGCATTTCGGATTTCTTGTTGGCGAAGTTGTAGCCCTGCTATATTGATTACCTGAAACCATTCTAATTTCTCAGCGTCCGTTCCGTTTTGGCAGAGATAGACATCCAATTCGTAGTTTAAGAACTGCTCACGCTCTTTGTCATCTAAGTTGACAAATCCTTTGAGGTTGCCTTTCCAATTGATGGAATACTCGCCGGAGAAGTACTTGCAGATAGAGAGTGTGCGTTGCTGTCCATCCATCACTTCGAATGTGCCATCTTCTTTGACAACCCAATACATCACATTGAGCGGATAGCCTTTAGAGATCGTGTCAATAACTGCTTTCTCTTGTTTCTCGTCATAGACGAACTCGCGTTGGTACTTAGGACGGATGTCTAACTTTCCGTGATAGCCAACAACACCTTCTTCATCGCTGTCGCGATAACCGTCCACAAGGTCGCGGACTAAAATGGTTGTCTTCTTTATTTCCATGGTTTATTGTTTTTTGCGAAATTTTATAACTACTCGGTTGTATAAACGCTTGTGCATTCCGGGGTTTTCGGTATCGGGGATATAGAAACTTGGTCCACCTTTTACGAAAGTACCTTCTGGAAATTTCCCCACCATAGGATTAGCCAATTCTAAACTACTTCCTACTATTTCAAATTGTTCCGGATTCAATTTGTCTAAGAAAGTAATTGGCACTCCCATTTCGCCTTCATAATCATATGGTATTTCATTGTAAGGGCACACATCTATTGCATCATAATTATCGTACCTTGGGTAGTCTTCTGGAGTATAGTGTTTAATGCAAATCAATTCCTCATTGTGCTTTGATACTGGGAGGTTGGTGTACCAACATGAAGACGCGACACGGGCGACTTTTCTACCATTTTCTAAATGATGATATTGTTCATAAGAATCAGGTATATAGAAAAACATACCCACATTAAAATTGGTATAACCTGTTCGTATTTTGTTATCTTTGAATAAAGGAAATATTTCCTTGTATGAAAAAGCACCTGTATTTCCAATTATCAAGAACTTCTTGTCGTATTTGACAAGTTGTGCAACATATTCGCGGAATAATGAGAAAGGCGGATTAGTAACCACTATGTCGGCTTGCTTTAGCAGTTCAATACATTCTGCGGAACGGAAATCGCCATTTCCCTTTAGTGGTTGCATAATATTATTGTCGCTCTGCAACAATAATTGCACGTCAGACAAGTCCGTCGCACCGTTTCCGTCTAAATCAGGGATTTCGGTTATCTCTACTTTGTAGGCAACTTTCTTGGGAGACGTGTTTTCTTCCAGCTCAAAAAACAGCGGTAACTCTAATCCCGAAATGGGTGAGCCATCGTAGCAAGTTGCCATCAGTTTTTTAAGACCGAGAGCATTGAAGTTGAGGGCAAAATACTTGAAGAAATTACTTTCGTAAGGGTCATCGCAGTTGCAAAGAACAATCTTGTCTTTGAAATACTCGCGGTAATGCGACAACTCTTTTTCGATGTCGGAGAGTTGGGTGTAGAACTCGTCCTTTTTGTTTCGGTTGGCAGCATGCAGCGCCGTGTTGGTGTTTGCCATAATTTGATAGTATGTTTAGTGCATAACTATCAAATCGTACGCAAAAAGAAAAGGGTGCTTTCCTTATTGCGTTAACTAAGGCTGCCAACCACGGAACCTTTCGTCGATAATAAGTACTCACACCCATAAAGGATGTGCAAAACTTATTATTTATCGACGAAAGGCATCCATTGGGACACCTAACTACTTATTTCTGTCGTTGTTATTCCTGAAAAAGTTGGTTGGCTTCAGTTAACGCGAAATAATAGTATGCTTTGTTTTATTTAATTAGCGCAACGCTTTGCGCTTGTCTTTATGTCTTGTTTTGTCTTTCACCTTTCCCGGAGTGCTCGGAAGCACCGCTCAGAGAGGGGTGTTTATAGAGTCTGATACAAAGACACCGGACCTTCATGCCAGCGCTTTGTACTCTCCTGTTCTAATTGTTTGTACATGTCGGAAGCATAGACAATACGCATAGCGTCCAATACAGACACATTATGATGACGCGCGTACATCTGAGACACAGCCAACACTTTGCCCGGCAGCAAAAGATAAAGATTGTCTTGTGTCAATTTACCTCTCATTTGCGTACCTCCTTTGCTTCAATAAAACGAATATATTGCAAGGCTCTCTCCGTATGGAAGAGCATTTGATCAACGAGTTTGTAAACCTTCAATTCCCCTAATAACGTGGTCTTTGAGATAAAACCTTGTTCGTAAAGCCCGAATTGCACATAGACATTATCGTTGGCTACCGGTCCGTACACAAGGTCGTAATCATGCGAATAAGTCTCATCTTGCCGGTTACGCATAACGAAATCTATCCACTCATCTGTCGGACCATCAAACCAAAGTACTTTGAGTTGTTTAAGTACCTTTTCGTCAAATTCGTACACATTAACATAGTTGACTTGATCCGGTGTTTTGATTTTGCGTTCAGCCCAATCGTACGCTTGTTTCTCGGCACATGTTGTATAGAATCCCGAACCGTAATCTAAAGTACGGTTGGGTTCTATAATACGTGGCTGTTCCACTATGCTATTACTTCCGTGATAGAGTATCATGATTCTGAATAAATTCGTCAATGTCTGCCACTATCCATTTCTCGCCTTGCGTGTGCAACACATCATAATATTCCATGAGATACTGAGTCACTCCTTTTTCGTCAAAAAGGTTTAACACCGCCTCTCCGCTCATATCATGACGCATCTTGTATGCCTCCACACAAAAGGATAAAAAGTATAGTTTCTCGTCGCCGTTCATTCTTTCTTTGCAACTTTCGGCTGCAAAGTTACTAAAAATATTTGAAATATACAAAGATTTTAGCAGGAAAATGCAAATTCATTTGTATTTTGTGCTGATTTTGTGCTGAAAAGCCTTGTTATTTGCACAAATGTGTGAACGTAATTTCGAGGTGAAGGAGTGCTTCGGATAGCACTCCGAGTGTTGTACCCGACAAGTTCCTCACTTGGAGGATTAGTACAATACATAGAATTATTAAGTGCCGTGTCGGTGCCCTCGACGTTACAACAAATATTTAACTTTTTTTGAAACCACCAAATTTTATGGCATTTTTTCGGTTACAATCACAAAAAATTCCATTTTTCATGCTGTTTTGGGTATTTCTTCTCTCGGTTGTGAGTCGGTCATCGGTCGGTCAAGAGGAGGGAGTGTGACGGAGGGTACAACGGGGGAAAAATGCTTTTTCTGCGAATTGTGTAAAAAATGCCGTAAATTATGTAACGGATAATTCGCAAAAAAGCAGTAATTTTGCACCGCAATTCAAAATGATGGTTATGAAAAAGATTTTATTCACCTTGCTTGCGGTACTTGCATTAACAGGCTGCAACGCACAAAACAAAAATGAGAAAATGGTAAATGAGCAAATGAAAAAATGTCTTGTAGTATTCTTCTCTCATGCCGGAGAGAACTACTCGGTGGGAAACATCCAAGTGGGCAACACCAAGATCGTGGCGGACTACATCAGCGAACTGACCGGAGCGGATCAGTTTGAGATCGTGACGCACAAGTACGACGGAATGGCTTATACGCCGTTGACCGAACTGGCGCAAGAGGAAGCCCGCAATGACGAGCGTCCGGCTTTTGAAGGCAAACTGGAGAACCTCGACCAGTACGACATCATCTTCATCGGCGGGCCGATCTGGTGGGGCACTTACCCGCAAGTGATGTTCACGTTCTTCGACACGTACGACCTGAACGGCAAGACCATTTATCCGTTCACAACCCACGAAGGAAGCGGTCTTGGCAATGTGATGAGCGACGTCCGCAAAGCGTACCCGAACGCCGACGTGAAGCCCGGTTTCAGCATCTACGGCCACGAGGTGCGCACGAACAAAGCGAAAGTAGAAAAATGGATTAAAGGACTTAATCTCTGATGGATATGGAAGGATTTAGAGTTGACCCGCGGGTGACGACACCCGAAGCACAAGCTATGTTCATTGAGCAAGGACGCAAACTCTTTGCGTTCAATCAAACAATTCCTTTTACGCCGGAGAATATCGCAGCGACGAAAGCGCTCTTTGGCGAAAACCTCGGCGAAGGAGCCATCGTGCAACCGCCGTTGAAAGGTGTTTGCTTTGACATGGTACACATCGGCAAAGGAGTCATAATCATGCCGGATTGTCTGATGATGTCGCGCGGCGGAATCACCATTGAGGACGGCGCGATGATTGCGGCGAACGTGCAACTTATCAGCAACAACCACGACCTGCACGACCGTCAGATCCTTATTTGCAAGCCGGTGCATATCGGGAAGAACGCCTGGATAGGAGCCGGAGCTACCATCCTGCCGGGAGTGACGGTTGGCGAGAATGCGGTCGTAGCCGCTGCAGCGGTAGTGACCAAAGATGTGCCAGCCAATGCCATCGTCGGCGGCAATCCTGCCAAACTAATCAAGATGATAGACTAAGGAAATCATCCTTTGTAATCCAAAAATCCCACAAAAACTTGCGTATGTGGGATTTTTTTTGTACCTTTGCACGCAAAATCGCATATATATGATTCTTTATTTTTCAGCAACAGGAAACAGTCTTGCTGTTGCACGCCAACTGGCAGAACAGCTGAACGAACAACTGATGCCGCTGATTGAGGCCGTTCAGCAGGACTTGACGAACGAAAAGCGTATAGGGCTGGTCCTCCCGACCTATGATTTCAACCTGCCGCCTGCGATGCCGGAAATGGTTTCGCGATTGAAGATCAGTCCGCAATCCTACGTCTTTACGGTCGTCACGTGCGGAAGTGCAGCGGGCAACTGCATCTGGGTGTTGCGCCGCATTCTACGCGAGAAAGGGATCAAACTGGCGTACAGCCATAAGGTCAGTATGCCCGATAACAGCGCGTTGGCGTTTGGACGGAATCCTAACAAACAATTGGGTAAGTTCGAACGTGTGCCGGCTCGCATGGAGCAGATCATCCGTGAACTGAAAGACGAAAGCCACACGCTGCACTATAGTTGGTTCGGTCTCCTCTCATGGCTACTCGGTCGCAAGGCAATAGAGAGAGGAATGATTCATTGTCTGGGTCCGAAAGTAATCGCCGACAAGTGTAACGGTTGCGGCACATGCGTACGTGTCTGCCCGATGGAGAACATCCGCCTGACGGATAACAAAGCCATCACCGGCGACCATTGTACCGTGTGCCTCGCCTGCGTTCATGCCTGTGCACAGCAGGCCTTCCGCACAAACGGGCAAGACGTTCGCAAGGAACGTCAATACCGCCATCCAGACATCAAACTGAAAGACCTGCTTTTAAGGAGTACCGAAGATCATTCGTCAAGATGATAGAGAGCTATAAATAACCCGTTACAAAGGAATGGAAATAAATCAATTAGCAGAATCAATGATGAACGTCGAAGAGATTCGGGATTACTGCCTTTCTATAGGCACGGATGTAGAAGAGAAACTGCCTTTCGTTAAGTTCAAGAACGGCGATGGAGTGCTGGTCTTTTATGTCTGCGGGCATATGTTCTGTTTCTTCGATTTGAATGATTTTCAGGTCATTTCACTCAAGTGCCAGCCTGAACGGATCGATGAACTGAAAGCTGAGTATGATTGTGTCGGCAACCCATATAACGAGTCGCCCAAGCATTGGATAGGTCTTGACCCGCACACCTCGCCGGACAAGCTCACCAAAGACCTCATCCGAAATTCATACGAAATCGTCAAAGCCAAATATACAAAGAAGAGATAAACCATTTATACCTTTATGTCCGAAATCAATCTACAAGGCTATATGTCCTCCGCCATCCGGCGGATTATGGCAAAGGCATACCGCAACGTACTAACGCTCGGTGTCAAAGGTGCCTTGCAATCGCCGCTCTTCAAGAAACTGCGTGCCGTACACCTTGTCGGTGGCGAACACTCCGGCGGCTGCGCCCTTTGGGAGCACCGCGAAGAAGTGAAAGAAATGGTAAAGTAAGGTACAAAAGTGACAAAGTACAAAGTACCAAGGATACACGCGCTCAATAATCTTTTGCAACTGCCAAAGTGCAACAAAAAAAATTAAAATGTGCAAATAAATAAGCAAGAAAATACAAAAATTCTGCTTTTTTATTTGCACAAATGAAATAAATGTGCTATCTTTGCGCCGTCATTTGAGAATGACTGCTGGCTCCGACAGCGTAAAAAAGCGGTGACATATTGAATTATCTTTCGCGTTTGCGATTTATTTGGTGCTCAAGAATGTAGGAAGTTCGTGAAGAAATACCAATAAATAAGTCGGAAACGTCCATAGTGTATTATATGGGCGTGACTTATCGGTATTTGGGCATTTCCTACAGCCTTTGAGCAGATAGGGACGCTCATATTTTTTTGTATTCCTTTTCTCATATTTCGCAGACGGCTCTATAGAGAACCGTCACTCTCCAAACGGGGCAAGAGCAGCAAAGCCGCAAGAGCTGTATACTTAATTCTTCATCTAAAAAACCGATGCTCGATGGGATATAAGTGAGCAAAAGAAACAATGAAAAAGCTATTACTCATGGCTATGTTGGTTGTAGCAAGTCTTGTGTCTGCGCAAGATGTTATCATCACTAATGACTCTCGGAAAATTGATGCCCAAATCATTGAAGTGTCGCAGACCGAAGTTAAGTACAAAGAGAAGAGCAATCCTAATGGTCCTACTTTTGTACTCAATACGAAGGACATCAACTCAATTATTTATGCCAATGGAAGTGTCAGCACATTTACACAGACACAAACTAATCAAGCAAATAGCCAACTGCAACCTGGTTCTCTTATCACGAGGTCTGGAAAAACATATTTTTATAATGGGAAAGGTATGAGTGAAGCAGAATACATGGCTTTTGTTCAAAATAATTGCTACGAGGCATGGCAAAGTCATCAAAGTGGAAAAAAATTAGTCAAGAATGGTTGGGCATTTTTCGGAGTAGGTCTCGGATGTTTTGTGTTATCAATTCCTCTTGCATTTGCTCCTTATAGCCTTTATTATGATCCTATCTTATGGGGTGCAGGTGCCGGTTTCCTCATAAGTAGTGCAGTATGCTTACCTATTGGTTACTCACGAGTTCATAATTCTCACGAAATATACAACGCCCAATGTGCGAGAAAGACGGCTTCTTTAGAGTTTGGTATCCAGACATCACAGAATGGAATAGGATTGGCTATGAAATTCTAATATAACATAGCGTTCTCTTTTCGCCCGAGCTAATCACTCGGGCTTTTTTATTTACCATTACCTGCCGCACACGGCTCACACACATAGCGCTTAGATTTGTGGATTTTTAGCATATTTTGTAAAATAAATTTGTGGATATCATAAAAAAGCAGTACCTTTGCACTCAATATGGAGTTACAACAAGACAGCATCATCGTAAGCGCCAGAATTGAAGCTCTCTTCAATCTCAAGTTGAGCAACTATTTCACGCATGTGTTCGTGACAGACGGCGAGTGCGTAATGAAATATAGCGGTGAGCAGGTGAAAATGGGCAAGGGAGACTGCGTGATTATTGTGGCAAACCATTTGGTGACAGAGCTTCATCCGACAGATGACTTCCACGCAAAAATAATCTTTATCGAGCCCGGGTTCATGGATGTCTGTACACCGCACACGAGTTACGGCATCGTAGGCGGCATGACGATGTTCATTAATCCGGTGATGCACCTTGACGAGCGTGCCGTCGCCTTGCTACAAGCCGCTGGGTTATTCAGTCCAGTAAATTCCAATTTGTCGAACAGATGACATTGTTTAGACCCAATTAGATGATATAATGAAAAAGACAAATAATATGTGGCTACTTTTTGCAATCCTGTCG
>CACZEL010000025.1 GCA_902780235.1 uncultured Bacteroidales bacterium | reverse complement strand
TCGACTTGCATGTGTTAGGCCTGTCGCTAGCGTTCATCCTGAGCCAGGATCAAACTCTTCGTTGTAAAAGAAATTTATAAGATAGCTCAGAATAATCGATTTATCAAGTGTAGAATTTTAGGGAACTCGGATCCGCCAAAATTGGCGGATACAAATTTTCTTGTACTACAATCTTGTTATGAATAGACATCTTTTCAAAGATCATTGCTCTCGTTCTTTGGTGTCACCCGTTTTTTGAGCGAAAGCGGATGCAAAAGTACTGCTTTTTTTTGATATGACCAAATATTTTTGCAAAAAAATTACATAAAAAATGCATTTTCTTTGTAACTCATTGAAAATCAATAGTGGCATTTTTGACGATTTTTAGGCATTTTGGAGTGATTTGACGAAAAAAGCCCTTTTCGCAGGGAAAAGAGCCTTTGAGATGGTATGTATATAATTATATATATAATGAACGCGCGCGCCTATACGCGTGTGTACGCGTTATTCGGCCTTGGGAGCTTCGGCTTTCGGAGCTTCAGCTTTGGGTGCTACGGGTTCATCCAGGAACTCACCGGTAGTGAGTTGGCGATAGATAGAAGCCTCTACACCATAGATAGCGGGTACCATGAAGATGATCAGGACAACGCTGAGGATGGTTCCGATAGCCTGGAGCCAATTGATGTCACCGATACCGAAGAGGCCGCTGATGATACCACAGATAACACCGAGCGCCAAGCCCATGAGGAACTCTGCACCGAAAATACGCCATTTATTGCCGTAAGTGAGACGGTTGGACTCGCGGAGGCAGTCAAGAGCCGACATGTCTTTGTCCACAAAAAGGACGGTTGCGAAGTTCCAAGCGACAGAGATAACGAGACCCGGGATACCCATGAAGAGGAAACCGACACTGATGGCGCCGCTCATAAGAGCCATGAGGATAAAGAACTCGCCCATGTTCTTGCGGTACTTGCCGTCGAAGATGAAGAGCGGATTAACCATATTGCCTTTTGCCATCTCTGCGGGCAGGGAGCACATAGCGATCGTCGTGCCGACGTTGAGGTACGGAATCCAGATGGTAACGAGGTAGAGAACCGTTATGAGGATCAGGCTTACAAAGTTAACAAGCGCGATAGCTAAGCCATCCTTGATGGTCGCCATAATGTTGATTTTTTTGTCCATAATAATACGATTTTTTATATTGATGATGAATATTTTAGATGCTAAGCACCTGGAGTGCCTGCCATTTATCGTCCTTGATATCCTTCTTCTCCTTAATGGCTTTGGTGAGCGGGACATAGATGACTTCTCCATTCTGGAGCCCGACCATGATTGAGCGCTGCTCATCCAGAAGGGCTTGTACCGCTGCACAGCCGAAGCGCGAAGCGAGGATACGGTCGAAAGCAGTAGGCGAACCACCTCGTTGGAGGTGGCCAAGAATCGTGACGCGTGTACCATACTCCGGATGGGCCTGCTCGATGATTTTAGCCACAGCTTGTGCTCCGCCGGGGATGGCATGCTCCTGCACAAGGACAATACCGCTATTCTTGTGTTTGCGTCGCCCCTGTCCGATGGCCGCTTCGAGCTGCTCCTCAAGCGTGGCGCGCTCAGGGATGATAGCCGCTTCGGCTCCCGCCGCTATAGCAGCATTGAGGGTAAGGAAACCTGCATCGCGTCCCATGACTTCGACCAGGAAGAGCCGCTCATGGCTGGTGCCGGTATCGCGGAGCTTATCCACACATTCCATAATCGTATTAAGCGCGGTGTCATAACCGATGGTCGAGTCCGTTCCCCAGAGGTCGTTGTCAATCGTTCCCGGCACGCCGATAACAGGGATATTATACTCCTGCGCGAGAAGTCGTGCACCGGTGAAAGAGCCATCTCCGCCGATGACAATCAAGGCGTCAATCTGCTCTTTTTGAAGGGTATTGTAGGCACGTTTGCGCCCTTCGGGCGTCTTGAACTCTTCACTACGTGCGGATTTGAGGATGGTACCTCCCCGCTGGATTATACCACTCACATCTTGGGTAGTGAATTCCTGCACTTCGTCGTCCATGAGACCTTTATAGCCACGGAAGATGGCTTTTACACGAATGTCATTGGCGATGGCAGCGCGTGTCACGGCGCGCACTGCGGCGTTCATTCCCGGAGCATCGCCACCCGAGGTGAGTACTCCGATTGTCTTGATTTTATATTCCATAACGATATATTATTGAACGAATGAATGTTTAATGGATTACTAATCGAGTGCAAAGTTACTACTTTTTTTTGATTTACGCAAGAAATATGCCTCTATTTGTTCATTTTTGGGGGGATAGAGTTCGAGAAGTTGTGCTTTTTAATTATGATTTTATGATTTGAGTTCCTGATAGATCATGGCACGAATGAAGTTATCGAAGCGAAAATAGTGCTTCTGCTTTCCAGATTTGTCGAGAGGGGCTTGCGGATCGGGTGCGCCCTTGAGTTGGGACTCAAAACGAAGGCGGTACTGATCGAGAAGGGCACGCTGCTCATCGGAAGCCGTGTCAGGGAATTTATAGGCATAGATGAGGGCCGTAGTACGCTTTGCCGCTTCTCCAAAATGTTGAAGATGAGCAAGTTCTGCGCCACGCGGCGGAGTTTGTTCGTAATTGCGTTTGTGCTTCTGAAGATAGATTTCAGGGTCACATGTTTTTGTGAGCACGCCATTTGCATCATGCAGATGTTTGAGGCGTGCGATGAGCTCGTGCTTGGTGTCGAGAGCTCCTACGACGTAGTCAATGCCAGTAGAATAATGAACTTTTCCCATATTGTGTGTATTTTTGCGTTTATTTGCGGTTTTTAGGGGGTAAGGACGCTATAGTGACGTAGTAAAATTTTCCGTGGATGATACCGATTATAACCTACTAATCACCTACTAACAACCTACTAATCACCTACTATTTATATACTAATAATATACTAATCGCATACTATGCTATGCTAATCGAGTGCAAAGGTAGTAATAAAAAATGGAATGTGCAAATTTATCCCACAAAAAGTTTCATTTTTGTATGTTTTTGTATGCGAATCATTCATTTTAGCCCACAGATTGGATGGATTGGACGGATTTTTGATGGGGTCAACAATTGACAACAATTAGACAACAATTATTTCTTCGCGCTGTCACGCGAAGCAGGGAACGAAGTATCTGTTTGTCAAAAAAGATCAAAAATGGGGCAAAAATGGATCAAAAAGCGCACATGAATATGCGCGCAGAGACGCTACTAAGCACGAGGAGGCCCAGGATACAATCTCTGGAAATGAACGAAGGTGGGCGCCATGCGGCTAATGGCGATAAAAATATCGCCAAAATGCAAAATAATATATCCCCCACTCTACGGGAGAGAGAGAGGGGATAGGAGAGCAAGCTGGCAGATGGAAAGCCATGCGGAGCGGGATGCAATGCGGGGCGGGATCCATGCGGGGTGGGATCCATGCGGGGCGGGATGCCGCCAAGCTTGGCGGATGGATAGGATGCTATAGGTAGCTATAGGAGACAATAGGACACTATAGGAAGCTATAGAAAGGCGAGGCGGAGTTTTCTATCCGCCAAGATTGGACGGACACATGAGAAAACGCCGAACGCGGTGAAAGGAAAAAACGTCGAAAGAGAGCGTAAGTTAGAGCATTGCAGATAAGAATCCAACCAAAAAACATATCAAGATAAGGAATATCACCATTATCCAATGATACAGTTTTTCCTCATCTTTTTGCGGGGGCAAGAGGTAGGATTTCATTTTTGCAGCCGAATGCTCGTCTGGATGTTGACTTTGGTAACGTGCATAGAAGAAATTCACAGCGTCCTTTACTTTATTTGGAGAAAAACCTGTCAGTTCCACGGAACAAGTGCCTTGCTCAATACCCTCTACTTCTGCAAGTTCAGCAAAATCCTCAAAATGCTCTGGTAACTTAAGTCCATTTTTAAAGAACTCGATTGAAATCGGACTCATCATCTTGGCTTTTCCGACCTGCTCCCATCGAATGTCTACATCATATAGAACCTTTTTTAGCCCTATAGAATCCGCACAAACTCCGTGGATACCTTTTTCATTGATAATCAGATAGCATTTTAGTAGTTTGCTAAATGTGATCGCGCAAAAAACAAAATAGCTTAACAAGCCCGCCAAAAAGACAAAAATAAAAATATACACACCTTTATTAGGACCATGAATAGCACCAGAACCTGCCATCCGAACTAAAAGCCACCCGAGTAGAGCTGCCAAAATCAGGAAAAAGGCTACAGAAATATAATTTCCTATTCGTTCAGCTGCGCTGAACCTCACTCCTTCCGGATCAAAAATTCCCGGGTCATAGATACGGGCAGTTGCGCCGCGATTTTTATCTATACGTTTCTGAATTTTTGAGGAAAATTTCTTTAACGGCTTTGCCAAAAATACCAAAAGGATTGCCAATAAAGCCCCTATTCCTCGGGCATACCCACTACTCCTTGAATTACGACTTTTCTTTTGCTTTGCGGCCGACATTTTCTGTTGTTTTGCCTTCTGCTCAACTGCATATTTCTTAGTTGTGACAACAAACACAACTCTTGAAGGGGGTACACCATATTTCTCTGCCGCTTCTTCTGAACTTAATACGGTCGTCTGCGCAATTTCTTCATTCATAGGCAGTTCAGCCGGAGACACATCTACCTTTCCGTCCACGACATAAAGCGGTGGAATATTTTCAGCCGAACAGATTATCGACATGAAAATAAGAAATATACAGATAAACTTACGCATTTTTTATCTAACAAAGGGCTTTGAACCTTTGCGGGCTGCAAAGGTACGACAAAAAAATGATATATGCAAATAAAAATGGATTTTCTGTGAAAAATATCGGATAATATCCGATGACAATAGACGAAACCGGCATGAGATGCCGGGCTAACAGACGAAGAGGCGGGGATAACAGCCCCTACTAATAAAAAAAAAGAGGGACTACACATCGTGAAACGATGTAAACAGCCTATTTACACCGGGACAGAGCCATGGGCTACGTCCGCATTGAGGCCGAAGCGGGCGGGGCGGCACGGACGCGAGGTGGGACAACTGACGAAAGACAACGACGAAAAGAAAAACGCTGAGATCACTCAGCGTTTTTCTTTAGGAATCGGGCTTTCAGTTTGTCAACCACCTCTTGGAAGGAGCGTGACTCGCCCTCCGCGTATGCCCCCATTTTCTTCTTGCGCAACACGAAATAGCGAACGATGATTGCTCCTGCGCAAAAGAGGATATAGAGTAGCATGTAGAAATAAGCGGCAAAGATAATACACAGCACCACACCGAAGATGAGCGCCAGTCCAAACAGCGCACTCGCAAACGAGGCGAAAGCACTCTTAACAGTATAATAAACTGTATTGCCTACCACGCGGATGATGTTTATCGGGTTGAGCGCAGCCACGATCACACCGCCTACAGCCACGATAGAAGCCAGGATAGCCGCTCCCATTCCCGTAACAGCCGACCCCAGATCCATCGTCAGCGTCTTGTTCGCCTTCGCTTCCGCCAACTCCTCAGCCGTCGCAGGGCGGAAAGCCACCGCCACATAACAGATGGTATATACGAATTCTATCACAAGTATCTGAAGCGCCTGTTTTACTCCGCCATCTGAGAATATACTGAGTCTGTTAGGAATAAAAACAGAATCGAACAAGTCTAAACACCAAACCAGAAGATGGAGCAACCAGCAGCACATCAGAACAATCAGCAGCCAGTGGAACAACCGGCTTCCGTCGTAAATGTAACCCGCAATCTCAGGCGATTTGGGTTTGAATAGGTTCTGATACACCGAATAAACAGCCAAGCCAATCGGCAGAATGATCGCCACAAACAGGATGAGCAAATCCAATAAAAAGTCAAGCATAGTAGTGTTGTTTTAAATGATACAATATACTTTCGGCCGCAAAGGTATACATTTTTTTTGATATATGCAAATAAATTATGAAAAAAAGAAAAAAAATCCCCCACTCTACGGGAGAGAGGGGGATTTTTGGCTGTTGGCTATTAGCTATTGGCTGTTAGCCTTATTTAACTTCTTCGAAGTCGACGTCCTCAGCGGTGGGGTTGCCACCGTTGGTGGTGTCGTTTGAGGTCGTTTGACCGTTTGATGTCGTTTGAGATTGTTGGGCTTGCTGTTGGGCAGCGTACATCTCGGCACTGGCAGCTTGGAAAGCGGTCATGAGGGCGTTGTTGGCTGCTTCGCAGGCATCGGCGTCACGCTTAGCGTAAGCGTCTTTGAGGTCCGCGAGGGCTTTCTCGATCGGCGCTTTCTTGTCAGCCGGGATCTTATCGCCGAGTTCAGCGAGTTGTTTCTCAGTCTGGAAGATGGTAGCGTCGGCTTTGTTGAGTTTGTCAGCCTGCTCTTTGGCCTTCTTATCGGCTTCGGCGTTGGCTTCAGCCTCGGCTTTCATTCGCTTGATCTCGTCATCAGAGAGACCGGACGATGCTTCGATACGGATCTTCTGCTCCTTGCCGGTAGCTTTGTCACGTGCGGTGACATTGAGGATTCCGTTGGCATCGATATCGAAGGTTACTTCGATCTGCGGTTCGCCACGACGGGCAGGCATGATACCATCGAGGTGGAAGATACCAATCTGCTTGTTCTGAGCCGCCATCGGACGCTCACCTTGGAGGACTTTGATCTCTACAGAGGGTTGATTATCAACGGCTGTGGTGAAGGTCTCGGTCTTCTTGGTCGGGATGGTGGTGTTGGCTTCGATCATCTTGGTCATGACACCGCCCATGGTCTCGATACCAAGGCTCAGCGGAGTTACATCGAGCAGGAGGACATCCTTAACGTCGCCGGTGAGGACACCACCTTGGATGGCTGCACCTACGGCTACTACCTCGTCCGGGTTAACGCCCTTCGACGGAGCCTTGCCGAAGAATTTCTGTACGGCATCCTGGATAGCCGGGATACGTGTCGAACCACCTACAAGGATGATCTCGTCGATATCGGAGGTCGTGAGGCCTGCATTCTGAAGGGCAGTGCGGCACGGAGCGATCGTACGTTGGATCAGATCGTCGATGAGTTGCTCGAATTTTGCACGGGTCAGAGTCTTAACCAAGTGTGCAGGCACACCGTTGACCGGCATGATATACGGGAGGTTGATTTCCGTAGAGGTAGAGGACGAAAGCTCGATTTTTGCTTTCTCAGCAGCCTCTTTCAGACGCTGCATAGCCATCGGGTCCTTGCTAAGGTCTGCGCCGCCGTTCTCGTTCTTGAACTCCTGAACGAGCCAGTCGATGATACGATGATCGAAATCGTCACCACCAAGGTGTGTATCACCATCGGTTGCTTTTACTTCGAAGACACCGTCGCCCAGTTCGAGCACCGATACATCGTGGGTACCACCACCACAGTCGAAGACTACAATCTTCATATCCTTGTTGGACTTGTCAAGACCATAAGCCAAGGCAGCTGCAGTCGGCTCGTTGACGATACGGCGTACGTTGAGACCTGCGATCTCGCCGGCTTCCTTGGTAGCCTGACGTTGCGAGTCGTTGAAGTATGCCGGTACGGTGATGACCGCTTCGGTAACCTCTTGGCCGAGGTAGTCCTCAGCGGTTTTCTTCATCTTCTGAAGGATGATGGCGCTGATCTCCTGCGGGGTATAGAGACGTCCGTCGATGTCCACACGCGGAGTGTTGTTGTCGCCGCGCGTTACTTTATACGGAACACGAGCGATTTCAGATTGCAAGCGATCGTAGGTCTCGCCCATGAAACGCTTGATCGAATAGATAGTTTTGGTCGGGTTCGTAATGGCTTGACGTTTAGCAGGGTCACCTACTTTACGCTCACCGCCGTCGATGAATCCAACAACAGAAGGGGTCGTACGCTTACCTTCAGCGTTAGCAATGACGATAGGTTCGTTACCCTCCATTACGGCTACACACGAGTTCGTGGTACCGAGGTCAATTCCAATAATCTTAGACATAGTATATTTCCTTTCTTTTAAATTTTCTAGATTCCCTAGACGTCCTAGATGCTCTAGATGTCCTAGATGTTCTAGTCGCACTAGTTCACTGATGAAATGACAAATCTTGTGCCAAAGGGATTTGGGGGTAAAAAGGGGGATTTTTGGCAGAAAAACACTGACAAATTGGCAGAAAGAGGGGTAAATAAGGCATAAAATGACATTTTTTTGCATTTTTTTGCCGAAAAATTTGGTCATATCAAAAAAAAGCAGTACTTTTGCACCCGCTTTTGAAAAAAAGCACACTTCCGGGTGCTATCGTCTAGTGGCCTAGGACAACGGCCTCTCACGCCGTAAACCCCGGTTCGAGTCCGGGTAGCACTACAAAAAAGCCTGCAGATCGCAGGCTTTTTTACGTTTGAGGGTTTGAAGTTTGAGGGTTTGAGGTTTGAGGTTTGAGGGTTTGAAGTTGCTTAGATTTCGAAATCCAGGCAGGTACGGAGTTCGGTGTTGGGACGAACGACGCCGTTGGCTACAGCGAGATGGGCAGGATGAACGGCGTAGCCTTTGAGGGCATCAAAGGACTCGAGGGTCGAATCAAGCATAATATCCGCATTGCTGGTTTCGAGACGGCCGTCGATCTGCACATGGATGTCGATGAGACCGGGAACTTGACCCTTGAGCGATTCGAGGCCTTGTTTGATAGCGAGCGCTTTCTCGCGTTTTTCCGTTTCGCTCAGTTCCGAGCGAAGTTTCCAAAGAATAATGTGCTTTACCATAAAACCATTTACTATTTAGTCATTTACCATTTAGTCATTTACCATTTAGTCATTTATTTTGTCATTTAGACATTTAGTGGCAGTATAAATTGTGGCGATGCCGAAGGTGAGGGGGATGAAGTGTTCGGAAGAGAAGCCGGCATCGTGGAGATGCTGGACGAAAGCTTCGCCCCAACAGAAGGACTTGACGGACTTATTGAGATAGGTGTAAGCCGTTTTGTCGCGGCTGACGATTCGGCCGATGAGGGGTAGCACGCGCGTAAAATATATATCGTAACACGCGCGCACGAGGCGGTTGGAGGGATAGGAGAACTCGAGGATGGTCACTTGTCCGCCGGGTTTGAGGACGCGGTACATCTCACGCAGGCCTTCGTCCAAGTTGCTGAAGTTCCGACAGCCGAAAGCACAGGTGACGGCATCAAAAGAGGCGTCCTCAAAGGGCATGGCCTGGGCATTGGCATGGATGAATTCGGCTTTAGTCGTTTGTCGTTGGTCGTTGGTCGTTTGAAATTTGGCAACTTTCTTTTGACCGATGGCCATCATTTGGTCGGAGAGATCGATGCCGGTGACCTGTTCGGCTTTGTGCTGGCGGAACATCTCGATAGTGAGATCGGCGGTACCGATGGCGACATCGAGCACGTGTTGGCTGGGTTGCATCAGCGCAACGGTTTTGCGACGCCAGAGACGATCGATATTGAGCGACAGACCATGATTGAGTCCGTCGTAGGTGCCGGCAATGCGGTCAAAGAGTTGTCCTATATGTTGTTTTTCTTCCATTTCGGCGACAAAGTTACTACTTTTTTTTTACATGTGCAAAAAAACTGCCATTTTGGCATAAAAAACTGTCATGGCACGACCTTTGTCTATGACAAAATGGTGAGACGTTAAACCGTTAAGCCGTTAAATCGTTAAATTGTTAAAACAAAAATACTATGAGTAAGATTCAACCATTAGCAGATCGCGTGCTGGTAAAGGCAGCGGCTGCAGAAGAGACGACTGTTGGCGGAATCATCATTCCGGACAGCGCGAAAGAGAAACCGTTACGCGGCGAAGTGCTGGCAGTAGGTAACGGAACGAAAGACGAAGAGATGATCTTGAAGCCGGGCGACCAAGTGCTGTATGGCAAATATGCAGGTACGGAACTGGAGTTCGAAGGAGAGAAATATCTTATTATGCGTCAAAGTGACGTTCTCGCGAAAATCAGCTGACGCGTTAAATTGTTAAATCGTTAAATTGTTAAACTGTTATGGCAAAGAATATTACGTATAATGTAGAGGCGCGAGAGGCGCTGAAGCGTGGTGTGGATCAGTTGGCTGACGCAGTAAAAGTGACGTTGGGTCCGAAGGGTCGTAATGTAGTTATTGACGCTAAGTACGGTGCGCCGCATATCACAAAAGACGGTGTGACAGTTGCC
Source organism: uncultured Bacteroidales bacterium (assembly GCA_902780235.1). Taxonomy (GTDB): domain Bacteria; phylum Bacteroidota; class Bacteroidia; order Bacteroidales; family Paludibacteraceae; genus Colicola. The sequence goes on along the minus strand of CACZEL010000025.1, from coordinate 17,928 downwards.
AAAGAGATCGTGCTGAAAGACGCAGCTGAGAACGTAGGTGCACAACTCGTGAAGGAAGTTGCTTCCAAGACAGGCGATCAGGCAGGTGACGGAACGACGACCGCAACGGTTCTGGCTCAAGCTATCGTAGGCGTGGGTCTGAAGAACGTGACGGCCGGCGCAAATCCGTTGGATCTGAAACGCGGTATCGACAAGGCTGTGGCTGCTGTGGTAGCTGAGATCAAGAAGAACGCCGTAGTGGTAGGCAATGACTTCGACAAGATCGAACAAGTAGCGACCGTATCCGCCAATAACGACGCTGAGATCGGTAAGTTGATCGCCGACGCCATGCGTAAGGTTAGTAAGGACGGCGTGATCACTATCGGTGAGGCCAAGGGTATGGACACGACGATTGACGTGGTACAAGGTATGCAGTTCGATCGCGGTTACATCAGCCCGTATTTCGTGACGAACACAGAAGAGATGCTGGTGGAGATGGACAAGCCGTATATCCTGATTTACGACAAGAAGATCTCGAACCTGAAGGAGTTGCTTCCTGTCTTGGAGCCGGCTGTTCAGAGCGGTCGTCCGCTGTTGATCATTGCGGAGGACGTGGATAGCGAAGCCTTGACAGCACTGGTTGTTAACCGACTTCGTGCGCAACTGAAGATCTGCGCGGTAAAAGCACCGGGCTTTGGTGACCGCAGAAAAGAGATGTTAGAAGATATCGCTATTCTGACCGGCGGTACGGTGATCAGCGAGGAGAAAGGTATCAAGTTGGACCAAGCGACGATCGATATGTTGGGTACGGCAGAGACGATCACCGTTAGCAAAGACAACACGACGATCGTTAACGGCGCGGGTTCGAAGGACGCTATCGAGGCGCGTGCACAGCAGATCAAAGCGCAGATCGTTGCGACCAAGAGTACGTACGACAAAGAGAAGCTGCAAGAGCGTCTGGCTAAGCTTGCCGGCGGTGTAGCACAGTTGAACGTAGGTGCTGCGAGCGAGGTAGAGATGAAAGAGAAGAAAGACCGCGTGGACGACGCGCTGAGTGCTACGCGTGCCGCTATCGAAGAAGGTATCGTACCGGGCGGCGGTGTGATGTACATCCGTGCACAGGCTGCGTTGGAAGGTCTGAAGGGTGACAACGAAGACGAGCAAACGGGTATTGAGATCGTTCGCCGTGCTATCGAGGAGCCGCTTCGTCAGATAGTAGCCAATGCCGGTAAGGAAGGTGCGGTAGTCGTAGATAAGGTTCGTAACGGCAAGGCTGATTTCGGTTATAACGCCCGTACGGATGTCTATGAGAACCTGTTCGAAGCAGGTGTGGTTGATCCGGCTAAGGTGACGCGTGTAGCGTTGGAGAACGCGGCTTCGGTAGCCGGTATGTTCCTGACGACGGAGTGCGTGATCGTAGATGAACCGGAAGAGCACCCGGCACCGGCTATGCCGGCAGGCGGAATGGGCGGAATGATGTAAGCGGATCGACCAAGATTGGTCGATACATAGGAAAAACGACATCCCGGAAAGGATGTCGTTTTTTTGTTCACATTATTTATCAGCGTAAAGCGGATTCGATTTGGGATATTTGCTGGCGCAGGGCGGGATCAAACTCCATCTGGCTCTTGACGAGGGTCATGGAATGGAGCATGGTCGCGTGCGTGCGTTTGCCGAGTTTGAAGCCTATCTCAGCGAGGGAGCTGTTGGTCAGTTCTTTGCAGAGATAAGCTGCTACGTGTCGCGCGTGGGAGATCTCCTTGGAGCGATTGTTGGACGTCAGCATTTTCTCCGTCACGCCATAATGGTCGGCGACGGCAGAGAGGACGTCACCGACGGTGATCGTACGCGGCTGGAGGACAACGATATGGCTGACCACCTGTTCGGCAAGCGCGAGGTTGATCTCCTGATCCGTGAGGGTCGAGTGCGCGAGAAGCGAAGCCAGGATACCCTCGAGGTCACGGACGGAGGTCCGTACGTTCTGCGCGATGAAATCCACCACTTCGTCGGGAAGCGTGATACCGTCACGGTGCATTTTGGAGAGGAGGATATTCTTGCGCAGGAGGTAGTCCGGCTGTTTGATCTCGGCGGACAGACCCCATTTGAAGCGGGTCAAGAGACGCTCTTCCAGATCTTTCAGCTCCACCGGCGGACGATCGGAGGTCAGGATGATCTGCTTCCGGCTCTGCTGGAGGTAGTTGAAGATATGGAAGAAAGTGTCTTGCGTTGATTTCAGTCCCGCGAAATACTGGATGTCATCGACGATCAGCACATCGATCGACTGATAGAAATTCAGGAAGTCGGTGACGCGGTTGTTACGCGTTGCGTCCTGGTACTGCAGTTTGAACGTGTTCGCGCTGACATAGATGACACGTGCGCCCGGATTGAGCACTTGCACCTGATTTCCGATGGCGTTGACGAGGTGAGTCTTACCTACCCCGCTTCCGCCATAGATGAAGAGCGGGTTGAAGGCCGTATAACCGGGTTGTTTGGCGATTGCGAGACCAGCGGTGCGGGCTAACTTATTCGGTTCGCCGGCGATGAACGAGTCGAAGGTATAGAGACTGTTCAGCTGGGAATCGAAGTTAGCCGCTGCCTGTTCGCCTGCGATGAACTGCGCGTTGGCAGCTTGCGCCGGTGAACCGGCAGAAGGTACGCTGGTACCGGCTCCCGAAGTGGAATCGATGAGTACGCGGTACTCAAGGCGCGTGCCCTGACCGAAGACGCGGATGATCGCTGCCGAGAGCAGAGGGATATAATTCTCCTCGATATACTCGGCCACGAACTGCGACTTGACCTGCAAGACGAGCACACCTTCTGCGAACTGCAAAGGAACGATCGGTGCGAACCAAGTCTGGTAAGCACTGCTCGTCAGATTGTCAGCCAGAATGGTCTGACACTGCGCCCAAAGTTCCTTTAAAGTTAGCATTTTTTTCTATATATATTATATAAGGTGTGTTCGTTTTGGGGGCTAAAAAATCACCCAGAATTGGTGTCCGGGTGACTAGCCTCTCGACCGAAATCGAGTGCAAAGGTACTGCTTTTTTTTGACATGACCAAATCGCAAGTTGACTGAGCAAAATGCATTTTGACCTAAATGGCGCATTTATAAGCAGTTAGATACTATCATTTAGAAATACAAGAACTTTGTAAATTGTTCCCCGCGTAAAATGCTGATTTTTAGAATTATTTGTTTTAATGTTCCACAGTTATGTATTGTTGATAACTTAGTTAACTTACACATTTTCAGGCTGCAAGGCAATGTTGAAAAATCTTGTTATTTAGAAAATGTACAGATAACAAAAATGTTCTATTTATAACATAAACAGCCCGATTATTTATCTTTTCTCCCAAAGACGGAGATCTGGACATAGCGCTTGGGGTTCGCCTTGATATCGACGAGCAGCGAGTCAGCGGAAACGACCGTTGCATCGATATGATTATAGAGCGATTTGTTGTAGATGAGTTGTCCGAGCGTACCATCTTGGGAGCGCACGTCGGCAATGATGCTGTTGACGCCATCAACGGCGGTATCGACGCGTGCGACGGTAGCCGCAAGGTCGGCATTCTGCAGGTCGGTCGTGATGGTGTTGAGGTTCGCAACGGCCTTATCGGCGTTATTGACGATGGTAGGCACTTGGTTATTCATCATATGCTTGAGGTCGGACGAGACGTCGGTGAGGTCACCGGAGATACGATCGATATTCGTGAGCGTATTCTGCAGGTGGTTTCCTTCCATCTGTTGGCGCAAGCCGGCCACAAGTGAGTCCACACTCCGGATGGCTTCGTCCACATGTGCCAAGAGTTCGCCCTGAACCGACTCCATCAGGCCGGGGACGTAGATCGTAGGGAGAAAGGAACCTTTCTCGATTAGACCGGCTTCGCCTGTTAGACCGCTATCGCTGTTAGACCGCTCCGCTGTTAGACCGCTTACGCTGTTAGACGGCAACTGCAACTCGATGGCCATACCGCCGAGGAGGCCGTCTGCAACGAGGGCCATGCGGGTACCTTGCGGCAGGACGATGTCGCGGTTGATGGAGATGTCGATGGTGAAGGCACTGTCGCGGGTGAAGTCATAAGAGATCTTATCAACCTGTCCCACTTTATGCCCCAGAATATTAACCGCGGCTTGTTCTTCGAGCCCGTGCAGGTTGTAGAACGTGCCGTGGTAACTATTGGTGGGCGAGAAAATATTGACGCCTTTGAGGAAGTTAAAACCAAAGAAAAGCAAGAATAAACAGACTGCGGCAAGAATGCCGACTTTAATTTCACGTGCGTGATTCATGTCAATGAATAATTATTAATGAATAATGAATATTTCTATTTTTTGAACGATATGATCCAGCAGTCCGGGAAGAGGACCTTGAGGGCCGGCAGTTGTTTGGCTACCTCGTCGCGATCGGTATCGGCGGCGGTGTAGTACTTGATCCATTCGCCGGCGTGAATGGTGTCACAAGGTTGATTCTTGAGTTTGGGATCGTTGGCAGCGAGGGGCGACTTGGAGGCACAGATCTGCACGGCGTACCAGGTCTTGACCTCGTGTTGCACAGGCATTGCCTCCGCGATGACCCCTACTCGATTCTCTCTCGATAGTGTGTCGTTAGTCTGATTTGCCGTATCAACGGCCAGCGCGGTCGTGTCCAAAGAGAGAGCCTCTTTGCGGATCGCCTGCTTGTGGGTATAAGCGCCAAACGCGTTGACGAGTGCGTTCGCCATCTGGGCGATCGAGGCGGGTTCGTTCATGAACCTCTCTTCCTCGGGATTGGAGATGAAACCCATCTCGAAGAGGATGGACGGACAGGCGGTCTTGAGCAGCACCCAGAACCCGGCTTGTCGCACGCCGCGATCGGCACGGTTGAGGTGCCCGACGAAACGTTGTTGCACCTGTTCCGCCATGCGCAGGGATTGCTCCATGTAGCTATTCTGCATCAACTCAAAGAGGATGTAGGAGTCGATGGAGTTGGGATCAAAACCCTGATAGGTCGTTTTATAATCCGCCTCAAGCATCATGACCGCGTTCTCACGCATGGCGACGTCGAGGTTGGCTTCCATTCGGTCCGAACCCAAGATGAAGGTCTCCACACCACGTGGTTCTTTCTTGTCAGAAGAGTTGGTATGGATGGAGATGAACAGGTCGGCGTTCGCTTTGTTGGCGATGTCGGCACGCTTCTGGAGCGGGATGAAGACATCGGTGGAGCGCGTATAAACGACGTTCACGTCGGGGTACTGCTCGTTGATGAGTTTACCCATCGCCAAGACGAGCTTGAGGTTGAGGTCTTTCTCCTGTGAGAACTTCCCCACAGCACCCGGGTCCTTACCGCCGTGTCCGGCGTCCAGCACGAGCGTGTACGGTTTCTCCGCCATCAGCGACAGCGACAGGAAGGCAGCTCCTATCAATAGTATAATTTTTCGCATTTTAAGCCACTTTATCATAAAATCGGCTGCAAAGGTACTACTTTTTTTGCATATATGCAAATATTTTCGCTTTTTTCACCAATTTTACGCAAAAGTGCGCGCGTTCTTGCATATGTCAAAAAAAATAAGTAATTTTGCAGCGCAAAAAAATGTACATGTATGAAAAAACGAATTGTTATTTGCCTATTGATGCTGGTTTGGAGCCTCGGGATGCAGGCGGGTTTGCCGGCCGTGACACTGCAAGATATGAACGGTAAGAGCGTGAATGTGGCTTCGTTGGCGCAGAGCGGTAAACCGATCGTGATCGCTTTCTTTGCCACCTGGTGCAAACCCTGTATGCGGGAGTTGAAGGCGATCGACGAGCTCTATGCCGATTGGCAGGACGAGACCGGCGTGACCGTTTATCTGGTTTCGATCGACCAGGGTCAGGACATCCATAAGGTAAAGCCGCTGGTCGATGGCAACGGATGGGAGTTTCCCGTGTTACTTGATCCCAACGGCACGCTCAAACGGGCGATGAACGTGCAGAACGTGCCGCATTTGTTTGTAGTGAACAGCAAAGGCGAGATCGTGTATAATCATACCGGATATAGTGCAGGTGACGAGACGGAGATACGGAAGTACCTCCGATAGACCGCTGCGCTCAAAGATAAAAGACCGCTTCGCTAAAAGATAAAAGACAAGCATGAACCGACGAATCGTAATAGGGCTTTTTTCTTTTTTCTTTGCTCTTTCGTCTATTCAGGCGAATGACACCGTGTTTGTGAGCGGAGGGGTGCAGCACGACGGGTTATTGGATTGGACGCCGGTGATGTACCATAGCAACAGTTATGCCGACATCGATCTGCATTGGCAGACTGAACGGGGTACGTTCCGGGAGTTGCGCGCCAAGACGCGGTTGGAGATGAACCAATGGCCTATGCCGGGATACGAAGCCGATTTTGCAGGTCACGGTATCGGGCACCTGAGTGTAGCGGCGGCTTTCACATGGGGCGAGATCACGGTAGGCGACGTGTACGGTCAGTTCGGTTCGGGTTTGATCTTGAACCTGTACGAAGACCGTGCCTTGGGTATCGACGGTGCGTTACGCGGCGCGAAGATAGCGGTAGAACCATACAAAGGTATCCGTCTCACAGCCTTGGGCGGCAAGCAAAGGCGCTATTGGGATTGTTATAAGGATCAGGCGTGGGGTTGGAACTACACGCAGAACGCGGCGATGGGAGCGGATATGGAGATCGCTATTGAGCAGTGGAGCGAGCGAATGCGGGAGAAAGATATCAGCCTCAGCTTCGGTGGCAGTTATGTCAGCAAATACGAGGCGGAAGATACGATCATCGGTTTTTATGTCGATCACTGGCACGCACCCGGGATGTACCGGTATCGGGTGCCGCGGTGGGTTGGCGCCGGCGATGTGCGGACGCAGTTGCGGGTGAAGGGATTCAGTGTGCTGGCTGAGTACGCCGTCAAGGCGAACGACCCAAGTGCGGAGAACGAATATAACTACAGGTTGGGCCATGCAGCGTTGTTGAGTGCCGGCTATTCGCAGAAAGGTCTGTCGGTGCTGGTACAAGCCAAATACTCGGATAACATGTCGTTCCGTTCGGAGCGTCAACGAGTGGGTTTGGCGGGACGCTTGAACCACTTGCCGGCGTTCGCTTACCAGCACACCTACGCGCTGGCAGCCTTGTATCCGTACGCCACGCAATATGGTGACGAAGAGTTGGCTTTTCAGGGCGAGATCCGTTATACGGCGCCTCGTAAGAGTGCTTTCGGCGGTAAGTACGGCACGACCATCCAACTGTGTGCGAGCCATGTGCGCCGACCGTTCATGAATGAGCAGGCAGAGAGCTACACGGACGTACATGTGGAGTTGAACAAACGGCTCAGCAAACAATGGTGGTTGAACGCGATGTTGATGTACCAGGCGTATAACCAGCACGTGGTGGAAGGTCACGGAGGGATGATCCGTTCGGGCATTGCGATCTTGGACGCGCGGTATCAGGTGAACAACGACATAGGAATGCGGGCGGAGTTACAGTATTTGTATTCGCCGCACCACGAAGGACAATGGTGTTTTGCGTTGTATGAGTTGACGCTCTTCCACCACTGGACACTCAGCGGACAATGGATGTACAATATCGGTTTTGCGCCGGACGCGACGAACGCCCATTATTACACGGCAGGGTTGACGTTTAACTACGGTGCGCACCGCGCCAATATAGGTTATACAAAGACACGAGAAGGGTTTAACTGTTCCGGCGGTATTTGCCGGTATATCCCGCAGATGAAAGGCGTGTGCGTGAACTATTCGTTCACTTTTTAATTAATAATTAAAAATTAAAAATTAAGAATTGAAGCGTTTTATATACATAGTACTGACTCTAATGATGGCGGGATGTGAGGTGATCCCTTACGAGGAGCGGTACCAGCCGGTGGTGAACGGGAACTCGGAGCGTTGTCATGTGCTGATCGAGTTCACGGGCTTCCGGTGCGTGAACTGTCCCGAGGCGTCGGAGTTGGCGCAGACCCTGCAAGAGACCTACGAGGGCAAGTTGGTAGTAGTATCCATGCACCCGGCGTCGAACCCCTTCACGCAAGGAAAGTACGACTACACGTGTCCGGCGGCGGATAGTATCTACAGACTCATGGGCGGTGACGCTTCGACGCCTTTTCCGGCGGGCAACGTGGACATGAAGCCGTTCGAAGGGGAGTGGTTCGCGAACAGCAGCCAATGGCCCACGATGGTGTATGAGGCGATGAACGAGACAGACCAACCGAAGACCGACGGACTGAAGACCTGCTATTGGGTGGTGGAAGACAGCGTGTTGGGCGTACAGGCGATGCCGGACGGGTCGGTGAACGACCATTATTACCACCGCCATGTGCTTCGCAGCGCGTGTGACAGATGGGAGGATGTACAAGTGCCTGACGGTAGTCAGTATGAACACTTACGATTGATAAAACTCACAATAGACCCAACAAATAATTATATTGTAAACGCGTATGAAAGTGCTTTTTATGATGCTGGCCTTGGTGATTAGTGTCACCGGCTATGAAGATATACCTGAACAAGGTATAGAAGTGACGGTTAATGAAGCCTACGAAGATATCCTTTCGGGCGACATGCTGATGAAGGTAGAGGGTTCGCTGATTTGTTCGAACCCCTTGACGGTGACGATCACCCGTTCGTCAGAAGGACTCATCGATGAGTTCTGCTGTGCCGGGCAATGTATCGGTGGAAACGAAGAGACGTCCCAGACGCTCCACTTTACTCCGGGCGGTATGGCAAGTTGGTATATCCATTACACCCCTACCCCGGGTTCGTACGAGACGATCACGTACCTGTTCGACGACGGTTCGGAGAACCGCACGCTCACCGTACATTTTGATTATACGACACAAGGAATGGAAACAGTCGAAAGTCGAAAGTCAAAAGTCGAAAGCAAGAAAATCCTCCGCGACGGGATACTCTATATTATTAAGGACAATAAAAAATACACGATATTATGAAATCATTTTCTCATTTTCTCATTTTCACATTGGTAACGACGCTGTGTTTCACGGCATGTAAGAAAGATGAACCGGAACCGATCCCGGCTTCGTACCCCAAGAAACAACTGATTGAGGAGTTCACGGGACAAGGTTGCGGTTACTGTCCTTACGGCATGGATTGTATCCGAGAATATATTGCGAACGACACCAATTGGGTGCTCGTGCTGCATCATTACGGTTACCAAGCCGATCATTTTTCGGTAGCCGGCAGTAAGACCGTCACCAAGGCCCTGAAAGTGAGCGGTGCGCCGAGCATGTGTATCAACCGCAAGAAAGTCAATATCGGTAGCGGCAGTTCTTTGGTCTTCCAGCCGGCAGACCTCGAGACGACCTCCAAAGCGCAGTTTGATGCTACGACCTATGCGTCCATCAAGATCGACAACAGTTACAACGCCGGCAGCCGGCAGTTGACGGTGAAGGTGTCGGGTGCAATCTGCACGACCGAACATCCGGAACTGATGCTGACCGTGCTCGTCAAGGAGTCCGGTATGATCGATACCCAAGCGGATTATATGTACACCTTCGAGGGCTGGAAAGAGTTCCGCCACACCAACGCCGTTCGGGCTTTCCTCTCGGACGCACAAGGAGACGCTATCTCCATCACCGACCAGCGGTACAGCACCGAATATACGGTCACCCTCGAAGATGAATGGGTGGCGGAGAACTGCATGGTGGTCGCTTTCCTCACCGAAGATTTCAGACCCGTCATTCAGGCGGAACAGAAACCCGTTGTAGCCGGTACCCAAGGCGGCGCCAACATTCAGCATGGCGGTATCACCCCTGTGCCGGTACCGGATTACTACCCCGAACCGGGTGCTACCAAGGCACCGTCCGATTATTCAGGCGCAGAAGCCGACACGATGACTTATTCGCTGGCTTCCTATCAAAATGGCGAAAATGTGCGCTATTGGACCCTGATGACCTATAACAGCAGCCACACGGTCAAAGTAGGATCCAACACCTGTGTTCCCTTCGCTTATCTCTATCTGATCACGGAGAGTTCGGCTTCGTCGATTCCGACGGGTACGTACGAACTGAACCTGAGCGGAGAACCGGGTTCGGCTTTTGCCGGATACCGCGACGACGAGAACCAACAGTTAGGCGGAAGTACGTTCTACTACACCGGTAAATCGTATTTCGATCAAGGATACCTGGATCCAAAAGCACAATGGCTCATCGCCGACGGATCGATCACCGTCACCGAGACCGGTTGGGAGTTGATCGGTCATGCACGTAACGGCAGTGACATCCATTTGGTCGGTAACACAGCCATCAAGCATAGTTCCAATGCCCCTGCTAAACTGCCCAGACCATGACCTTCACGCATTTACATGTACACAGCCACTACTCGCTCCTGGACGGTCTGTCCAAGGTGGAAGAGATCGTGGATAAATGTCTGGCAAACGGTATGAACGCTGTGGCCCTCACCGACCATGGTAACATGTACGGTATCAAGGAGTTACTCGATTATTGCAAAGGCGTTAACAAAAAACGCAAAGAAGCAGCCGAGGCAGAGGGTAAAGAGTTCGTGCCGTTCAAACCCATCGTAGGTGTAGAGGCGTACTGTGCCCGCCGCGGTCGGCATTCGATGAAAGATGACAAAGCGGTGAATGGCGAAGGACGTACGTACGTCATTGACCGTTCGGGATGGCACCTCATTCTGCTGGCCAAGAACATGGTCGGCTATCATAACCTGTGCCGCCTCGTCTCGCACGGATACATGTCCGACGCTTTCTATCATACCTCGCGTATCGACAAGGAACTGCTCGAACGCTGGCACGAAGGCATCATCTGCTGCTCGGCATGCTTGGGCGGTGAGTTACCGCAGAAGATCCTGGACGGCATCGCCAAAGGCGGCGATTTCAGTGAAGCAGAAGAGACCGTTCAATGGTTTAAAAACCTGTTCGGCGAGGACTATTATATTGAACTCCAGCGGCATGAGACGCAGAAGCCGGGTGCAGACGTCGAGGTCTATGAGCGGCAGAAACAGGTCAATCCTGTGCTGATTGAGTTGGCGCATAAGTACGGCGTGAAGATCATCTGCTCCAATGACTCGCATTTCGTGAACGAAGAGGACGCGGAGGCGCATGACCGGTTGATCTGCTTGAGTACGAACCACTTCGTCAACGATGTGAACCGCATGCACTATACCAAGCAGGAATGGCTCAAGACGCCGGACGAGATGGCGGCGATCTTCAGCGACATCCCCGAAGCGATGCAGAACACGCAGGAGATCGTCGATAAAGTGGAGATATACGATATCGACCACGGACCGATCATGCCGAAGTTCGACATCCCCGCTTCGTTCGGTAACGAGAGCGATTATCCGGACCGTCTGGCGTTCGAGTCGGCGTACTTGCGTCACCTGACCATGGAAGGTGCGAAAGTGCGGTACGGCGAAGAGCGGCTGGCAAACGATGAGGTGCTCAAAGAGCGTATCGAGTTTGAACTCAACACCATCATCTCCATGGGTTTCCCGGGATACTTCCTCATCGTCATGGACTTCATCCGCGCGGCGCGCGAAGAACTGGACGTGTCTGTAGGTCCGGGTCGTGGTAGTGCCGCCGGATCGGTGGTAGCCTACTGTCTGAAGATCACCGACCTCGATCCGCTGGAGTATGATCTGCTGTTCGAGCGTTTCCTCAATCCCGACCGTATATCCCTGCCTGATATTGATACCGACTTCGAAGATTGCGGTCGCGGAAAGGTGCTGGATTACGTCAGCCGTAAGTACGGCGAGACGCATGTGGCGCATATCGTCACCTACGGTAAGATGGCGACCAAATCGGCGCTGGCGGATGTCGGCCGCGTGGAGCAGATCCCCTTGCCCAAGGTCAACGAACTCAAAGGACTCATCCCGGATCGTGAGTTCCCCGATACGGTCTTCAGTAAGTTACCCAAAGGGACGGTTAAGAAACCCAAGGTCAACCTCAAGAACTGCTATGAGTTCATCGATGAGTTGTCTCACGAGTATCAGTTCGGCGACCCCAACACCAAGTCGATGCTCAAGTATGCGGCACGCCTCGAAGGTACGATCCGCCAAGTGGGCGTACATGCCTGCGGCGTCATCATCGGTGCCGATGACCTGACCAATTTCGCACCCCTATCGTCTGTCGAAGACAAGAACAGCAAGAAGCGTGTGCTCGTCACCGAGTACGACGGCCATGTGGTGGAGTCCGTGGGTCTGATCAAGATGGACTTCCTCGGACTCATCACGCTCACGATCATCAAAGAGTGCCTGCGCAACGTCAAGAAAGCACGCGGCATCGATATCGACATCGATCATATACCCATCGACGATGAGTTGACCTACAAGCTCTTCCAGGAAGGCCGCACCGTCGCTGTGTTCCAGTTCGAGTCCGCCGGTATGCAGAAATACCTGCGCGAACTGAAGCCTACCGTCATCGGCGACCTCATCGCCATGAACGCCCTCTATCGACCGGGTCCGATGGATTATATCCCGCAGTTTATCAAGCGTAAGCAGGGTATCGAACCCGTAACCTACGACATCCCCGTCATGGAGAAGTACCTCAAGGACACCTATGGTGTCACGGTTTACCAAGAGCAGGTCATGCTCCTCAGCCGTCTGTTGGCGAATTTCACCCGAGGCGAGAGTGACAAACTCCGTAAGGCGATGGGTAAGAAGCAGATCGCGGTGCTGGCGAGCCTCAAGGATAAGTTCATGGAAGGCGGTAAAGCCAACGGACATGATCCCAAGATCCTCGATGAGATATGGACCAAATGGGAGAAATTCGCTTCCTACGCGTTCAACAAATCGCACGCGGCTTGTTACTCGTGGGTCGCTTATCAGACTGGCTACCTCAAGGCCCACTATCCGGCGGAGTTCATGGCGGCGAACCTCACCGTCCATAAGGACGATATCAAAGAGGTGACCAAACTGATGGACGAATGCAAGGTCTTGGGCCTCAGCGTGTTAGAACCCGATGTCAACGAGTCCGAACTGAACTTCATCGTCAATAAAGACGGCGCTATCCGTTTTGGTTTGGGCGGTATCAAGGGCGTCGGCGAAGGAGCCGCAGAAGCCATCATCTCCGAGCGGGAGAAGAACGGCAAATATACCGGTATCTTCGATTTCCTCGAGCGTGTCAACCTGCAGTCCTGTAACCGTAAGACGATCGAGAACCTTGCCCAAGCCGGCGCGTTCGAGTGCTTCGACGATATCTACCGCGAGCAGTTCTTTGGCATCGACAACGAAGGCAAATCCGGTCTCGACCAGCTGATGAACTACGGCAATAAATGGCAAGCGGACAAACAGGACAACTCCTTCTCGCTCTTCGATGACCTCGAGACGGCCGTCGAGGTGCGTCATCCCGATCTGCCGCAAGTGCCGCGCTGGAACACCATCGAGCGACTCAACAAAGAGAAAGACCTCATCGGTATCTACCTCTCTGCCCATCCGCTGGATGAGTACGAATACGAGGTGCGGGAGTTATGTAACCTCACCGCCCAAGAACTGACCCTCTTCGATGCTTGGCGCGAACCCGCCGCACGAGCCGATGCCGAGAAACGGATCCGGGCTGAGATAGCTGAGATGACGCCGGCGAGTCAACCGGCAGAAGAAGAGGCACTCGATTTCGGCAGCACCGAAGTGGGCGAAGATGAGGTGCCGGCAGTCGTGGAACAGAAAGCCGCGGTCGCTGCCGAACCGACGGAAGAGCGTCCTACCCTGCCCTCGGAGTTCATCGCCAAGCATAAGAACCAGGCTTGCCTCTTCGGCGGTATCGTCATCGAAGCCGAACAACTCATCAGTAAGAAAGGCAATCCCTACGGCCGGTACACCATCGAAGATTATACCGGCAGTTACAAAATCGCCCTCTTCGGCAATGCCTATCAGCAGTTCGGTCACCTCATGCTCAAGGACCTCTACGTGCTCGTCACGGGTGTCGTGCAGCAGAAAGGTGCGGGACAGAAATGGTTCAGGGAAGGCAAGGATGAGGAAGCCGAGTTTGAGTTTGTCGTGCAGAAAGTGGAGATGCTCAATAAGGTGCAGGACGAACGCACGGAAGGAGTCAATATCCGGCTCTACCTGCCGAACCTCACCAAAGAGATCGCCGATGAACTCACGGAACAAGTGACCGCCAAAGAGAACAAAGGCAACGGACGCTTGCATATATCCGTCTATAACCCCATCAACCGCCAACTCGTCACGCTCACCAGCCGAAGTCATGCCGTGCATGTCACGCCGTCCCTCTACCGCTGGCTCAACCGTCGCCGACTCGATGGTGTACTCGATTTTAAAGTAGTAGAAAGAAGCTAATAGCCAACAGCTAATAGCCAACAGCTAACAGCCAACAGCCAATGTCCTACAGCGAAGCTATATCGTACCTCTATTCCTCTCGCCCGCCTTTTCATCAGGTGGGCGCAGAGGCGTATAAACCCGGGTTGGAGAACACGCTCCGACTCATGGAGCATGTGGGTAATCCCCATACCCGACTGCGGGCGATCCATGTAGCCGGCACGAACGGCAAAGGATCGACCTCCCATCTCATCGCGGCTGCTTTGCAGGCGGCAGGATATAAGGTGGGGTTATTCACTTCGCCGCACTTAGTATCGCTTACCGAGCGGATCCGTATCAACGGTCAACCTATCCCCGAAGCCGAAGTGGCGGCATTCGTCACGCAGCACCAAGCCTTCCTGGATGAACTCCAACCCTCTTTCTTTGAGACCATGACCGCGATGGGTTTCGCCTATTTCGTCAAAGAGAAAGTGGATATCGCCGTGGTCGAAGTGGGACTCGGCGGACGACTCGACAGCACCAACGTGCTCACCCCTATCCTCTCCGTCATCACCAATATCGGTCTCGATCATACCGAGTTCCTCGGCAACACGCTAACCAAGATCGCACGCGAGAAAGCCGGCATCATCAAACCCGGTGTACCCGTTGTCATCGGTGAGAGTCATCCGCAGACGATGAATGTTTTTCTGGACAAAGCACAAGAATGTGGTTCGGACATTTATTTCGCCGACCAGTGCGAGTACCTGCGCCGAACGCGACTAAAAGTCGCACCCGAATGTGAGTTACACGGTCTCTATCAGGAACATAACCTGCAAACGGCATTTGTAGCCCTGCGGGCTATTTCAAATTTAGGATTTAAGATTTCAAATTTAAATATTGCCGAAGGCTTTGCCCATGTCTGTTCCATGACAGGACTTCGCGGTCGATGGGAAGTACTGTGCGACAAGCCGCTGACCATCTGCGATACGGGGCACAACAGTCACGGCCTGCAGTATGTAGCGCGGCAACTCAAAGAACTCCCGAACCCGCATGTATGGATTGTCTTCGGCATGGTGAACGACAAAGACACCGACATCGTTATGCGTCTTTTACCGTCCAACGACCAACGACCAACGACCAACGACAAATACCATTATATATTCACGCGCCCGAACACGCAACGCGCACGTAGCGCGCAAGAGATGTTAGATCTTTGGGGTAAAGAAGGCATCGCTATCGAAGATCCCGAAGCGGCACTCACGTACGCACAGACACACGCTACCGAAGAGGACGCGATCTTTATCGGAGGAAGTAATTATTTAGTAGGCTATGCGCTATCACGTTTTACACATTAAAACCTCTTTCCCTGAAGAATGGAGAAAGGCCGTTTTTGACCAGATGCTCTGTAATATAGGAGTTGATACCATCGATGGAGAATACTATTACCTACCCTCGGAGATCTGGGAGCAGAAAGAGAAACTCATACGCGTCACGATCGATGTCGAATACCATATGGATAAATCCGCGAAACTGATATCCGTCGAAGCTTGTCCCGATGAGAACTGGAATGCGACTTGGGAAGCGGAACATCCGATGCAGGAACTGCCACTCGGCATCAAGATCATCCCGCATTGTGCCTTCGGCGCAGGACATCATGAGACCACTTCCATGATGATTGACAACCTTTTGGCAGCAGATTTATCAGGAAAAACCGTACTCGATCATGGTACAGGTACCGGTGTGCTGGCGATCTTTGCCAAGCATCTCGGTGCAGCACAAGTGATAGCCGTCGATATCGACGAGAAGAGTGTGGAGAACGCCAAAGAGAATGCAGCACTCAATAACGAAAAAATAGAGGTGCGTTTAGGAGATAGCGTGCCGGAAGGACAATACGATATCATTCTCGCTAATATACATCGTAATGTCCTTTTAGCCAATATGAGCGCCTACGCTGCATCACTCAAAGAAGGCGGTGAGTTATGGCTCAGCGGATTTTATCAGTCCGATATAGCGCCCCTTACCGAAGCCGCCAAAAAAGAAGGCCTGACCCTTACTCAAGTCCTTGCGAACGGCGAATGGCAGTTGATGAAATGTCGAAAGTCGGCGCGTCTTTGAGAAAAACCAAAGAACGAAAATCTTCAATCTTCAATCTACAATCTTCAATCATCGAACTTCCTTTTCGTGGATACACGAAGATACGGAAGTTCGATGCAATATATTCCCATTCCCGCCATTGATCAAAGATGGCGATATTGTCCTCGCCGATGATAAGCGTGAACTCATGTTCCGGATAGGCGCGCTGCAGTTCGCGCAGCGTGTTGGCCGTGTAGGACGGACGAGGTAAACCAAACTCAAAATCAGAAGCCACCAATCCCGGGATGTCCTTGATCGCTTCCCGTACTCCTTCCAATCGTTCTTGTTCGGGCGCTAAGATCTTCGCGGATTTAAGCGGATTATTGGGGCTCACCAATAACCACAGTTCATCCAAATCGGTGTTTTCGATCACCCATTTGGCTAATCCCACATGCCCGAAATGCACGGGATTAAAACTACCTCCATAGATGCCTACTTTAGCCATTAGCTATTAGCTATTTGCTGTTAGCTTCGATAATAGCGTCGAGTTGTTCGAACGCGTGCGTGAGGTCATCGTTGATCACCACACGGTCAAAATAGGGTTTGTAGGACAGTTCCTCTTCGGCCTTCGCGAGTCGTTTCTCGATCATCTCGGGACTTGTGTCACCGCGTCCTTCGAGTCGACGACGGAGTTCTTCGATGGACGGCGGGCAGATAAAGATAGAGGTTGCCTTGTCGCCTAAGATTCGTTTGAGGTTGATACCACCTTTCACATCGACATCAAAAAGTACTTGCCGTCCTGCCGCTTCGATTCGGTCGATCTCCGCCTTGAGCGTACCGTAATACAGGCCTTCATACACCTGTTCATACTCGATGAAATCGTCGTTTTCTATACGTTTCTGGAACTCCTCCACCGAGATGAAATAGTACTCTTTACCATGTACTTCCTGTCCACGCGGAGGGCGTGTCGTACATGATACCGACAGTTCAAACAGATCCGGATGCATGGTCAGCAGATGCTTCACCATGGTTGATTTACCGCTACCCGAAGGTGCACAAAAAATATATATCATAAGACGTTCAGTACTTGCTCTTTGATTTGTTCCAGGATATCTTTCATCTTCACCACAAGGATCTGCATCTCGCTTTGGTTCGATTTAGAACCCAGTGTGTTGATCTCACGACCCATCTCTTGGGCGATGAAGCCGAGTTTTTTACCTACGCCACTTCCTTCACCGGCCATGCACTCACGGAAATACTTGATATGGTTCGTCAACCGCACTTTCTCTTCGGTGATATCGAGTTTCTCGAGGTAATAGATCATCTCCTGTTCGAGTCGGTTACGGTCGATCTGCGCCTGCGTGTCAGCACTTAACTGTGCAAGGCTGGCTTCTAAGCGCTCTTTGATCTTCGCTACCCTGCCCTTCTCGAAGGGTTCAACCTGTGCCAGCAGATCGGCTATTCCGTCCAACTTCTCATTGAACATATTCTGCAGGGCTGCACCTTCTTGGGTTCGGAATGCGATAAAACCGTCGATGGCTTCGTTGAGTAGTGCTTGTACACTCTTCCACTCGTCCTCCGTCAAGTCCGAGGTATCTTCCTGCTGCTTCATCACATCGGGGAAACGCAGAATAGCTGCCATCACTTCCGCCGGTACTTCCTCACCGAACTGC
>CACZEL010000024.1 GCA_902780235.1 uncultured Bacteroidales bacterium | reverse complement strand
GGGCGGGTATAACGAACACCTGACAATCATCTGCGACGTGTATGAGACATGTCTCGGTGAAACGCTTCCGGCGATGCTTATCTATCCTGTGAGTATGAGGCGTATTGACGGCCGCTATCGTCTCTGTTTCGGGATAAAATTCCGCCGCTCGATGCTGTACCTTATTGAGTATCGCGCACGCGATGCGTTCTTTATGGAGCTGTATTGCGCCTTGCACGATCACGAAGAGGTGCGCCTTGAGGTGGTGGAAGCCTGAACCTAACTATTTAAAGAGTGAAGGAGTGAAAGAATTAATGAATTAAAGAAACCTAAACTATGAGTGAAATCAAGCCTATGGCGCTCATCGAGAGTATGAGCAAGAAAGTGTGTGAGCACAGCGATGTGTACTTCCGCACGAACAAGAAAACCGGTAAGGTATATACCGGCAAGTTGTGTAACCCGTCCACGAAAGAGCCGAGTGCGGCGCAGACGGCAGCGCGAGCACGTTTCGCGAAGGTGTCGGCGGCTGTGCGTGCGATTCTGGCAGGATCGAGCGAGCAAAAGACCCAGTTGGTGGCTGAGTACAAGGCTCAGAACAAGATTGGTTCGCTGTTCGGCTACGCGATGCACAAGCTCAACTCCGATTATGATGCCGATGGCAACAAAATCGGGAATTAAAGAATGAAAGAGTGAAAGAATTAAAGATTGAAAGTTGAAAAATTATGAACAAACAACAAATTATCAAAATCGTCATCTCGGTGCTGATAGCAGCGCTGACGGCGCTGGGTGCAGCATTCGGACTCTCGTCTTGCAACGTCACCCGAACCGTCACCACCAAGTCCGAGTACTGGCAACGCGGAGATACCTCCGCCATCATCCAGACCAAGACCATCGAGTCGTATGACGCTTCGAAGAAACAACTTTATTAAAATTAAAAATTAAAAATTATTAACCCGATCGGAGGTATGGCGATAGGGATCCGTCAAGATTGGCGGATACATAGAAGCCATGCGGACGGTCACAAAACCAAATTTTAACTATGGCAAAAGTAGACCTTGGCACGCACCGCGTAGCCCCGACCGAGAGCGATAAGTGTAACCGCTTGTATCTGCGTAAGAAAACCAAGCGTGCTACCCAACCGACCACCAAGGAACTCGCAGTCCGTGCTCGTTTCGCAGCCGTTCGTGCGATGGTAGCCGAGCGTGCAGACGACCTGCAGCACATCTCGTCCGACCAAGCAGCCTTCATCGCCCAGAAGGACACTGCCGGTGGCAAGACGACCATGCGTGCTTATTTATGGCTTGTTTGCGGTGCTGAATATGATCAGCAACACGGCAATTAACCCTCGTGCCCCCTTTAAAGGGAAAAGCAGTCATCACGGCTGCTTTTTCTGTTATTATAAGAACATATCCAAAGAGAGCAAAATATTTGCGTAATTTCGGCACGCCCCAGAGGGTTCCCTCCGAATTTACGTTTGCACAGTTGTGCAAATAACAAGGCTTTGTAGCAAAAAATCAAAATTAATTTTCATTTTATTGCTAAAATCCTTGTGTATTTCAAATATTTTGAGTAATTTTGCAGCGCAAAATCATTTTATGGCAAAGCAAAAAGAAATAATCGTCAAGGACACAACTATCCGCTCGTTTTCACAGAACGGATGGGACTATATCTGTATTACGGATATTGCTCGTCAGAAGAATGCAGAAGATCCCAATGCTGTGGTGGGAAACTGGATGCGCAATAGGAATACTATTGAATATCTTGGTATTTGGGAGGCTTTGAATAACCCTAATTTTAACCCCCTCGAATTCGAGGGGTTTAGAAGTCAGGCCGGTTTGAATGCTTTCACTTTGTCTCCCAGCCGTTGGATAGAAGCGACAAATGCGGTAGGACTTATTGCTAAATCGGGGCGCTATGGAGGTACGTATGCACAGCGGGATATAGCATTTAAGTTTGCCAGTTGGGTGTCTGTTGAGTTTGAGCTCTATTTGATTAAGGAATTCCAACGCCTCAAAGAGGAGGAACAAAAAGCACTCGGTTGGTCAGCAAAGCGCGAATTGGCAAAGATCAACTACCATATTCATACAGATGCAATTAAGGAGCACCTTATACCGCAGGAGATTGATGCTTACCATCGTTCGCTTATCTATGCCAACGAAGCCGATGTGCTTAATGTAGCTTTGTTCGGAATGACAGCCAAAGAGTGGCGTGATGCCCATCCGGAGGATAAAGGCAATATACGCGACTACGCGACGATTAACCAGTTGATTTGTTTGAGCAATATGGAGAACCTCAATGCTGTCTTTATCAACGAAGGTCTGCCACAAGGCGAACGTCTGCAGAAACTGAACCAGATTGCTATCCAGCAAATGACCGTGTTGGAGAACGTCGAAAGCAAACACATATTGAAAGCATAAAATACCGTCCCTCACTGACGTAAAACAGGAACCCAGCTCTGACTTCACCGACAGCGTAAAAAAGCGGTGAAAATATATATAAGACATACAGGCGCAAGCGTGCGCCAAGAAAAGCGTAATAAGCCGAAAAGCTTGATACTTTGAAACTTCGACACTTCTTAAGTATCACGAACTGAAAGGTTCTTTATTTACCCAAGTACGGTTTATGCACGCTCACGTTGATAGCGTGAGTTTTCCGTGTATAAATTTGGGTAGATAAGGTAGTCGAAGACCTCAAAGTATCAAATTGAAGCAAGCGAAAGCCCGCGCTTTTTCGTATCCATATTAGAAAAAACTACTTACTAATCCATTATACTAATTAAAAAAACTAACGCTTATGAAAAAGAAACTCTTCTTCGTATTAGGACTGCTGATAGCGGTCGTAGTACAGGGACAGACGTACTGGAATGGTACGAGTAACAAAGTGTTCAGCGGTTCGGGTACACAATCCGACCCGTACTTGATTGGTACGGCGGAGCAGTTAGCCGGTCTGGCGGAACGCACGAACGTGGACAAAGAGGATTTCGCAGGTCAGTACATCAAACTGACGGCGGATATCTACCTGACCAATTTCAATGACACGGACACCGCCAACTGGAAGCAATGGATACCTATTGCCCGCACCAACAGCCAGCAACTAAGCGGTGGAGGTTCGACTACTGACTACAGTTATTTCAGCGGTCACTTCGATGGCGACGGTCACACGATCTACAACCTCTATTACAACGGCGGTGCCGGTTGGGGGGATGACTGGGATCCGGATGACCCACTCTTTGACCCGGCAGCCTTTATCGGTACGTTGGATTTGAATGCATGGAACAATGCGTTGTTTACCAATGTGAGAGGTGGTACTATAGAAAACTTGAATATGGCGAACGGGCACATGTGCGGCATACAAGGTACGTCTTTCTTGGCAAATAATACCACAGACGGTGCCGTTGTCCGCAACTGCCATGTGCAAGGCTATTTCCGTGGAACGGGAGATATGAATCCTGCCGGTCTCGTTGCTTATAACTATGGTTTGATTGAGAACAGCTCCGCTAATGTCACGACGCAAGGCTCTGGTGGCGCTTCACTCGTTTATACCAATAATCAAGGAGGTGTCATCCGCAACTGTACTGCAACGGGAACAATAACTCCGTTGGGGACCAGTGCTGCCGGTTTGGTCTATCGCAATGAAGGTCTGATTGAGCAAAGTCAGTCATCTGTAGCCATCATCGGTTTAACAGATAGTAAAGGATTCGGATGTAGAGGCGGTGGCTTCTGTTGGCTCAATGATATCCACGGTACGATTCGCGAGTGTGTAGCTACGGGTAATATAACGGCTACAGCTGCCAGCAGAGGTCAATATTATGCAGCCTCGGGTTTCTGTGTTGTCAATATCGGACGAATCGAGTCTAGTTATTGTACCGGTGATTTGATTGATATCTCTGCTACAACCGGTTTTGAGCCTGCGATGGCTTCTTTTGTAGGCCAAAACGGAGATGCAGGAGACGCAACGTACCGTGGCCCCGGTACTATTTTGAACTGCTTCTCAACCAGCAAGTATATCTATAATTCGGCCAATTTTGGTGCGGGAGCGTGCGGTTTTATGAAAGGGAGCGGTTATCAAACGTATAGTTGGTTATACCCTGAAGCCTTTATTAGCCGGAATGCGTTCTGTTGGTACAATGACGATGAGTTGTCTGCTACCGACCAGATTGATATTCGTCCTTACGGCGAAGCGCGAAGCAGCGCGTACCTGCATAGCCAAGCGTTTGTGGATACATTGAACATGTGTGCATCCTTCCTCGGAACCAGCCAATGGGAGTTGCGCAACGGCTTACCCCAACCGACAGGTGTATATGTCAAAAACACCTCTGTCTTCTTTGCCGGTGGCGATGGAACCAAAGAGAATCCGTACCTCATCTCCAACAAGGCGCAGTTGGAGAACTTCCGTTGGATGATCAACCACGGTTGCTATGATTTCTGCGGCGAGTATATCAAACAGACAGCAGATATTGCGCTCAACGCGCCGATGTCCCAATGGGAATACCAGATGCCGGAAGAATGGGAGCCGATTGGCGGATTTGTACACTCCCACCCGCATTTCAAACGCTCAGGTGATGTGGAAACGGCTTTCCGCGGTGTCTATGACGGAGATTTCCACGAGGTCCGGAACATGTACATTGACAATATCCGTACTTGTCAGGGTTTCTTCGGCAGTATCGGCGGTACCGGATTTAACGGAACGACCAATATGGTGGCGATCCGCAATCTCGGCGTCACCGATGCCTACGTAGTAGCAAGTAATACTTCCGGTATCTTGGCTGGCGCCGTAGGGGCAACGTTTAACTTCCCGCAAGTACTCTTCTTGCAGTGCCACACGTCCGGACAAATCACTTCTGTGAACGGATACGGTTATCCGGTGGGGGCAATTGCCGGAGATGAGAGTGAATGTTTGTGGCTGAACTGTACTTCGTCTGCTAAGGTAAGCGGTCACGAAAGTTATATCGGTGATATATGGGGAGGCAAGGTTTATCTGCATAATGATACGATTGTCAATTATCTCTTTACGGGAAGACTGAATGATGGTTCATCAGCAGGTATTAACAATGCGTACGGCTATAATAGGAACGTGTTTGAAGACGGTGCTGCGGCAAATATTACCACGGACGGTCACAATCCCGGAGGTGTACGCCCGACGGCTTATCTCCAATCGAAAGAATATGTGAACTTGCTCAACTACGCCGTTTCGTGTTGGAATGCCTCGCACAACGAGGAACTGCAAATGGATTACTGGGAGTGGCAGGAAGGTAACTATCCGAAACTGACAAAGAATCCGAGTTATACACCGGCTATCGTGACCTTTGAAAGCAACGGCGGTAGTGCTGTTGTGTCCAAAACGGTTGTTCCGGGCAGCCGTGTTGAAATGCCCGTTCGTCCGTTAAAGGAAGGTCAATTGTTCTCCGGTTGGTACAAAGACGCGGGCTTGACGCAAATCTTTGATTTCTATAGTGACATCGTAGAAAACGACATCACACTCTATGCACGATGGATCAACGACCAGCGTTTCGATGTGGATATCACGCCGTTCGATAACAAGTTCACCAGCACGTATCATATCCAAACGGCAGCTCAACTGCGCGGTTTTGCAGCCCTGCAGAACGGTCTCTACGATTGGAGTAGCGGCAGTGCAGTACAAACAGCTGCGTCGCGTGACTTTACAGGAAAGACCATTGTGCTTGATAACGATATCATGCTCTGCGACACCACCGATTGGCAGTACTGGGGACGTGGTGCGTATGGTCTGCCGTGGAAATCCATCGGTTCTATGACCGGCTATACAGGTGAGAGTCGGTACACCGTCGCCTTCAACGGCACGTTTGACGGTCAGGGACATGTCATCTATGGCTTGTATGTGGAGCAAGGAGGTATGCCGGGTATAGAGTTGAGTGGTTTGTTTGGATGGACGGGTGACGATGCTGTTATCCAAAACGTAGGTGTCGAAGCATCCGTTCTTGACGCACAACACCATAATACGATTGGTGTTGCCGATGACCATTCCTGGTATTATAGCAGTACGCAGGATATGAGTGCGCTAGGTATGTTGGGAGGTAATGCGTTTAGCGCAAAATTCAAGCAATGCTACGGCATCGGACGAATATATTCTTCAACTCTTGGTTGGGAAGCAGGTTTGATCTATAGTGTCTCGGATTCTGTCGTCAATTGTTACTCACGTATCGATATGTATCAGGACGACCATACGCAACGCGATACGCTCAAACAAGTTGGTAAATTTATCTATGGAGGTGAGCCTCCAATGGTTAACTGTTATAACGCAGGTCGAACGAGTAAAGTCGGTATGTATGGAACAACCAGTTATTACAACAAAGACTTGGTCGACAAACCGGAAAAAACGAGAGGCGCTAAAAACACCTACGAAATGCACACGATGAACGCCTATGCAGGTTGGGATTTTGAGAACGTATGGGCACGCAACGATGATTACAACGACGGCTATCCCGTGCTGCGTGTCTTCCATCCGGGGATTCAGAACAGTCCGGATCCGATAACCGTAACGGGCATCACGCTGCAAGAGACCAGCGTGGAGATCCTGACCGGTGACAGTACCCAACTGCACGCATCGGTTATTCCGGCCAACGCTGCCAACCAAAAGATTCATTGGACCAGCAATAATGTGAATTATGCCACCGTGGATGAAAACGGCTTTGTACGTGTCACTGCCAGCACAAACCAGACCGCAATCATTACTGCAACGACCGAAGACGGCGGCTTCGCCAAGAAATGTACGCTCAATATCAAAGCACCGACAGTCGTTGTGTATGGAACGATACACAATAAACGCCCGATCGGAAATACAGCATGGCAGTCTGTTACCATGACAGCTTCAACGGTGCTTGCTCTTGACAAGGACTGGGAGTATCTGGTGGGAGCGTATGTTTCGCCGGCAGCAGCGCAGACTCCGTTCACGTGGCAGAGCAGCGATGAAAATGTGCTGAAGGTTATTCCGTACGCAGAAGATTCCACGCTGAACAACTACCATGCCGCATACGCCGTCCTTCAGTGCGTAAGCGAAGGTACTGCCACAGTAACGGCTACCGGTACCAAATACGGCAAGTCCGGTTCACGAAACTACAAGGTGGTGGCACCGACCACTTACACCATCCGCTTCCTCAACTGGGACGGTTCCGTACTGCAAAGCAGTCAGGTAGCGCAAGGCAGCATGCCTTCATACACGGGTGCCACGCCGACCAAACCGGAGGATGACAATTACACCTATACGTTCAGCGGTTGGAGTCCGACTGTCGTTGCCGCTACTGCCAATGCTGACTATACGGCGCAGTTCACCGCTCGTGGAAAGCAAACCGCCTGCGAGAACATCAGTGCTACATGGTTGCAGCCCGGTAGCGGAAGTCTGGGAGAGATGACAACGGATGATGCCACCATTTGGAAATATGATGCCCAGTATGGCTCCAAGGCAACTAAACAGGGCGGCTATACCGCTCATCTCATGACGCCCGCTAAAGATTTGAGCGACATGGAGACGGTAACGCTCACTTTCCAGCATACGCATAGATATGCAGGCACCCCGGCTAATGAACTCACACTCTGGGTAACGGCAAACTATCTAGGTAGTTATGCTGCCTCACAATGGCAACAACTGACCATCTCGCCCTATGGGTCAAATACTAACTGGACGTTTGTAGATGCGACGGTGAATGTGCCGGTGTCCATGGTGGGAGTTAACACCGTCTTTGCGTTCCAATACACCAGTACGTCATCGAATTACGCTACATGGGAAATCAAGAACCTCACTCTTACGGCTGATTGCGGAAACACTACTCCGGTTGACCCGACCTATTACACCATCCGTTTCCTCAATTACGACGGTACGGTGCTCCAGAGCAGTCAGGTAGCGCAAGGAACCATGCCGTCATACACGGGTGCCACACCGACCAAACCAGCGGATGCCAACTACACCTATACGTTCAGCGGTTGGAGTCCGGCTGTCGTGGCGGCTACAGCCGATGCCGACTACACTGCGCAGTACACAGCAACTGCTAAACCGCAGGGCGGCAGTGAATGCGATCCGTACGTTTGTGACTTCACCAAGAAATCAGGTAGTCATACTGCTTATACGGATAGTTGGACATACGACAACGACTGGACGGTCTTCGGTGGCGCGAACAACGGAGCACAGTGGGATTACGTCAAGATGGGTGGTAAGAACACCAACTTGGCGAATGCTAACCCGGTTTACGTAGTCAACAAGAACGCGTTCGAGTGTGAAATAGCGTCCGTCAAAGTGACTTTCCCTGCCGGATCGTTCTCCAAGAGCGGCATGTCGTGCAACAATTGGGGTGTCAAGGTATATAGCGATCTCGCTTGCACCAACTTGCTCTACACCGTCAACGGTGGTACGATCGCTAAGACCGCGCAAGAGTTGACTATCAATGCCGAAAGCGGTAAACCATGGAGCGCAGGCTATGCGATCCAAGTGTATTGGAATCTCGCCAATACAAGTACCACCAACGGTATCGTGCTCGTCAGCAAGATCGAGTATATCCCTGCTCAGTCAACATTACCGACAGATATACAAAATGTATCTGACAGCGCGAACAATGTCGCACGCAAAGTGCTTATCAATGGACAGTTCTACATCCTTCGTGATGACGGTATTATCTTTGATGCTCGCGGCGTACGTGTAAAGTAAATCAAAACAAAAAGTTAGTTGGAAGAGGCCCTCACACATCGTGAGGGCTTCTTTTGCATACAACCGTTTTTTAGCCCGTTTTCTTTTAAAAATTTGCATGGCACTGTTGGCAATCTCTAATCGTAGAATTATATTCTGCCCATCAAAAAAATCCCCGAACGCTTGCATATATGCAAAATTTGTTGTACCTTTGCAGCCACAAAATTCAGAATCAACCATGACCGCACAGGAATTAAACAATCAACTTATTCAGCATCAATGGACTGGAGATCCGTATTGGAATAACGGCGAACATGTCATCCCGGGTAAGATACGTTATGCGATGGTGCTCTCTTTGCAGGATCCGACGTTGGCAGAGGATAGAACGGATGCACCTTCCTGGATCTATTTCGAGGCGAAGAACAAGGTGAAGGCCGATGAGCGTTTTGCCCATCAGTATGACCCCGTTCCGCGCAATAAGACCATCAAGCAGTTGATGCAGGAGTACAACACGCGCGGGATGAAAGTGGCTGCACGGGTGCAACTGAAGAAACGCGTTGAGTTCTTGTCTTTTGAGGAGCAGAAACAAGTCCTTTTGGCTTTCTTGGATAATGCCTCTGTCGATCGCAAGTTCGCACTCAAGTACATAGACAACCATTGGGATGAGGTCTATGCGCCGGACGTGGAGCGGGTGTGGCAGCAGTACCATGACCAGGAGGCGGCCAAACTCATCGTGCATCATTTTCCCGACGCGTTCATCCTGACCAATCGGGAGGCACTGGCCGTTGATTTCAATTACCTGCAGGTCCGTCTGCGTCTGCCGGCTGATTTTTCCGTGGAAAGGGAGCGACTCTCCGATAGCGCGTACCTCTATCTGTCTGCCCGCCAATCGCTGGAGGTGGATAATGAGACGGCGGAACGCCTCTTCTTTCAGAATATGCTGAAAGCGATCGGTTGGAACTACGTCCAGTCTCCTTGGCGGCTTGATCCTAATTGGGATAGGGAGCATAAACCGTTTGGCGAAGACCATTCGTTGTGCGATATCCCGATCATCAGTTCGATGGTCTGGTCGCTCGGCATGCTCGGTAAAACCGAAATCCTCATTCGGTTCATGGAGTTTCACGAGCGCATCTATCCGATCATCATGCAGGCCAAATGGGATGAGGTCCGCGAGGCGTTTGCCCAACTGGGCTTGGCGCTGGATTTCTCGGAATACGATAAGGCGGTGAAGAACGAGGAGCCCGAGTTCGTGCCTATGTCGATGAATGGTGTCCTCTTCAGCAATATTCCGGATGATTTGGATGCCCCGTTTTGAGGAATGAAAATAGCCCAAAATGAGACAAAAAACATTTTTCTCTTGCATATATTAAATAATTGTAGTAATTTTGCAGCGCAAAATGTGCGAAACTAATTTAAACTTTACGCAATATGAAAGACAAACAATCCAACTCTTTGCAGATCATCACGATCGTCGCGATGATGTTTCTCTATGCGATGATCGCTTTTGTGACGAACCTTGCGGCTCCGGTAGGTAAGATCTGGGGTGCTTCTTTTGACGACCCGGCTCAGGCTGAGCGGATGGGTATGTTAGGTAACCTGTTCAATTTCCTCGCGTACCTGATCATGGGTATTCCGGCGGGCAATTTCCTGTCGAAGTACGGATACAAACGTACGGCGCTGACGGCTATCTTCCTGGGCTTCATCGGTATCGCTATTCAATGGACGAGCGGTATGTTCGACAGTTTTGCCGTATATCTGGCGGGTGCGTTGATCTGCGGATTCTGCGTATGTATGTTGAACACGGTGGTTAACCCGATGTTGAACCTGTTGGGCGGTGGAGGTAACCGTGGTAACCAGCTGAACATGATCGGTGGTACGCTGAACTCGCTGAGCGGTGCGTTGACACCGATGTTAGTAGGTGCGCTGATCGGTGAGAGTCTGGCAGGCAAGGAGATTGACGATGTCAATATCGTGCTGTATATCGCGATGGCCGTCTTTGCGTTTGTCTATCTGGTGATCCGTCTGACGCCTATTGCCGAGCCGACGGAGACGGGAGAGAAAGTGGTTTACGAGCATAGTCCATGGTCGTTCCGTCATCTGACGCTGGGTGTGATCGCGATCTTCTTCTACGTAGGAGTCGAGGTCGGTATCCCGGCCACGCTCATCTCGTATCTGACGCCGAAAGTGGGCTTTGCAGCAGCCGGTCTGATTGCGGGACGTTACTGGATCATGATGCTGATCGGTCGTTTTGTAGGATCGGCTATCGGCGGTAAAGTCAGCAGTCGTACGATGGTGCTTTGCGTAGCGAGTGTGGCGATCGCGTTGATGGTAGCCGCTATCTGTATCGGCGACAGCATCATGGCGAAGACGCTGATCAAGGGTGAGGTGATCGCCGTGCCGTTGGCTTCGACCTTGTTAGTACTCTGCGGTCTGTGTACGTCGGTGATGTGGACGTCGATCTTCAATATGGCTACCGAGGGTCTGGGCAAGTACACGGCCAAGGCGAGCGGTATCTTCATGATGATGGTTGTCGGCGGCGGTGTCGTACCGTATATCCAGAGTATGGTAGCCGCACATAACTGCCTGGTCAGTTATATCGTGCCGATCATCGGCGTAGCGTATATCCTGGCTTATGCCCTCTGGGGATCGAAGAACGTGAATAAGGATATTAAGATTGATTGATATGACGAATCTGTTCAGTTTGGAAGGCAAGAACGCCTGGGTGACGGGCGCTTGTTACGGTATCGGTTTTGCCATCGCGAAAGCGTTTGCGCAGGCCGGCGCGGAGCATATCATCTTCAATGCCCGCAGTCAGGAATCTATTGACAAGGCGATGGAACTCTATCGCGCCGAAGGTATTGCGAATGCGCATGGCTATGTATGCGACGTGACGGACGAGGTGGCGGTCAAAGCGCTCGTGGAACGAATCCATGAGGAAGTTGGACCGATCCATATCCTCGTCAACAACGCCGGTATCATCAAGCGTATCCCGATGCATGAGATGAAACGAGAGGAGTTTCAGCAGGTGATCGATATCGACCTTGTGGCACCGTATATCGTGTCTGCAGCCGTTCTGCCGGAGATGATGGAGCGCCGCGAAGGCAAGATCATCAATATCTGCTCGATGATGAGTGAGTTGGGTCGTGAGACGGTGAGTGCCTATGCAGCTGCCAAAGGCGGACTGAAGATGCTGACGCGTAACATATGCTCGGAGTACGGCGAGTACAATATCCAGTGCAACGGCCTCGGTCCGGGTTATATAGCCACGCCTCAGACAGCGCCTCTGCGTGAACCGCAAGCGGATGGCAGTAAGCACCCGTTCGATTCGTTCATCTGCGCCAAGACCCCTGCCGGCCGCTGGTTGGAAGCGGACGAGTTAGGCGGCACAGCAGTGTTCCTCGCCAGTCACGCGAGCGATGCCGTGAACGGACAGATTATCTATGTGGATGGAGGTATATTGGCTTACATCGGAAGACAACCCAAATAATCTTCGAGATCTCGACATTTCGACATCTCGACATATCGAAAAGATAATGAAAAAGATTCTTTTTTCAATAATCGTGCTCCTGTCTCTGATGGCGTGTCAGAAGGAGGCGGTGCAGCCGAAGGTGTACGGGCGGTATGTACCTGAGCGGAAGGATGATTTCGCTTGGGAGAACGAGTATGCAGCCTTCCGTATGTATGGTCCGGCCTTGCGACCGGAGAACCCGTCGAACGGTGTGGACCTGTGGCTGAAGAAGAGCCCGGAGTTGGTGGTGGACAGTTTCTATTACCGCGAGCATGTGCTGGGTCTGCCGTACCATATCAATTACGGTAAGGGTCTGGACTGCTACAAAGTAGGACATACTTGCGGTGCGGGTGGTCTGGTGGTGTTAACTCCTTCAAACGATATCCAACAACCTCAAACATATCAAACTTGGATCGGCGGTGCGTATGACCGTTGGGAGATCTTGGAGCAGACGCCGGATAAGTTCGTTTTCCGGCTGGAGTACGACAGTCTCTTGGTGGCAGGTCATATCCTGCATGAGTCGATCACCATCACCGCTGAGGCCGGTCAGTTGCAGAACAAAGCGGAAGTGGTACTTACGGCTAACAGCCAAGAGCCAATAGCCAACAGCCTCTTGGTGGGCGGTGGCATCTATCTGCATGACACGGTGGATTATCACTTGACGATCCCGGAGGTAGGCTATGTGTTCTACGAGGAAGATGCGCTGAGCGACAAGACGGCGGCACGGATGAACTATGACTACAACGGTAGTACCAGTCAGGGACGCATTCAACTGTCGGTCAAGACCCCGGGTGCTACGCTGACGGATATAGTGGACGGCAATCTGGTCGCTGTTCGTCCGTATGAGTTGGGAGATACATTGACGTACTATTTCGGTGCGACATGGAGTGAGTGGAGTGAATGAGCATCAATTTTCTGGATCAGTTGAATGAAGCCCAACGGGCAGCGGTGACGTGTACGGAAGGTGCGTCGCTGATTGTAGCAGGTGCAGGGTCGGGTAAGACCCGTGTACTGACGTACCGTATCGCGTACTTGCTGCAACAGGGCGTGCCCGCCAGCCGAATCATGGCGTTGACCTTCACCAACAAAGCCGCCCGAGAGATGAAAGAGCGGATCCGGAAACTGGTGGGAGACGAAGCCCGTTACCTCATGATGGGTACGTTCCACAGCGTGTGCGTTCGTTTGATCCGACCTTATGCGGACCTGTTGGGCTTCACCCGCGATTTCTCGATCTACGATACGCCCGACCAGAAATCGGTCATCAAGGCGATCTGCAAGGAGCGGGGATTGGATGAGAAGATCTACAAAGGGACGGCGGTGCTGGCGCGTATCTCGATGGCGAAGAACAGCGGGATCAGTCCCGATGCCTATGGGATGAACCAGCAATTGCTGCGCGAAGACCGCGAGGCGCGTATGTATGAGTTGGCTACCGTCTATGCGCTCTATCAGGCACGACTGAAAGCCGCCAACGCGATGGATTTCGATGATTTGCTGATCAACATGATCCGTCTGATGGACCTCAGTGCGGAAGTGAAGGAGCGGTATCAGCAGCAGTTTCAGTATGTGTTGGTGGACGAGTACCAGGACACGAACTATATCCAGTTTGTGCTGGTGAGGAAACTCGCCGAACCGCAGAACAATATCTGCGTGGTGGGCGATGATGCGCAATCGATTTACTCTTTCCGCGGCGCAGATATCCGCAATATCCTCAATTTCCGTCAAGTCTATCCGAACGCCAAACTGTTTAAGTTGGAGCGTAACTACCGCTCGACGCAGACGATCGTCAATGCTGCTAACTCGCTCATTCATAAGAATATTCATCAGATCGAGAAGACTGTTTATTCAGAGAACGACGAAGGACAGCCCTTGAACGTGCAAGCCTATATGGACGACCGCACGGAGGCCTTGGGTGTGGCGACCAAGATCCAGCGCATGCGGCATAAGGGCTATGACTCGTTCGCTGTTTTGTATCGGACAAACGCGCAGAGTCGTGTGATAGAGAACGAGTTACGCAAACTCAATATCCCTTATCGTATCTATGGCGGTACCTCTTTCTATCAGCGCAAGGAGATCAAGGACGCGTTGGGTTACCTGCGTCTGGCGGTTAACCGGCGCGATAATGAAGCGCTGTTGCGTATCGTAGGTTTTCCCGGCAGAGGGATCGGCGAGACGACAATGAAAAAAGTGTCGGAGAACGCGATAGCCAACCATTGTGCGTATCTGGATGTGATGCGCAAACCCGACGAGACGGGGCTGGAGGTGGCAAGCGGCACGAAGAAGAAACTGCAGGCTTTTGCCCAACTGATCGACGGCTATGCGGCGCAGAGTGACGAGATGGACGCTTTCTCTTTCGCGGAGATGGTGATGCGCACCTCGGGTGTGATGACCGCTTTGGCGGTGGATCGTTCAACCGAAGGTATTGACCGTGCGCAGAACGTGCAGGAGTTACTGACGGCGATCCATGAGTTCGTCGATCAGCGCACGAAAGAAGGCATCGACTATACGCCGATCACGGATTTCCTGAGCGAGGTGAGTCTGCTGACTGATCAGGACGACAACCTGACGGACACGACGGAGCGTGTGACGCTGATGACCGTTCATGCCGCCAAGGGTTTGGAGTTCCCCGTAGTGTTCATCGTGGGGCTGGAAGAGAACCTCTTTCCTTCGCAGTTTGCCGTCAAGCCCTCTGAGATCGAAGAGGAACGGCGTCTGCTGTATGTGGCGATCACGCGAGCGATGGAGCAGTGTCATTTGAGTTTCGCCCGCCAGCGATTCCGTAACGGTAGTTTCAGTTTCGCTTCGCAGAGTCGTTTCTTCAATGATATTGACCGGAGGTTTTTCAGTGTTCAGCAGTCAGCAGTCAGAAGTCAGACTGCGCCGGAGATACCGGCGATGCCGAAGATTCAGAGTATTCCAAGTATTCCGATTACAATGAGTACTCCGAAAACGCCTGTCAGACAAGAGCAGACGCCGATTACTTCGTCATGGAATGCAGGCGATCGGGTAGCCCATCGCGTGTTCGGACAGGGAACGGTCGTGCGGGTCTATCGCGATGAGGTGACGGAGAACGACAAGATAGAGATTCACTTCGATACCCAAGGCACGAAAACATTGCTGCTGACGCATGCGAAGTTAGAGAGAGTCTAACGATAGATGATATATCCGGCGAGACCGGCAAGAACGATGAGTAGAATAGGGTGACTTAAATAAGTTGAAAGTTGAAAGGTGAAAGTTGAAAGACGACTTTCTCCTTTCTTTTTTACGAAGTTCGGCAGGATGGTGAAGAAAGCGACGACGGCAAAGATGATCCATGAGATCGGATCAATGAAATTAGTCGGTTTGATGAGCAGAAGGGCTGCTGAGGCTACGAGACCGATGACGGTGAAGCGCAGCATACGCAGGGTCTGCTCGTAATAGGGGTTTCCTTGGAAGCGGTTCTTTAACCAGAAATAAGCCTTGCAGATGCTGAGCATGATGATGAGGCTCGGCAGGACGATGGCGAAAGTAGCGAGGACGCTTCCCCATATGCCGGCAGTGGTATAACCGACATAAGTTGCACAGTTGATGCCGATCGGTCCGGGTGTCACTTGACTGACCGCTACGATATCGACGAACTCTTGCTGGGTCATCCAACCATGACTCTCCACTTCCATCTGAATCAATGAAAGAATCGCCAAGCCGCCGCCGAAACCGAAGAGGCCTATTTTGAAGAACGATATGAAGAGCTGGAAGTAAAGCATTTTCTCATTTACTCATTTTCTCATTTTCTCATTTATTGCTATACCGGTTAGCGTGATCACTATCGTTGCGAGTATAACCCAAACGGGATTGACATGTCCGAGCCAGATGAGCAGGGCTGCGGCGATGGGGATGAGGGCGGTGAGCCAACCAATCTTGGCTGACTTGGCCATCTTGAACAAAGGTGCTGCGATGAGGGCGACGACGGCAGGACGAATCCCTTTGAAAGCCGCTTCGACAGCCGGCAGTTCTTTCCAATCCTGAAAGACCATGGCGATAGCAAGGATGATGAGGAAAGAAGGGAGCACGGCACCTAATACTGCACCGCAAACGCCTCGCCAACCGCCTACACGCCAACCGATGAAGATGGCAGAGTTGACGGCGATGAGTCCCGGTGCGGCTTGGGCCAAAGCGATCATGTTGAGAAACTCCTCTTCATCGATCCATCCGCGCACATCGACTACTTCGCGTTGGATAAGGGGTAACATGGCATAGCCTCCACCGATGGTGAAGGTGCCTATTTTGAGGTAGGTGTAGAAAAGTTGCCAGAACATTAGCTGTTAGCTATTAGCTATTGGCTTTTAGTCTTTATTCTCCCGCAGTTGTTGTTTAACGAACTTGGAGAGCATGTTGATGGCGGCGTTGTTATGTCCGCCTTGCGGCACAATGACATCGGCGAAGCGTTTGCAAGGCTCGATGAACTGCTCATGCATGGGTTTGAGTACGCGTTTGTAGCGCTCGATGACCTGCTCGGCGGTACGACCACGCTCGATGACGTCACGCTTCATGACGCGGATAAGGCGCTCGTCGGCATCTGCGTCCACGAAGATCTTCAGATCCATCTGATCCCGCATCTTGGGTTCACGCAACGCCATGATACCTTCGACGACAATGACCTCACGGGGCTCGATATGGATCGTCTCGTTCGAACGCGTACAGGTGATATACGAATAGATAGGCTGCTCAATGGCTTTGCCCTCTTTGAGCATCGCGATATGCTTGGTGAGCAGATCCCAGTCGAACGCATCAGGATGGTCGAAGTTGATGTTCTGACGCTCCTCTACCGGCACATGACTGCTGTCCTTGTAA
This sequence comes from uncultured Bacteroidales bacterium, assembly GCA_902780235.1. GTDB lineage: Bacteria > Bacteroidota > Bacteroidia > Bacteroidales > Paludibacteraceae > Colicola. The sequence continues at coordinate 43,660 of CACZEL010000024.1, read as the reverse complement.
TACGAATCTTGAGGAATGACTACCACTTCGCCTTTTGGAAGGCGCTCAATGAGTTTTTTGACTACCGTTGTTTTACCCGAGCCGGTGCCGCCCGCAATACCGATGATAAACATAAAACCATTTACAATTTGGTCATTTACTATTTGTTCATTTCGGGGTACAAAATTACAACAATTCTTGCATATACGCAAGTTTTTATTTACTTTTTTTACAAAATTCTTGCGTATGTGAATTTTTTATTGTATCTTTGCAGCGATTTTTTGAAAATAACATAAATTAACAAATTTATATGCATATGAAGAAAAGTTTATTTCTGAGCCTCATTGCTGCAGTAGTAGTGTTGGCATCGTGTAACAAGACGTTACCGAATCCTGAGCAACTCTCCGTTAATCCGAACCCGCTGGTATTGAAGGGCGGAAAGGTGGATGCTGTGATCACCGGTACGTTCCCAGAGAAGAAATTTGCCAAGAAAGGTGTGCTGGTTGTTACTCCGGTTTTGAAGTACGACGGTCAAGAGGCACTCGGCGAGCCTGTTACCTATGTAGGTGAGAAGGCGAAAGAGAATGGCAAGACGGTTAACTACAAGAAAGGTGGTAAGTACAGCCAAAGCTGCTCGTTCGATTATGTTCCCGCTATGATCCAGTCCGAGCTCTATCTGCGCTTCGAAGCTAAGGTAGGCGACAAGGTGATCGAGATCCCTGACCTGAAAGTAGCTGATGGTGTAGTTGTTACTTCCGCTTTGGCTAAAGCCAGCGACAACAAGTCGGCTTGCACTCCGGACAAGTTCCAACGCGTGATTCAGGAGTTGACTGAGGCTGATATCAAGTTCCTCATCCAAAGTGCTGACCTGCGTTCGAAAGAGGCTAACAGCGACGAGATGAAAGCCCTGAAGGCTGCCATCAAGGACGCTAAGGCTGCTGAGAAGAAAGAGATCAACAAGATCGAGGTTTCCGGCTATGCATCTCCGGATGGCGGTATGGACCTGAACGAGAAACTGGCTCAGAACCGTCAGAAAGTATCTGCTAACTTCTTGCAGAAAGACCTCAAGAAGAACAAAGTAGCGAACGCTATCGAGTCCAATATCACCGCTGAGGACTGGGAAGGCTTCCAGAAAGCCATGGAGAACAGCAACCTGCAAGACAAAGACTTGGTTCTGCGCGTGCTCTCTATGTACAGCGATCCTGAGGAGCGTGAGGCACAGATCAAGAACCTGAGCGCTGTTTATAAGAACATCGCTGACGAGATCCTGCCGGCACTGCGTCGCAGCCGTCTCATCCTGACGACCGACATCATCGGTAAGAGCGATGAGGAGATCAGCGAGTTGGCTAAGAACGACCCGGCTCAACTGAGCGTTGAGGAGTTGCTTTACGCAGCTACCCTGACGAACGACAAGGCAGAGAAGATGGCTATCTATCAGAAGGCTGCTGAGCTCTACAACGACTACCGCGCATACAACGGAATGGGTCAACTCTATTTCGACGGCGGTAACGTAGATGAGGCTATCCGTTGCTACGTGAAGGCTTTGGAGATCCAGCCGAACGATCCGGACGTGAACTACAACGCAGGTATCGCTTACATGGCAGCTAACGACCTCGAGAAAGCTGAGGAGCACCTCGGTAAGGCTGCAGGTACGAAGGCTAACCTGAGTGCAGCTATGGGTACGCTCTATACGCAGAAGGGTGACTATGCTGCTGCTAAGAAAGCATACGGCGAGAACGCTACCAACAACGCTGCCGTTCAGCAGATCCTCGATGAGGACTACGCCGGTGCAGCAAAGACCTTGGCTAACGTCAAAGAGCCGAACGCAACGACTGCTTACCTGAAGGCTGTAGTAGGTGCTCGCACCAACGACAAGGCTGCCGTTTACGCAAACCTCACGTCGGCTATCGCTCAGGACGCTGCCCTCAAGGCTCGTGCAGCTCGTGACATCGAGTTCGCTAAGTTCGCTGAGGACGCTGAGTTCCAAGCAATTGTTAAGTAACTTTGGCCTTTGGCTATTGGCTGTTGGTTTGTAGGATAGGCTAACAGCTAATGGCTAATAGCTAACAGCTAAAAGAATGTCGGTATTATTTCCGAAAGTAAATAAACCCCGTGAATGGGATTATCGCCCCATTTACTTCGACGAGGAAAAGGAGGCGCGCAAGGATAAAAGACTTGCGCGTCTTCGTCGCGGGGCTTTCCGTGAGGAGCATGAGAAGAACATGACTGAGTTGCGTAAGAAAAAGCAATCAAAGTTGGTGTTCTGGCTCGTACTGCTGGGATTGCTCATTTTTGCGTTCTACGTGCTATTATAATATAATAAGGAGTGGATATCATTCATCTTTTACCGGATAGCGTAGCCAACCAGATAGCGGCGGGTGAGGTCATTCAACGGCCTGCGTCCTGTCTGAAAGAGTTGGTGGAGAATAGTCTGGACGCGGGCGCAAGCCGTGTGCAGGTGATCGTGCGTGATGCCGGTCGCACGCTGTTGCAGGTGATTGATAACGGCATGGGGATGAGCGAGATGGACGCCCGTCTGGCGTTCGAACGGCATGCAACGAGTAAGATCCGCGAGGCGCAGGACTTGTTCAGTCTGCGTACGATGGGTTTCCGCGGCGAAGCCTTGGCGAGTATCTGTGCGGTCGCGCAAGTGGAGATGACCACGCGCAGAGCTGAAGATGAGACGGGTACCTTGATCGAGATCCACGGATCGGATGTGGTGCGGCAAGAACCGTGCTCCTGTCCCGTAGGAACGAATATCAAGGTGAGTAACCTGTTCTTCAACGTGCCGGTACGGCGTAAGTTCCTCAAGACCGATCAGACGGAGTTGCGGAATCTGCTGACCGAGTTTTACCATATCGTGCTGGTGTATCCGAAGGTGTCGTTCACGTTCGTGCATAACGACGAGATCCTGTTGGAACTGCCGGCAGGTACGGAGAAACAACGTATCGAGGCGGTGTTCGGTAATCCGAAGAAGAACGTCTATACCTCTGCTTTCGTGGATGTGAACACGGAGACCGAACTGGTGTCTATCCGCGGGTTCGTCATCAAACCGGAGAACGCCACCAAAAAATGCGAGCAGTATTTCTTTGTGAACGGTCGGTACATGCGCCATCCGTACTTTCTGAAGGCGGTTCAGACAGCCTATTCGGGCATGCTGACGGCGGATTACCAACCTTCTTTCTTTATCTATTTCACCGTTGAGCCGGAGGCAATAGACGTCAATATCCATCCAACGAAGACGGAGATCAAGTTTGCTGACGAGCAGGCGATCTTCCAGATCCTGATGGCGTCCGTGCGGGAAGCGTTGGGTAAGTTCACCCTTGCTCCCACCCTCGATTTTGATGCTCCAAGCAGCATTGATATCCCGTTACCTACCCGCCAGCCGGTAGCTGCACCGCATGTGACGGTGGATCCGACCTATAACCCCTTCCATACGCGCGGCGCGATCTATCCCGATCGGACGCCGAAGAACTGGGAGAGCCTCTATGAGGGAATTCAGAAGTCAGAAGTCAGAACTCTGAATACTCCGAATATTCCTATTGATCAGAATATTCCGATCGAATCGGCGCCGATCTGGCAGTATGGGGGTAAGTATATCTTCCTAGCGGTGGAGAACGGGTTGATGCTCATCAATCAGCATCGTGCCCATACAGCGGTGCTCTATGCGCAGTTCTTGGAACAACTGGAGCATACGCAGGGAGCGATGCAGCAACTGCTGTTCCCGGAGGTGTTACCGCTGAACTCGGACGAGATGGCATTGCTCGTGCAGCTGTTGCCGGATCTGAAAGCCATCGGTTTTGACTTGGAGCAGTTGAGTCCGGACAGTTATGCGATACAGGCTATCCCTTCGCAGATGACCAATCAGTCGGCTGTGCCGGTACTGCAACATATTTTACAGCAGGTTCGTGAACGGGGCGCCGACACGCAACGCGAATGGCGCGAACAGATTGCGTTGGCTTTGGCGGAGCAGAGTGCTATCCCGTACGGTAAGATTCTGAACGAACCCGAGATGCGCGATCTGGTGACGCGTCTAATGGCTTTGCCGCAGTACCGCCGCACGAGTGACGGCAAGGCGATCGTGTCAATCTTGTCGGACGAAGAAATCAATAAACGATTTTAGTTGAAAATAAATAGTTGCCATGAAAAAAGTCTTTTATCTTTTGTCTTTGAGCGTAGCGGTCTTTTGTCTCAATGCTTGCACGCCGGATCATCTGACGATCTTGCATACCAACGATACGCATTCGCAGGTAGAACCCAAGGATAACGGTCAATGCGGATATGCCCGTCGCATGGGGTTGATTGCCGAGGAGCGTAAGGCGGATAAGAACCTGCTGCTGGTGGATGCCGGCGATTTCAGTCAGGGTACGCCGTATTTCAATTTTTACCGCGGTAGAGTGGAGATAGAGGCGATGAACAGAATGCGGTATGATGCCGTTACGTTCGGTAATCATGAGTTTGACAACGGTCTGGACACCTTGGCGATGGTAGTGCGTCACGCCAAATTTCCCTTTGTTTGCGCCAATTATGACTTAACGGGTACGCCTCTTGATGGCTTGGTGCAACCCTTTGCCATCGTGCATAAGGGCGGACTGAAGATCGGTATTTTCGGTTTGGGCTGTGACCCGAAGGGTATTATCGCAGACAAGAATTTCGAGCCTGCCGTGTATCTGGATCCCTATCCGGTGGCACAACGAATGGCGGATACCTTACGGGCGCAAAAATGCGACATTGTAGTGTGTCTGAGTCATATGGGTACGTACGGCAAAGCGGAGGAAGATGTATGCGATGTGGCGATGGTGAAGCAGACCCGCGGAATCGATGTGGTGATCGGAGGACACACACATAAATTATATGATAATTTACGGGTCGCCAATTTGGATGGAGACAGTATTCCTGTATGCCAAATGGCGAAGAGCGGTGCCTTTTTGGGTAAAATTGTGCTACATTTAGGTGACAAAAATGAAAAATAAGCAAAAATATTTGGTCATGTCAAAAAAAAGCAGTAATTTTGCACCGAATTTCCGAACTACGCGGAAAAAATAAGTTGAATAAACTATAAAAACACATTTATAAATAACTAAATTTTTAGTATTATGGCAGAAGTTGCAGGTAAAGTAAAAGCAATCATTGCTGATAAACTTGGTGTAGAATTGTCTCAGGTTACTAACGAGGCTAATTTCCAAACGGATCTGGGTGCAGATTCTCTTGATACCGTTGAGATGATCATGGAGTTCGAGAAGGAGTTCGGAATCGAGATTCCGGATGAGGATACCCAGAAGATCGGTACTGTAGGCGAGGCAATCGCATACGTAGAGGGTAAATTGGCGAAGTAATTCTCTTTACACATTGGTTTGCGAGTTTACGGGAAGACTGTAAACTCGTATGCTTTTTATTTATACATTGGATAATTTTATGCAGTTGAGACGAGTAGTAGTGACAGGTCTCGGAGCGTTGACACCGGTAGGTAATTCGGCTCCTGAGACTTGGGAGGCGTTGGTAAACGGAAAGAACGGAATCGCTCCGATTACGGCTTTTGACGCGACGAATTTCAAGACCCAGTTTGCGGGTGAGGTGAAGAATTTTGACATCACCTCGATGATGGATCGCAAGGAAGCTCGTAAGTTGGACCGTTATTCGCAGTTCTCCGTTTGGGTAGCGGACGAAGCCTTGGCGGACAGCGGGTTGGATCTGGACAAAGAGGATCGCAGTCGTGTCGGTGTCATCTGGGGCAGCGGTATGGGCGGTCTGATCTCTACCGAGTCGGAGGTGATCATCTTCGCGCAAGGAGACGGCGTGCCCCGTTTTAACCCGTTCATGATTCCGAAAGCTATCCCGAGTATCGCGGCCGGTCAGATCTCCATTCGTTTTGGTTTGGGCGGACCGAGTTATTCGGTATCTACTGCCTGCTCGTCTTCTTCGCATGCTGTAGGCTCCGCTTTCGACCAGATACGGCTGGGTCATGCGGATGTGCTGCTTACGGGCGGCGCTGACGCGGACGTGACCTATACAGGTGTAGGCGGCTTCAACAGTCTGCACGCTTTATCAACCCGTAACGACAGTCCGGAGACGGCCAGTCGTCCGTTCTCCAAGAGTCGTGACGGCTTCGTGTTGGGTGAAGGAGCGGCTTGTCTGATCCTGGAGGACTACGAGCATGCGAAAGCGCGCGGAGCGAAGATTTATGCGGAGATAGTAGGCGTCGGCATGACCTCGGATGCATACCATATGACGGCTCCCGATCCGGAAGGAAAGGGTGCAGAGCGTGTGATGCGTCTGGCGATCAAGGACGCAGGGCTCGAACCTGAACAGATCGATTTTATCAATACGCACGGTACTTCGACGCCGCTGGGCGATGTCACGGAGGTGAACGCCATCAAGCGTGTGTTCGGCGAGCATGTGTACGAGATGAATCTGGACTCGACCAAGTCGATGACAGGTCATCTGATCGGTGCAACAGGCGCTGTAGAAGCCTTGGCGTGTATCATGGCGTTGAAAGAAGGAATCATTCCGCCGACCATCAACCATGATCCGGAGGATGTGGACGAAGAGATCGACTACCGCATAAACTTCACTTTCGACAAAGCGCAGAAACGTGATGTCCATTATGCGTTGAGTAACACCTTCGGTTTCGGAGGCCACAACGCATGTCTGATATTTAAGAAATGGGAGGAGTGACCCTTTGCTATCACTCGTATTAGTCACTTTTTTTTAAATTTTAAGGTATTATGATTACAAAAATTGGTGAGAACGCAGGTCTCGTATGGGGCGCGTTGCAGAACGGTGCGCAAGGTTTGAAAGCACTCAAGAAAGCTACCAAGCTGAAGAATGAGGAGCTCTATCTGGCACTCGGTTGGCTGGCTCGTGAGGGTAAGATCTCTTTCACGGAGGCAGAGGCTGACACGATTATTGCTTTGGCTTAATCATGGTAATTGCTATTGTAGGCGCCTCGGGCGCCGTCGGACAGGAGTTGCTGGCTGTGCTTGCACAGCGGCAATTCCCGGTCTCCGAACTACGACTGTTTGGCTCGGAGCGAAGTGCCGGAACGAAGTATGAATTCTGCGGTAAGGAGTACGAAGTACAACTGCTGCAACACAACGACGCTTTCAAGGGCGTCGATATTGCTTTTGTCTCCGCGGGCGCGAGTGTGTCACGTGCGTATGCGGAGGATATCACCCGCTTTGGCGCGGTGATGATCGACAACTCATCCGCTTTTCGGATGGACGAGGATGTGCCGTTGGTAGTACCTGAAGTGAACGCTTCGGATGCCCTCAACCGTCCTCGCAATATCATTGCCAACCCCAACTGCACGACCATCCAGATGGTAGTAGCGCTGCAGGCGATTGAGCGACTGAGTCATATCCTTCGCGTGCATGTAGCGACCTATCAGGCTGCATCGGGCGCAGGAGCACAGGCGATGAAAGAACTGGAGACACAATACCGTCAGGTGCTCAACGGCGAGGACGTGACGGTCAATAAGTTCGCTTATCAGTTGGCGTACAACCTCATCCCGCATATCGATGTGTTCACCGACAACGGGTACACCAAAGAGGAGATGAAGATGTACCACGAGACGCGTAAGATCATGCATTCGGATGTGAAGGTGAGTGCGACCTGTGTGCGGGTACCTTCGCTAAGAGCCCACAGCGAGAGCGTGTGGATCGAGACCGAACGACCGATCAGCGTAGAGGAAGCGAAAGCTGCTTTTGCGAACGCGCAGGGCTGCGTGCTGATGGACGAACCGGAGAACAAGATTTACCCCATGCCGTTGTTCCTCAGCGGCAAAGATGAGGTGTTCATCGGACGTATCCGCAAGGACCTGACCGATGAGAACGGCCTGAGTTTCTGGTGCGTGAGCGACCAGATCCGCAAAGGTGCCGCACTCAATGCCGTACAGATAGCCGAATATATAGTCGAGAGTCAAAAGTCGAAAGTTGCAAGAGGCTGAATACTGAATGCTGAAAACTGAAAACTCAAATATCGAGATCATGGCTCCCGTCGGATGCTGGGAGAGTTTGGCGGCCGCTATACAGGCGGGCGCTACCAGTGTCTATTTCGGCATTGAGCACCTGAACATGCGTGCCCGCAGTTCGGTGAACTTCACCACGGACGACATGGCGACTATCGTGGCGACGTGTCGAGAAGCAGGGGTGAAGACTTACCTGACGGTCAATACGGTCATGTATCCCGAAGACCTTCCGCTGATGCATCAGATCGTTGACAAAGCGCATGCCGTGGGCGTGGATGCCGTTATTGCGAGTGACATTGCCGTCATGCAGTATGCCAACAGCATTGGTCAGGAGGTGCATCTCTCTACCCAACTCAATATCGCCAACACGGAGGCGCTGAAGTTCTATGCGCAGTTTGCAGATGTGGTAGTCTTGGCCCGCGAACTGAACATGGAGCAGGTGGCTTCTGTCTATCGCGACATCCAAGAGCAGCATATATGCGGCCGTAACGGACAACCGATCCGCATTGAGATGTTCTGTCATGGCGCATTGTGCATGGCGGTGAGCGGTAAGTGTTACCTGAGTCTCAATAACTACGGTCTGTCGGCCAACCGAGGCGCGTGCGTGCAAGTATGTCGTCGCGGTTATACCGTCAAGGACAAGTCTTCGGACTTGGAACTCGATGTGGACAATCAGTATATCATGTCGCCCAAGGACCTGAAGACCATTCATTTTCTCAATAAGATGCTGGATGCCGGCGTTCGGGTGCTTAAGATCGAAGGTCGTGCACGCGGCGCAGAGTATGTGGATACCGTGGTACGTTGTTACCGCGAGGCCGTCGAAGCATGGCAGAGAGGCGAGTATGCCCAAGACGCGATCATCGAACCGAAGATCGCTGATTGGAATGAACGACTCAGCCGGGTCTTCAACCGCGGTTTCTGGGACGGGTATTACCAAGGACAGAAACTCGGCGAATGGACTCATTCGTACGGAAACAAAGCGACGCGGAAGAAGATCTACGCGGCCAAATGTACCAATTTCTTCAAGAACCTCAGTGTGGCTGAGTTCATTGTGGAGGCGGTGGATGCGATTGAGGAAGGTCAGGAACTGCTTATCACCGGTGAGACGACCGGCGTGTATGAGTGTGTGGCGCATGACCTGCATGACAACAAAGGACAACTCACACAGAGGGTTCAGAAAGGACAGTTTTTTGCCATCAAGACCGATCGCCTCGTGCGTCGCGGTGATAAAATGTATCTATGGGAGAAGGAATAGCACATATCATGTCCCCTTTGTCCGCGCCTTGGTGCGGCTGGACGATGTTCGCCCTGTTCCTCTTCGCGGTGCTTAGCGAGTGGTTGCAACCGGGCGTGATCGCGCAGAGTCCGTTGTCGGTCGTCGTGCGTGCCGAACGGTCGTACAAAGATGCACCGACGAGTCTGATGGCGCAACTGCTTATCACCCTCTTCCGTATCGGAACATTAGCTCTGCTCCTGTGTCTATGCTTCAGCGAACCGGGAAGTTTCTCTTTTGTGGCTTTTGCCGCTGTGTGTGGCATGGTAGTGGGCATGTTCCTTGCGAAAATGCTGTGTAACATCCTCATCGACTATACCTTCCAACTGTCCCGTACGTTCGGCGACATGTATGAACATTATTCGAACCTCTTTACACTGACGATCACGGCGCTGTACCCGGTGTTGTTGGTGTTCCTGCATATCGACTCGCAAGCGGCAACGCGTTGGGTGCTGATCTGCGTGGCAGGAGTGTTCCTCATCCTATGGCTCGTCCGTAGTGTACAGCAATATGTGCGTAGTGTCAAGGCATTGTTGTATGTCTTGGCTTATACGCTTACGTTAGAGTTACTGCCGATGGCAGGACTCGTTTATCTATCTGCAAAAACGATATCTATCCTATGATAAAAAAGATTCTTTTTTCTCAACCGCATCCGACAACGGAGCATAACCCCTACACCCGATTGGAAGAACAGTTCGGGGTAGAGTGCGATTTTTACCAGTTTATCCATGTGGAAGGACTGAGCGCACGGGAGTTTCGGCAGCAACGAATCAATCCTCTGGATTATACGGCGGTTATCCTGAACTCCAAACTGGGCGCAGAGCATTATTTCCGTTTGTGCGAAGAGATGCGTCTGACTGTCCCCGATACGATGCATTATTATTGCAATTCCGACCAAGTGGGACTGTACTTGCAGAAATTTATCAACTATCGCAAACGTAAGGTGTTCTTCCCGGAATCGGGAAATAACTTCGCCGACCTCTTGCCGGCCATGCACCGCCGTCCGAACGAGAAGTACCTTATGGTATTGTCCGATATCCATACAGACGAGCATATCAATATGTTCGCCATGAATGGTGTCGAAGTAACGCCGGCGATCATGTACCGCACGGTGACCACCCCTTGGCCGGAAGACAAACCGTTCGATTACGATATTGTCGGTCTCTTTACGCCGGCAGGTGTCACGTCGCTCTGCGAGAATTTCCCGCATTGGAAACAAGGCAAGACGCTTATCGCCGCTTTCGGTGAAGGTACGATCCGTGCATTGGATGATGCCGGTTTCCGCGTAGATATAGAAGCCGGACCGGGTAAAGAATTTGCATCCCTTCCTATGGCGATCGCGGACTATCTGGAGAAGAATGAGAATTAGCAAATAGCAAATAGCTAAAAGCCAAAGTTTTTGAAAACTTTCCCCAAACATAGCAGACTTTGCGGACAAGAGCGCATCGCCGCTTTGTACAAAAATGGCAAACGCTTTACGGCGTGGCCGCTTCGTGTGACTTATCAGACGCTCATCTCCAACGAAGCGTCTCCCTTGGATACCCAAGTACTCGTTTGGGCACCGAAATCGCTCTTCAAAAGAGCCGTGAAGCGCAATCATCTGCGCCGCCTGATGCGCGAAGCCTATCGTCTGCATCAGGATATCTTAATCCATCCCACCGATGACGGTTTGAGGTATAACTACATGATCGCCTTCAACTACATGGATAAGGAAGAACAACCGTACGCGGTCATAGAAAAAGCAATATGCAAAGCCCTGAAGAAAATAGCGGAGAAATGACTAACGACCAACGACAAACGACCAACGACAAATGGAAGATTTTCGTCAGAAAATTCTTCCTTCTTCCGGTCTATTTCTATCGCGTTTTCATCTCTCCTTTGACGCCGCCTGCTTGCCGTTATACACCGACTTGCAGTCAGTATATGGTAGAAGCGGTACTCAAGTACGGCATTTTCAAAGGCGGCTGGCTTGGCATCAAGCGTATCTGCCGTTGTCATCCTTGGGGCGGTTCAGGCTATGATCCGGTGCCTTAGAGTGACTGCGTCACGTTAAATGGTTAAGATGGTCCTTCGGACGTTAATCAGTTAAGATGGTTCTACGAACGTTATTTCGATTAACGTGACAACGTCACCATTCTAACAGTTTAACGTTTTTACAAAGTAAAAACCATTTTAACTTTTTAACGTTTTTCGAAGAAAAACTAATATGAGAATTGATATAATTACATGTTGTCCCGAATTACTGGAATCTCCGTTGAACCATTCCATTATTCAGCGTGCGAAGGATAAAGGCCTTTGCGATATCTACGTGCATAACTTGCGGGATTGGACGCTGGATAAGCATCGTAAGGTGGATGATTACGCTTTCGGTTTCGGTGCAGGCATGGTGTTGCAGGTAGAACCGATCGACCGCTGCATCTCCCATCTGAAGTCCGAACGGGAGTATGATGAGATCATCTTCACCGCTCCTGACGGCGAACGTTTTGACCAGAAAGCGGCGAACAGTCTGTCGCTCAAGCAGAACATTATCATCCTTTGCGGGCACTATAAAGGTGTGGATCAACGCGTGCGCGATCATCTTATCACGCGCGAGTACAGTATAGGCGATTTCGTGCTTACCGGCGGCGAGATGCCGGCAGTGATGATGACAGACGCTATCGTGCGTCTGCTGCCCGGTGCGCTGGGCGACGTGGAGTCAGCGCTTAATGACTCGTTCCAGGACGGACTGCTCGAAGCAGGGGTCTATACGCGGCCGGCAGAGTACAAAGGATGGAAAGTGCCGGAGATACTCTTGAGCGGACATCAGGCGAAGATCGAAGAGTGGATGTACGAGCAGTCTTTGGCGCATACAGCCGAAAGAAGGCCCGATTTATTAGAAGAAAACTAAAATATCGCAAATAACGGTGTAATACTATCGTTTTGCAAACTTAAATTGACATTTTTGTGTTTTATAACATTTTTTTTGCAAAATATTTGGTCATATCGTCAACAAAAAGCAGTACTTTTGCACCGTGTTTTTCATGGTATTAGATTTAAGGTTAAGTAAAAAGATTGGGATGTCGGGAGACATCCTTCTTTGTTTTTATACACTTTTCTCTTGCATATGTCATTTTTTTTTTGTAATTTTGCAGCGCAAAATGAGAAAATGAGTAAATGACCAAATGGTAAATGGTATCATGGAAACGCTTATTTCTGTAATCGGAGGTGCGAATGTCGATATGTCGGCAACGCTCAATGATACGTTCATTGCGGCAGACTCCAATCCCGGACATATAGAGGTCGGATACGGCGGCGTGGCGCGTAATATTGCGCATAACTTATCGCTGCTCGGTGCGCGGACGCAGTTACTCACCGTCTTCGGTGGTGACCTGTTCGGCGGGCTCATTCATGACTACTGCAAGCAGATCGGCATTGACGTGCATCTGTCTGACCGTGAGTCGTCTTTGCGATCGGGTATCTATCTGTGTCTGAACAATCGAAGCGGCGAGATGATCGCTGCAGTTGCCGATACGGAGGCGATCCGAACGATCACGCCCGAATGGCTTGCCAAGCGGAGCGGGGAGATCAATATGTCCGATTATATTGTAGCAGATACCAATATCAGCGAGGACGCCATTCGTTGGCTGATGGAGAACGTGACTGCGCCGCTGTTCATTGACGGCGTCAGTACGACGAAGGCACATCGCGTCGTGAACGCGCTTCGCAAAGCCAAACTGCCGTACCTGCATACCCTCAAGTTGAATCTAAAGGAAGCGCTTGCGGTGACAGAGACGGCTACTTACGCGGAGGCTGCACAAACCTTGCTCAATTTAGGCGTGGCACATGTCTATATCACGTTGGGAGCGGACGGCGTTTATTGCCGCAATGCAGCTGAAGAATGGCTCTTCCCGGCGCTGCCCGGAGAGGTGGTCAACACGACAGGCGCAGGAGATGCTTTCCTTGCCGGCGTGGTCTTTGCGCACGCGAAGAAGATTGATTTTCCGCAGACCGCCCAGTATGGCCTTATGGCCGCTCGTGCAACCCTCATGAGCCCTAAAGCAGTGAATCCCGATATCGCAAATATATTGTTATAAACTTTAGCTGTTAGCCGTTAGCTTTTAGCTTTTAGCTAATAGCCAATAGCCAATAGCCAAGAGCCAAAGTAAAAATTATGAATCCATACTTATCTATCTCGCCGGAAGTGCAAGAGGCACTGAATGCCGGCAAGCCGGTGGTGGCACTCGAATCAACCATTATCAGTCACGGCATGCCGTACCCGCAGAACGTGGAGACGGCGCTCAAAGTGGAGCAGACGATCCGTGAGAACGGAGCTGTACCGGCTACTATTGCTATCATTGGCGGAAAACTCAAAGCCGGTTGTACGCCCGAAGAGATCGAGTACTTGGGCAAAAAAGGTCAAGCGGTCATCAAGGCTTCGCGTCGTGACCTGCCCGTTCTGTTGGCGCGTAAGGAAGATGGCGCGACGACCGTTACTACGACCATGATTATCGCGGCGCTGGCGGGTATCAAGATCTTCGCTACCGGCGGTATCGGCGGCGTTCATCGCGGTGCGCAACAGACCTTCGATATCTCTGCCGACCTCGAAGAACTCGCACAGACCCCTGTCATGGTCATCTGCGCAGGCGCCAAGTCGATCCTTGATCTGGGGCTGACGCTCGAGTATTTGGAGACCAAGGGTGTGCCTGTCATCGGGTACGGTACAGACGAACTGCCGGCTTTCTATACCCGTCATAGCGGTTTTGGAGTGGACTATCGTATCGACACGCCCGAAGAGTTGGCGGAAGCCTTCAAGGCAAAGTTAGCCTGCGGACTCAAAGGCGGCATGTTGGTTACGAACCCGATCCCTGAGCAGTACTCCATGCCGAAGGATGTCATTGATGCCGCTATTGCACAAGCTCTCCAAGAGATGGACGACGCCGGTATCCACGGCAAGCAATGTACGCCTTTCCTGTTGGCGAAGGTGAAGGACCTTACCGGCGGAGACAGCCTCGCAGCCAATATTCAATTAGTTCTTAATAACGCCCGCCTTGCGGCTCAAACAGCGAAAGCCTTATGCGAAAAGTAATCCTTTGTACATTGTACCTTGTTACATTGTCCTTTTTTGTGGCTTGTCAGAAGCAGGTCAAAGTTACTTCCGTCACGACCGAAGCCATCCCTGTGGATGCTTCTGCGGACGCAGTACAAGATCTGAACTATGTGGCCGAACTGCAGCCGATCAAAGAGGCGTTAGAGGCAGAGATGAACGTTCAGATCGGCTATGCGGCCGAAGATCTGTGGGTGGCTGAACCCGAGTGTCCGATGCTCAACTGGGCCAGCGATGCCTTGTGGGAAGCGGCTAAGAAAGCCTATCCCGGTCCGGTGGATATCGCGATCGTCAATATGGGCGGTATGCGTTGTTCGTGGAAAAAAGGCCCTATCACGCGCGGACATGTGTTCGAACTGATGCCGTTCGACAATGCGCTGGTCGTGTTGACGCTCAAAGGCGAAGATGTACTGGCGCTCTGTGAGTCATTTGCCCGTTATGGCGGTCAAGGCGTTGCCGGGATGCGCGTCACGATTATCGATAATCAGGTGGCGGATGTGCAGATCGGCGGTAAGGCACTGAATACCAAAGCGCTATATAAAGTAGCCACCAGCAATTATCTTGCCGGCGGCGCAGATCACATGGACGCTTTGACGAAGTATGTCGATTATTGGAACAGCGATTTGCTGATTCGTGATTTATATCTTGAGGCCGTTCAGACGCAGGACACTCTCCGTGCCGCAGTCGATGGACGCATGACGTTCAAACCATAAGGGCAAGTTGTGCTCCACATGCCCGAAGGGCGCATTGAAGAGAATGGGGTAGTTGTAATCTGCAACTACCTCTTTTATTGTCTCATAAACCGTCTGTTGCATCAGCGGATCGTCTTCGCAGTCGCTGAACTGTCCGACGATCAGACCGCTCAAATGCGCTAATACACCGCTCATGCGCAAGTTGCGGATCATTCGGTCGATATGATAGTGCCGCTCACCGATATCTTCGATGAGCAGGATCGGAAACTGATCACGGATGGCGGACTGCGTGAGACCGAACTTCGTTCCCTGCAGCCCGTACAATACGCTCAAGTTACCGCCTACGATCGGAGCACAAGCCTTACCGGGATTGTTGAGCGGATGGTTCTCCCAACGGTACTCGATCGCTTCGCCGGCTAATAAGCGTTTCAAAGCCTGTATCGGTTCGCTCTCTTCGGGTAGTGTCGCGATATGTTTGCACATGATCCCGTGAACGGAGTACTGACCGCTGATCGCTGACAACTGATGCAACGCCGTGATGTCGCTGAAACCGATGATGGGCTTCGTGATCTTAGGTACATGGTCGATGATCCGCTGCAAACCGTACCCGCCGCGCGAACAGAGGATAGCATCCACCGACGGATCGAGCAATGCCTCAATGAGATCCGCCAAACGGTCTTCGTCCGTGCCGGCAAACCGTCCCCAACGGTCACGCGCGTGCGCGCCCTCGCTTACCTTATATCCCCACGCGCGCAAACGCTCCGTCGCGCCGTCGATATATGCGGGGTCTATCGCTCCCGAAGGAGATACTATGCGAATATGTTTCAACATACTTTGGCTTTTGGCTATTGGCTTTTAGCTAACGGCTAATGGCTAACAGCTAACTGCTAACTATACATCTGTCCCTCAATCCAGTTAACCAGCCGTTTGGGCAGGATGCGATCCAAGAAGCAGAACACGCCGTAGGTGAATCCGCCTACATACTGCGGTTTCGGACTGCGGCAGGTAGCGATATGCCAGAACAACTTCGCCATCTGAATCGGTTGCATGCCTCCGCGTTCATCTTTTTCCATGGAAGAGACGGCTTTGTTCGCGCTCTTATACACTTCTTCGCCGGCGACGCTCTTCTCGCGCGCGTCGGTGAAACCCGTACTGACATCGCCCGGCATCATGACACTCACCGTGATACCGAACGCCCGAACCTCATTCGCCAGCGCCAGCGCCAGCGCATTGATGGCGGCTTTGGAAGC
Source organism: uncultured Bacteroidales bacterium (assembly GCA_902780235.1). Lineage (GTDB taxonomy): Bacteria > Bacteroidota > Bacteroidia > Bacteroidales > Paludibacteraceae > Colicola. The sequence continues at coordinate 27,417 of CACZEL010000024.1, read as the reverse complement.
GGAGTAGAACGATTGATACGGTACCGCCAGCACTGCGGCTACCGAGCTGGTGTAGATGATTCGACCGAAACCTTGTTGGCGTAGTTGCGGCAGTACGGCTTGCGTCAGACGTACGGCGCCCATGAAATTGACGTCCATCTGTTTCTGGGCATCGCGGATAGCGGTGAACTCAACTGCTCCCGATATACCGAAACCGGCGTTGCTGATGACCACATCGATCGTTTCCGTCTGTTTGAGCACCTCTGCGATCGCTTGGCGGGTACTCTCTTCGGAGGTTACATCGCAAGTCACATGGACGATCATCCCCTTTGTACCTTGTGCTTTGTCACTTGGTACATCCCTTCGGCTTAGCTCAAAAACACGCCAGCCCCGCTCCGCAAAGAGCAAGGCTGTCGCTTTTCCTATACCGCTGCTACCACCTGAAATAACCAGTGTAGGCATAATAACTAAGTAATATCTAAGTAATAACTAAGTAATAACTAACTATACTCAGTGCGCGGGTGGCTACATAGCCGGTGCCCCTTCGCGCAGAACACGTGCGATGATCTGCACCGCTTCGTCGATGATCGGCTCCGTGTGGGTGGCCATCAGGGTCGTACGCAACAGACACTCGCCTTCTACGCAAGCCGGCGCAATAACCGGGTTCACATAGACGCCTTCCTCGAACATTTTCTTACCGAAATAGAGCGTATCCAGCGTCTTGTAGGTGAAGATCGGCACGATCGGCGTCGGTGCCTCGATGATCTTGACGCCATTCGCGATGAGTTGTTTCTGGAAGTACTTGGCAATATTCATCAGACGTGTCGGACGCTCAGGGTCTTTGATCAACTGATGCAAAGCCTCGAGAGCCGTTGCAGCCGAACACGGCGTGATAGATGCCGAGAAGATGAACGGACGACTCACGTGACGCAACCAATCGGCTACGCGATGACTCGTCAACATACATCCGCCGATAGAAGCCAAGGACTTCGAGAAAGTCAACATCGTGATATCTACCTTGTCCGTCAGACCGAAATGAGCCGCTGTACCGCGACCGCCGGGACCAAGTACACCGAAACCGTGCGCATCATCTACCATCACACGTGCGCCGTATTTCTCAGCCAGCGCGCAGATCTCCGGTAACTTACAGATATCGCCGCGCATGGAGAACACGCCGTCAGTGATAATCAGCTTACCGGCATTCTCCGGAATCGATTTCAGCTGACGCTCCAGATCTTGCATGTCCGAGTGACGGTAACGCAGTACCTTCGCATAACTCAGACGGCAAGCGTCGTAGATAGAAGCGTGGTTCTCACGGTCGTTGAGAATGTAATCATCCTTACCGCAGATGGCAGAGATGATAGCGAGGTTCGTCTGGAAACCGGTCGAGCAGGTCATACACTCCTCGTAGCCCGTGAACTCCGCGATCTCTTTCTCCAACTGCAAATGCAGGTCAAGCGTACCATTCAGGAAACGGCTGCCGCTTACGCCCGATCCGTATTTATCCAAAGCCTCATGTCCGGCTTTAATAACCTCCTCGTTCTCCGTGAAGCCGAGGTAGTTATTCGAGCCGAGCATGATCACACGATGGTTCTCCATCTTCACCACGGGGGCTTGACGGCTTTCCAACTCGTGGAAATAAGGATAGATACCTAATTTGCGAACTTGCTTGAGCGTCTCAAAATGGTCGCATTTTTCGAAAAGATCCATATTAGAGGACGTTAAGTTCTTTCAGGATTGCGGTTGTCTTGCGAACAGCTGCCTCAGACTCGTGCAGTTTAGCGCGCTCTTCCTCGCTGATGTTCAGCTCAAGGATCTTCTCGATACCGTTCTTACCGATGATACAAGGTACACCGATCGTGATGTCCTTCATGCCGTACTCACCTTCGAGGGCAGCCGAACACGGGATCATCTTCTTCTGGTCCTTGATGATAGCCTCTGCTACCGAAGCAGCAGCTGCACCCGGAGCCATCCAAGCACTCGTGCCGAGCAGACCGGTCAGCGTTGCACCGCCTACCATCGTGCTCTTAACCACGTTCTCCAACTCCTCTTTGCTCAGGAACTCGCTTACGTTGATACCCTTGTAGGTCGTGTAGCTCGTCAACGGAATCATCGTCGTGTCACCGTGACCACCGATCACGAAACCGTCAACATCGTTCGCGTTGCACTTCAGAGCTTGGCTCAGGAAGTATTTCAGACGTGCGCTGTCCAATGCGCCACCCATACCGATCACGCGGTTACGCGGCAACTTCAGTGCGTGCAGCGTCAGATAAGCCATCGTATCCATCGGGTTGGAAACAACAACGAGGATAGCGTTCGGGCTGTATTTGAGAACCTGGTCGCAAACGCTCTTTACGATACCTGCGTTCACACCGATCAACTCCTCACGTGTCATACCCGGCTTACGCGGCAGACCCGAAGTGATAATAACAACGTCCGAACCGGCAGTCTTGCTGTAATCGTTCGTTACACCCTCAACAACGGTGTCAAAGCCCATCAGCTGAGCCGTTTGCATGATGTCCATGGCCTTGCCCTCTGCAAAACCCTCTTTGATGTCGATCAGACATACCTCGTTAGCTACCTCATTTACAGCCAACACATTTGCGCACGTAGCACCTACGTTTCCTGCGCCTACTACAGTTACTTTACTCATAATTGTGTATATTTTTAATCAATAATTAATTCTTAATTTTTAATTTTTAATTTTGAATTCTTCAAAAAAGCCCGCAAAGTTACGAAAAATTTTGTATATATACAAATTTTTAAGAATAAAAGTGCAAAATTTCTTCTTTTTGTCAAAATTGTTTGCGTATATCAGAAAAATGTAGTACCTTTGCCGCAAAATTCAGAAGTATGAAAAAACTCTTTTTTATTCTCCTTTTGGCGCTTTCGACCATGACGGCGGGCGCACAACATCGTCATGATCACAACGGTCCGCACGACAGAGGGCATGAGCGGCATCGTATCGAGTGTGCCACACGCGAACAAATGAATATGGCCATGCATGTAATGAGCCAGCAGTCTTTCGATGATAAAAAGTTGGAAATCGCTAAGTTATGCGTCGTGCTTGGCCATTTCTGCGTGGACGATCTGGCTCGTCTGGCGGGTTCGTTTTCGTTCGATGACAGCCGCCTCACGTTCCTCATTTTTGCGTACGATTATTGCGAGAATCCGCAGGACTATTATGCTCTGCGCGATGTGTTCACTTTCCGCAGTAATTTTGACACGCTTATGGATACCGTTCATCCCGGACATCGACATTAAGTCATACCCTCATCAATACACGAAAAAAGCAGCCCTGAGCTGCTTTTTTCTATTTCCGTCCGTGGTGTCGGTGGTGGCGCTTGAAATCGCCCTTGCGAAATGCTACTTTTCGGAACTCGCCTCTGCGGAATTCTTCCCGCCTGAACGCTTCTCTCTTTTCGAACTCATGGAAGCGTGCCTCCTTGCGCAGGTCGATCATCTTACGGCACCGCTCGCAACGAACCATCTTCTGCTCCATCCGTATCGGTTTGCCTTTGCCTTTACCCTCGAATCGTCTTGCGCCCTGCGCACTTACGTTCATTACCAACATGGCTCCTACTGCCAATACCAACAATCTTTTCGCTTTCATAACTTTGCCCTCCATTTTAACGGGTTTAACACTCTTTTTCTCTCTTAAATAAACCGGTTTAAAATCTATAAAACAATTATCGTGCCAAAACCTTTCTTTTCTGAAATTGTGATATGTCTCATAATGTCGTTAGTCCTTCTAACTGTCTGTCTATGAGCTAATTATAAATAGTATTTGCGCTTGATGTGTGATAAGATGTACGATGAGCTCTTGCATATTTCAATATTTTATTGTACCTTTGCAGCAGATTTTAGATTCGAAAAATATGGACACAATGAACGCAATTATTCTTTTGGCGGCCATAGCGGAGGTGCTACTCCTTATTATATGTATAATCGGGTATAGAGTGGCTTTCCTGAAACGCCAACTGACCGATCTTCGTATCAAGATGGTTATTTCTCAACGTGAGGAGCAAATGCGTCATCAGATCCTAATTGACCAGATCAAACAGCAGAAGAATGTGAACGCACTCGATAATCTGCAAAACCTGTTCGCTGATAAAAACAAAGAAATTAAGCGCATCTATCCTGCGTTAACGGAGACCGATATGCAAGTAGTAACACTCATTGGTCTTGGCGTTGACAATTCGGATATATTGCAACTTACGGATATGTCCAAACGGACTTATTATAAACGTCGTCAACTGATCGCACAGCGGATGAATACTACCGCTGCACAGTTGGATGAAGCGATTTTACCCTTTTTTACACATAAATTAAAATGAAATGACTATGACTGCTTCTCTGAAAAACAAACTTCTGGTTCTTGCCAAACTTGTTTCAGCATTGATCATGGCGATCCTTGTATTGTGGCTACTCAACACGGTCAAAGGCTGCTGTCGGAAATGGTACATGGTTATTTGTTTTGGCTTCTGCGGATTGGTGATCTTGTGGGAGTGGTTGGCGAATCAGTACAAAAAGAAAATCTCTCTTTCGGCAGAGGAACGCAGTAAACCTTTGGAAACCTATCTCGATTTCAGCAATTCAATTGATTGGTTTCCAATTGTCTCGTGGATCATTTTAGCGTCTCTTGTGTTTCTTGTGCTGATTCCGTTCAAAAACGGCTATCCGGCTGTAACCCATAATATCGTTGCGCTGTGCGTGTATGTTGTAGCTATGCTTCCTTTTTTTCTTGCGCCGCGACGCAACAGATATATCATTGACGGAGATGTACTGATCGTGCAGGAGTTTGACTTGTTCTGCATGACCACAAACTTGTCTATACCGATTAAAGCGATAGAGAAAGTGTATATAGCTGACCTTTTTACATTGACTCCGCGAGTGATTATCGTGGTGAACGGCATCGAACGCAAACTCCGTTGTACCTCACATACAGAAGAACTTGCCAAAGCTCTCCTTCTCCGCATACCGTCGTGATACTTATCGAAAAAAATACATAAAATTGCATTATTTCGCTTAAAAACTTGCATATATTCTAAAAATGTTGTAATTTTGCAGCGTTTCGGGAATGGATCGACACCCGCAAAAGTGAAATGATTTTACGATTTATAAAAACGTTATCCCTATGAAACGCCTCGTCCCTATTCTCCTTGCTGATATCAACTGGTGGAAATAAATTATAAATGATAAATCCTATGAAAAAGTTTTTTTTCTTATTTATTGCTTGCGTGGTATATAGCGCAGTAGTGAACGCACAGGATGTACAAAAGGACATGCGGTATGTGGATCTGGGCTTGCCGAGTGGGATTTTGTGGGCTGAGGAAAATGAACCCGGTGTATATACGTTTGAAGAGACCGTGGAGAAATTCCGTGGTAAGGACATGCCTGGTATGGAAGAATTTCGGGAGTTGGTGGACAATTGTACATGGACGTGGAATGGAACCGGTTATACGATCGTGGGTGTGACAGGTGACTCAATCCTCCTTCCGCTTGTGCCGATTAAGGGCTGTCAGGGCGGTTGGTCTTCCGATACTACCAACGGCTATTATTGGTCGGCAGAAGTGTACGATGAATTGGAAGGATGGGGACTGTATTTTGATAAAGACAAGGTATGGACGAATATGAGTTTTATCAAGTGCATGGCTCTGCCTGTACGTAAGATCAAACACCCTGCACGCGTGTTTCAAATGCCTGACTATGAGGGGATTCAGCAGTTGGGGAAGAAGAAATACAATGTCCTTATGAAACGTTTTCAGGCGGCAGATACTACGTTGAGCCTCCGCGATGTGCAAGCTGTTTACTATGGCTCGGCCTTTTACGGCACACTTTCTGATAATTTGGGAATGAAAAAGATCAATGAAGCCTATGAGAAAGGTGGTCCGGAGGCCTTAGTTGCCCTTTTGGATCGTCATTTGCTATCGAATCCGCTGGATATAGAAGGTATTGTTGTGCGTTATTCGATGGCAATGACGCTGAAAGAAGCCGCCAACGCAAACAAATACGGATTCATGTACGCGCAACTGGCTAATGCGATCGGTGTGACCGGGGATGGCGATTCGGAATATACTGCTATTCACGTAGTGACTGTGGCTGACGAATACGCGTTGATGAATTTCCTGATGGATGTACAACCTCAGATGCAGACTTTAACGAATACGATGTGTGATATGTTTGATGCTACTACCAAATCCGGTAGGAAGATTCAGGTCTATTTCGATGTTCAACTCGTCCTCGCTCTTGAAAATCACATGTTCTCATCGGACAAAAAGCCCTTCTATTTTACGTATAAGAAGTTAGAACCGTAATTTTTTTTCTTGCATATATCAAAAATAAATAGTACCTTTGTCGTCGAAAAAAAATATACTTCATTCCTATGAAACGCCTCGTTCCTATTATTACATATGTCATTTTGACTATCAATACTTTATACATATTCCTTTTTTGTCTCTTCTTCTGTTTGTATGAGGTGGATTTGTTTCTGCCTATTTGGATTAGTTCTTTGATCGCGATATATACTATACCTGTTGGTCTCGGACTCTCCATTTATGCGCTGTTTCAAAAAGACAACCCGATACTCCGCAAAGTAACACTCATTTGGAATGGTACCCTCATTATTTTACTTGTTCTCACGTTCTATGTCCTGCCTTCCGGCACAAATCGCATCCCGAGCGGAATGGAGAAACAATATACCGCCAACCGCGATGCCATTATTCACTTGTGTCGTTATGCAACGGATTCACTTTCGTTACCGGATAGTACAGCACTGGTCATTACCCAAAACAACCATTTGCAAACGCGCAAGGTAACAGGAAGAAACCGGATTATTACATACCCGATATGGATCTTTACCGAGGACACCGTTTTTGATATAGATGCGTCTCAAGCTCAACGCATTATACAACTGCACAAGGCTGCCAATATAGGTGAGTTTACTGTTTTTATGCCGGACAGTTTGGTCAATATCCATTTCGCAAATCGGGGTTTTGGAAAATATTGGTATGAAATTCCACGCCATCCATATTCGGAACAGGAGATGTATGTCCAATTGAACAATATCCATGCATGCCCTTATTCTCGGGAAGTATGCTTTCTTTTCGATGGCGGTGCTATAGATCATGATGCCTCGTTCCCAAATGATCAATTCCTTCAGTCACACCACATAGATAGCACCTATATTTACAATCTATTTCATTAGTCTATGAAACGCCTGCAACAAATATGGAACTTTGGGATAAATCACCCGTGGTTTCTTCCGATAATGGTACTATGTCTGTTCGGTGTATTGTCTTTACTGACTTTAGTAGCTGTGCCATCTCGTCCTTTGATGCTTTGTGTCGAAGGACTATTGTATCTTATCGGTGGTATTATCCTTCTGTCCGTAGTACTGATGTTCGCTTCTACCTTCGGAATCTTCCGTAGAAACAAGAATGTTGCCGAATGTATGGGGCTTCTTGGCATCAATATCCTTACCGTGGTAATAGGCTTTGGAACGCAGATCTTCGCAGGAATCACAAATCCCGATCCATATGCTTTCTTTCATCCCATTCCCGCAGGGATAGCGTATAATATCCCTATAGAAAATGACTTGGAGAGCAATATTTGTTCTTTGCGTCATGAGGCTGTCAATGAATCAGATAGCACAACTTGGCTGCAAGTGTCCACGGATTTTATGGGTTGTTTTGCCTATACGTTCTACTATCACGACTTACCGGCAGGGGATATTTTTCTGCGTTGCTATGAAGCAGGTACGAACGACCCGTTGTCTGCTGACAAAATAGAGCATTCCACCCTTTCTCCTACTTATGCTGAAAACGCTTTTTGCTGCCAAGTCAGCGACAAACATTTTGTCATTTATGAAGGTGCTCCTATGCAATACTACGTTGCTCGTTTCGAAGTCTGGTACCGTTCCGCAGAAACACACCAAGAACAAAAACTACTCGATAAATTGTATCGTGTAGATGGCTATGAACATTAATGAGCCCAACCGTATTCCGATAGGCTATAAGCCGACAGACATATAATTTGCAAAATAAGACGGTTAAGATAGTAGAAATTTGCAAAATAATATAGTTTAATTTTTTTGTGTCTACTTTTTGAATCTGGTACAAAATTTTTATTGAAAAGTGTAAAAAATATTTGCATAATTCAATTGAAAAGTGTAATTTTGCAACCGATTTTCGTTTTAAAAAGTGTGGATACACATATTTTATTCGTTTTAAAAAGTGTAATAATACATAAATTATTCGTTTGAAAAAATGTTAAAAAGAAAATATGCGACTAAACAGTAGCACGTTACATAGTTACTGCAATCGGCAATTCCATGTAAAATAATGCATTCTGAAGACAGGAAAAATTGCAAAGTTGCCGATTTTGTGCAGTTTAGAACGATTTCTCTTGCGTATGTCAAAAATTATTACTACCTTTGTCGTCGAAAAATTTATACTTCATCCCTATGAAACGCCTTCTCTACATATTCCTCTCCATAATTGCCATTTTGGCGATAGGTGTCATTTGCTGCAACCGGGCGGTCATTAATACAGCTACTGATAGAATGTACGATGACGTTTCTGCTATTCCGTATAAGCGTGTCGGCGTGCTTCTTGGAACAAGCCCCAAAGGCAGAAGCGGAAACCCTAATGTGTTTTATATCCGTCGTATCGAAGCCTGTGTGGCACTATACAAGGCTGGTAAGATAGAGCGCATCCTGGTCAGCGGAGACAACTCGCGCACGACGTACGACGAACCGACCTGTATCAAAGAGGATCTCATCGCCGCTGGTGTGCCCGATAGCGTCATTTATCTCGACTACGCAGGTTTTCGTACGTACGATTCGATGGTTCGTGCCAAAGAAGTCTTCGGGCTTTCGTCTTTTACCATCATTTCGCAGCCCTTTCATAACGAGCGTGCGCTGTATATCGCTACCCGAAAAGGACTTGATGTCATAGCTTTCAATGCGCTCGATGTACAATTACGTCGTTGGCAAATCCGTATGACCGTTCGCGAATGGCTTGCCCGTACCAAAGCCGTTCTTGATGTCTATACACACAAACAACCTCACTTCCTCGGCGAACCAATAACAATAGAATAAATTCTGCTTTCTCGTGCCCCAATAGTTTGCATATTTCAAAACTTTTTTGTAATTTTGCGGATGATTTGTTTCTATAATGCACTAAAATTGATGCATTATTGGAATAAAACAGCAAAATTATGAGCGCCTTAGATACGCTTCGGGAATGCTTTGAGATCGCCTCGGACCAATATCGTATCATACAGACACCTATAATATACTATGTATATTATCCCGTGAAGTTGATTTTTCATACGTAAAAACTCGAAAATGAACTGCAAAATACACCCTATATTATACCGTTTCTATCTCCGCCTCAAAGCTACACTCGGCGCGGAGATCGTGCATCGCCGCAAACGCACCTCGTCAATGTCCATAGAGGTTATTTTCTATAGCGACGAGATGCTGGTCATGACAGGCCGCTTAAACACCCTTCCTGAAGCCGAAAAATGGGGCTATTGGGTCATTTGCCGACCGCAAACGAAGAAGCGCTATATGTTCCATAAGGGACATCGTGTGTACCAACTCTACCTCTCGCCCGTTCACCCGAAAAAGCAGCGAGAAACGGTTTCTGTCATCACACCTTTACATGCCGAAGCGGTAGCCATGATCGCTTGACAAATCCCCTGAAACAGGCAAAAAATCAAGAAAAATTGCAGAAAAATGGCATACACTATTGTGTATGTCAATTTTTTTTTGTAATTTTGCAGCCGATTTATGTGCGCGAGTGCGCAAACGCGCGTACACATACATAATTAGGAATAAAATAATATACAAATACAATGGAAGAGCAAGAAAAGTATGATGGATCGAGCATTCAAGTGCTCGAGGGATTAGAGGCGGTGCGAAAGAGACCGGCGATGTATATCGGCGATATTTCGCTCAAGGGTCTGCATCACCTGGTTTATGAGGTAGTGGATAACTCCATCGATGAGGCGCTCGCAGGTTTCTGCGACGAGATCGCCGTGCATATCAACGAGGATAACTCCATTACCGTGCAGGATAACGGTCGTGGTATTCCGGTCGATATGCACCCGAAGGAGCACAAGAGTGCCCTCGAGGTCGTTATGACCGTCCTCCACGCCGGAGGTAAGTTTAACAAAGACTCCTACAAAGTGTCCGGTGGTCTTCACGGTGTCGGTGTGAGCTGCGTGAACGCGCTGTCCACGAAAATGCACGTCGAGGTGTATCGTAACGGCGCCATCCACTCGCAGGACTATGCGAAAGGCAAACCGCTGGCTCCTGTTCACACGATCACCGAAGAAGAGGCGATCGGTAACTGGGAGCAGCGTAAGACCGGTACGTTCGTGCAGTTCTGGCCGGACGATACGATCTTTACAGAGACCGTTTATCATTGGGACATTCTCGCAAACAGAATGCGCGAGTTGGCATTCCTCAATGCCGGCATCAAGATCGTCCTTAAGGACAAACGTGTCGTGGACGCAGAGGGTAACTGCAAGAAAGAGACCTTCTATTCCGAGAAGGGCCTTTCGGAGTTCGTGCGTTACATCGATGGTACCCGTACGCCGCTGATCTCGGAGGTGATTCACCTGAGTACGGACAAGTACGGTACGCCGGTCGAGGTGGCGATGATCTACAACACCGACTTCAACGAGAACGTACACTCCTACGTCAATAATATCAATACCATCGAGGGCGGTACCCACGTAGCCGGTTTCCGTGCAGCGCTCACCCGTGTCATGAAGAAATACGCCGAAGAGAGCAAGATGCTCGAGAAGGCCAAACTCAAAGATAAAGAAGGTAACTCCACCATCGACCCGAACGATTTCCGTGAAGGTCTCACGGCGGTCATCTCTGTCAAGGTCGCTGAACCGCAGTTCGAGGGTCAGACCAAGACCAAACTCGGTAACTCCGAAGTAGCAGGTATGGTTAGTTCCGCCGTAGCTGAGGCTTTGCAGAACTATCTCGAGGAGCACCCGGACGATGCGAAGAAGATCGTAGAAAAGGTCATTCTTGCTGCGCAAGCGCGTATCGCTGCCCGTAACGCACGTCAGTCCGTGCTCCGCAAATCGCCGCTCAGCGGTGGTGGTCTGCCCGGTAAACTGGCTGACTGCGTATCCAAAGATGCCTCCGAGTGTGAGCTCTTCCTCGTCGAGGGAGACTCTGCAGGCGGTACCGCTAAGACCGGTCGTGATCGCGTTCACCAAGCCATACTTCCGCTCCGCGGTAAGATCCTCAACGTGGAGAAGGCCATGGAACACAAAGTGTTCGAGTCCGAAGAGGTACGTAACATTTTCACGGCTCTTGGTATCACCTTTGGTACCGAAGAGGATCCGAAGGCGCTGAACCTGAGCAAGATCCGTTACCACAAAGTGATCATCATGGCCGATGCCGATGTCGATGGCGCCCATATCGCAACTCTTATTATGACCCTGTTCTTCCGTCATATGAAAGAGGTGATTGAGCAAGGCCACCTTTACATCGCTTGTGCGCCGCTCTATAAGTGCTCGAAGGGTAACTACAGCGAGTACTGCTGGAATGATCAGCAACGTGCTGCCTTTATCCAGAAATACGGTAACGGCGACGAGAAAGCGATCAAGACACAACGTTATAAAGGTCTGGGTGAGATGTCGGACGAGCAACTGTGGGAGACCACTATGGATCCTGCCCGTCGTATGCTCAAGCAGGTGACAATCGAGAATGCAGCCGAAGCCGATCGTATCATCGCCATGCTCATGGGTGACGACGTAGCACCTCGTCGTGAGTTCATCGAAGAGAACGCAACGTACGCTAATATTGATGCTTAATTTACTTTAGCTGTTAGCCGTTAGCTTTTAGCTAATAGCCAATAGCCAATAGCCAAAGTTTATGAGAATAGCAGTCTATTGTAGCGCGAAAGACGTGATACCGGAGGAGTATTTGCAACTCGGTGACGCGTTGGGTAAGTGGATCGGTCAAAACGGTCACACGCTCGTCTATGGTGGCGCAACGGGAGGCCTGATGTCGCGCACGAGCGATGCTGCCAAGGCAGCGGGCGCGCATGTGGTGGGTGTCATCCCCCCGCGTATCAAAGCCGCCGGACGACTCGCTACGAACTGCGACTACCTCATTGAGGTCAATAATATGTCCGAGCGTAAGCAGCGCATGCGGGACGAAGCGGATATCATCGTCTGCCTGCCGGGTAGTTACGGTACGCTGGACGAAATGATGGACGCTACCTCATCTGCCATCGTCGGCGAACATCACAAGCCGACCTTCGTGCTGAACTTTAAAGGCTTCTACGAGCCCCTCAAGCAGCAGATAGAGCTGATGCGAAACCTGCATTTCATCCCGCAAGATGAACATTACAAACCTGTCTTTATCAACTCTCTCGAAGAGTTATACGGCCAAATTATCAATTTGAAATAATAAATCATAAATCATAAATTAGTATGAACCTATTCACTGCCAGATTAACCGGTAAAATGCTCTCGACCGAAGCGTTCGAGAAAACCATTCACGACATGCAAGAGCGTGTTAAACGCTGGCGCGCTATCGAGAAATCGCCCGAACTCGCAGAGTATGTCGAGTTAAAGAAAATCGTTGAAAGCAGCGAGTTTAAGGAGCGCAAGAATGAACTTGTCAACCGCAAGTACAAAGATACCGAGGAAGGCAAGAAAATGATGGCGTACGAGCATATTATCAACTCGCGCGAGTATCGCCGTTATCAAGAGGCACTCACCGATCCGGTCTTCCAGGATTTCCTCAAGTTCCGCGAGACACCGGAGTTCCAGAAGATCAACAGCTTCAAGGAGCGTTGGAGCGATAGTAGTCTGCGTACTTACTACCGCCTCTATAACTCCTCGTACTACAAGAACTACATGACCATGCTCAACTCACCGCTCCTGACCCAATTGGCAGTATTGGAGAAAGAGGTGAAGACGCCTGAGTTCGAGAAACGTCATGCCCTCTGGGCCGATGCCAAACGTTGGGAGCACTCCGAGGAGTACAAGACCGAGCAACGTTACCTCGCCCTCGCTAACTCGGCGGATATAAAGTTCTTCTATGAGTCCCGCAAGGAGAAGATCGACTGGGCTGAACTCTTCCGTCCTTCCTTCGACGATGATATGTCTTCGTCTAAGAACTGGCAAGCAGGATTCGGCTATGCCAACCCCGCGATGAAGGACGGTCACTCCCGTACGTCCGAGCGTCAGGCGTATAACAACGGTAAGAACACCTTCTTTGTAGAGGGCCGTATGGACCTCGAGACACGTCACGAGTCCAAGAAAGCCCTTGCATGGGATGAGAAACGCGGCTTCGTGGAGCATGTGTTCGACTATACCTCCGACGTGATGAACACTAAAGAGGCGTTCGCTCAAGAGTCAGGTATGTTCATGGCGAAAGTGCGTTCGCAGGGTACAGGGCATCATTTCTTCGGCCTTACGACAGGTAAACTCAAGAGTCCGATGATCGCCCTCTATCACTTCAACGGCGACATCCACCAGATGGGCTTCGTCAACGGCGACCGTACGCAGATGGTAGATCTGCGAGGTATGCTCCGTTCGATGTACTACGTCTATACCTTCCGTTGGACCAAGCACGAACTTGTATGGTACGTCAATGATATGGAGGTTCTTCGTCTGCCGAACCGCCTGCCCCAAGAGGCTATGTTCTTCTTGGCACAGAGCTGGCTGCCGATGAACGAGAAGGGTGGAGAAGGCAAACTCAAGATCCAGTGGGCACGCGTTTATCGCTCTGTAGAATAAAAAGCCAATAGCTAACAGCCAAAAGCTAAAGTACTATGTTTCTGATTGCAGGTCCTTGCGCGATAGAGAGCCGAGACATCGTGCTCCAAACGGCTGAGACGCTCAGACGTCTCTGCTACGACCTCGGTATAACGCTCTATTTCAAGTCCTCTTTTGACAAAGCCAACCGCACCTCCGCTTCGGCGCGAGGTATCGGCATGGACGAAGGGCTGCGTATCCTTCAGGAGGTCAAGGAGCAGTTCGGGCTGCCTATCCTTACCGACGTGCATGAGAGTCATCAGTGTGCGCCGGTAGCCGAAGTAGCCGACGTGCTGCAGATACCGGCTTTCCTCAGTCGTCAGACCGACCTGCTCCAGGCAGCAGCGGTTACAGGGCGTATTGTGAACGTCAAGAAAGGGCAGTTCATGGCGCCGTGGGACATGGGAGGAGCGATCGCTAAGATCGAGCAGGTAGCGCCGAACGCTGCCAAGGATGGCAAGGTGTGGCTCACTGAACGCGGCTCTTCCTTCGGCTACGGACGTATCGTCGTCGATATGACCTCGCTCGTGGAGATGAGACGTTTCGGCTGCCCGGTTATCTTTGATGCTACCCACTCCGTGCAACAACCCTCTTCGCAGGCCGGTATCACCGGCGGCAACAGAGCCATGGTCCCGTACCTTATGCGCGCGGCGCTGGCTGTAGGTATCGACGGTCTCTTCATCGAGACCCATCCCGATCCCGACAAAGCTATCTCTGATGCCGCCAACCAAGTCCGCCTCTCCGATATGGAGAACCTGCTCAAACAAGCACTTGAAATAAATTCGATAACTCGTTAATTCGTTCATTCGTTAACTCGTTATAACATGGAAGCAACTATCACCGTTTATTGCAAGAACACGCACACGTATCATGAGGTGCCACGCGGTATTTCGTTGATTCAACTCAAGGACCTCTTGGGGATTCGACTCAAGTACCCGATCATTGCGGCGCATGTGAACTACAAGGTGGAGAACCTCGATTTTCTGCTCTATAAGCCCAAAGATGTAGAATTCTTGGACGCCAGTTCGCCTTCCGGCATGCGTGTCTATGTGCGTACGCTGGGCATGGTGTTGGCTTGTGCGGTGAATGAGTTGTTCCCCGAGATGGACTTGCGTGTCGAGCACCCGATCAGCAAAGGTTATTACTGCACCCTTCAGTGGCACACGGACAAAGCCACCATGCCGGAGGATGAGAAAGAACCGCCTGTCGTTACGCCGGAGATGATCAACGCCATCAAGGAGCGAATGAAACAGATCGTGGCGGAGAACCGACCCATCGAAGAGGAGGAGAAGCAAACCAAAGAGGTGATCAAAATGTTCGCCGAGCGATTCAACAACGAGTCCTCTATCTTCGAGACCCTCGGAAACCCCTACTGCCGGTACTTCCGCATGGGCGATTTCATTGATTATTACTCGAACGTGCTGCTGCCCAGTTCGGGCTATATCACCCTCTTCGATATCGAGCCTTTCAAGGACGGCATGCTCGTTCGTATCCCGAACCGTACCAACCCGCTCATCCTCGAGGACTCGATCCCGCAAGAGAAAATGTTCTCCATCTTCCAGGAGTACAACCGTTGGAATAAACTGTTGCATATCAATAATGTAAGTGATTTCAATGTGGCTTGTAATGCCAAGAAATCCTTCGAACTGATCAAGCTGGCTGAGGCGCTGCACGAGAAGAAGATCGCCCAGATAGCGGATGCAATCGCGGAGAAACGGCCTAAGATCGTCTTCATCTCCGGTCCTTCATCGTCCGGTAAGACCACGTTCTCCAAGCGTCTGCAGATTCAGCTGCTCGTCGATGGTATCAAACCCGAGGTGCTCTCCATGGATGACTATTTCGTCAACCGTGTTGATACACCGAAGGATGAGAACGGTGAATACGATTTCGAGACCGTCAAAGCCGTCGATCTGCCTTTCTTCCAGCAGCAGATGCATGAGCTGTTAGACGGCAAAGAGGTAGCCCTGCCGACCTATGACTTCACCAAAGGAGAACGCGTCTTCAAGGGCAATAAACTCAAACTGCAGAAAGATTCCGTCTTGGTGATCGAAGGTCTGCATGCCCTCAACCCCTGCGTGCTGCCGGATGTGGACAAGAGCCTGACCTTCAAGATCTTCGTTTCGGCCCTCACGACCATCAATATTGACAATCATAACTGGATCCCGACAACCGATATCCGTCTGCTCAGACGCGTGGTTCGCGACTATAAGTACCGCGGATTCTCGGCGAAAGAGACGATCGCCCGTTGCCCGTCCGTCATACGCGGAGAGATGAAATGGGTCTATCCTTTCCAGGAAGAAGCGGATGTCATGTTCAACTCCGCCCTGATCTTCGAGTTCGCGGTGCTCAAACGCCATGCCGAACCGATCCTCCAGGAGGTGCCTAAGTTCTGCGAGGAATATACAGAAGCACATCGACTGCTGAAATTCCTCCAGTATTTCGTACCCATCCCTGAGCGTGAGATTCCGCCTACCTCCTTCCTCCGTGAGTTCGTCGGTGGCTCGTCCTTCCGCTATTAACGGCATGAAAATTGTAAAAGGCTAATAGCTAACAGCCAAAAGCTAAAGTAAAAATGAGTATCATCTTAGTCATATTATTATCCATCTTCGACTCGCTGCCGGGTGTGCAGATCATTCAGGACTCGACGATGACCGTTCTGCTGGACGAAGCGGTTTACGGCAAGCGGGAGATGGTAGAGATAGACGGCTTCCGCGTGCAGGTCTATTCGTCCAACCAGCAGCAGACCGCAAAAGGCGAAGCACTCGATCTGGAGACGAGGCTGAAGGATAAGATCAGCCAGACCCTCTATGTCCAGTACTTACCGCCGTTCTGGAAAGTGCGTATCGGTGATTTCCGGACGTACGAAGAAGCGAAGGAATACAAGAAACTGTTCGTGCAGCAATTCCCCGATCTGATGGGAGATACCTATATTGTGCGCGATAAAATACAAGTAATGCAATAATGGACTTGCAAGAATTTCATCCGAATCCGGAGGTCACGGCAGCGATCGAGAAAGCGGTCGAAGCGACCCTTATGCAGATAGGCGAAGATCCGCAACGCGAAGGACTGATCAAAACACCACATAGGGTAGGTAAGGCCTTGCAATTCCTTACCAAAGGTTACAAGGAGGACCCCGAAGCCATCCTGCGTTCTGCCCTCTTTGAAGAGGATTATCGCCAGATGGTCGTGGTCAAGGATATCGATTTCTACTCCCTTTGCGAGCATCACATGCTGCCTTTCTTCGGGAAGGTGCATGTAGCCTACATCCCCAACGGACGTATCACGGGCTTGAGTAAGATCGCCCGCGTGGTTGATGTCTATGCCCGCCGCCTACAGGTTCAGGAGCGTCTCACAACCCAGATCAAGGACTGCATCCAGAACACCCTCGATCCGTTGGGCGTCATGGTGGTCATCGAGGCGGAACACCTCTGCATGCAGATGCGAGGCGTGCAGAAACAGCATGCCATGACCGTCACCTCCGACTTCACCGGTGTCTTCAATCAAGCCAAGACCCGCGAAGAGTTCATGAAACTGATTAAAGGTTGATTAGTCTTCCAGCACGATACAATCCCCTTCGGTAGTCAAGACGAAGAGGGTGTCGGGAGCACAATAATCCGAAGAGAAAATACTGCGAGTACGCATAGCCGCGTCACTCGCGGTATCGTTTTTATAGTGTAGCCCTGCAGCATCGATCAGGGACGCAAAGAGTAAGGACGAGTTGTCGCGACTGGCTGCATGTGCCTGCAGTTGGGCAACTTTATTGGGATATAAAGCGGCATACTCATCGCTGTACCAGATGATCATCGGTACATGAAACAGCCACCGGCTTGCCCCGTAGTTACCATGCAGCACTAAGTGGCGCTCATCGTCGTAGAGGTTCTCGCCGTGGTCGGACATATAGAGCACGATCGCCGGTCGATGCTGTTGCTCGGCGAGCGCGCAGACCGAGTCGAGGAACCAATCGGTATAAAGAATGGTGTTGTCGTACGCATTCACCAGCCGTTGCCGGTTGGCGGGGTTGATCATCCGCAGGTTGAAGTCCTCACCCAAGGCAGGCGTGAACACTTCAAAGTCCTCCGTATAACGCGTGTCATAGCGCCAATGACTGCCCATCGTGTGCAGCACGATCAGCTGTTTGGGGATGCCCGCTGCCAAGATCTCTTGCAGCGGATCCAAGAGCAAGCCGTCGTAGTTATTGGTGACGCTCATGTCCTTACCCGTCTCAAAACGGCGGTCCATGCCATCTAACACCCGTTGCAGATAGAGCGCGCGGGACTTGTTCGTCAGCCATGAGGCTTCAAAGCCCGCTTCCTGAAAGGCTTCGGGTAAGGTCTTCTCGGTGAACACCGCTTCATGGCGCGTGACGGGCAGACGACTCAGCATATGCGGCACAGACACTTCGGTCGTTCCTGCCTGCGAGTAGATATAGGGATAGGAGACGATGTTCTTCCGGCGACTCAACCGAGGGGTTGTCTGCCGCGCATAGCCGTTCAAGCCAAAATTCTCGCTCCGTGCCGCCTCGCCGATGACAAGGATATAGAGTTCCGGCATAGAGTCCTGCCGCGCCGTGAGACCGAAACGGAAAGGCTCCAAGGCTTGCTGAGCCCGAAGCATCTGCTTTCGTTCGGCGGCTACCTGGTACGAATTGAGGTAAATGTTATACGGGTAGATCTTGTAGAACTTCATCAGGGTCAACTCTTTCGCGAAAGAGACCACTTCGCGCCTGTCCTGCAAATTGTAAATGTTCCGTGCATAATGACTGAAAAACAGGATCGCGCTTGCGAACAGCACGGGGAGACCGATGCCTGCCGTCCATAGACCGATCCGCTGAGGGATGATCCATTCGTTCGGTTGACGGGCTGCTAAGAGAAAATAACCTGCCCAGACAGCGACTAAGATGATCGCCAAGGGCCATATGACCTCGATGATACCCATTACCTCCCGCCAGTTGGTGGCATAGAAAAGACCGACAAAAGTAGCGGTGGCAGGGTTATGGTTCAGATATAAACTGGCGATCTCGATGGGTGCGCCGAACAAGCCTAAGATACCCACTACGATGAAGTAGGTCCGCCTGCGGAAGAACAGCATCGGCAAGGCGAGCCCTGCGCAGACCACTAACAGGTACGCGAGCGCTTTGACGGGCGAACCGAGGTCGCTCGCCATAAAGCACGCATAGACGTTCGGGAAGAGCAGTATCAGGAATAATACGGCACTGCGCAGGATCGTTTTGGTCTTGTCTGACATCTTATCGAATCACTAAAATCTTCACCGCCGCATGCCCTTTCTCGGCATTGCAAAGGGCCGTATAGACGCCCGGAGTAGCGCGTCTGCCGTCCGGCAGTTTTCCGTCCCAGACAGCGGTGCCGCCGTGACTGCGGGTCTTGCAGACCAGGTTGCCGCCGGCATCGATGATATTGACCACCGTGTTGTCCATCAGGCCGGTGATACTGATATAGCCGCCGTAGTCAGGACGCACGGGGTTGGGGTAGGCATACGCTTCGCTCATGTCTGCTTTCGCTTCGCTGGCGTCACTGCGGTAGGACGCGATACCGCGATCCGTACCGACGAACACCTCACCGGTCTTGGGCATGATAGCGATCGACTGCACGCTGTTCGACGGCAGCAGACTGTTGGTCTCCGTGAAATGGGCTACGGTGATCGTGTCATCTTCGATCAGGTACAGACCCGAGTTGGCGGTACCGATCCACATGCGGTTGCCGCTGTCCACGGCGAGGCACTTGATCTGCTCGTCGCCTAAGAGATAATCGCCCAAACCTGTGCCGTCATTACGCGGGATGATGATACGCCGGCAGGCATTCGAGTTGAAGAAATCGGTCTCTTTCGGGAATAAGATGATACCCTTGTCGGTACCGACCCATATGCGGTCGTTTTGGTCTTGCGCAAAACTGAAGAAAAACGACGGACTCACTTGCTTGCCGTCCTGATCAATGAACGAACTGCGGGCGATGCAGCGGTCGTCGCCGTTGTAGGTAGGTGTACCGCCGTCGTCGAAGAGTACCAGAGAGGGCTGAGGCTTACCGCGTTGGTTCATCAGCCATTTCCATTGTCCCTTACGATGATCGGTCCATATACCTGCCGGGGTCTCGAAAGATAAGTCCATGCCGTTGCTTCTCAATCGGAAGGCGTACCATAAGCCGTCGGGCGTGCGAACATGAAGCGGACGACCCAACTCGGTCGCGTTCAGTACCCACAGGTTGCCCTGCTCGTCCATCATAGCGCCGTCCGTACGGGTGAAGTAATACTCGTCCACCGAGGCATTCACTTTGCTTAAGCTGCTGTTGGACGGATCGTAATGCTGAACGGCCATGTAGTCCCGGAACTCGAACACACCCGTACCGTAGGTAGCGACGAAGAAATGTCCCGGATCGGATCTATCGACGGCGTATTGGACCACGTCGCGGATGGCATGACCCGAAGCGGCCCAAGTCTGTTGCCAGGGGATACCGATCCAGTTATGTCCGTCATAGATACTCATTGCGCCGTCCCGGACATACTCCGTAGCCCAACGTCCGCCGGGAGAAACATACAGACGGTCATGGGCGATGTCGAGATGATAACCGAAATTAGTCATCGGTCCGTCTGGCATGAGACGGGTGTCCCCGCTGCTGCCGAGCCGAATCAGTCCGCGCTCTTCTTCGGCAAGCCAGTACTCGCCGTTCGTATAGACACCGTCAGTAGCGATATAGGAGTTGGTCAAGCCGCGCATGCTGCCGTCGTCCGCGAGGTAGAGCATACCCGTGCCGCGTTGGTACGTCAGCAGCTGTCCGTCGCTCACATGGATCCAATCCAGCGGGTCCGGGTGAACGAGCAACCAAGCGCTCTTGTCACGTCGGTAGAGCGAGTCGTGCGCCAGCACGTACAGTTGATCCTTATAGACGCAGGCTTGTTCGACCTCGTCAAACGGGATCGTCTCGCTCTGCCAGAACGAATAATCGACGAGGTTGTCTTTGAGCGCACCGCGATAGAGCTTGTCGAAGGAGAAAGCATAGAGGGAGTCACCCATCTCCGCCACCTGCTGAATGGTGATGGCCGCGGCATCGTCGCCGATATAATAGGTGTCCGTCACCTCGCCTTTCTTGGTTTGAATAGCCACGATACCGAACGACATCGCGAAATAGGTGTGTTTCGATCCGACGCATATGTCGCGTACGCCTACGTCTATCGAACCGGCTTTCAAGGCTATGTCGGGCATCTGCACGACCTTGCCGTTCGCGCTCAGCAGGTCCACTTGCCCGTTCTCGTACGCGATCACGAGCTGTTCGGTGGTGGCGTCATAGGCGATATGGCTGACCGAGGTACCGGTCAAACCGGTGGATTTGTTCCAATAGGTGATCGATTCATCGGCACGGTTGACGCTGAACAGCGATCCGTTGGCCAGTGCGTAGATCGCTTCGGGTGTGGCGGCTATCTCTTGCGGGTTGAAGTAAGAGAAATGCAGTTTCCAGTTCAGCATGCTGCCTTCCTCTAATCCGTTCATTCCCTCATCCGTGGATCCGTTCAGTCCTTCTCCGTGTCCGTTCGGGTCGTATTCGACCAGTCCTTCGGAGGTGCCGATGAAGACCCGTCCGTCGGTGGCGCTGCTCAGGGAGAGGATGCCGTTGCCGGACATGGCGGAGTTATCGGTGGTGTAATGTGCGACGATCTCGGTCGCTGCCTCGTTGAGCACATAGACGCCTAAACTCTCGCTGCCGATCCAGATCTGTCCGTCGGCGTCCTGACAAACGGCTTTGATACGTACCCCTTTGATCGGGTTCTCGCCGTTCGTGTCCATCACGTCCGGTTGGATGATCGCATCCGATTGCAGGAAATCCGTGGTGGCGTCGATATAGGCTGCTCCTTGGTCGGTAGCCATCCAGATACGTCCCTGCCGGTCTTGGCAGAGGGCGAAGATACTGGTTGGTTTGAAGGTCTGTCCGTTCTGGTTGGTCCATTCGCCGCGGAAGAAAGCGGCATCGTCGGAAGCGTCCATGGGTGTGCCGCCGTCGTTGAGCAGTACCATTCCCGAACCCTTGTAGGCAATACTGATCCATTTATGTTGCTCGTTGCGACGGTCGATCAAGAGGTCGCCGATCACCTCATAACTCTTCGGTACACCGTTGATCACGAGCGGCAAACCGACGGTCTGCGTACCTTGCTGCACATAGACCGGCTGATCGACGCCTGCGTCCAAGAACCATAACCGACCGGCGGAGTCGTAATGCGCACCCAGGAGGCGGGTGTAACGCGCCGGATTGGTCGGGATGATCGCTTTGATCACGTCATCTGCCAAGCGGTATCCGACGCATTGATCGCCGCGGAACTCATAGAGACCCGTTCCGTAACTGGTTACGAAATAATGATTGGCATCTGCCGGATCGACGGCCGCGTTCATGAAGTCGAGTACATAAGCGGCGCCGGTGGCTTGCTGAATGCTCTCGGCGGATATGTTATGCCATGTGCCGTCCACCAGTCGCATGACATGACCCGGGTTCTGGTGCGACGCGGTCCATCGACCTCCCTGCAGCATGATCACCTCATTGCCTATTACCGACAGGTAGTACGGTTTGTTCGTCAAGGGTCCTTGTGGCTTGTAGGTCAGGCGGGTCGTAGCCGTCTGACGGATGATACCTTCCTCGTAACCGCGGTACCAGTGATCAGAACCGTCCTTGTAATGCGCACCTTTCTCGGTGTCCGGCGACACTCGACCGCTCTTCTCGCGCTTCCATACCCGATAATCGACGAGGTTATCGGTCTGCTTGGCGCAAAAGAGACTGTCGTCCGTGAAGGCATAGATACTGTCTTTGGTCAGCAGCACATCCTTCACTTCGATCTCCTGTCCGCCGGGACGAAGCCAGTAGCTATCCACTAACTTGTACTCGCGCATATCCATCGTCTGGACGCCGTAAGGGGTAGAGAGATAGGCTGTTCGACCTTGGAGAGTGACGTTGTAAATCGTCTTGCGCTGGGTCATGTCCTTGTCGTACAGGTCGCCGATATAGCGGACGCCGTTCGAGGTGAGCAGGTCGATCTGACCGTTGCTGTAACCGATGAGCAACTGCGAACCGAGGGCGTCGTAATGGATGCAGGTGATACCTGTTCCGTGCAGACCTGACTGATGGTTATAGACCTTGACGGCCTCCGTCTGTTTGTTGACGCTGAATAAACTGCCGTCGGACAAGGCATACACCACGTCCGAACCCAACGCGATCTGCGTCACGTTGTTGTACGCAAAATGCGTCCGCCATGCCTCTGCATGTATGCTCATCGCCACACACAAGGCAACTATTATATATAACGTTTTACGAAGTAAAACCATCTTAACTATTTAACGTTTGTGAAACAAACCATTTTAACGTTTTAACGTTTTTACGAGCGCTTGCAAGGCGCGACTCCTATGACTGATACTGTTTTTTATTTCTGCCGGCAGTTCGCCGAAGGTCTTGTCGTAGCCTTCGGGAATAAAGACGGGGTCGTACCCGAAACCGCCTTGTCCGTATTCCTCTTCCGCGATCCGTCCGCGAACGATACCGCTCACCTGAATAGTTCTTTTTTCTTTGAGCAAAGCGGTCTTTTCTCTTTCGACTAATATCAGTGTGATCACGGTTCTAAACTGCGCTCCTCGGTCGGTTTCGCCTTTCAGTTCTTGCAAAGCCTTTGCCCGATTGGCCGCAAAGATCATCATTTCATCATTGAGCGGCGCAGCCGCGCTCATTCCATCATTCAAACGGTACCACCGTGCCGTGTATACACCCGGTTTGCCGCCCAAGGCATCAATCTCCAATCCCGTATCATCCGCAAACACGCCGTCTATCCTTTCACCTTTCACTTTTAACCTTTCACCTATAAAAGCCGCCACCGTGCGGGCTTTTATCTCGCTATTAGCCTCCAAAGTCTCTCCGGTCTCTTCGATCTCTTGTTCGAAACCGATCTCGCTGAGGCTCAGTACTTCCACATCGGCAGGCATGATCTGCCTTACCTCGTCCAACTTATGCGCATTATTGCTTGCAAATACTAACTTCATACCTTTCTATTTGTCGTTCGTCGTTAGTCGTTTGTCGTTTGAGAAGTCCAATGACCAACGACCAATGACCAATTACCAATCATCTTTCCCACGTTTGGTTTCGTCCTAAAAAGCCGCGTTTGTCCAAGGACCCGCGGAGTACCAATTTCCCGTTCTTGAGGTAAATCTTTCCGTAGTAGAACTTACCGCTCTCCGGATCGAGCACTTTTCCTCCGACCAGTTCGCCGTCTTTCTCGTGCATGCCGCGGATAATGACCAAGCCTTCGATGGGTGCGTTATGGTCGGCATCCTTGCATGCCTCGCATTTCAGATCCAGTTCGGTGTACATCAGCATCTTGCTGATCTTACCGTAATAGAGTCCGTCCGTACCTTGGTAGAGTGTCACGACGGCACGCCGTTCGCCGGTCTTGTCATCGATCGTCTTCCAGTCGCCTAAAATACTGTTCACGTGCGCGTGTGCGTACATACATAATAATAAAAGGAGTAGTGTGTACCCGATTTTTTGCATAATTTACCGATTTTCGCTGCAAATTTACTACAAATATTTGGAATATTCAAGGAAAAAGACAAGAAAATGCACTTTTTTTGCATTTTTTTTCAAAAAAATTTGGTCATGTCAAAAAAAAGCAGTACTTTTGCACCCGCTTTCGGTTAACGAGGGCATTGATCTAACTTTTAGAGTCAAAAAAAATTGCGGAAATAGCTCAGTTGGTAGAGCACGACCTTGCCAAGGTCGGGGTCGCGAGTTCGAGTCTCGTTTTCCGCTCTTTTTTTTTGCCCAGATGGCGGAATTGGTAGACGCGTGCGTTTCAGGTGCGCATGCCGCGAGGTGTGCAGGTTCGAGTCCTGTTCTGGGCACCCAAAAGCGCAGGTGGTGAAATTGGTATACACGCTACTTTGAGGGGGTAGTGGTCGCAAGATCGTGTGAGTTCGAGTCTCATCCTGCGCACAAAAGAGGTGGTTTCTTCGGAAATCACCTCTTTTTTATAGCCGGAACCCATTGCCCGGCTCCTGCATCACTCTCCCGCCATGGGCGCAATATGATTCTATCGGATTCCATATTACCAAATAAATGGTATCACTTTATAACGAACTTCGTTAGCGCTTGAAAGAAGAGTTTGGGTGTCATACTTCAGTTCATATTATCCTAAATCTGCGAAGATGATCCAGTTAGGTGCGTGATAGGTCAACACGCCGATAGCTATGATAGCCAGCACGATGAGCACTAGCCACAGTGGCCAGAGGCGCTGCACAAACGAACAAGTCCGCCAACGATTAGCAAGATGTACTGCGCCGACCATCGAAGCGATATAGATAACGATATCCAAAAGCATCAACTCATGGCGCACGAAGACCCAATAACTGAAGAATGCGGCTACGATGAGTGGCATAACGGCCAATGCGCCCAAGATAGGAGCGCCTATCTCGCGGATGTCGCGGTGCAAAATGCACAGATAGATGCTCAGTAAAAGCATCGGGTAAAACACCATCTTCATGTGCGCCATCACACTCTCCGTCACGGGAAAGATATAGCCCAGGAAATGATTGAAGAACGGAACATGATGCACAAAGTGCATACTTGTTCCGAAAATGATTAGCAAGATCGTTGCTATGATTGTTTCTTTTCGTGTCATAGTATAATCACTATATTTTATATTCTTGTCATGTGGTAGCCCATGCGTTTGAGTTGTACAGCAACGCCAAAGAGGTACAACTGATGCAAGCAAGCGACGTAGGCAAGGAAAGCCTCTTTGGTGCCCGGTTCGATGTCCTGATGCATCAGCGTGTTATGCACTCGTGAGGCACACTCGCTAACGAGCTCTTCGGTCATCGCAAAATCCTTGCCTTTGAGTTTGAGCACGTCTCTGCGGATATACTCGTCCATCGCGTCATAGCCACGTTTGTCACGCAGATAAACATACAAGTCATCTTTCGCAGCGTAGTACTGCCAATCGTCATCCCACATCTTCGCCAGCGCCATGCCGATATACATCATCCACCCGAGCGACGCGAGCGGATAATTCTGAAACTCACGTACTCCGTCTGGGATATACGCATTCGCAATTGCCTCCCATTTGCCCTCCACATCCGGGCATTCCGGCAGACGCTCGTCAATTTCATTCACGCTCAGCAAGTACTGCTGTAAGTCGCCATGTATCTGTTCTTCAAATTTTTCCATTATGGTCTTTAGTTATCCTTAAATGCCTTGATATATATCTGTTAAATTTTGTTGTTTCGTGAATAGATGCGTGCATCATCTCCCGCGCCGCATCTATTACCGGCATGATAGCAGGGATGTCATCATATGTCGCAAGTCGGATGGTACGATGCATATTATATCAAATCGCTTACTTCTAATGGTACATATTCGTCTTGCGGAGCGAGGCGGAGTTGCATGCCGCGCTGACCCGCAGAGACATAAATCTTCTCATGCAGCAGACAGGTCTCGTCGATGTACGACGGGAAAGGCTTCTTCATACCAATCGGACAACATCCGCCACGGATGTAACCTGTGAGCGGCAGCAGTTCTTTCTGCGGAATCGGTTTGCAGGACTTGTTGCCGCTGGCACGAGCCGCTTTCTTCAAGTCCACCTCACACGCACCCGGCACGACACATACAAAATGCTTGGTCTTATCGCCCTCCAGCACGATGGTCTTGAAGACGGCATCCACATCCTCGCCTAACTGTTCCGCCACATGCGTCGCGCTCAAGTCCGACTCATCCACAGCGTATTCAATCAGTTCATACGCAATCCCTGCTGCATCCAGCAACCGACACACATTCGTCTTTTGTATCTTCTGTGCCATATCAATGTCATAACATTACACAAATCCGTCCGGCTTCCTTGGTGAAGATTGAGGGATAGCGGCAAATGCAGGCATAGACCTGTGCGCTCGTCACAGGCTTGCCGTCCTTGCGGATGTGCCAGGCTTGCCGTCCTTGCGGATGTGCCAACCATTGCGGTTGATAGCGGCGGCTATCTGGTCAGTCGTCTTTCCATGACCATCCGACATGATGGCATACGTTATGGCTTCCTCAAGCTTCATTACTCAATCACAACAGCTGTGCCGCTGATGGAGATCATAATCATGCTGTTGGCTTGACCCATCGTCTCATAGCCAAAGCTAACTCCCACGATGGCATTGGCGCCCAGTTGCTCGGCGCGTTCGCGCATTTCTTTCTGCGCGGTCTCGCGTCCTTCGAGCATAGCCTTTTCATAACTGTCGGTACGTCCTCCGAAGAAATCACGCAGCGACGCGCCAAAGTCCTTCAGGAAGTTCATGCCGAAGATAACCTCCCCGGAAACAAGACCTTTGTACTCCTTAATGGTGTGACCCTCAATGGTCGGTGTAGTAGTAACTATCATAGCCTCTAAAACTCAAATCGTTCCAACTTCATTTGACCGCAAGCCTCTATCTCGGCTACGTATTTCTTGAACTCCGGCGTTTCGGCATGAGCCTTGAGCGAAGCGTCATCTTTCCATGTCTCGCAGAACATGAACACATCCGAGCGTGTCGCGCTCTGGAATACATCATAAGCGATGCACCCGGCATGATGGCGGGATTTCTCGGTCAGAGCTACTGCAGCACGCAGAGCGTCCTTGTACTGGTCA
>CACZEL010000023.1 GCA_902780235.1 uncultured Bacteroidales bacterium | reverse complement strand
ATGGGTGCGCAGATCATCCTCTGTGACCCGCACCGTGCGGTAGTGGTCGGGCACGATCATCAGCGCCAGCTCAAGCCTAACAATATGACGAGCCCCGATATCCGTGCCGGCATCGCCATGCTCATCGCCGCGATGAGTGCCGAAGGTACATCCCGTATCGACCACATCGACCAGATCGACCGCGGGTACGAAGACATCGAGCACCGCCTCAACGCCATCGGCGCACATATCACACGCGATGAATGATATATCCGCCAAGATTGGCGGATTAAAAGACAATGATCATGAAACGATACCTTTTTATAGTAGTAGCCCTATTGCCGCTGATGGTGCTGGCGCAGATGGTGGAGCCGGTGAAGTGGAGCGGAGAGCAGGTAGGGGACAGTGTGCGGATCAAGGCAAGTATTGAGCCGGGCTGGCACATGAATATTATTGAGTTCGGCGAACGGGAGTTTGACGAGGAGTTTGCGGACTCGTTTGTCATCACGCTCGCCAAAGAGGAGGTGACGCCGATTCGGTACAACGCCTGTGACGATAAGATGTGTACGGCGCCGGAGGTGTGGAAGTATGAGGGTAAAGTACAAAGTGACAATGTACAAAGTACGAAGGATAGGTCGCTGCTGTGGATCTTTATTCTCGGATTGCTCGGTGGTCTATTAGCCATCTTTACGCCATGCGTGTGGCCGATTATACCGATGACGGTGAGTTTCTTCCTGAAGAAAGGCGGCGGTAAGCGGGATGCGATCCTTTATGGACTGAGTATCATCGTGCTCTATGTGGGGCTGGGTCTGTTGGTGACGCTGCTCTTCGGCGCTTCGGCACTGAATGACCTGAGTACCAATGCGGTGGTGAATATTTTCTTCTTCCTGCTGTTAGTCGTTTTTGCCTTGTCTTTCTTCGGACTCTTCGAGATCACGCTCCCGGACTCCTGGTCCACGGCCTTGGATAACAAAGCCCGCAGTACGGGGGGATTCTTAAGTATCTTACTGATGGCGTTTACGCTCGTCATCGTCTCTTTCTCGTGCACAGGTCCTATCATTGGTACGCTGCTCGTGGAAGCGGCAGGCAAATCGCTCTTGGCGCCGTCATTAGGTATGTTGGGTTTTGCCATCGCTTTGGCTTTGCCTTTCTCGCTGTTTGCGATGTTCCCCGAATGGATGAAACAGGCGCCTAAGTCCGGCGACTGGATGACCAGTTTCAAGGTGACCTTAGCGTTCTTGGAATTGGCTCTGTCGTTGAAGTTCCTGAGTGTTGCCGACATGGCGTACGGTTGGGGCATCCTGCCGCGTTGGCTCTTCATCGCGATATGGATCGGCTGCTTCGCCGGTATCGGTATCTATCTGATCCGCAAGAGTTGGGTAGGGAAGAGCATTGCCGTGCTGTCTTTCGCTTTTGCAATCTACCTCGTGCCCGGTCTATGGGGTGCGCCGGTGAAGGCGATCTCCGCTTTTGCACCGCCTATGGAGATAGAGGGTCGTGAGGTGTTCAATAACTACGAGGAAGGCCTTGCGTATGCTCGGCAGGAAGGCAAACCGGTTATCATCGACTTTACCGGATACGGCTGTGTCAACTGCCGTAAGATGGAGGCGTACGTGCTGGATGACGATAGCGTGAAGGCGCGTCTGCAGAACTATGTCTTCATCGAACTGTTTGTCGATGACAAGCGCGACGGGATAGGCGATAAGAACAGCGCCATCCAGCGCGAGCAGTTCGGCTCCAATGCCCAACCGTTCTACGTGCAACTAGATCCATACGGGCAACAGGTAGCAGACCCGATGGCCTTTACGACCGATCCTATGGAATTTATCAATTGGCTAAAATATTAATAAAAGTTGAAAGTTGAAAGATGAAAGTTGAAAGGAAACAATATGAGACGCGGCGGCCGAAAGAGAAAGAGATGATCTTCGGTGTACGCGCGGTGATGGAAGCGATCGATGCCGGTAAGGTGCTCGATAAAGTGCTTGTTCGTCGGGACATGAGTTCGGCGATCGGTCGAGAGTTATTGCTCAAACTGGAAGGCACGGGTACGCAGATCCAACGGGTACCGCTGGAGAAACTCAACCAGTTCACGGACAAGAATCATCAGG
Organism: uncultured Bacteroidales bacterium; assembly: GCA_902780235.1. Lineage (GTDB taxonomy): Bacteria > Bacteroidota > Bacteroidia > Bacteroidales > Paludibacteraceae > Colicola. The sequence goes on along the minus strand of CACZEL010000023.1, from coordinate 60,861 downwards.
GTGTCATCGCTTTCCTGAGTCCGATTGAGTTCACGCCGCTGGACAGTCTGGTGCAGAGCCTGTACGACGAAGGCAAGACGCCGCTGTTGGTGATGTTAGACGGCGTGACGGACGTACGCAATTTCGGTGCGATCGCCCGTACATGCGTGTGCGCAGGCGTTCACGCGCTGATAATAGGTACGCGCGGGAGTGCGGCCATCAACGGCGATGCCGTCAAGGCTTCTGCCGGTGCGTTGCACAGCCTGCCGATCTGTAAGGTGGAGAACCTGCAGAACGCATTGACCTATCTGCGCGACAGCGGTTTGCGTCTTGTGGCGGCTACCGAACATACGGAGCGTAACTACACCGAGGTCGATATGACCGTACCGACCTGCATCGTGATGGGTTCGGAAGAGAAGGGTATCTACGAAGAGAACCTCAAACTCTGTACGGACAAAGTACGTCTTCCCATGACCGGCGTGATTGAGTCGCTCAACGTCTCCGTCGCCGCTGGAGTGTTTATTTATGAGGCAATTCGTCAACGGCTAATAGCCAACAGCTAACAGCTAAAGTATGACTGTACTCTACGAAGACAACCATATTATTGCCGTTAACAAGACCTGCAACGAGATCGTGCAGGGCGATAAGACCGGCGATACGCCCTTGAGCGAGATCGTCAAGGACTATATCAAGGTCAAGTACAATAAGCCCGGCGAGGTGTTCTTAGGCGTGACCCATCGTCTGGATCGCCCGACGAGCGGGGTTGTACTCTTTGCCCGAACGAGCAAAGCGCTGACGCGCCTCAATGAAATGTTCAAGAGCCACGAACAGATCCGTAAGACCTATTGGGCGATCGTGCAAGGTTGTCCGAAAGTGCCGGAAGCAAGGCTTGAGAACTGGCTCGTTCGTAATGAGGCACAGAACAAGAGTTATATTGCAAAACCCAACGCCAAAGAAGCGAAGTTGGCTATCTTGACTTACAAGATGCTCGTTCGCGGCGACAACTACAGCCTGTTGGAGATCAACCTCGAGACCGGACGGCATCATCAGATCCGTTGTCAGTTAGCGGCGATCGGTTGTCCCGTGAAGGGCGACCTGAAGTACGGCGCCAAGCGCTCGAATCCCGACGGAGGCATCTCGCTTCATGCCCGCAAAATAGAATTTATTCATCCTGTAAAAAAAGAACCCATATGTATCGAAGCTCCCGTACCCGACGATGGTTTATGGCAGCAGTTTGCTGCCTCTGTGCAATAGTAGCTAATAGCCAAGAGCCAATAGCCAACGGCTTACTTGCCTTCCCCGGCGCAGAAGGCTTCGGCAAATACACCTCCGGCGGTAGAGGCGGTAAGGTGGTCTATGTGACGACCTTAGCAGACGACGCGAACGGAGAGACCGAAGGATCGCTTCGTTGGGCGATGAAGCAGTATCCGGATGATCCCATCACGGTTTGCTTTGCCGTGACGGGCGAGATACGGCTCGTAAAGGACCTGCGTATCAACCGCAAGAACTACACCATCGCCGGACAGACCGCACCGGGCTTGGGCATCGTCATCACGCATAACAAGGTCAATTGCGGCGGTTCGGAGAACTTCATCATCCGGAACATCCGTTTCCGCGTAGGTAACGAAACGGCCGATGGGCAATTCTGTAAAGAGAACGCTTTTGGCGCGGAGAACTGCTCGAACTTTATCCTGGATCATTGTGATTTCGGTTGGTCTGCAGAAGAGAATATCAATACTTTTGACAGCCATTTCTTCACGGTGCAGTATTGTATCGTACACGAAGGCTTGTATAACTCCGGTCACCCCAAGGGAGCACGTGGATACGGGTGTCAGTTTGGCGGTTCGCCGGCATCGTATCACCATAACTTGCTGGCGCATAATAACGGTCGTTCGTGCCGTTTTAACGGTGCCCGCAATAATGACCGCGTGGTATATCTGGACTATATCAACAATGTGAACTTCAATTATTACGGCGGTAGTAGCGGATGTCACGGCGGAGAGAACACGTGCGACGATAAATTCTACAACGGAAAGAACGCCGGTCACGAAGTGAATTTCGTGAACAATTATTATATCAAGGGTCCGAACACCACGAACACACGTCTGTTCTTTGTGGCTGATGATCAACGAAGCGGCTACACCAGCCGAGGACCCAGTAAATGGTATGTCAGCGGCAATGTGTATGAAGGAGAACCGGCAGCAACAGCGGATAACTGGAGTGCGGTGACCATCAAGAAATACACCAAAGAAGAGGCGCGCGTGGATACGCTTATCCGCACCAAGACGCCGTATTGGGACTGTAACGCGGACTCTACGGAGTTCTCCGGACTGTATGATTTTGAGGCTTTGGCCTACGCCGCAGGTTCGTTCGAGACCGCCGAAGAGGCGCGTCAGACCGTGTTGGACACCGTCGGTGCTTTTCCGCGCGACACGGTTGAGAGACGTCTGATCCGTGAGGTTCGGGATAATACCTATACGCACACGGGTAGCAAGAGTCAAAAGAAAGGTATCATCGATACGCCTTCCGATGCCGAAGGATTCTTTGAATACCCTGTTGTGGAGCCCTTGGCAGATACCGACCTCGACGGCATGCCGGACGAGTGGGAGTCAGCACATGGCTTGGATCCGAACGAATCGGATAATAACCGGCAGTTCGGCGAAGGCTATACCGTGCTTGAGGTCTATCTCCATTATGCCATGACCGGCCAAATGATGGACGGAGACATATGGGCGGAAGGTCTTCCAACGACCAACGACCAACTACAAACGACAAAAAAAATACTCCGCGACGGACAGATCTATATCCAACGCGGAGGTAGGTTATATTCTATAACCGGATTAACGATTAGTGATTAGCGATTAGTGATTTAGAGGGGCAGGTAAATGACCTGTTTCTCAACAAACCACTCACCGCGGAAGTAATGGCTGCAAGGCGTTACTTCCGCTTCTTTAAATGGTGCGATCTCGTTCTTCAGGTCGCCGCCTTTGAGCACGACGAGTCCGTTGGGTACCGCGTTACGATGCTTGTTGGAGATATTTTTCCGCACCAGTTTGACCAAATCGGGTAGGGGCATCACGGCACGGGAAACGACGAAATCGAATTTCTGTTTCTCTTCCTCTGCGCGTTCCTGCTTGCATACGACATTGGTCAACCCGAGGGCATTCGCGACCTCCGAAGCGACCTTGATCTTCTTGCCGATCGAGTCGATCAGCAGGAATTGGCACTCGGGGAACAGAATCGCCAAAGGGATACCGGGAAAACCACCGCCCGTACCGACATCCATGATGGTCGTACCGGGTTGGAAGGGTAGGAGTTTGGCGATCGCCAAGGAATGGAGCACATGATGCTCGTAGAGATTATCGATGTCCTTGCGCGAGATGACGTTGATCTTACTGTTCCAGTCGCGGTAAAGCGCGTCAAGCGCAGCGAATTGCTGCGCCTGACGTTCGGTTAATTTGAAATAATCTTCGATGATCATAACTTTAGCTATTAGCCTTTAGCTGTTAGCTGTTAGCCAAAAGCCAATAGCCAACAGCCAATAGCTGATTTATTCCGCCATATTGGTGAATACGTTCTGTACATCTTCATCCTCTTCGATCTTGTCGATGAGTTTCTGTACGGACTCGCGTTGCTCCTCGGTGAGTTCCTTGGTGTCGTTCGGGATACGAACAAACTCCATGGACTGGATCTCAAAGCCGTTGTCCTCAAGGTATTTCTGCATCGAGACAGCCGCATCGAAATCCGAGTAGATGACGATGGTGTTCTCCTCTTCATCCACACCGAGTTCCTCTACGCCGAAGTCGATCAGCTCGAGCTCGAGTTCATCCAGATCGATACCGTCCTTCATCGTCACGGTGAAGCAAGCCTTGCGGTCAAAGAGGAACTGTAGCGAACCTTGTGTACCGAGCGTGCCGCCGAACTTGGTGAAATAGGAGCGGATATTGGCTACCGTACGCATGTGGTTGTCGGTAGCGGTCTCCACGAAGATAGCGATTCCGTGCGGTCCGTATCCTTCGTAGTTGATCTCCTTATAACCCTCAGACGATTTATCGGTCGCTTTCTTGATGGCGCGGTCGATATTGTCCTTCGGCATGTTCTCACGCTTACACTGCTGGATGAGTGCACGCAGACGCGGGTTAGAGTCCGGATCCGGTCCACCCTCACGGGCAGCAATCGTGATTTCTTTACCTAACTTGGTGAATGTACGGGACATATGTCCCCATCTTTTCAGTTTTGTTGCTTTACGATATTCAAAAGCTCTTCCCATAATATCAATGAATAATTAATAATGATTAATTAATATTTGTTTGTTCACTTGTTTCAGCCGGAGTCTCCTCAACCGGTTGCGGATCAGCGTGCTCGAGGACAGTCTCATAGTGTACTTCCTCGAAATTGATCTTGAACTCCACGCGGCGGTTCTTTGCACGACCGGCCTTGGTAGCGTTGTCCGCGATCGGCTGCTCTTGACCGTAACCGACAGCGGTCAGACGTTGGAAGTCCACACCTTTGGCGATCATGTAGTCACGTACGGCGTCTGCGCGCTTCTGCGAGAGGGCTTTGTTGGCCTCTTCCTTACCGGTGTTATCCGTGTGACCTTGTACCTCGATGATGTAGTTGGTGTTCTCGATGAAGATCGCAGCGATCTGGTCGAGGAGCGGGTAGGACTTGGACTTGATAGTAGCCTTGCCGGACTCGAACTCAATACCTTGCATCGCTTTCTGGAGCAGTTGACGCACTTCACGCTTGAGTTCCGGACAGCCCTTGTTCTCTTTCAGACCCGCTACGTTCGGACATGCGTCTTTGTAATCCGGTACATCATCGCCGTCGCTGTCGAGCTCACAACCCTTGGCATCTACGAAGCCGATGGCTTGACCCGGCGTGTCCGGACACTCATCCAGATAGTCAGGTACACCGTCGCCGTCGCCGTCTGTCGGGCAACCCTTGTCATTCACTTTACCATGAGCTGCTTCAGGCGTACCCGGACACTCGTCGAGGTAGTCAGGCACTCCGTCTCCGTCGCTATCCAGCGGGCAACCCTTGGCATCGATACGTCCGTATGCTGCCTCCGGCGTACCCGGACACTCGTCGAGGTAGTCCGCCACACCGTCGCCGTCCGTATCCATCGGGCAACCCGTGTTATCAACCTTACCCCATGCTTCGCGCGGCGTGTTCGGACAGAGGTCACGATAATCTTCTACACCGTCTCCGTCGGTATCCTTGTCGCAACCGAGCGTATCGACATATGCGACTGCTTCGGGCAGGGTACCCAGACAATGATCGAGGTAGTCAGGTACACCGTCGTGGTCATCATCGAGCGGACAACCTACGCTATCCACAGCGATGCCACGCGGCGTGTCGGGACACATGTCGATCTTATCCCATACACCGTCTTTATCTTTATCCTTGCGGTTCGAACCCCAGCAGATGGATACACCCATCGAGATGTTGAACATCTTCATCTGATCGGGGATACCATAGGTGCTCGATCCCGGAATCTTGGCGTATCGCGTCGGCAGATAATCGGCTGCGAGCAGGAAGTTGAGTCCGTCGTACGGCATGAAGCTGATACCGGCACCGATATTGCTGTACTTACCGTTGTTGATCAGCGAGTAGGTAGCTGCGATATTGAACCAGTTCACAGGGCGGAAAGCAACGCCGAAGGTCACCTCTTCATATAAACGTGCGTTATACAGGCGCGTTGCCGAGAGGACGCCTACACCGACGCGGTTGTCCCAGAAATTGGCATCCAGACCGACATTGAGACGAGCAGACGTCATGCGTGCGAAACCTTTCGCTTGGTTCGAACTCATCTTGAAGCCCGAGAGCATGCCCATCAGGTTATTCGTCACCTGACCCATAAGGCTGTCGGTGGAGAACTGACCGTCCGGGCCTTGGTATTTCGGGTCGTTGTAATCCACTAAACCGGCACCCTCAAAGAGCGTGTCCACCTTGCAGTTGTACTGCGAGCCGCTGGTCCAATAGATGAATCCGAGATCGGTGATGGCAGCGGTAACTTGCAGTTGCTCAATCGGCTTCCATGTGAAACCGAAGTCCAATCCGGCACCGTAACCGGCAGGCGTGAGCGCGCTAACAACCAGAGACATCGGATCGGTGTAGTTGACCAGTTGGGAAGCATCGAACGTGCCATCCTTAAAGCCGTCAACGACCTGACGCATGTCTTTGTTGTTCATGTATCCGGCCATGTACGCATCGTTGATAACCGGCAGCGCAGCCATCGTCACGCCGAGGTCACCTTGCAGACGCCAAGACTCGGTGCTGGCATTGATATCCAGTCGCTTGGCATTGACGCCGACATAAGCCGTACCCAAGAGGAACTTGAGTTTACCACCGATCGTCCAGTGCTCGTTCAACTGGTGACTGTAACCGCCGCTGATCTCCGTGTAGATGGTAGCGCCGCTACTCAAACCGGAGAGGCTGAACAGGTTATTTCCGCCGTTGAGGTCCTTCATTCCTCCGTTGAGGAAGAAATCGAACATGGACTTAGGCAGGGTCACACCGGACTCCATCTTCATGTTGATTCCTACATGCAGATAACCCGCATCCTTGATACGTACACCCACGTTCAGCAAACCGAGCGTCGCGTCCGTATTGAAATAGGTCATGCTACGGATCTGACGAAGCAGCTGGTTGCGGTCTGCCTGCGGATGCAGCGGCGTGATGGTCGCACCTACTTTATTGTCATAATAGATGAAATCGCTGAGTGTAAACGAGTTATTACCTACACCGTAACTCATCCAACCGAGCGGACTGAAATTGACATATCCGTTACTTACCGGTTGGAAAGCCGGGTTAAGCGTATGACGCATGGTGTTGTTCTCCAGGAAATAGAGCGTGGACACCTGCTGTGCGCTTGCACTGAGCGTTGCTATTGCCACAAGGGCTGTCAAAATATACTTTTTCATGATTCAGCCCTCCTTATTTATTTTCTTTGTTATTCTTAAAATCCAATACGGCATCTACCTGCGCAGAGATTCCGATCTTGATCGTGAAACCGCGCTCCTCGCGCAGACTGAGGTTGTCGTAGCCCTTGGAATATGCCTCTTTCATGGATTTGTCATCCAATACGGCGCTGTAAATCAAGGTCTTTATCTTCGGCAGCATGTTCAGTCGTGCTTGGTTCAGACTGGCGATCATGACGGTCTCGGTAGCTTTGTCCAAGAACCAACCGCCTTCCGGAGTGATCGTGTATTGACCTGCCTCCAGACGCGTGGTGTCGTTCTGGAAGAGGTAGAACGGTTCGCTCGTGTTGATCGGGTCCATGATCACGTTGCCGTTCTCGTCCAGGCAACGCATGGAGAGGGCGATGCTGACCGGCATGTCGTTGTTCGCATGCATGATCACTTTCAACTCACCGGAGTTAACGGTGTCGATCACATTGACGCTCTTAACGAGCGAGTCGATAGTGAACTGGCTCAGGTTCACGTTCTCGGTCGTGTCGGCATAACGGAACCAAACACCGTCGTGGAAGATCATCGGCAGGGTGCAGATCGCGTTGATATTGATCGAGTCATCCGGCGTCAGACGAACCTGCGGCGTACGCTGCATATCGAAATCGACTTCGAACTTATAACCGATATTCTCCGGCAGGTTACCGAAGAGACGGTCGATCTGACCTTTGTCATTATCCTTGTTGAACAGGGTCCAGAGGGTCACGGAGTCACCGATCGCGCTGGTGTACGGATCGAGGAACACACCCGGCAGGTCGCTGCTCAGCGGTACATCGTTCAGAATCTTCTGACCGTTGAACAACGCGTAGGTACGGTTGCCGGCCTTGTCCTCACCGAAGACGTAGCAATTACCCACACGCAGGTTTCCTGCGATCTGGGTGTTGATGTCCACCTTGATCTTCGGATCCGAGAACGGCAGATAGCTGTCTTTGAAGAAACCGCTACCGCTCCAACTCTCGCCGACCGGAGTCAGCACCTCAGCGAACATGTCGCTGGACGGTTTGAAGAAGCCCCAGATAGCTCGGTAGTTGATGAAGTTGACGCTCAGGTTATAGTTCAATTTCGAGCCGGAAGAGATGGTTACACTCTCGCCTGTCGGGATCTTGATCGTCAGACAAACATGGAAGGTCGTCGTATCCAGCACGTTTCCGGAATATTTGTCGTATTCCGTCTTCGGGTTCAGATTGCGGTTCTTCATCATGCAGAGGGTGAAGTTATCGATTCCCGTTTTGATAGCGGTGCCGAAATCGCCGGTATCGCCTTGACTCTTGTCATACACGGTCATCACGTTTCCTGCCGGACGGCTGATCTGCGCACCCAGATCCAGCGTCACTTTCTCGATCCAGTTCCAATCGATGTTGAAATTCTGGGTCGTGAGGGTGGAGAGGAAACTGGCCTCAAGAATCTGCGCACTGTCCATACGCTCGTTACCCAACGCATCGTTGATACCCGTCAACTTGAGCGGCATATCAAAATTGAGGTCGATGGGGATGTCGGCGCCGTAAACGGTACCGCCTGTCGCGTACGTGGATAATTGTTGGTACACATCCAAAGCAAAATCTTTGGTAGAGATCTTGTCCGCCAGATTGACTTTGTGGAAACTACGACCGTCAGGGAATGTGTCGCGCCATGTGAGCACACCTGCGTGGTCAATCGAATCGATGTAAATGTTGCTTACATTTCCGATGAGATCAGCAATCGTTACATGCAGACTGCCGACCGGAAGAGCGAGGCCCAATTCAACTTGCGCTTTCGTGTCGATGTTCTCCAAGTCCATCTTCGAATGGCAACTTGTCAGCGCACCAACAGCTACAATCGCAGTAAGGGCAAATAAGTGCTTAAATCGCATAATTATTAAATGATTTTGTTTGTTATATTTCAATTTTGCGTGCAAAATTACACTTTTTTTTGCATATATGCAAATATTTAGGGAGTTTTTTAGCGCAAGAGGTATATTTTTTCTGTTGCACGCGTCACGGCGGTATAGATCCACCGCATATATTCGCGTTTTTCTGTCTCTTCTAAGCCGCTGATCCATTCCTCCGAAAAGCCCGAATCGATATAGACATGCCGCCATTGTCCGCCTTGTGCTTTATGGCAGGTCACGCAATAGGCAAACCGGATCTGCAGGGCATTGTAATAAGGCGAGTCGTAGATCTTTTTGATCAGTTCTTTCTTGTTGCGTATCTCCGGAAAATCTTCCGCAATGCGGCTGAAGAGCTCCCGTTGCAAGGTATAGTTGGCTTCCGGACTGTCGGTCATCAGGGTGTCGAGCCAAACGAGCGCTTCGATCTCCCAGTTGTAATCCACCGATCGCAACGAAGCCGTCGCGAACTGGAATCCGTATAACTCATGCCGGTTGGTAAGACGCTGAATCTCAAACATATCGCCGTTGGCGATGAACTCTAAGTCGTCGTACTCTTTGGCCCAGAAATAGTTGTTTTTCGTGACCATGATCCGGTCGCCGTTCGACAGGTCGTCCTCTTTCCATAACACCCGTGCGCGTACGCCTCCGTTGTACAGGTTCGTCATCTTGTTACTGCGCGCGATGATGAGCGTCTCTTCCGCTCCTACCTCCCGCCAACTGTTCTCCAAACTCTCAATAACCGCCTCGCCCGGCAGTTGGATGATGTCGCTTTTATTCGGCTGAATGGAAAAATTTGAAATTTGAAATTTGAAATTTGAAATTTGTTCCCTGATCCTCGTCGCTTCTGCGAGTATCCCGCTGTCCAGCGCCTGTCGTGCCACCTGTGAAAGTTGAAAGTTGAAAGTTGAAAGTTGAAAGGTAGAGCTCATATAATCGGCATCCAGCGCCGGACTGCTGATGCTGCCGACGGGAGGCAACTGGGCATCATCGCCAAGCAGGAGTAGGGAGCAGCCTTGCTCGTTATAGACATAGCGCACAAGGTCGTCCAACAGACATCCGCTACCAAAGGTAGCGTTGTCCCGGTTGCCGGAAAGCATGGATGCCTCATCGACGATGAAAAGGGTGTTTTTATGCAAGTTATCGGAAAGCGAGAACGCTTCGACGCCTAACTGGTTCTGGCGGTAGATCTGCTTATGGATCGTGTAGGCGGGAAAACCCGAATAACGGCTTAGCACCTTGGCGGCTCGACCCGTCGGAGCCAGCAGAATACAAGGCTGGTTCAGTTTTTTGAGCGCCCGAACGAGTGCACTGGTGACGCTCGTCTTACCCGTTCCGGCATAACCGCGTAAGATGAACGCTTTGCGCGGGTCACGACTGACAATAAACGCACCAAGGGCGGTGAGCAAACCGTCCTTTTCTGCATTCGGTTCGAAGGGTATCTCCGCCCGAATTCGTGCAATTATGAAGTCATTTAGCAATGAATAATGAATAATTAATAATTAATATTTCATTTTTTTTGAAAAAAACTTGTGTATTTCAAAAAAGGTGCTATACGACCAGCTCCCTCTGAACTCCCCCAGGTCTTGACCGAAGCAAGGGTAGGAGGTTGTAGCGGTGCGATGTAGTTAGCCTACCTTTTTTTATGCCCTTTAGCTCTTAGCTTTTAGCTTTTAGCTCTTAGCTCTTAGCTCTTAGCTCTTAGCTCTCAATCTACCCTCTGTCCCGCTAAGTTATAGATATGTCCGTGCCGGATGATGAGTATCTGTTCGCCGCGCAGAACCTTACGAGTTTCTGAATTCTGATTGCTGACTTCTGAATGCTCGATGCCCTCCATCGGGGTCGGCATGGTATAGGCTTTCCATGCGTCAGGGATGCCGTAGCCCATCTGGTTTTTTGCATCCTGTCCCGGGTATAGATGCGCCGAACGGATGATACGTTCGCGTATCTGCATCGCGTTCTCATCGGGCAGAGCCGACCAGAGGCTGGCGGCCATACCGGCCAAAAGCGGCGTCGCAAAACTGGTGCCGTTGCTTGTGACGATGGTGCCGTTGGGATAGATCAGCGTGGTCTGAACGCCTACGGCGCACACTTCGGGTTTGACCCGCCCGTCAGAGGATGGACCATAACTCGAGAACGAACCGATGAGGCTGTCGGTGGATACTGCCCCTACGGTGAGGACACTGTCCGCATCGGCGGGGGCACTGATCGTCCGCCAACTGCCGTTGCCATCGTTGCCGGCAGCTACGCAGACCAACATACCTTTGCGTGCAGCGATCGTGGCAGCTCGGCTCACACGGGTCGTGACGCCATCCAAGTCGGTACGTTTATTCAGCGACCACGCGTCGTTATCGAACAGGGCGTAGCCCAAGGACACGGAGAAAATATTCACGCCAAGCGAGTCGGCTTTCTCCAACGCAGCGACCAAGTTATCCATCTCTTTGGGTGACTCCGTATTGCTCTCTTCGGAGCGCATGAGATAATAGTTCGCGCGGGTGGCAGCACCGTAATAACCGTCCTGAATGCCGGAGATCGTACTCAGACACTCTGTCCCGTGCGTACCTGTTCGACCGTAGAAATCATCCGTGTCGTCCGTGAAATCGAAATGACCCAACTCTTGGCTCTGACGGAAGCAGGATAGGGTGTTGGCTTTGTAGAAACCGCCGTCACAAACGGCCATCAGGATCCCTTGCCCCTCAAAACCGACCTCATGCAGCGCCGGTAGGTTATAAAGAGCCAACTGATCATCCGTCCAGTTCGTCTGAATCCTGACTTCTGAAACCTGACTCCTTAATTCTGACTCCTGAATCCTCTTCCGCGGACTGTAACCGGACGCACTGTTATCGCGCGTCATCTCGACCTCGGACACGAACGAGAGTCCCTCCACCTGTGCGGCTTTGGTCGTGCTCATCTCTACCGTCGCGCCATTAAACCAACGGCTCGTATGGTGCACCTTGATGCCCATCCGATGGAGACTGTCGAGGTAGGTTGCATTCACCGGCTCATCCAGCTCGTCCAGCGCAATATGCCATTTGGCGCGCTGCGCAACAGCCCGCTCCGACAGAGCCGGTTGACCCGTCTGCCCCTTGTCCGTGAACGACACAAAATAGACGAATAGGAAGATTAGCGTAAGCATAGTTGTACGACGTTTTCTACGTGCTGCGTGTGCGGAAACATATCCACCGGTTGCACTCTTGTTACTTTATATTTGGCATCCAACAGCGCCAGATCACGTGCCTGCGTCGCCGGGTTACAACTCACATAGACGATGCGTTTGGGTGAGGCATTGAGGATCACATTCACCACATCTTCATGCATGCCGGCACGCGGCGGATCGGTAATGATGACGTCCGGACGACCGTATTGAGCCACGAAATCATCATTCAAAATATCCTTCATGTCGCCTGCGAAGAAATGCGTGTTCTCGATTTTGTTTATCTTCGAATTGACTTTTGCATCCTCAATTGCTTCCGGCACGTACTCGATACCGATGACCTCACGCGCCTGACGTGCTACAAAATTGGCGATCGTTCCCGTGCCCGTATAGAGGTCATAAACCAAAGGCTGTTGGCTATTAGCAGTTAGCTGTTGGCTATCTTCGAAGGCAAACTCCCGCGCTACTTTGTACAGCTCATATGCCTGCTCCGTGTTGGTCTGGTAGAACGACTTCGGACCGACCTTGAACTGCAAGCCCTCCATCTCTTCGATAATATAGTCCTGTCCGAAATAAGTCTTTACCTCCAGATCGCCGATGGTGTCGTTGAACTTCGTGTTCTCCACATACAGCAACGATATGATCTCCGGAAACTCGTTATGCAACCATTCAAGAAAATTTGAAATTTGAAATTTGAAATTTGAAATCTCCTCCCCGAAGGAGACAACCATCATCATCTCCCCTTTATGGTTATTGCGCAAGATGAGGTTGCGCAGCAGGCCCTCGTGCGTATGTTCGTTATAGAACGTGAGTCCGTGCGCCCGTGCGTACTCGCGTACGCCGTTGCGGATTCTATTATTGATGTCCGGCATCAAATGACACTCCTCGATATCCAGCACCTTATCAAACGCGTTCGGGATATGGAATCCGAGACCGTACGTACTGTCGATCTTATCCAAACCGCCGGCTGCCTCGATGACCTCCCATGGAAACCACTTCCGATCCGCACAAGTGAACTCAAGTTTATTGCGGTACTCATATACGTGCTTTGAGCCCAAGATCGGACTGATCTCCGGCAACTCGATCTTACCGATGCGGGTCAGGTTATCCACGATCTGTTGCTGCTTGTATTTGAGTTGCTCGGCGTAGGGTAGGATCTGCCATTTGCAACCACCGCACACGCCGAAATGCTTACATCTCGCTTCACAACGTACCTTACTCGGCTCCACGATCCGCAGCACTCTTGCTTCCATGAAGGAGTGTTTTTTCTTCGTGATCTGCAAGTCCACGATGTCGCCCGGCACGCAGTTCGGCACGAAGCAAACGATATCATTGATCCGTACCAGCGCCTTGCCTTCTGCCGCCACACCCGTGATCTCTATGTTCTCAAAAACAGGTAAGTTCTTCTTTTTCATATCTCATAAACCTTTGCGGCTGCAAAGGTACAACAAAAAATTGATATATGCAAGAGTTGAACACAAAAATGTGTTTTGATTTTCTATATTTTTGCAAATAAATTTGTGTATGTCAGAAAAATGTAGTACCTTTGCGGCGAATTTGATTTTAAAAATGGTTGCAATTGCAACTAAATTTATAAAAACATTCCTGTTATGGATATATTAAGAGATGAGTATGTAGCTAAAATTGCCGCCAAAAGTTGGAATGGCAAAGTGAAGATTATCACCGGTATACGTCGTTGTGGCAAGTCATATTTGTTATCGTGTTTGTACAAACAATACTTGCTACGACAAGGAGTACAGGAGAGGTGCTTTGTAGAGATAGATTTGGAAAAAGACATAAATAGTGCCTATCGTAACCCAAAGACATTGTTCGAATTTGTAATGGCTCAATGCGCAGACAAGAACTGCAAATATTATGTATTTATAGACGAGATCCAATTATGTTATAAGGTGAAGAACACTGACATTGATGAGTCATTAGTACCGGAAGAAGATAGAGATTTGCTCTATACTACATTCTATGACATTTTGAATAGTTTGCGTGGAGAACCAAATATAGATGTTTATGTGACAGGTAGCAACTCAAAAATGCTGTCCAAAGATATTGTAACTAATTTCCGCGATCGGGGAAGTGAGATCAATGTCTTTCCATTATCTTTCGCAGAATACTATGCCTTTGCCGGTTTAGAAAAAGCAGATGCTTTTGAGCAATATCTGCTCTTTGGAGGCATGCCTTTAGCTGTTTTGGAACCGGACGAACAAGAAAAACGTAAATACCTTGCCGCATTACATAAGAAGGTATTTATGAAAGATATTGTTGATCGCTATAATTTGAGTGACGATGTGGTCATAGAAGCCTTGACCGATGTACTTTACTCCTCCGTTGGATCATTGACCAGTACTCACAAATTAGCAAATACGATATGTACAATGATGTCGCTAAAGACTACTGATCCAACCGTTAAGACATATTTGAGTTATTTGGAAGATGCATACTTATTCGGGGTAGCGGAACGCTATGATGTAAAGGGGAAACGCTATTTCGATAATATTAAGAAATACTATGCTATGGATTTAGGACTGCGTAACGCGCGACTTAATTACCGCCAGCAAGAGCGCTCTCACCTGATGGAGAATATGATATACAACGAGTTGATACGTCGAGGGTATAATGTGGATGTGGGAGTTGTGGAAGTGCAACGGATGGTGGAAGGAAAGCGTCAGCAAGCGCAATACGAAATAGATTTTGTAATTAATAACGGCTCTGAGAGAATTTATATTCAGTCTGCGCTCAATATTGATACAGATGAGAAAAAGGAACAGGAGACTTTTTCTCTACGCAATACACGCGATTCGTTCCGCAAGGTGGTTGTTTTGGATGGCAATGCTCGTCCTTGGACAGATGATGATGGTGTGACATATATTGGAGTTATCCCATTTTTACTCGAGAAGGTAATATGAAAAACCTCATCATAGGTTATATTTAGTGTAAAAACAAATAATCTAAAATCACGGGATATATACATAGTATATATAGGGTATGGTGGGATACGCGATTCATAGCAAACGTCCCCTACATATATACTATACGGACGCCAAAGGTCATCTGCCTATGACGTTCGTAATGGTCGCGAAATGGTCACCAAATGCTCGCGAGAATGAAAGGCAAAAAGGTCATTCCAATATGCACCAAAGTAACTTGTCATCTTTTTTCCTTTACACCCGACATTATCTCGACAACGGAAGTACAATGGAAGCAGAATGGAAGCATAATGATACTACATTAGTACTACTTTGTTATCGCAAAAGATCTCTTTTCCAGACCGTTTGACCATCGATTGAGAATTCGGTGAGACCTTTTTCTCTCACGATGCGCGCATAAGCATCTTTTGGTGCATCATTGACAGACTCTCCGTATTTATGATAATACTGAATAGGAATGGTAATAACATCTGTCAATTGCGTAAGCACTTCTTCCTGAGAGCAATAACTTCTTATTTCTCCCGTGTAAAATATGCTATCACTCATTAGAAGCGAAACACGCCATAAACAATAGACCTCTTTATGCCCCCCTTCTTGAGATAGATATGTTGAGATTTCCGAATATCCCAGGTTCTCAGCCCTATCTTTCTCTATCATGCATGCAATTATACTTGCACTTCTATCTCCACTACATTTAGATCCCGACTCCCTTTTGCAGATTTGAATAGATGTGAAAGGATAGATGCCTTCGTGGCTATAGTCATAAGCATTGGCTTCCCATGTCTGTCCGAGGCTTTTGTTCTCAAAAAGAAATGTTTCGGCTAATGAATAAGGGAAGTAGTGTTTAATAGCAGCAATATAACTGTTCAGATCCGCTTCACTTAGCCCATGGTCACAAGACACCAATAAGCCGGATGCCATTATAATAAGGCTGATAATAAATAGTTTTGCTTTCATAATAACAGAATTTTTATGCAAAAATAGACAATTGATATTCCGTTAATAGTTATAGATATATTTCCAATGAGAATTTGTTACTTTATAACCGTAATCCGAAACACTTTCCGAGTAGTTCCAAAGAGAATCATCTACAGGAGACAATACTTGAAGAGTATCACCCTTAAGAGAAAGCAACATAACAGACTTAAATAATTGACTTGGATAGTATGCCTGAATACCATATTTATCTATCGGTAGTTGGGTGGATTTGTAAGCATTAGCAACACAGGAATCTGTGAAACTTATTTTCCGTTGCTCCCAATAGACATATTCTTCCGATATTGTATATACTACTTTTATGTCATCTACAGTCCGATTGTCGATTTCAAATGTATTCTTCGGTTCAATTGGATCGGGACCACTTGTGCAGTTGGTAAGACATCCAACTATAACGAAAAATGATAGATATTTTACACACTTCATAACAATTAATAATATTTAATGGTATAGATATTGTATATACTTAACATCGTTTTCACTCAGGTGCGCACGATCGGTTCTTGTGTATAGATGACACTGTGTACCTTATAGGCGCATCCATCAAAGACCTCGGCAAGAAGTGGTTCGGTTTTGTCAAACTGGAGCAAACTACAGATGAATTGCTGAGCAAGATGTAATACCGTCCTATCCTTGACGTAATCTTCTGATTTTCGGCGAATTGCAAACTACTTCTCGTATCCAATGACTAAGCGGCAGCTATGCAATAGCTATGCAACAGCTATGTAACACGCTACTGTTTAGTCGCATATTTTCGTAATTTTAAGGTTGAATAATTTGGATATGTCTCGCTTAATACATTTTTTTTACATTATTGCTTCCTCAATACAAAATCTGCCGTTGCCGTCCCATCTATAATCCATTTCAGTTTAACGACATCAGGATAGCGTGTTGTTTCTGTCACGGGGATAGTACACGTCTGTGGTTCATAGATGCCGGAAGGGTCTTGAACCGTAATGGTTACTTCTTCCGGCCAATTCCATTTCTCATCTTCGGCAGATGCATTTCTATTTTGAATGTGGATCATATACGCTCCGTCTTCGGCACTATATCCCTTATATTGTTCACCTTCCGGTTCGAACAAGAAAACGGAGGAGTCTACTATTACTTGGATATTCATTAATGGCTGTTTTTCCTCATTCGTAATAGTACCTTCAATTGTAAGATAAGGTGGAGCAGCGGGAGGCACTGTCAAATCTGTATCCGATGTGGGCTTCTGTTTCGGATCATTAGTATTGCAAGCAACTATTACATTTGCCATTATGGCTAAAAATAAGTACTTGAATTTTTTCATAATCGTACAAATTTCGTAAAACAATATTTTAAATCACCTCACCTCTTGACCGGTGACGGTAAAGGTCTTTTCGTCACGGATAATGAGCAATTGTCCGTCGCGGAGGAGTTTGGTAGCGGAAGACGGTTGAACGTACTTTATTTCGGGTATAGCATTGTAATTGTCTTCGAAAATTTCTTTGATTTCGTCACAGGTTTTTCCCTTAAAAATACCGGTATCATACACCACATTGTCTTCTTTTTGGACGCATAGTATTCTTAAAATATCCGAACGTTTTACAGCATATGGGATGGTGAAATTGGTATAGTTGCCTATTCCTTCCACCCATACAATACTATCTGATGTTCCGTGCACAAATGTATATCGTTTTCGCGTATAGCCGGAATTCTCAATCTCAGAAATATCCTTTAATACAAATAGGGTATCGGATGTCATGTTTCTGACAGGATCTATAGGCATTTTATCGCCGATACTAACGTTAAAATCATATAGTAAAATATCTCTTTGATAGTAGTCGCTATACTGATACACTTGCCTGTTTGCGATATCTTCATACATATAAAATGTTGTTACGCTTGGGTTGACATCCGGGTATATTGTTGCATCGTTCACATTGATGACATACTGCTTTATAACACGATGCGTTTTCTCGTCAATCAATGTATCTCCGATCGATTTATAAATATAAGCCATAACCGGAGGTTCGAATCCATATGAAATCGTAGTCCAAGACGTATTGTCCATAAGAGACAAATAATCATCTTGCGAATTATTTTCCATTACATGATGATCTGCTTCTTCTGCGCGAAGCACACACGGCATAGCAAATAATACGCTTAATGCCAAAGCAAGTAATTTTGTTTTCATAAAGATAGAATTTTTATGCAAAGATAGACAATTTATTTGTTATATGCAAGTTTATCACTTGGGAAAAAAGTTGGGATTCTACGAACCACCCAATAATTTTTCATATAATCGTACACATTTCGTTTAACATTCATTATAAATCACTTTACCTCTTGACCAGTAGTAGTGTAAATTGATAATCAACTACTAGAGCATATTTATTTAATTCCACCAATAGGATTAAATAAAGATTTTTCTATCTTAATATTCTGCTTATAGAGAGCATTTAATTGAATACCGTCTTTATCAATTGAGCAATGCCACAAATCATCACCTTGTTTTTTATAGAACTGGGCCTCCACGTTCACATAAGACTTTGATGTAACAACATTATAACTACTACCAATTTGTGGGAATGGAATATTCACATGCAAACCGCCTTCTATAAAAACAACAAGTATATCCGATGAATAATTAATTACCACATGTCCGATACTATCCGTTTGGTATTTAATTATAGTACCATCTTCAGAATATACATATAATAAACTTCTTTTTACAGGAATAGTATCCCTTGTTACCGGGACAATTTCAAAGAGATTGATCTCTATTATCGAATCCGTTGTCATATTGGGAACGCACGAATAATTTACTCCAAATGGAACAAGAGAAACATATTCTCCTCGGCTACTCCATGTCCCTTTAGAAATGCTCTTAATAGTTTTACCTCCCACATCGTAGAATCTGCTGCTCTTCAGTATATAAGTACTATCTGGAGAAATAAGCAAACTATCCCAGACAACTTGACTTGGTTCGGCATTCTTGCGCTTGTCTGGTTTTACCTTCCACCAATATTTGCCAGGGTTCCATACATATAGACCTTCTATTTGAGGAGTAGAAGCCCACAATTGATAGCTTGTGACAACAAGTAAAATAAGTAATAAAAAGCGTTTCATCTTGGTTTCCTTTCATCATCTGGATTGTAGATAAGGATTTGGGGACGTACGTCAATTAAAGCAGGGAGGGGGCCAGCAGGTAAATCTTTATACTCTTCTCTATTCATTATTTGACAACAACGCAGCACGATTTCTGGGATTTTTCTGCAACTTTTTGTTTATTGATGCTACTTCTTTTGCAGCTTTACGTTCCCTTGAATTAACGGTTTTCTTGTATCTCCTATTGCCGTAAGTAGGTCATTCCTTCATCAACCATTCTATAGCATGTTGGTAAATCTTATCAAACTCTTGCACGGTCTCCAAGGGGAAACCGAAGACGAGAGTCATTGGTGATTGGTGATTGGTCATTGGTGATTTGTAACCTACGGCAGCCGGGACGCGCATGTCCTCGTAGGAAGCAATACGAACGGCATCGGCTTCGGGCTTGAGAGCCTCAGGATGATCGGTGAACAGCTGGGTGTCGTTCGGCGTCAGGAAGAGGTGATAAGGCCGATGACCCTGACCGCTAATTCGTCCGCTGTGAGTCGCTTTCGCCGCATAATAGGAGGCATGCAGGTAGCGCTTTGCCCAGACAGGATCGATCGCACTGAAATGGTCGGTACTGAGCAGGATCTTGCCGCCGGCGTCAAGGACGTTAGCTATTAGCTCTTGGCTTTTAGCTGTTAGCGGATTCTTTTGACGACCACAGATATAGTCTATTATGACCGCTTTGCTGTATGACCGCTGCGCTGTAGGACCGCCTTCGGCTGTAAGACCGGCTTCGCCTGTAAGAAAGCCAGCTGTGCAGCTGACATAGGAGATACCCATCTGCTGCAGGACGCGGCCATGAAGGGCGGTGTAGTCATGCGTGTTACCGATGGTGAATTGTCCGGCATGATCCCGATAGCACGATCCCCAACCGCAGTTATCATCGTTCTTCCATTCGTCCGAGCGGGTGTAGTTCCAAACCTCGCCGATATAGGCGCAAGAGAACCGATCTTCGCAGGCGTACGAACCCGGCACGATACCGGCGTAGGTGCTGTCCGCAAACCATTCGGGACCATAGACGTCGTTGAAGCCATCGACGACAAGTACCATTTGGTCATTTACCATTTTCTCATTTATATACGCACTCACGATGGGGCTGGGGTAGGAGAGACCGCCTTCATTACCGGCAATGACATAGTAGTTGTATCGTACACCGGGTTGTAACTCGAGTTGTAACTCGGTCGCGTTCTCAACCTGCTGCACATCCCACTCGCCGTCATTGGCTTGGATATAGACCATAAAATAGGTCGGCGTAGCACTTTGCTCCAAGGAGTCCACGGAAGGGATCCATTTGAGCAAAGCATTTGTCGTTGGTCGTTTGTCGTTTGTCATTTGAATACCCAACTCCTGTACAGGGAGCGGTTGCACGGTCGCGTTGGCACCGTTGAGGTAACGCAAGATACCTTTATACACCGCACGAGCGGCAGCAAAACGGAACTTCGGATCAAGTCCGTACCGCATATCCGCCATGTTCTTATGACTGAGCAATTCAAGGATCATACTCGGTACAACGGGCACGCGCGTCTCGCAGTAATTGGATTCTTTGAGTTGGCGTCGCGTCCATTCGGGCGCTATGTGCCGCAGGTCTTCCGTGATCTGCGTCTGGATCCAATCGGCTAAGTTACGGTTCGTCTTCTCTCGGTTGCGTCCGTCCCGCAGCACGTATTGTCCCTCATCGTCCTTGGCTGTGTAGATAGCGAGGGTACCGATGACGGTGCTATCATTGCCGCTGTCGTTGCCGTCCGTATGGAAAGCCAGACAGAGGTCGATGGGGCTTTGCTGGGCATTGACCCACATTGCCCGACATTTCATGTCATCCTTGTACTCATTGCCGCCGTACAGATCCCAAAGGGTCGAGTCCGCTCCTTGGTTCATCATCCAGTACCGTGCGCCTTCTACCCAACGAGGCATGCCGGACGCTCCCGGTTCTTGTTCGTCGAGCCCGGCACGCGGCATAAGCACTGTTGCGCCTGCGTTCTCCAACATACGTTTGATGAGCCGTACGTACTCGTGGCTGTACAGGTCTTCCACCGTCGTCCACAGCGTTGCCCGCTGCCAGATCCACTCGTTTCGGTCCCGATT
Source organism: uncultured Bacteroidales bacterium (assembly GCA_902780235.1). Lineage (GTDB taxonomy): Bacteria > Bacteroidota > Bacteroidia > Bacteroidales > Paludibacteraceae > Colicola. The sequence continues at coordinate 39,750 of CACZEL010000023.1, read as the reverse complement.
GAAATAGAGGCCGTGGGAGGGATAGAGGGCTATCGTATTGTCGGTCAAATCGCATTTGTCTTTGGGACATTTGCCATTAGCTATTTGGCTCTTGGCACATTCGGTGATGAGGGTCTCGATGTCCGTGTTGGAACTATAGATCGTGACCTGACCGTTGGTATGTCCCAAGGTCCAAAGGCTGACTTTGCGCTTGATGTCCGCGATATTGTCCGGCGTCCAGCGATAGTCACGCAAGGTGCCGTTGGTATATAGCACCACTTTATTACCGCTCACACGCATGTTCTTCACCCGTACCGGCGCACTCCAAACACGGGAGAAACCCGTGTAGGCAAAGAGCGAATCGCTCAGTTCAGGCATGCTGATCTGGGCTTGGAGAGGTGAAAGGTGAAAAGTGAAAAGTGAAAGGAAGAAAAGAATGATAATCCCTTTCACCTTTAACCTTTCAATTTTCAATTTATTAGAAGTCGTCGTCACCGTGGTCACCGTTTGCTTTCTTGTTATTCAATGCAGCCTCTTGGTAAGACTTGAGCAAGTCGGACGACATCTTCTCCTGGTAGCCTTCCGCGATATCGTAGTCCTTGGTCTCGTTGGCCATGAAGACGATACGCACTTTGATGATGGCGATGCCGGCTTCGAGTTTTTGGATGACCTCCGGATCTACGTCATACGAAGTGAAAGTGTCGTAGAACGAGATTGTCTGCGTACCTCTTTTCTCCGTGTGTTTTTTCTTCTCTACTGCCGATCCGGCTACGCGGTTGAGACGGAAAGCCTTGTCGTCTGCAAAACGGATCAGCACACGCGATTCGTCGGTGAACTCATTGTAATTGTTGACATTCACCGTTTTTACCAGCAATGTCGTGACATCTTCACCGTTGATACGGTCCTGTACAAAAGCCAGTTGCGGCTTGAGGTTCTTGGACGTCGTGCAATCTACATGAATAAACTTGCCGCGTTCTGCAGCGTTCATACTCAGCGCCAATACCAGCGCTACCATTACAGAAAATACCTTTTTCATTTTTTTTATTTGTTGTTTTTTAATTATTTTCTAGTGTTCTAGTGTCCTGGTTTCCTAGTGTTCTAGGAAGTTCTTCGTCCTCTATTAACCGGCCGTACTCGATAGCCGGCGGCACGGAGTTGCTGGAGCAGGCCTTTGTCTCCGCCCAGATAGACCGCCTCCAAGGGAATGAAGGCTTTGCCTTGCTGGAGATAATCCTGCAGGCGTTTGACCCATTCGATATTCCGTTGGCAATACACTTTGTAGTCGGAATAAGAGATGCTGGTCGTGTTGTCCGGTCCTTCCACTTGATAAGCGATGTCGGTGAGTCGTCCGTCGCAGTACATGGCTCGCAGGGTCCGTTCCTGCTTGACCTCATTCTCCGGATACTCCAGCACCTTGAGCAGCTCTTTGCATTGCCAATGAAAAGGTTCGCGGTCGAAGAGCATGTACATCGTTTCGCCGATATTGTCCAGTCCATAAACCGGCAAGCCTCGTTCGGCAGCTACCGCTTCGAAGAAGCCTTCCATCGATCGCTGTTCATCATATTTCAACCATTCTCTCATCAGTTCGGCGCGCACCATCTCCGTGAGGTAGGCGGGTTTCATGCGGCATAACTTGTCTAAGCCCATGCCTATCTGCGCACGGAGCGCGTTGTCAATGAACGTATATTCGCTTTCGGAATAGAAATTCGTCAGTTTGACGGAGTCGGGTAGGAGCGCAGCCTGCCTTAGTGCCGAGATCGCTTCGTAGTCCTGCATGGCGAACTCGGTGATGACCTTGTCACATTGCGCGAAGCATTTGAACACGTTCGGGATGGTGTCCAGGAACGTGCAGTCCATGAACTTGTTCGTCGCCAAGATATACGACTTGGCTTTGGCTCCCTTGCCGCTGATCTCGTAAAGCACCTGGGCTTGGCAAGTTGAAAGTTGAAAGTTGAAAGTTGAAAGGAAGAAAAGAATAAGAATTCCTTTCACCTTTAACCTTTCACCTTTCATCCTATATGTCCTTTCACTTTTCATTTTTCACCTTTCACTTTATTTGAATCTTGTTATCAAATTGTATGCCTGATAGATACCGAGTTCGCCGGCTTTGCTCAGGTCGGATAAACCTTTTTCGTTCTCGCCGATATAGATATAGGTCAGGCCCCTGTTGAAATACGCTTCCGCAAAATTCTCGTCGATACGGATCGCTTTGGTATAATGGTTGATCGCCTCCTGGTACTCATGTTTGGAACAGAGGAGGTTCGCTTTGTTATAGAGCGCAAAACTGAAATCGGGTTGCAGGCGCAGCACTTGGTCGTAGTCCCGCAGCATCAGTTCGTAGTCCGCTTCCGCCATGCGATATCGCCATGTAGCGCGGCAGAAACAGATGATGGGTTCGAGGTCTTTATCCGCCAACACGATCGCTTTTGTGCAGTCATCCACCGCACTCGCGTAGTCCTTGATGATGGCAAACTCGATTGCGCGGGAAACGTAGAGAGTTGAAAGGTGAAAGGTGAAAGTTGAAAGGGACGGGTCTTCCAACATATTATCAATCTCCTTGGAGAGGCGGTTGATCTGCGCGAAATGGTAGTCCACCATCTCTGCGGTCAGGGCGAGTTCTTGGTTCGTGAACCGTAAAGTAGCCGGCAAAGCCTCGCTGCGGTTGAGTTGATCGACCAGCACATGGTAGTAGTTCGTGCTCCTCAGACTCAGATCCTGACTGTAATAACTGAGCACGATATTGGGTTCGTTCACTACATCCTGATAGCGTTTCTGCACCGATCCACGGGTCTGCGAATCGTATTTCTGTTCCTCCTCCGGCAGGTCGTTCTGACTCTGGGCGGTAGAAGCGGAGAACTCTTTGCGATGATCTTTCTTCTGCGGCTGTGCTTCGGCGATGAGCATGTCCGTATTGGGCTGCGCCTGTTGGGCTTGTATCTGTTCCTTGCGGGACTCGAGATCTTGCGCTTTCTGACGATACCGGAAGGCGCTCTTCGTGTCACCCATCTGCGTCTTGGCCTGCGCTGCCATGTAATAAGCCGGCAGGAAATACGGGTAGCGGGCAATGAGCGAATCCATGTCGTTCACCACGGCTTTCCATTGTTTGAGTTGCATCTCTACCAATGCCCGTTGGTACCGCATCTCCGTGCGTTCGGGTGCCAACGAAAGGGCAGTGTTCAGGTCTTCGAGCGCGCGGTTGTAGTCACCTACTTCCTGCCGCATCATGCCTCGGTTGTAATAGCATTCCGCATCGCGCGGCGCAATCTTAACCGCTTGGTCGTAGTCAGAGAGTGCACCGCGATAGTTATGCCGGCGGTAATGGAGCACGCCTCGGTTGAGGTAGTCACCTGCCCATTTCGAACCTAAGTTGATCGCCTGCGTTAACTGTACATACGCTTCGTCCTCACGCTCGAGCATCAGGTTCGTTACGCCCAAAGCAGACCAAACGGCAGGATTGTTCTTGTCATACGCCGCCGCTTGTTCGAAGGCTTCAAGCGCAGTCAGGGTATCTTTTTTCTGCAAGCATATATGCCCTTTCTCGCTCCAAACGGAGGCTGATTGCGGTTCACGTTTGAGCATCGCTTCGATGTCCTCGAGTGCCCCGTCGTAGTTCTTCCGCTGGGCGCGTGTGTCGGCTCGCAGAAGCATGTAGGTGCGGTTCTCCGGCGAGAACTGCAAGGCCTGCGTATAGTCCGCTTCCGCTGCTTCCAAGTCATTGAGTTGGCGGTAGATATAGCCTTGTGCGTAATAACAGCCGGGCGAGAAAGGATTGCGTTCGATAGCGGCATTGCAGTCCTTGAGTGCACCTTGATAGTCCTCCAACTGGATCTTCGCGATCGAGCGGTAGAAATAGGGTTCTGCCAAGTACGGCTTGAGTCGGATAACCTGATTGAAATACTGAATGGAAAGGACGTAATCCTCGAAGTACAGCGCGTTCCGCCCGATCGCAGTTATGCGGTCAGTGTTCAGCTGCGCGTAGCAAGTTGAAAATTGAAAATTGAAAATTGAAAGGAAGAAAAGAATAAGAATTCCTTTCACCTTTAACCTTTCACCTTTCATCCTATGTGTCCTTTCACCTTTCAACTTTATTTGCATCCTTCATTCGGGTCAAACCAAGCGGGTACATCGAACTGCTCGTCGGGACTATAGCCCAGATCGGGATCCGCGAGTACTTTTTGCATGTATAGTGCGCAGATAGGCAGGGCCATCGAAGCTCCCTGTCCTTCTGCCATGTTATCAAAATGGATAGCACGGTCTTCACCTCCGACCCATGTTCCGCTGACGAGAGATGGGGTGAAGCACATGAACCAACCGTCGGAGTTATTGTTCGTCGTACCGGTCTTACCGCCCATCGGCGCCGAGATACCGTATTTATACCGCACGCGAACACCCGTTCCGTGATCGAGCACTTGACGCAGCATGTAAATCATCTTATACGCCGTTGTCTCGCTGATGATCTCGTGGGTACGCGGCGTGAAGCTGCCGATGACGTTTCCGTTGGCGTCCTCGATACGGGTGACGTAAAGCGGTTCGGTTCGGATACCCTTGTTAGCAAAGGCGGTATAGGCATCTACCATCTCAGCTACCGTCACTTCGCACGGTCCAAGACAGAGCGAAACGACCGGATCGAGTTGTCCTTGGATACCGAACGACCGCATCATCTTCACGAGTTGTTCAGGCGTGAAAAGCGACATCAGGTAAGCCGACATCCAGTTGGATGACTCCTTGAGTCCCCATGTGAGGGTGACGGTGTCTCCTTGGTACTTGTCGTGCGTGTCACGCGGCACGTAACGAGTGCCGTCCGGCAGGATGAAGACGACAGAGTCATAGACCCATGTCTCGCAGGGCCACATCCCTTCGTCCATGGCCAAGGTGTAGAGGTAAGGCTTGACGGTAGAACCTACTTGCCGACGACCTCTGGTAGCCATGTCGTACTGGAAATAACTGAAATTCGGTCCGCCGACATACGCTTTGACGTGTCCCGTATGTGGATCCATGGACATGAATCCGCACCGCAGGTAACTCTTCTGCCATTTGATCGAGTCGTAGGGCGTCATGATGGTGTCAATCAGACCCCGGTCGTAGGTGAAGACCTGCATCTCACGCGGCACCTTGAACGAAGCGATGATCGAGTCATGACTGTATCCGGCACGCTTCATGATGCGGTAACGATCCGTCTGACGCATGGAGCGGTTCATGATACCATCTACTTCCTCTTGCGTCAACTGTTTGGAGAAGGGCGCGTTCTTCTTGCGTTTGAGTTCGCGGAAGAAGGCTTTCTGCTGCGCCTGCATGTGCTCGCTCACCGCCTCTTCGGCGTAGCGCTGCATGCGCGAATCGATGGTCGTGTAGATCTTCAGACCGTCCTGATAGATATCGTAATGACTGCCGTCCGGTTTCTTGTTCTTCTCGCAAAAACCGTACAAGGGGTTATTGTCCCAACTCCATTTGTCCAACTCGTACTGCTGTTTGTTCCACTCTGCGTACTCGCTCTCATGCGGTTCTTTGGCGGTCAGTACCCCACGCAGGTACTCGCGGAAATAAGGTGCTGTACCTTGCTTGTGATCCACCGAACGGTAATGTAACTCCAGCGGTAGCGCCATGATCGAATCGCGGGTCTGAGTATCAATATAACCGTATTTCTCCATCTGACTAAGCACCGTGTTACGGCGGTTCGTGGCGCGTACGGGATGACGAACTGGGTTGTACAGGGACGGGTTCTTACACATGCCGACGAGCATGGCCGACTCTTCGATCTTCAGGTTCGCCGGTGTGGTGGAGAAATAGACCTGCGACGCCGACTGAATACCTACGGCGTTGTAGAGAAAATCGAACTGGTTGAGATACATCAAGATGATCTCGTCCTTCGAGTAGAGTCGCTCTAACTTCGTGGCAATGATCCACTCGATGGGTTTCTGCATAGCGCGCTCGATGATATTGTTTGCCCGCGGCGACCATAACTGCTTCGCCAACTGCTGGGTGAGGGTAGAACCGCCACCGGCGCGACCGAGCTTGAGTACGGCGCGGAAGAGGGACTTGAAATCGACTCCCGTATGTTGGTAAAAACGTGCGTCCTCGGTAGCGATCAGCGCGTTGATGAGGTTCGGCGACAAGTCCGTATATTGCACCCCGATACGGTTCTCGTACCGGTAATAACGACCCAGCGACTGCATGTCGGACGAGATGATCTCGCTCGCGAAGGTGTTCTTCGGGTTCTGCAACTCCTCCAAAGGCGGCAAGTAACCCAATACACCGCGGGTGATCAACCACATCACGAACCAAATCACCAAGAGCCCTCCGAAGAAAAGCCCCCAGAACCATGCTAAAAACGGTTTGTACCAACTCTTTGTGTTCATATCATCAAATCTTCAATTATTCTGTTTAATATATGTATCCCTTCTTGTGTCGCAACGATCCGGTCATCGTCTGTCCGGCGCAAGAGACCTTTATGGATATATTCGTCCATTTGCTTCCGAGAATGGACCGATATTGGACCGACAATGCCTCGATTCGTCCTTAAGCCCAACATGATCCGCTCGTTGTATAGATCGGTCTCGGTCAGCGTCTCACTCTCCCGTATCCCGTCGCCTTGGATATACGCCTCCAAGTCGTCCTTGTTCCAACTCCGAACGGGCGGTATATACGTGTGCGCGCCTGCGCCTACACCTATATAAGGTGTATGATCCCAGTACCGACTGTTATGCTTCGCTTCGTAGCCCGGCAAGGCAAAATTGCTTACCTCGTAATGTACGAAGCCGGCTTGCTTGAGCCGCGAACAGAGCTCGTCGTACATCGCGTTCTCCGTCTCTTCATCAATCGCTTCTAACTCACCGCTCTCTACCGCTTGGGTCAAGGCGGTACCTTGTTCGTAGATCAAGCCGTAACTCGATATATGCTGTACGCCAAGGCTCAAAGCGGTCTCTATATCTGCTTGCCAAGCCGCCATCGTCTGTGTCGGCAGCGCGTACATGAGGTCGATGGATAGGTTCGTAAAACCTGCCTCCTGCGCCATGCGAACGGCATTGATGGCTTGTTGTGCATTGTGTCTTCGCCCTATCAGCGTCAGCAGGTCGTCCTGAAAAGACTGAATGCCGATCGACAGACGATTGATACCTATGTCGCGCAGCGCCTGCATGTACGCCGGCGAGGCATCTCCCGGGTTGAGTTCCATCGTGATCTCTTCAGCCTCATCGATCCCGACAGCATCCAAGATACGCGTTATGTCTTGCGGCGCTAAGGTACTCGGCGTTCCGCCGCCGAAATAGATCGTTCGGATAGGCTCACCAGCCTCATCCTTGCGTGCCGCTATCTCCTTGACCAAGGCTGCTACGTACACTTCCTGCCGCTCCAAGCGGGTGGTCGAGAAGAAGTCGCAGTACCGACATCTCTTCTTGCAAAACGGAATATGTACGTAAAGGCCGGCCATTTATTCATTTTCTCATTTATTCATTTTCATATTTACGATTTTTTCCAAAACTCCGTTCCGACGAGTTCGTCGGGCAAGTACTGCTGTGCGATCCAGTGACCCGGAAAGTCATGCGGGTACAAGTAGCCGTCGGCGTAGCCTAACTCTTTCATCAGGCTGGTAGGCGCGTTGCGTAAGTGGAGCGGAACGGGTAGGTTTCCCGTCTCTCGCACTTTCGCCAAGGCCTCGTCGATCGCCAGATAGGCAGAGTTATCTTTCTTACAGGTCGCCAAATAGATCGTCGTCTCTGCCAAAGGAATACGTCCTTCCGGCCATCCGATCTTATTCACCACATCGAAACAAGTGTTGGCGAGCAACATCGCATTCGGGTTCGCAAGTCCGATATCTTCGCTTGCGAGGATCACCAACCGGCGCGCAATGAACTTCGGATCTTCACCTCCTTCGATCATCCGTGCCAGCCAATAGATCGCCGCCTGCGGATCACTGCCGCGCACCGACTTGATGAAGGCCGAGATGATGTCGTAGTGCATCTCGCCGTCTTTGTCGTAGGCAACAGGGTTCTGCTGCAGTTGCTTGGTGACGGTCTCGTTGTCAATGACCTTGACGCCGCTGTTACTTACCAGTTCGATGATATTGAGTAACTTACGCGCATCGCCTCCGCTGTAACGGAGTAGGGCTTCGGTGTCTTTGACTTGCAGTCCGAGAGAATGGATATACGCGTCTTGGGTCAGTACGCGGTGGAGCAATTCGAGCAGGTCGTCCTTGTCCAAGGACTTGAGCACATACACCTGACAGCGGCTCAGCAGCGGCGTAATGACTTCGAACGACGGGTTCTCGGTCGTGGCACCAACCAGCGTGATCGTGCCTTCTTCTACGGCACCAAGCAAACTGTCCTGCTGACTCTTGCTGAACCGGTGGATCTCATCGATGAAAAGGATCGGACTTCTACTGTCTGCAGGCGCAAACAGACCGCTGTTGAGACTCGCATTGCGTTTGGCTTTGTCAATCACGTCCCGCACCTCTTTGACGCCGCTCGTTACGGCACTTAAGGTGTAGAACGGGCGTTGTAACTCGTGGGCAATGATACGGGCGAGGGTGGTCTTACCGACTCCCGGAGGACCCCACAAGATAAAACTGGCGATATTGCCGCTTTCGATCATCTGGCGCAGGATCGCTCCTTCACCCACCAGATGCTTCTGTCCTATGTATTCGTCCAAGGTCTTTGGACGCATTCGTTCCGCTAATGGCAAACTCATTTTCTCATTTACTCATTTTCTCAGTAATTCTTTGGCCGTCTTCATTGCGGCCTCTGTCACATCCTTTCCGCTTAACATCGAAGCGATCTCTGTGATTCGTTCCTCGTCCGTAAGACGACGGATATGGGTCTCGGTACGTTTGTCCGTATCGGCTTTATAGACTTTGTAATGGTGCGTACCCTTGGCTGCGATCTGCGGCAGGTGGGTGATGGCGATGATCTGCCTGTGGCTCGCCATCTCGTTCATGATAGCGGCCATCTGCGTGGCAATATCACCGCTGACGCCGGTGTCTATCTCATCGAAGATGATGGTCGGTAGCCCTTTGGTGCTGGCGATCAGAGCCTTGACGCAGAGCATCAATCGACTGATCTCACCCCCCGAGGCTACTTCGCTCACGTTGCGCAGACTCTGGTTGAGGTTCGCCGCAAACAGCAGCTGCACCTCGTCACAGCCGGTCGGTGTAAAGTCCTCGGTAGGTGCGATCGGAATCTCCACTTTGGCGTGCGCTACGCCCAAACGGGTGAGGCCGTCAATGAGTTGCTTACATACATGCGGGATGACCTTCTTTCTACTCTCCGTAAGGGCTTTGGCGGTCTTGGTCAGGGTCGCCTTTTGGGCATCGACCTCTTTCTGCGCCTGTGCGATATCGAAATCAAACGAGTCCAGACGATTCACCTGTTCCGCCAACTCATCTCGCGTTGCGATCAGTTCTTCGATCGTCTCGGCGCTGAACTTACGCTTCAGTTCTTCCAACGCACCGATGCGCTCTTCCACCCACTCCAAGCGCTGCGGATCCATCTCCACGCGGTTCGCCATGCGTTCGGCTTCTTCGGCAATGTCCTGCAACTCGATCCGCGCACTCTCCAGACGTTCTTGCAAGTCCGGTGCAGCATCGTCCAGACGACATGCCCGCAGGGCTTCGATCGCGCTACCTTGCTCGCCGTTGAGGGCCGCAACCGCGGTTTCCAATGCCGTTCGGATCTCTTCCGCATGACTCAGACGGTACTGCTCTTGCTCTAACTCTTCCAACTCACCTTCCTGCAGGTTCGCTTCGTTCAGCAATTGGTAGCGGTACTGGATATAATCGGCGTCCTGCTGACTTTTCTTGGCCAAAACCTGCAACTTATGCAAGGCCTCGCAGGCTGCGATATACGCTTCGTAATGGGTGCTGTATTGTGCTTTGACGGCTTCGTTCTGCGCAACGGCATCGATGACCTCCAACTGAAAATCGGCGTTCTCAATCAGCAGGTTCGCGTGTTGCGAATGGATGTCAATGAGTTGGTTCGCCAGCACCTTCAGTTCTTGCAGCGTCACCACGCTGTCATCCACGAACGAACGACTCTTCCCGTTGGCGTATATCTCACGACGAATGATATAATCGGAGAACTCTGCCTCGATGATACATTTGTCCTCGCCGTCCGTGATCGCTTTGCTGTCTGCTCGTGCACCCAGCACCAAGGCAAGGGCACCTAAGATGATGGTCTTACCCGAACCCGTCTCACCGGTCATGACCGAGAAACCGTCCGCGAAATCCATATCCAAATGGCTGATCAGCGCGTAATTCTGTATGTGTAAATGCTTTAGCATATAAGCTGTTAGCCGTTAGTTGTTAGCTGTTAGCCTTAAAAAGCCAATAGCCAATAGCTAATAGCCAAAGTTAATTATTTATTTTGTCGTATGTCGATTGACGTGTCGGATCGATGTCAGTCAGGATGTCATACACGGTTTTCTTCTCTTTGTCCGTACCTTTGCTGAAAATATCCACCAGTTCTTGCGATTTGGCGTCGAGGAAGGTGTTGATGACGTAAGTTGCAGGGCGGGCACGGTAGGCTTCTTTGAGTACGGGCATGCCTTCTGCGATTCTTGCGCGACCGTTTGTCACGTTAGCGCTCATCTCGTCCAGACCCAAACGATGATACTCGTAGTAATAATTGCGATATTTCTTAAAGGCTTCGTCCAAGAGGTTGTTAATCAACGCATAACGGTTTCTGTTACTGTCAAAAGCCAGCCATCCTTTTTGTTCCGACTGCTCCATAGACGCACTCTGACAGACATTCACGATCTCTTCGCAGGCTTGGAAATAAGGCGTACCGCCTAAGCGCTGAAAACTGTCTTGGTCGTGCCCGATGATGAGGTAGCAGTAGTACGCCAACATCGCCGTCAGGTTCGTGGTGAACGTGTTCTGCTGCCATTCGATACGGTCGAACTCCTGGTAGGTGAAGTTAAAACTCTTGTCCACGAAATTGAGAAGCGGCGTAGAGTAGGTAGTGCCATAAACCGGACGACGACTCTGCAGCGTCATCTCGCATTTATACGCGTTGTCCGTCACTTCATTCACCACAATGAGCATGCTGCATTCGATCTTCTCGTGCTCGGCGTAGGTCATGTTCGTCCATCGGTTCTGATTGATATAGTCCTGAATGCCGGCTTTGAGCGTCTCATAAACCTGCTTGTTCGAACCCTCAATCTGATCCGAATTGATCGTCACCGTACAGTTGATCTCTTGAGCTAAGGCTAACGGCCAATAGCTAATGGCTAATAGTATGAATAGGAACTTTTTCATTTCGATATGGAAACAATATTACCTGTCTTTTCGCTGAAAATAATCTTCGGCAGTTCGCTACCGGTGAACATGCTCTTCGGTAGGGCTACGTCGATACCTAATTGCGCTACCGGCACCTCGCGGTCAGCCAAACTGCGACCTTTGTACAGCACGTTCACGAGGCAGTTTCCCGGGATGTTATACACGATCTGCGTCATCTCGGGAACGCTCTTTTTGTTGTTCTTCTTCTCCACCACCTCAGGGGCTTTGCGGGTCTGCTGTTGACAAACCATACGCACCTCGATCGTGTCGGCGTCAATATTGTCGCCGTCGGTGAATCCGTTCTCGTCGGAGAAGAACAGCAGTTGGCCGTCGTTGGTTGGTTCCACGCGAATGGTCTTATGCTCACGACGGGTCTTCTTCTCGCCCACGAACAGTCGGGTCAACTCCTGCTCTTGGCGGTTCAGTTCGTCCAGCACCAGCTCCATCGCCTTACCGTCTGCCGGCGCATGTTCTACCTCACCGTTGATAAGGTACATACGTGTCTCACGCAGATGGAAGATCTGCTTCGCTACCTCAAACGCCTGTGCCTCGGGAGTAGCGGCTTTGAGCACATCTTCCGGATAAGGAGGCGCCTGCATCTTCGGGGCTTTGGGTTTGTTCGAACGAGTCTGTTCCTCGTGCTTCGGAGCGGTTTTCTTCTCCGGCAGCGGAACGTTATAACCCGTCAACAGACCACGGTCGTTGATGTTCAGCAGCACCGGAAAACCGGCTTCGGTCTTCACTTTATGCGGACGGCTGTAGTCGGTAGAAGTGCATGTACCGATCCGTACATCCTTGATCTCGTAACTCGTGCTCGTCTCCGTCACCGCGTCCTTGATATCCAACATCGATTCGGCGAAGTCCGCGAACTGTCCGCGAACCTGCGTCTCAACCGTATAGGTAAAATCCAAGGTCACACTCGTCTTCGGACTGTAATACACCTGTGCCGATTCGTTCTCTTCCAACACCTGCGCCTGCATCGCGCCCAGCGTCATGATGGCTGCGAGAATAACAAAAATTCGTTTCATATATCTTTCATTCTTTAATTCTTTCACTCTTTCACTCCTTCATTCCAAATTGCCCACGCTGCTTTCGCCTGACCGTAGAGCATTTCTATTCCGTTCTGCGTTTTGGCTCCTTGTGCGCGTCCTTGGCGCAGAAAAACCGTCTCTTCGGGATTGTAGATACAATCAAACAACAAATGTCGTGCCGAAATCAGTTCGTAGGGTATCGGCGGATAACTCTCTGTGTCCGGCACCATGCCGAGAGGCGTGCAGTTGACGATGATCGTGTGCTCGGTCATCACCGCCTCCGTCATGTCCTTATATCCGATCATTCCGTCTTTGGGCGTACGGCTGACAAGGGTAGGAGTGACGCCTAACTGCTTAAGTCCGTAACAAACGGCTTTCGATGCTCCGCCGGTACCGAGCACCAAGGCCTTGCGGTCGGTGGCTCGCAACAAAGGCTTGATCGACTCCATAAAACCGATACAGTCTGTGTTATAACCGACCCGTTGATGCACCACGTTCACCGCACCTACCGCTTCAGCAGTCTCATCCAAACGCTCCAGATACGGAATAATCGTCTGCTTATACGGCATCGTCACATTCATGCCGTCGAGAAAACCCAAAAGGCTTTCGACTTTCGACTTTAGACTTTCGACTTCGATCGGATAGAGCGAGTACTCCGCCTCAATGCCTTCCCGCTCAAACTTCTCCGAGAAATATTTCGCGGAGAACGAGTGGTGTAATGGATACCCTATGATACCGAAATGACGCATAATTTTCCTTTCTTTATCGTTGCCTGATGGGTCTTCGAGGTGAATGTTTTACCTCCTTCTCCCTTCTCCAAGGCATCGTAAATCTTCTCTATTTCCGTAAATCCGTACGCGCGAAGTTCTTCGTATAGTTTGACAATACCTGCTTCGCGTGTGTTTTTGCCTTCCAATATATCGATATAGCCCTGCATATATTCTGCCGTCTGGGCGATATGTTCGATCTCCGCTTTGGTATAACTCCGCAGCTGTTCACGGATGGCATTGCGGGTGATCGTCACGTCGCTGTTCGTGCTGTCCGTCACCCAGTTCAGATGCCGTTTGTCCCGCAGGTAATGTTCGATATAATCGCGGGTCGTGCAGAGTAGGGGACGAACGATCGGTACTCCTTCCGGCGCCATCGGGTTCGTGCTCTTGGGTCGCATTCCCGCCAAACCCCGGATACCTGTTCCGCGTTTGAGATTGAGCAGCACCGTCTCCGCTTGGTCGTTCTGATGATGGGCTACTGCAACCGCTTGGCAGCTATGTTGCTGCGCCATCTGTTCGAACCATGTGTAGCGTAACTCCCGTGCCGCTACTTCTATGCTCACGTTATTTGTGCGCGCGTAGGATAAGGTGTCAAAAGACGCTACCTCCAGCGGCACGTTCAAGGTACAACAAAGTTCCCGCACAAACGCTTCGTCGCGGTCACTCTCTGCGCCCCGCAGATGAAAATTGCAATGCGCCGCTATGCACGTATAACCCGCCTGCAGCAGTACATCCAACAGACTTACGCTGTCTGCACCGCCGCTCACGGCCACCAGCACCGGCTTGCCTTTATCCAACAACCCGTGTTTACGAATATATGTTGTAACCCTGCGCAGCAATTCTTAATTTTAATTTTTTAATTTTTAATTCTCAATTAAGTCCTCTATACTTAACGCGTTTCGGTTGACAAGCTTCTTCGCCAAGACGCATCTTCTTGTTCTCTTCGTACTCCGAGTAACTGCCTTCGAACCAGAACACTTTGCCGTCACCTTCGTACGCGAGGATATGCGTGCAGATGCGGTTGAGGAACCAACGGTCGTGCGAGATCACTACGGCGCAGCCGGCGAAGTTCTCCAGACCTTCCTCCAACGCACGGAGCGTATTCACGTCGATATCGTTGGTCGGCTCGTCCAGCAACAGCACGTTGGCTTCACTCTTCAAGGTCAGCGCCAAGTGCAGACGGTTTCGTTCACCACCGGACAGTACACCGCATTTTTTCTCTTGGTCAGCGCCCGTGAAATTGAAGCGACTCAGGTACGCTCGCGCATTGATCTCACGACCTGCCACACGGATATACTCCGTGCCGCCGCTGATGGTCTCAAAAACGGACTTGTTCGGATCGATGTCCGTATGTTGCTGATCCACATAACCGATCTTAACCGTCTCGCCCACGCTGAACGTACCCTTGTCGGCTTTCTCGCTACCGATGATCATGCGGAACAAGGTCGTCTTACCGGCACCGTTCGGACCGATCACACCTACGATACCGTTGGGCGGTAACATGAAATTGAGGTCCTCGAACAAGAGTCGGTCACCAAACGACTTGGCAACGCCCTCTGCGTTGATGACCTTATTACCCAAACGCGGACCGTTCGGAATGAAGATCTCGAGTTTCTCTTCGCGCTCCTTCTGTTCCTCGTTCAACATGCGGTCGTACGACTCCAGACGCGCTTTCTGTTTCGCGTGACGTGCTTTGGGGGCCATACGGATCCATTCCAACTCACGATCCAAAGTCTTGCGACGCTTGGAAGCCTGTTTCTCTTCCTGCGCCATGCGGTTGGTCTTCTGCTCCAACCACGACGAGTAGTTTCCTTTCCAAGGAATACCTTCACCGCGGTCGAGTTCGAGAATCCAACCGGCTACATTATCGAGGAAATAACGGTCGTGCGTGATGCAGATCACCGTTCCGGCATATTGCTGCAAGTGCTGCTCCAACCAATCGATACTCTCCGCATCCAAGTGGTTGGTCGGCTCGTCGAGCAACAGCACATCGGGTTGTTGCAGCAACAGACGACAGAGTGCTACACGACGACGCTCACCTCCGGAAAGGGTAGTGACGTTCGCGTCGTCGGGCGGACAACGCAACGCGTCCATCGCGCGGTCAAGCTTCTGGTCAATATTCCATGCGTCAGCAGCATCGAGTTTGTCTTGCAATTCAGCCTGACGAGCCAAGAGCTTATCGAAATCAGCGTCCGGCTCAGCAAACGCCATATTGATATCGTCGTACTCCTTGAGCATGTCCATGATCGGCTGTACACCTTCCTGCACGACCTCCCGAACGGTCTTGTTCGGATCCAGTTTCGGGTCCTGCTCGAGGTAGCCAACGCTGTAACCGGGTGACCAAACGACCTCGCCTTGGTACTCTTTTTCGATACCGGCGATGATCTTCAAGAGGGTTGATTTACCGGCACCGTTCAGACCGATGATTCCGATCTTAGCGCCATAGAAAAAACTCAGGTAGATATTCTTCAATACCTGTTTCTGCGGACCGAAACTCTTGTTCAAGCCCACCATCGAAAAAATAATCTTCTTATCGTCTGCCATATTCTGCAAAGGTATAATCGTAGGGGTTATTCTCGTCTGCGCTGTGTCGCTCTGCGCTGAGTTGTTTCCACACTTTCGGATCGATCTCCGGGAAGAAGGTATCGGCATCGGGCCATGAATGATGGATATGCGTGATATAAAGTTTATCTGCAAACTCCATCGCCTGTTTATAAACCATTCCACCGCCGATCACGAAGGCCTCTTCATCATTACAACATTTCATCATTTCATCAATAGAGTACACCGTTTCCGCGCCATCGAACGTCTTACCCTTGACGTCCGTCAGCACAATATTCCGCCGATTAGGCAGCGGGTGTTTGGGCAGCGACAAGAATGTCCGCTCACCCATCATCACCGTGTGCCCGCTTGTGATCGTCTTGAAATGCTTCAAGTCCGCCGGCATGTGACACAACAGGTCACCTTTCTTTCCGATCGCGTAGTTCTCTGCGACCGCAACAATGATACTGATCATTCGTAATTTTTAATTTTTAATTTAGACGGAGACTACTCCGGCTATGTGAGGATGGGGATCATAACCTTCCAATGTGAAATCTTCATACTGGAAGCCAAACAGATCCTTCACCTCCGGGTTAATAATCATCTTCGGCAGCGGTCTTGGCTCACGCGTCAACTGCAGCTTCACCTGCTCCAAGTGGTTCAGGTAGATATGTGCGTCGCCGAGCGTGTGTACGAAATCGCCGCATTTCAGACCCGTCACCTGCGCCATCATCTGCAGCAACAACGCATAACTCGCGATATTGAACGGTACGCCCAAGAAGATATCGGCACTACGCTGATAGAGTTGCAGACTCAACTTTCCGTCCGCTACATAGAACTGGAACAAGCAGTGACACGGCGGCAACGCCATCTTCTCCACTTCGGCTACATTCCATGCACTCACCATCAGGCGTCGGCTGTCGGGATTATTCTTGATCTGCTCAACGAGATTCTTGATCTGGTCGATATGACCGCCGTTATAGTCCGGCCAAGAACGCCATTGATGCCCATAGACGGGACCCAACTCACCGTTCTCGTCTGCCCATTCGTTCCAGATACGTACGCCGTGATCTTGCAGGTACTTCACGTTCGTGTCGCCCTGCAGGAACCACAGCAGTTCATAGATGATGGACTTGAGGTGCAGTTTCTTCGTGGTCAGGAGCGGAAAACCGTCCTCCATCTTAAACCGCATCTGGTGACCGAAAACCGACATCGTTCCCGTGCCCGTCCGGTCATGTTTGACGGTGCCTTCTTCCAGCACCCGCTTGCATAAATCCAAATATTGTTTCATATTTATAGTTGTTAGCTGTTAGCCGTTAGCTGTTAGCTTAAAAAGCCAATAGCCAATAGCTGATAGCCAAAGTTTAATATAACTTATACGTTGTTTTCACCACTTTAAACTCCGTTCGTCGGTTAATCTGATTGCAGATCTCCTGTTTGTCGTCGGGTAGGGCGGTGATGAACGCTTCGTTCAGCTCTTGCTCTACCGGAATCCACGGGTATTTCTTGTTCAACGCCTTGTCGCAGACCACCGGCTTCGTCTTACCGTATCCCACCGGCGTCAACCGTTCGCGCTCGATGCCGTGCTTGATCAGGAAATCGCAACAACTCTGCGCACGTTTCTGACTCAAGTCGTTGTTGAACTCGTCCGTACCCTTCATATCCGTGTGCGCACTGAGCTCGATCGTGATATTGGGGTTGTCTTCGAGCAGCTTCACGAGGTTCATCAACTCCGTCTCGGACGCTTGCGTCAATTCCCATCTACCGAACTCATAGAAGATATTCTCCATCTTCACCGGTCGCGAGATCGGACTCAGCGCGATATTCATCGTGTAGGTCTTGCTGTCCTTCAGGTTAAGCGTATTCCATTGTTCCTTGGCGTTCAGGTGTCCTCGGCAGGTCGCCAACATGACGTACTTCACCTCGCGGTTTAACTTGAACTTATACGTTCCGTCTCGGCGCACGTTGAACTTACTGTTCGTGCCGTCCGAACCCACGATACGCAGTTGGGCATCACTCAGCGGGTTACCTTGCTCGTCCGTCACGCTTCCTTCGGCAAGGAACTCCATCTCCGGCAGCCAGAAGCGGTAGATTTTGTCGTAGCCCTTCTTGTCGCCTTTGTTGGACGAGAAGAAACCGTTCTGCGTTGCTCCTTCGAACGTGATGCCGAAATCATCGCCGATGCCGTTGAACGACGGCCCCATGTTATACAGCACCCACACGGTCGAGTCCTTTACCGTCGTGTCGCGAACCGCCTTATAGAGGTCCAAACCGCCATATCCGGGATGACCGTTACTTGCGAAATAGAGCGTTCCGTCGGTATGCACGTACGGGTACATCTCGTCCGCAGCCGTGTTGATACCCTTACCGAGCGGCTGGGCGTTCAACCAGTTCTCGCCGTCCAACTCCGCCATCCAGATATCCTTACCGCCTTCACCTCCGGGCGCGTCACTCACGAAATAGAGCGTGTCTCCTGTTGCGTTCAAGGCCGGGTGACCCACCGTGATCGAACTGTCGAGGAACAACTGCACCTCTTGCGGTTCACCCCATTCACCACTCGCGCGGTCGGAACGGTAGATCTTAGCACCGAGGTCCTTGCCGTTCACCGGCTTCGAGTAGGTGAACAGCATCGTGCGGCCGTCACGGGTGAAGGTGCAGACACCGGTCTCAGCCGTACCGCCTTTGGCATCGGCTGAGTCTTTGCTTTGCTCCGACTCACCGCTGTCGTACAACCCTTCCGCCAACTCGATATCTTCCCATTCACCGGCGGCGTTTTTGCGCGTCTGGTAGATCTGGAACAGCTGCTGACCCGTTACGTTACTCGGCCGCTTCATGTTCTTCGATCCGCCTTTGGCTTTCTCCTGCCGGTTCGAAGCGAACACCAACGCGTCCGTGTTGTCGCCAATGAACATAGGCGCAAAATTGCTTGTACGGCGCTGATTGAACTCTTTCGCTTCGGAGATCTTGTACCGCGATCCTTCTTTCTTCCACTCGTCAATCTTCGAGCACGCGTACTTACCTGCCTGCGCTACGTAGTTATCCGGGTGGGCTTCTAAATAGAGTTCATAACTCTTGGCCGCGTCTTTGTATTTACCCTGATATTGCAGCACCTGACCGGCATGCAGGAAGATCGTTGAGTCCTGCAACTGGTATTTGCATCGCAACGCACTCTGGTAGCAGTTGGCCGCACGAGGGTTATTGATCAGACGGTAACACTCGCCCTGCCGATAGGCCACGTAGCCCTTCAACTCACGGTCTTTCTTCGTGCTCAAACGGCTGTAGCAGGACTTGTAGATATCCGCCGCGGTGTAATACTCACCGATCGCGAATTTCTTATCCGCCCGCTTGATCTTCCGCTGCACGCTACATCCCGTCAGACACAGGATAGCTAATAGTATGTAAAATAATCTTTTTGGGATCATTTTGGGTCTTTTTTGACCAAAGATAATTCTTAATTCTTAATTTTTAATTCTTAATTCAACTCGTGGATTACTAATCCCGAGCGCAACTTCGGTTCAAACCACGTCGTCTTCGGCGGCATGATGTTTCCGCTATCGGCAATGTCGATGATCTGCTGCATGGTAACAGGGTAGAGTGCTAACGCGACCTTCATCTCTCCGCTATCCACTCTCCGCTTCAATTCTCCCAAACCACGGATACCGCCTACGAAATCGATTCGCTTGTCCGACCGCAGGTCCTTGATGCCGAGGATCTTATCCAGAATCAAGTTACTCGAGATCGTTACGTCCAGTACGCCGATCGGGTCTGCATCGTTGTACCGACCTTCTTTCGCCGTCAACGAGTACCATTTCCCGCCCAGATACATACTGAAGTTATGCAGCGCTTTGGGCTTAACATCAGAGAAATCTCCCTTCCCTTCAGGGAGGGGTTGGGGGTAGGCTTCCACCTCAAAGTCCTCTTTGAGGGCTTCGAGGAACTCTTCCTCGCTGAGCCCGTTCAAGTCCTTCACCACGCGGTTATAGTCGATGATATTGAGCTGGTTATCCGGGAAACAAACGGCTAAGAAATACTCGTACTCAGGAACCTTAATTTTTAATTTTTCATTTTTAATTTTTAATTCCTGTCCGACGCCTGCGGCGGCGGCAGAGCGGTGGTGTCCGTCCGCGATATACATCGCCGGGATCTCGGCGAAGATCTCCGTGATACGCTCGATCGTCTTTTTGTCGTCGATCACCCAGAACGTGTGACGGAAACCTTCCGGTGCTGCCACAAAATCATACTCCGGTTCACCCTTGACCACCTCGGCTACGATCGCATCAAGGTCGTCGCGGTGCGGGTACGCAAAGAAAACCGGCTCCATGTTGGCGTTCAACGTACGCACATGCTTCATGCGGTCTTCCTCTTTGTCCCGACGCGTCAACTCATGTTTCTTGATCCGGCCCTCCAAGTAGTCATCTACCCAAGCGCCGACCACCAGACCATACTGTGTCTTATCCTTGCCGCCGGACAACGGGTTGCTCGCCAAGATCGTTTGCGCATAGACATAATACTTCGGCTCTTGGTCTTGCACCAACCAACCTTTGAGTTTGAACATCTGGTACTGCTGCTTGGCTTCCCCGTACACTTTCGGTTCATGCTCATCGGTACCCGGTTCAAAATTGATCTCCGGCTTGATGATATGGTACAGACTCATGGCATTCCCTGCCGCTTCCTGCCGCGCTTCTTCACTGTTCAGCACGTCGTACGGCCTACTGCTCACCTGTTCCACCAACTCCTTCGGTGGCCTAATCCCCTTAAATGGTTTTATCTTCATAACAGTTTAACGATTTAACTATTTAACAGAAGGTGCAACCTTCTCTGTGCCCATACTGCAAGTTCCGTTGAACAGTGCGCCCGGCTCCACGATCAGCGTCTTGGTATGTACGTCGCCGATGATTTTTCCGTTAGCGCGCAGACTCAACTGCTGGCTGCAAGTGATCTTGCCTTCCAATCACCTTCAATCAATCCGTCGATACGGAAATCGCTGTCTGCCGTGATGTTACCCACGATCTTACTTCCTGCGGTCAATGCGTTGAACATCATTCCGCTCTGTTGCTTGTCATTTGCCATAATTCCTATATATATTTTAATAATTTTCTCACACTCGTGCGTGTATGCACATAAATCGGCTGCAAAATTACAAAAAAAAAATGACATATGCAAGCATATGCCATCATTTTATGCAAAAAAAAGTGTCAAGCGAGCGATTTTCTCATCCGGATATGGGGTATTCCGGCTTCTTGGAAGATCTCTCCTTCGGTAGTATAACCAAGCGCTTCGTAGAACGGAACGGCATGTGTCTGAGCGTGCATAAAGAGCGAGTTAACGGATTGAGAGAGAGCGAGTTGCTCTATCTGCGAGAGGATGTATTTTCCGAATCCTTTTCCGCGTTCTACGGTCAACATTCGGCCAATAATCCATTGCCCTTGAGTGGTGTCCTGAAAGAGGCGTGCATAGGCGATGACATGACCTTTTTTGAAGATAGCGAAATGGGTGGCATAGTAGTCGATGTCATCCAGGTCCGGGTATAGGATATGTTGCTCCAGATAGAAGACATTGAAGCGCGCTTTGAGAATCTCGTAAAGCTCTGTGGTAGAGAGTTTTGAGAAGGGTTTGATGTGCATTTTGAGGCCTTTTGGAAGGGCTTTTTGGACAGGGTTTCGATGACGCTTTTGGGCTTCTTTTTGCGCCAATTGTTCACCGAGGACAAAGTGAGCGTACGAACGGACGGTCTTATAGCGTTTAGCCTTTGGATCGAGCGCTACGCTATGATTGTACGCGACGCGTTTAGCTTCCCAGATTTCGTGCTGCTGAGGATCGTTGACGATCGCGTTGACAAGGGTTGTGATCCTGCCAAAAAACTTCCGATGAGCCTTCTGTGCCGGAGAGGGCGGAGTAGCACTTGGATCAGCGGTGTAGACCTGCTGTTTTCCATAACTGATACGGTAAATGACCTTGTCCTTCTTGTTGAGTTTACCGCGTCTGACCGAGTAGTCCTGATTACTTGTTTTTGCCATAATTTTAATCAAAAAGTATATATATACATAGTATATATATAGTATATGTACAATTTTTGCATTTTTAGCTTTCTATCCTATGGGAATCCTATGGGAATGTTATGGGCATCCTATGGTGCGGATAGCAAGTTGATAGCTAAATCCGCTGCAAAGGTACTACAAATAATCGAGATATGCAAATTTTTGGGAGGAAAAAATGAAGATAGATGAGTAATTCGCCCCCCAAATGTGTGCTGATTAGTAGCGCTGGGAGTCCGGGCCTTTGTCTCTGCCATAGGAATTATACATTGGATTTGCGTCATGGCGCAAGCGAGTATTTGCATTGCGTTCCCGCTCTAGTTCTTGGTATAATTCGCCTATCTTTCTTTCGCTCTCTTGTGCTTGTTTCTGTTGCTCCAAAGCTGTGTTTTCTTTATAGGCATTATATTCAGCATCAATAGAGTCCAATTTTTCACCAAGTAGAACATTCTCCAATTGGAGTGCTTCTATCTGCGTTTGGTGTCCTGATACATCGTTGTTTTGTATGTATGTCACCCATAGACCTGCGCCTAACAATAACACGACCAATGTTGCCAGTATTCCTATCCACGGAAATCTACGTTGGAGAGCTTTTTTGAGTTCCAATGCGGAATGATAGCGCTTTTGTGGATTCTCTTGGCGGCATTTATTGGCAAAGCGAGTCAACTTTTTGTTCTGCGCCAAAACACCGCCGATTCCATAGATATCAACGGCAGGTGATAGTTCTCCGGTCCATTGTTCCGGAGCTGCATAGCCGGTAGTGCCGGCGCCGCCTTTTAGAATGCTAAAATCAACCTTATCTGCTAAGCCAAAATCGATCAGAACGATATGACCATTGTCTTTGCGAACGAGGATATTTTCAGGCTTGATGTCTCGATGAATGATGCCGGCACGATGAAGATAGTCAATGGCATCACATAACTCAATGGCTTGTTCTCGCGAGATTTGTGTGACAGGCTCTCCATCTATATACTCTTGAATAATGCACCTGCCTAATTCGGGAACGTCCTCTATGCCTAAGGTTCGCACGATATTAGGATGTGAGAGCGGATAGGCAATTCGGAACTCTTTCTCTAATAAGGTTTGATATTGAACATCTTGGGATGCCGCTTTGGTCAAACATTTGAGTACATGCCATTGACCATATCGTTTTGCTTTATATACTTCGGAATAACCATTGCCGGATTCATGCAGCAATGTTATCTCTGTAAACTGGTTGGAAATATTTATATCTCCACCGTTAGTAAACCCCGAATTGACCTCTGCGTCAAACATTCAATAGCTCTATTTTGGTTAGTCCGGTTTTGGCGCCGGCAATGTATGTATCTTGTTGTCTCATCTCGCGAACGCTCACTACCTCTGTTGCCGTAAGCGGTTGACCAAGAATGAATTGCGTCGTGTTGAACTGATCGCCAATTTGTAGTTTGCTATTTTGCGCGTGCAACACCACAAATCGGCCTTCGCCCAAATACTCTATCAGGCATTCTCGATTCGGATTCCAGGCGACAGATAGTTTTTGGCCTTTGGTCAATTCGTTGGAAACAACCCGTTGAGCGGCTATAAATCCGGACTCTACATGTTGCTTGTCTAAATAATCCTGCCAGCCGTTGTATCCCACGTAGCGCGCGAGTATAGATAAGGTGGTAGGGCGTAGTTGTCCGTCATAGGGAATATGTCCGAATACGCGTTTCAATGTGGTCGGACTCAGGTATTCGCCGGTTTTCTTTTGTATCTGTTCGCTCAGATACTCAAAGTCAGCCGGAGATTCTAATGTCCGTCCGATCTGTTGGGTGACTATTTGTTTGAGGTTTTCCATAATGCTAACCAAAATCGTTTGCAAAAGTACTAAGAAATTTTGATATATGCAAGAAAATCAGCAAAAAAATCTTCTAAATTTGGTAAAATTTGGCACAAAATGACACTTGGTACGAAAAGGTTTGATTTGGCACGATTTGGCTCAGAAAAAAGCAGTACCTTTGCACGCCAAAATGCAAGAGTGGTCTATACCATTATAACGGAGATCGCCGAAAATCCGAAGAAGAGTAGGCAAAACTAAAATCATGTATTATGAAAAAAATCATTTCTATTTGTATTGCGTTTCTATGCGCAATGACGGCATCTGCAGAACTTATCAAAGATGGTTTTGTGGAGTATGTTCCCAATTTTGTAAAACACACGGCTACTATTACCTTCATGGACTTTCTTGGCGTAAAGCAGGAGGTTTACACTATTCCTTCCTCTATTAAATACGAAGGAGAGGAGTATGTCGTAACGGCTATTGCGAGTAAAGCGCTGAAAAACGGAAGAAGAAACACTACTTGTAAAAAAATCATTGTTCCTTCTTCTATTACGGTAATAGGCGAAGCCGCTTTTAGAGAATTCATGAACATAAAAGAGATTGACTTGCAATCACAACTTGAGGTGATTTCGAGCAGTACTTTTTCTCAATGCGAATCTCTGGAAACCATTACGCTTCCGGAAGGAGTAAAAGAAATCGGGAGCAATGCTTTTTATGGTTGCAAAGCGTTAAAATCCATAAACATTCCTAGCTCTGTAAGAAATATCTATGATCAGGCTTTTAGCCAGACCATGATCAAAGAGATAGTATTGCCGGAAGGAATGACCATGATTGATGATGGCGCCTTTAAGAATATGAGAAGGCTGCAGAAAGTTATCATTCCTTCTACTGTAACGCAAATCGGGAATTATGTGTTTAAATGTTGTGAGCGCTTGTCTGATATTGTTCTGCCGCCCCATCTGCAATCCATAGGAGATGGTTTGTTTGAACAATGTAATTCATTAGTACAAATCACGATCCCGTCGGAAGTAACGTCTATTGGCGCGTACGCCTTTCGAGCATGTCCCGAACTGACGCAGATTAGTTTACCTGGCGGTCTTCGTTTTATTGGCATGGAGGCTTTTAATGCATGTCAAAATTTTGAATCAATAACGTTTACCGGTGCACTTCCTCCTCGGATTAGTTTCTCTGCATTTGATTTTACAAAGTTAAGTACTGTCTATGTTCCTCGCGGTTGTGCCAAAAGATATCAAGAAGGAGCCGGTGATGGCGCCTATCGACCATTTCTAGAAAAAGTCAACGTGGTCGAAATGGATCAAGATCCGGATATAACGCTTATGCTCATAGTGGTGGAAAATATGCACAAAAAATTGTTAGCCTACGATGGACCGAATGATGAAATGTTTATTGTTCAGAAATATGTAGAACTATACAATGCTTTATCTCCGAATGCTAATTCTGTTGATAATGTCATGACCATCTATCAAATACAAAAACTCTTTTATCGGAACCCGCTTGAGGCGATCAAGAAACCATTAGCCAAAGAACTTAAAGCTGCCAAAACGACGGATAGCATATTGGCTGTATTCTCGAAATATCTCCAGTATGTTAGAGAATAGTGTTCTGATTTGGGGGCATTAAAATGCAAGAGTGGTCTATACCAAACGGAAAAAATTATGAAAAAGTGCACATTTATTTGTGTATGTGAAATCTTTTTTGTAATTTTGCGCTGTCTTTTCGAAGACAGACATAATTGAGACGTATCAACGTATCAACTTGGAAGGTAAATCTGGAAAATCTATCTTGTAACCAAGGGAGATAAGTTGAACAGTCCACCGTATGGTGTAGACTGCTTTTGCTTATTTGGTTACAGGGCTTTCCAGAGCCTACCTTCCGGTAAGTGAAAGTGGTCTTTTTATTTTATCCGTCAAGGTACAGATGAAGAAAATAGCACATTTATTTGCGCATATCAAAACTTTTTTGTAATTTTGCACGCAAAATTGTGAGCAAAACTTTAAAGCTATGCCAAAACAGAACTCTGCCATATTGCTGAATAAGTACATTTGGCTTATAGACACTATCTATTCTGCGGGGCACATATCCCGCGATGAGATCGATCGCCGTTGGTGTCGCTCGTTACTGAGCGAAGACGAGATGAGTATTCCACCTCGCACGTTCCATCGTTGGCGCATCGCTATCGAAGAACTCTTCCAGATCTCTATTGAGTACGACAAATGGAAGGGCTATTATATCGAAGACCGCAGCGACATTGAGCGACACGCTATGCGCAAATGGCTCATCAACACGTTCGCCGTCAACAATCTCATTAACGAAGGTCAGCACTTGCGTCAGCATATCTGCTTTGAAGAAGTGCCTTCCGGTCAACGTTTCCTGACGACCATCTTGGAAGCGATCCGTGATAAAGTTGCCCTGCGTGTGACTCACCGTGGTTTCAATAAGCCCGAACCATCTACCTTTACCATCAAGCCATACGGACTGAAGATCTTCAAGCAGCGTTGGTATGTCTTGGCAGAATCACAATATCCGGATCACCGACTTCTTATCTATGCGCTCGACCGTTTTGAGGCAGTGGAGCGCACGGACGAATCGTACGAAATCCCAGAGGACTTCGATGTGGCACGTCATTTCCAACTTTCATACGGAGTAACAGGTTTGAACGGTACGCCCGAGTTAATCAACCTCAAAGTGTCCGCTTCCCAAGTGCCTTATTTCCGTTCGTTGCCGCTCCATCGTTCGCAGAAAGAAGAAGAGACGACCGAGGACTATTCTGTTTTCTCTTACTTTGTTGTTCCTACGTACGAGCTGCGCCAAGAAATCCTCTCACACGGAGCGAACGTTGAGGTTCTTTCACCCAAGACCCTCCGCGCCCAGATCAAGGAAGAAATAGCAGAAATGCACAAATTGTACAAATAATTTAATACACATGAAATCACAAGAAGACAAAGCGAAATTTGATCCACAGATACAAGAGTTTTGTGAAAAGAATGGAATTCATTTTTATCCATGGATAGGATCAGGTTATTGTAATAGTCAGCCTAAAATATTATTGTTAGGTGAGAGTTTTTATTTAGACGAATGGAATCCAGAAGGCCGTTTGGATTTAGATATAACTAAGGATGCAAGTCCTTTAGCTATTCGAAAGTATTTAGGTGAAGAGCAAAACCATAGGGTTGAAACTAAAGAGTTTATTACTCATGACAAAGCGACTCGTGTAATATTAGGGATTACCGGTCGTAGAGTGAGCTTGGAAGAGAGAAGGAATTTGTGGCATAGTGTTGCTTATACGGTTTTTATTCAAAATAGTTTCAGAAAGAAGGTTGCTGACTCTTCTGCTTTCGAAAAAGAAGAAATTGAAAAAGACACAGTCATATTAGATGCTATGTTGGCGAAATTTAAACCAGATTTGGTTATTTCTTATAGTAATAGTATCCAAAAACAAATCGCATCTAATCCAAAAATTGTCAAATTCCAAAGAAATGCTCAGGGGAAAACACTCACTTGCTATTTATGGAAACGAAGTGGTATCCAATTTATGGGTATCCCTCATCCGAGCATTTTAAGAAGTAATATGTCAATAATGAATTTACATTCCTTATATTTAAGTCTTTTTAATCAAGAATAATTTGCCCTCTGCCGCAATTCGGCACTCTAAAGCAGTATCTTTGCAGCGCAAAACAAAAATATCAACTTATGAAAGACTTTGTAGCAATAGATTTTGAGACAGCCAATGGACAACGCTCCAGTGTTTGTTCGGTGGGTATTGTCATTGTGCAAGGCGGTGAAATGGTAGATAGTTTTTACGCGCTAATCAAGCCAATGCCGAATTATTATTCATGGTTTTGTCAACAAGTTCATGGCTTGGGATATGACGATACGAATGATGCGGATGAGTTTCCGGAAGTATGGGAGCAGGCAATGAAATTTGTGAAGTCCTATTTTCCTTACATCGAAGATGGCGAGGTGCCTTTTGTAGCGCATAATGCAGGCTTCGATAAAAGTTGCTTGAGTGCGGCTTATGCAACTTATGACTTAGCTTATCCGTGCATCCCGTTCATGGATACATGCTCCGCAGCTCGTCGCGCATTACCCGGTTTGCAGGATTACCAACTGCAAACGGTATCTGCTGCTTGTGGCTACGACTTAGCGAACCACCATCACGCCCTCGCTGACGCCGAAGCCTGTGCATGGATAGCAAGAGAAATATTGTAAAAAATACAAATACTATTATGAAAAACAAATCAATTATTTGGCAATCAATTGTCATTGCAGTTGGAGTAGTTGTTCTAATTGCACTTTGTTTCTTTGTGTGGAAATCTCCTGAAGTCTATTCACAAGGAATGGCTATAGTCGTAAGTGCTGCATTAGGCGCGATTTTGACAGCCATTATCACGCGTATGGTTATTGGTTCTCAATTAAAAAGTGAGCAAGAGAAAGAAAAGAACATTAAGATTTACGGAATGAAGTTGGATGTTTATTCTGAATTCATCTCAAAAATGTGGAATTTGTATGCAGATGGGAAACTTGATGCTCAGGAATTAAATGTATTAAGGAGTGAAGTTTTTAACAAATTGATCTTTATGCTACGTAAAGAAGATTTTGGAAAACTCACTAAAAATATAGAAATACTAACGAAGTGTGTTGAAGACGCAAAAAGAAATGAAGAGGACCCTGAGGAAATAATTAAGACATTAGGAATGATTACTCGAATTTTGCGCACTGATATATTAAATGAAGCAGAGCCGGACGGTGATAATTTGGCTATCCCTTTGTGGAAAGCATTCTTGACACAAGATCAGAAGAATGAAATTGACAATGAGGAAGAACCAACTGCAGATAATATAGCGACTTCCGAAATTGTTGGTTCTAAGCGGCAGTATTGGCACATGAATATGGCTAATCGCTCAATGCAACAAAACGCATTAAAGAATGGTGTTTATGAGTTGGCACTGATCGAATATGGTGAAGACAAACGTACAAACATCTTGAAACAAGTAGATAAAGGGGACCTCATTTTCCTTTACAACAAAGGAAATAAGTTTTTAGGCATTTTTGAGGCAATTGGAAGAAGAATTTTCTACTATAAGGATGAGACCTTAAGAGAAGATATTATTGTAGATTTGGCACACTCGAATAATAAAATCACGATTACAGATGAAACTCAATTAAAAATTGATGTTGAGAAATATGATATTTATAGAGGAGTCGAAGATGGAGCAGATTTTTGTGCTAATCTTATAGTAAGGCCATTAGCATGTATGTTGATTCCCAAAGATGAAGATGTTGCGGCTTATCGTCCTACTATTTGCAGGTATTGGAAAGAATATGGTGATAAAATTGTTTCAAAATACAAAGATGCATTAGCTGCCAACAATCCGGAATTTGGTAAAATTGGTGACATTGCAATAAAATGTGAAATAGAAACATTAAAGAATCTATAAATTGTTGAGTTGAAGTTGCGCACGGCACATGTTAGTGTATTTAATTATGATATCAGATATTGTAAGCAAAAATCAAATGTACTATGTCCTTAACGAACAAGGAAGAGAAATCTCCCATAATTGGGTTTCTTCTATAGGAGAATTACTTGGTTTTACAGGAACTTTTATTATCTGTCGTAAGAATCAAATAATATATGTGTATGATGAGAAGCTTTCAGAACTTGCTCATAATTGGGAATCATCGTTAGGGAACTATAAGAATGCGGCAGGCATCTCTATTAATTTCCGTAAGAATGGTATGATTTATACTTATGATAAAAAACTTAAAGAAATCTCTCATCGTTGGGAATAATTATAGGCATTATGGAAATTACTAACATTTCTTCACTTTTTTGTGTAAAAGGAATCCGTTTTAAGATTCCGGCATATCAGCGTTCATATAGTTGGGGAGAAACACAAATAAATCAATTTATTGAAGACTTAGAGAATGCTTCTTCCCAATATTATCTTGGTCATTTCCTTTTCGAAAAATCAGAGGATAAGTCAATTCTATTAATTATAGATGGTCAGCAACGTCTAACGACGTGCGTTATCTTTTTTAGCTGCTTAAGCGAGGTGCTAAAAGACAGGAAGGATGTTTGTATAGATTTAGATGACATCATAGACTATTATCTAAAAGACTTGCGAAAGGGTATACAAAAATTTGAAACTGTAGACGAAGATAATAATTTCTTTTTAGATGAGATTATTGAGCATTCTCATAATGCGGGCAATCCTACGACACGATCTCAGCAAAGAATAAGAGATGCAAAGGAGCGCTTTCTAAAAAAGTTTGCTGAAACTGACACAGAAGAGTTGCTTCGCTGGTATCATTTGATCGAAGAAGCTCGTATTACATATTTTGAAGTCGATAATAAGATTCAGGCTGCCCAAATTTTTGCTTTTCAGAATGATCGCGGTAAACCGTTGTCAAATTTAGAAATTATTAAGTCTTTCTTTATGCTACAGATATACCTTCATTCTGAAGGAGAAGATCTAGCTAATCAAAATATTCGTTATATTGAAAGATATTTTTCGGATATTTATTCTAAGATTGTTCGTGTTACAATAAAAGAAGATGAGGTACTTAATTATTTCTGGCGTTCCTATAATTCTAGAGGTTTTAATAGTGAAGATAGCGTTTCCCAAATAAAACAGACCCTTTTGAAAGTAGAGGATAAAATACAATGGATAAAGGATTTTATGTTTGGACTTTCCTCTGCCTTTATAACAGTTGAGAAAATCGAGAATAGTAAAGATGGCTATATTATGGATTTACGTTATTTGAATAATATGGCCCTTTCTTATCCCTTCTTTATGAAAGCTGATAGATTAAGAGTTTCTGAAAAAACCTATACTCGATTAGCTCATTTCTTGGAAAATATCACATTCCGCACTTTACTCCGTGGAGGAAGAGCAGATGTTGAGAGCCGACTTAATCATTATTTGACAAAGGAAAATGATATAGATAAAGGTATAACCGAAATGATCTGGCTCATCAAGAACAATGGCTGGTGGTGGTATTGGGGAGACCATGAAATGAAAAGAGTTTTAAAAGGATGGTTCTATCGAAATAGAGTAGATAACTATCTCTTATGGAAATACGAATTATATTTATGCAACGAGAATCATCCTATGCCACATAAAGTAACTTTTGATGATTTGATCAAAAATGAAAGCATAGAACATATTGCTCCTCAAACTCCTACAAACGGAGATCCTATAGCAAATGGATACGGAGAGTACGAAGGTGAAAATGGCATATCCTCCGGAGAATGGTTAAATTCTGTTGGTAACCTGATGTTGATTTCTCAAAGCCATAATAGTTCTATTGGCAATAAATCATTTGCACAAAAACTTGCTTCTTACGGACAAGACAATCTGCTCAATCAGCAGAAAGAGATTGTAGAGTTTGTAAGCAACAAAACTAATCCGGTTTGGGATAGTAGAGCAATAGAGAATCGGCAGAAGAAAATTATAGAAGCCGCAATGGATATCTGGGATTTGAATAATATATAATTTATGACCACTTACATCGCCGATACGGACCATTACTCTAAAGTCATCGCGCAGATTCCAAAGGTCAAGCGGTTGCTATGGATTGCAACCGCTGACCTGAAGGATTTGTACGTTGAGAAGAAAGGCGGGGCAGTAGTTCCGCTGCTTCAGATTCTCAATGACTTGGTGAAGAAAGGTGTGGAGGTACGTCTTATTCATGCCAAAGAGCCGGGCACTGCTTTCCGCGAAGATTTTGATAAGTATCCGGCTTTATGGGGTGGTATGGAGCATCGCTTGTGTCCGCGCGTGCATATGAAAATAATAGTAATGGATAGCAATCTGGTCTATGTTGGTTCTGCCAATCTCACCGGCGCCGGTATGGGAATGAAATCCTCAGCTAACCGCAATTTTGAGGCGGGATTCCTTACTGACGAACCCGGTTTTATTGATGCCGCGATGAGCCATTTCGACTCCGTTTGGGAAGGAACGCATTGCAAATCTTGTGGTCGAAAAGACTTTTGTATCGACCGTATCTGACCTTTTTTCTGCTCTTTTTTGCATTTTCTTCCCCTCTCTGCCGCAATTCGGCACTCTCAGATACTATCTTTGCAGCGGTTTTGAAAAACCAACATGTTTAACCATCAAAAACTTAAGCAAATGAAAGCAACAGAAATCTTCAACCAAACCATCGTAGCTCACAATCCGTCTATTGACGACTCTCTCGATCCCAAAACTATCGAGGCTCTGTGTGAGCACAATGACCGCCTTTCGTTCGACTACGAACGTCTCTATAATTCGGGCAAGCTGCTCAAGCTTCTCAAGAGCCCGAAAAAGGCTGTACCGTATGGCATCGTTTGCCGCGATCGAAATGACGAAGAGACTCGGAAGGGTTTACTCCTCATGAAAGGCGCTGATTTCATCCTTCCGCTCGTCTTCCTCCACAACGAACTCGTCGCACGCCTTGAGAAAGACGCAAAGGAAACGCCTGTAACGATTTGGCCCGGAATCCGCGGAGATGTTGTCACCGACATCATGGAGAACTGGGAAGCAGACGGTTACATCGAGGATATCAAAGCGATCTACAATCTCCACTTCGACCTCACGCGCAAGTACTACAAGAACCACGTAGAGAGAATGTCCGAAGAAGATTGCAAGAAGCTCCTCGCAGAGATCGAAGCACTTGATTTCTCAGTCGCTGTTCTCCAATAATGAAAACCCTCTTGTGGTTGAATGATTGCCGCAATCCGTACGACACCCGGACGGATTGGCTGGCACTTTTAAGTTCGTTAATTTGAAAATTTTTTAGCAATAATTTGCTTGTTTGAAAAAAAAGTTGTACCTTTGCGCATGATTTGCTTGGAGAACATAGGAATCCACTTGAACCCCGTCTGCTGTTATCGGCAGATATCAAGTCCCGTAACGGTCTTGACAACAACGTTTATTCTGTCGGCTTCTGCGCTTTGCTATCGCTCGGCATTACCTTTAGTCCGCTCCACTTCATGGAGTATCCTAAAGGCTTGAACGCCGCGCTTGCCGCATCGCTTGAATCCATCTTTTAGAAGTACCTATGTTCTCCAAGTATTTTTTGTTTTATGGACGGGAAATTATTTACACAGTTAAGGAATGAGGTTGATGTTACATCGATCGATGCACTTTGTCACACAATTAGTGCTATTGGTCCATATGTCTCTACCCTTGCTATTCAAAGTGATTTCCTTTCAGATCGTCTAACGTTTTTCAAACTAGCTTCGAATCGTAGACATGCATATCGTCAATTTAAAATCCGCAAGAAATCAGGTGGTTACAGAATGATTAGAGCTCCAAAAAAAGAATTGAAACAAATTCAAACCTGTCTCAATTTTATATTGTCCTCGATTTATACACCACCAAAAGAGGTAATGGGTTTTGTTTACGGCAAATCTGTGCGCGACAATGCTTTATGTCATCTTAATAAGAACTATGTTTTAAACTTAGATCTCCAAGACTTTTTCCCATCTATTAGTGCTCGTATGGTAGAGCAATCTCTAACTCGTATTAATGTAGAACCCTTTGTGGCTCGTTTAATTGCTGAAGTTTGTACTATACCTGAAGATAAAAAAAGTAATCGTTGTTATCTTCCACAAGGAGCACCCACATCGCCTGTTTTGTCTAATATCTTCTGCAAAATGCTCGACCAACGTTTAATAGGTTTAGCCAAGCGTTTTCATGTAGATTATACGCGCTATGCAGACGATATGACATTCAGCAGTAATCATAATGTTTATCAATCGGACGGAGAGTTTATGCAAGAACTGCAGCGTATCATTATGGACAACAATCTATCGCTCAATCCTACAAAAACTCGTTTATTAAAGCGTGGAACTCGTCAAGAGGTAACAGGATTAACCGTCGGAGAGAAAGTTAATGTTTCGCGCACATACGTCAAGAATCTTCGCGCCCTCATCCATTCCATAGCCATATCGCCCATGATAGATAATCATAAGCTAAATGTGGCCTATGGCAAGTTGAACTATTTAAGAATGATTAAAGGGAAATCTGATTCTACTTATCGTGCGTTGTGCATAAAATTGAATTTGGCCCTTCGCGGAAAACATATTCAGAAATAAGTGCCGATTTCACCCAAGCAGCGCAATCCCTTTCGAGACTGCGCTGCTTTTTCGTTTAACAGAATCCGATTCTCTTCATCGAGGAGTTCTTGAACAACTCCGACTTGCACGCTTCCTGAATCGCTTCCATACTTACCTTATCCTCACCTGTCAGCACGGCATTGACAAGCTGCTTGCGCGCGATATTCTCAATCTGACCACCGCTGAACGCATACTGCTTCGCCAATTCAAATGCCTCCGCTTCACTGATCTCCGGCAACATAGCGTGCCAGATGTGTTGACTCTCGTTCGGGGTCGGCTTCGGGAACTCAACTTTATACAGGAATCGACGTTCGAAAGCCGTATCGAGATTTCCCGTCAGGTTCATTGTGGCAATGATAATGCCTTCCAAATTCTCCATCTCTTGCAAGATGATATTCTGCATCGCATTCTCCATTTTGTCCACACTTCCTGTTGCTCCTTCATTTCGCTTGCATAGCACCGCGTCTGCCTCGTTAAACAATAAAATTGGAGCCAATTTGGAGTTCTTGCAGACCTTACGGTATTTATCGAAGATAGCTTTGGTGTTTTTTTCTGTCTCGCCTACAAACTTATCGCGCAAACTGGGCACATCTACCATCATAATTCCACGCCCTGTTTTGCGAGCCAACTGCAACACCGACTCCGTCTTACCTGTTCCTGGCGCTCCGTAGAAGATACATGCAAAACCGCGACGCATTCCGTGTTTCACCAAGTTCTCCTGAACAGCTGCAAAACGATCTTCTTGAAGCAGTGTCTCCAGCTGTGCCATCTGTTTGCTTACAGCCGCATTGAAGAACAGCGGTTTCTCCGTGATACTATCCGCTTTCTGGATATTTTTATCACTTTCAATCGGCGTGGAGCAATCCACTTCCACCAAGAATCGCTCTTTGGCCGCGTCTGTCAACTTCCATGCATCCGCTTCCACTTGCCCGTTACTGTCACTATGCTCTATAAGTCCTGCAATCTGCAAAGGATGAACACCTTTCTCTAACAACCGCGCATGCATACGCATCTGCCAACGTGTCTCCATGATATCTTCGATATCTTCGCGGATAACGTGATTGTCGTTATTTCTGACGAACAGATCCATGATGCCTGCAAAGATAACCAAGTGTTCTTCATCCTTAATCGTTGCCAATTCACGTGCAATCACCAAGTGTTTGTTGGCATTGATTAAGACTTGAAGGTCTGCGACAAAATTGACAAATGGAATATTATCATGATCTTTGTCATTCAACAGCCTACTCAACGCAGTCATCCATTGATCAATCGTTAAATCCGCCTTGGCGTTCGGAGAATAAATTCTATCTTCGCGCATAGCCGCAACTACGTCATTGGGAACCGTGAAATACAGGTCCCCATTGTCCTTCTTATATTGAAGGATAAATCTACGGTTTACCAATTCTTCAACGGCTGACCACATGGTCAATATCTTTACTTTATTGCACTCAAAGAATCCTGCAACATCCCTAATCCAGATGTGATTGTCCGCGAAACTATTGAAGAACGCAGCAAACAACATCGCAGCATTTTCGGATATGTTATTCCGTTTTGCAAACTCTGCCATAAAAGGTTTTGCCTTCTTGACACTCTCTTCAGACAACTTCTTGTCTTCCATTCGAACGATGATTTCATCCACTAACTGAACTTGCGTTAACTTCGTTACTTCTGTTGCTTTTAAATCCTTTTTCATACTCGTAAATTTTTAATTGCGCTGCAAAGATACAACGCTAGGTTGCCAAATTGTGGCATACCTCTAATTTTTTTGCGATTTTTCTTCTCCGACGGGATCTTTTGTGCCCATTATTCACAAAATCACATTTGCAAAAATCAGAAGCGCAAAGAGGTGGAACCAAAGATGCAAGAATTCCCTAAAAACATAAGAACGTTTCTTTATGTCATCGAAGATGATGTACTTGCAAAAAAAATAACAGAAAAACGCGTGCGCGCTTGCGTATTTCAAAAAAAAGTAGTAATTTTGCGGCGATTTTTATGCGCGCGTATATATTATGAAGGAATTATTGATCGTGTTGGGACTTATCGGAGCGGCGGTTTTGCTGCTGAGTGTGGGTGTGATTCTGAGGAAGGATCATAGTTTCCGGTCGCAACATATTCATCAGAATAAGCGAATGAAGCAAGATGGTATACATTGTGCTCTTTCGGAAGACAAACTTGCCCGAAAGGAGCACAAATTGAAGATTGAAAATTGAAGATTGAAGATTTAAAATTAAAATTAAATATCAAAATGAACAAGATTAGTATTATTGTAGAGTCGATTTTGGCAGCGGGTGTTGTTGCCTTGTTTGTGTTGTTTTTTACGGTGAACCCGTGGGCAAAGAAGTCCGCGAACGGAGAGGTGGAAGCGCAAGGTGAGTTGCTGCCGATCGCCGTAGTGAGCACCGATTCCATTTTGGCGCACTACACCTTGGCGGTAGAGGCTTCGGACAAACTGCAATCCCAGTACGAGGAGTCGATGGTGAAGTTGGACGGCAAGGCAAAAGCTTTCCAGAAAGAGTACGAGACCTTCCAGAAAGATGTGATCGATTTTCAGCGTAAGGTAGAGGCCGGTGCTTTCCTGAGCCGTGAGCGCGCAGAGAGTGAGCAGGCTCGTTTGCAGAAGAAAGAGCAGCAGTTGATGGCCAAGCAGCAGGATCTGGAGAACCTGCGTCAGGAGTTGAGCAATGACTTCATGAATCAGCAGGCTGCGTTGACCCAACAGTTGTCGGATTCGGTTCAGAGTTATCTGAAGGAGATGAACGCAGACGGTCGTTATCATCTGATCCTCAACGGCGCCGTGCTGATGAATAAAGTAGCCGGCTACGATATCACAGACGAAGTGATTGAAGGACTAAATGCGCGCTATGCGAAATAATGAATAATTAATAATGAATATCTCGTTATGACGTTATGACGACATTACGACAGATAGGATTTATTTTTGCGGCGAGTCTTTCGTTAAGTCTAAGTGCTCAGCGGATTCCGGAGATGATTGAGTACACGGAGGTGTATGACTTCATCGAGGAGTTGACGACGGACGGGGTGATTGAGACCAATGCCGCCGTGAAGCCGTACACGCGGGATTATATCGCGGCAAGGTTGCGCGAGGCACAGGGTAGGGACTCGCTGCTGCGACACGCTGCCGACGTACTACAGTTACGGCCATCGGCATGTGACACAATGGAAGACGGCGGTGTCGAACCTCAATCTGGCGGACCCGAGTCTGCATATTCTGACGAAAGACAAGATCTTCAAAATGCGTCTGCGACCGATCCTTGGCATGGACCTTGATTACAACACGAAGAAGGGTCTGCTGATGCATCGTGTCTATGGCGCGGAGATCCAGATGGACATCGCGCATCATGTGTCGATCTGGGGATCGATTCGCGATAACAGCTGGAGCGGCAACGGGTTGAATGAGACCTATTACAACAGCGCCGCTTATTACGACCCGCGCAGCAAAACGATGGGTGCGCGTATCACGCAGCCGGGATACTTGAATGACCTTGCGGGCGTGCAATATAAAGAGGCGAACTACGGCGGTGATTTCTCGGATTCACGAGGCGGTATATCGCTTTATGCCTGGTGGGGTAGTATCGGCGTGCAACGCGAACGGGTCGCATGGGGCGATGCGCAACATTGCTCGAATATCCTGTCGGCGCATAACCCCGCTGTACCGATGGTGACTTTGCAGTTAACGCCGTGTAAGTGGTTCCAGTTCGACTATTTCCATGCGTGGCTGGTCTCGAACGTGATCGATTCGACCTATTGGTACATCGAGCAACAGACGGAGACAAGCACGCAACGGGAATATCGGCCGGCGAATAAGTTCATGGCGGCGAACATGTTCACGTTTATGCCCTGCAAGTATATCCAGTTCGGGATCGGTAACTCGATCGTCTATGCCGAGCGTAACGTGCAAGCTGCGTATTTCATTCCGATCGCGTTCTATAAATCGCTGGATCACAGGCTTTTGCAACGATCACCGTTCGTCCGACCGATCATCTGAGGCTGTACGGTTCGTTCTTCCTCGATGAGTTTAAGTTCGATCGTCTCAAGAAATCGAACCCGCAGAAGAACCCCGTGTCCTATCTGGTGGGTTTCAACTGGAGCGGCTGGCCGGTAAAAGGCTTGGCGCTGCGAGGCGAGTTCATGCGCAGTTATATCGCGACGTACGAACACTCGATCGCGGTGCTGGACTATACCTCGAACAGCTATCAGATGGGCCATTACATGGGGTCGAACGCCCAGAGTATCTGGCTGCAGTTGAGTTACCGTCCGACGCGGAGTCTAAGGCTGATGCTCAATTATACCAATGACACCAAATATACGGCGTACGACTATATCCGCGGCGATATCGGTAAGATCATCGCGCAAGAACCGTTCAAGAACGTCATCTGGCGGAACGATGAGATCAAGTTCCGCGCCGTTTATGAGGTGTTCAACAACTGCTATGCGCATGTCGATGCATGTTACAACCATGCACGAGCCGGCGAGCAGGCGGACCTCGACCAATATAGTCCGGTTTATCAGCAAGGCAAGAACCTGACGTTTAGTTGCGGACTATCGTTCGGATTTTAATTAAAAATTAAGAATTAAAAATTAAGAATTCTAATATAATGAAAAAAGAAATTCAATTCTCCCTTGTCTATCGTGACATGTGGCAGAGTAGCGGTAAGTACGTGCCGCGTAAGGACCAGTTAGCGCGTATCGCGCCGGTGATCATCGACATGGGTTGTTTTGACCGTGTGGAGACCAACGGCGGTGCGAGTGAGCAAGTGAACCTGCTGTACGGTGAGAACCCGAACCAAGCCGTTCGTACGTTCTGCAAGCCGTTCAACGAGGCAGGTATCAAGACACACATGTTGGACCGTGGTCTGAACGCATTGCGCATGAACCCTGTGCCGGCAGACGTGCGTCAGTTGATGTACAAAGTGAAACATGCGCAGGGTACGGATATCACCCGTATCTTCTGCGGTCTGAACGACCCGCGTAATATCATTCCGTCCATCAAATGGGCGAAAGAGGCAGGTATGACCGCGCAGGCGACGATGTGTATCACCTATTCGAAAGTACACACGGCGGAGTATTATATCAACCTCGCCGAGCAGCTGATCGAAGGTGGTGCGCAGGAGATCTGTCTGAAGGATATGGCCGGTATCGGTCGTCCGCACATGTTAGGCGTGATCGTAGCCGCTATCAAAGAGAAACATCCCGATATCATCATTCAGTACCACGGTCATACGGGGCCGGGCTTCAGCGTTGCTTCGATGCTCGAGGTAGCCAAAGCCGGCGGTGACGTGCTGGACGTTGCGATGGAGCCGCTGAGTTGGGGTAAGGTTCATCCGGACGTGATCACCATCCAAGCTATGCTCAAGGATGCCGGTTTCCGTGTGAAGGACATCAATATGAAAGCCTACATGGAGGCGCGTAGCCTGACGCAGGAGTTCATCGATGATTTCCTCGGTTATTGGATCGATCCGAAGAACGCCCTCATGACGTCCTTGCTCGTAGGCTGCGGTCTGCCGGGCGGTATGATGGGTTCGCTCATGGCCGACCTCAAAGGTATGCATGCCGCTATCAATGCGAACCTCAAGAAGAAAGGCGAGAAAGAGTTGTCAGAAGACGAACTGCTCGTGCAGCTCTTCGACCCAGTATGTGAAGAACGCCGCCCTGATGAACCTCTTCAGCCGTTCGATGGGCGAGAAAGACTTCACCCGTATGGATCCCGCTATGTGGGGTATGATCCTCGGTAAGTCCGGTAAGTTACCGGGAGAACTGGCACCGGAGATCATTGAGTTGGCGAAGGAGAAAGGCTTTGAGTTCTACACCGACGACCCGCAGAAACTCTATCCGAACGTACTGCCGCAGTATATCAAAGAGATGGAAGAACTGGGTTGGGATCGCGGACAGGACGACGAGGAGTTGTTCGAGTTCGCAATGCACGACAAGCAGTACCGCGAGTACAAGTCGGGTCTGGCGAAAGAGCAGTTCCTGAAGGATCTCGAAGAGCGTCGCGCGAAAGCAGGACATGCCGCTGCTCCTGTAGCTCCGATCGCTAAACCCGCTGCTAAATCGGAGGATGAGTTGGCTGCAGTGGCGTACGCCCTTTATCTCGCAGGCAAGAAGCCGAAAGAGGGTATTATCACTTTGCCGGAGATTCATCATTCAGCATGGAACCATAAATATTATACACTTAAATAACATGAA